>PBNR01000022.1 GCA_002723195.1 Gammaproteobacteria bacterium | reverse complement strand
GTACCGTTAGCGATGAGGCTCTTTTAGATGAACGACGCGATAACTGTTTGCTAGCTATTAGCGGCATAGAAATATCAAAACCCGGCGGTAGCGATCTTCGCTACGGTATAGCAACTATGGATATCAGCAGCGGGCGTTTCATCCTCAGTGAGGTGACGGGTTTGGAAGCTTTATTTGCCGAAATCGAAAGAATCAAACCAGCGGAGATACTCATTAATGAAAATCTAATCGAGCTAGATATCAAACTAGAACATGCAGCTAAACGTAAACGCCCCGCTTGGGAATTCGAAATCGAGAATGCAAATTATGCTCTCTGCAAACATTTCAAGATCAAGGACTTGTCTGCTTTCGAGTGCAATGAACTAATAATGGCCGTGCAAGCCGCCGGATGCTTAATTCAGTACGCGTTGAAGACCCAAAAATCCGAGCTACCTCATATCCAAAGCATCCGAGTCGAACAACTTGTGGATAGCGTTATTCTAGATGCAGCTAGTCGAAGAAATCTCGAAATTGATACCAATTTAGCCGGCGGAACAGAAAATACATTGTTATCGGTTTTAGATCACACTTCGACCACTATGGGCAGTCGTTTATTATCACGCTGGTTAAACCGTCCACTTCGTAATACAGAAAATTTAATTAAGCGACAACAAGTAGTAACCAAACTTATATCTGATTACCACTTCGAATCTATCGCAGATTTATTGAACCTTATTGGTGATCTAGAAAGAATACTAGCAAGAGTCGGATTACGCTCAGCACGACCAAGAGATCTTGCTAGATTGCGAGATAGTTATGAGATTTTTCCAAGCTTACAAGACAACCTCAAAAATATCGATGATCGTTCTATAACCCAACTCGGCTCACGGATTGCAAGCTTTCCTGAACAACTACATTTATTAAAACGCGCCATAGAAGAAAATCCACCTGTTGTAATACGCGAGGGAGGCGTGATTGCAGAAGGATATGATACCGAGCTAGACCAATTAAGAGACTTAAGCAAAAACGCTGGACAATATTTAATTGATCTTGAAGTTAGAGAAAAAGAACGCACTAAACTTAGCACTTTGAAAGTAGGCTTTAACAGAGTACACGGCTATTACATTGAAATAAGTAAGGGACAAGCAGAGTCAGAATTGCCCCCTGAATATATTCGCCGACAAACATTAAAGAACGCTGAGCGGTTTATTACGCCAGAGCTAAAAATTTTCGAAGACAAAGTGCTAAGCGCAAAAAGTAAAGCCTTAGCGCGAGAAAAATTCTTGTACGAAGAGATATTAGATATTCTGTCAAAAGATTTAACTAATCTAATCACTAGTGCAGAAGCTGTTGCTGAGCTGGATGTACTTAATTCTTTTGCCGATCGAGCTGTCAATTTGAATTACACATTACCCAAACTATCGAGCGAGCCTGAGTTGATCATTGAAAATGGACGGCATCCAGTTGTCGAAATAGTTTTAAGAGAAGACGTTGTTGCAAACGACCTTTATTTAAATAATCAGCAAAAAATGATGATTATTACTGGTCCGAACATGGGCGGTAAATCCACTTACATGCGACAAACAGCACTTATTGTTCTTATGTCTCTTTGCGGAAGCTATGTGCCGGCATCAGCCGCAGTTATTGGACCGATTGACAGAATATTTACTCGCATTGGCTCCTCCGATGACCTTGCCGGAGGTCGTTCTACTTTTATGGTAGAAATGACTGAAACTGCAAATATTCTCCACAATGCAACACCTAACAGCCTAGTACTCATGGATGAAATTGGCAGAGCTACTAGTACATTTGACGGACTCTCCTTGGCATGGGCTTCTGCTATTTATATTGCTGAACGTCTTTCAGCTTTTACCCTATTTGCAACTCATTACTTCGAATTAACTATCATTCCCGAAAGTTATGAAAGCATTATCAACATACATTTAGATGCTGTCGAACACGACAATGGTATCGTCTTCTTGCACTCCGTCAAGTCTGGGCCAGCCAATCAAAGTTATGGGTTACAAGTTGCACAATTAGCAGGAATTCCCAATGCGGTGATAAATAAAGCGAGAGATAAATTAAGCCAGCTGGAGATGGAAGCAAGCAAACCTAAAAATACAGATTACGTACCCCAACAATCAAGTCAAGACGATTTATTTGGTTTTTCATCACACCCTGCCATAGAACTTTTAGAAAGGCTTAATCCTGATGAAGTGTCTGCTAAAGAGGCGCTTTCTATTCTTTATCAGTTAAAAGAAAAGACAGGTTAAGATAACTTTCCTTTCTCTTTCTCAATTGAGAAAAGTGCTTAAAAAACTGTTAGAATAGCCGATATTTCACCTGGAAAAATGGAGTAGAAATGACCTTTGTAATCGGTGAAAATTGCATACGCTGCAAACATACGGACTGCGTCGAGGTTTGTCCCGTAGATTGTTTCTATGAAGGACCCAATTTTCTTGTTATTCACCCTGACGAGTGCATAGATTGCGCGTTATGTGAACCAGAATGTCCGGTCGATGCTATTTATGCCGAAGATGAACTTCCAGAAGATCAACAAGATTTTCTAGCACTAAACGCCGAACTAGCAGAAAATTGGTCTAATATAACAGAAAAAAAAGATCCTCTTCCTAATGCTGAAGAATGGGCAGATAAACCTGGGAAGCGAGAGTTTTTAGAACGTTAATTTTGATTTTTTATAAAACTGCTGTTAACGCCGTAGGTTGAGATGATACATAATTTTCTTCACTCCACCTTTAATAAGGCAAAAGTTTATATCGCTATACCCTTCGTTGGTTTCTGAAAATATTCTTCTTTTGTGTTTAACCTATATAGTTAATCTCTAATACAAACTAACTGGTCTAGAAGACAATTTTCTTGAAATAGTGCCAAGCAGATTGAATCCGCCAACGTAGTATTTCACGTTACTCATTAGCAACCGCTATGCAAAAGAATGTATTCTCTAAAATTTTTAGAGGTTTTATATGGTAAACTGAACCGTTTCTATGGAAACAGCTCAGTTTAACTCTTCGAAGCAAATAAGGATGGGGTATTCTTGTTAACCCTAACCAAAATTTTAAAATATTTAGGTATTACTAGGTACCGCAAAGTAAGGCTGAATAACATCCGCCAAATAATTATCGATTCGGAAGTAGGTTTGCAGGATTCACTGACTTACCATCGNNACGANTTTCAAAATGTAGCATAGCCAAGCCANTGGCATTCCGACCCACCTCTGCGATTTTTTCCCCAGCGCTGACTNTCGACCCTTCTGCCACCAACATCAAACTATTATGTGCATAAGCACTCAAATATTTATCGCTGTGCCGAATAATGATTAGATTGCTGCTGCCCTGCACACCAGAGCCTGAATAAACTACATCACCCGCGCTTGCTGCATAGACAGGATCGCCAAACTTACCACCAATATCAATTCCTTTATTCAGCTCGCCTTCAAATCCACGCAAGATTTCCCCTGCATGTGGCCATTGCCAATCTGGTTCTGCACCAGACCCTATAGCTTGTTGTATTAGCCCGCCTCGTCTAGATATTGTTCCATTAGAACGAGCAATTGAATTATTGGATACGGCTGTCCCTAAGCGACTACTCCTCTCAGCACCGATATTAACTAGCCTATTAACATCTAAATTAATTTCCTGATCGATAAATATTGTATAAGGTGGATTTAAGCCGTTAGCTCTTGCCAGGGTACGGAAATCCAAATCATATTGGAATGCAATGGACATTAAGTTGTCTCCGCTTCTGACTCGATGAGTTTGCAAAGAGCCTGAATTTGAATGTGCACGGGAATTTACTGGTGCGGCTCGTGTTAAAGCCGTATTTCCCAGTATTGATCCATTACTATTCTCTTTTACTATTATTGGTTTATTTTGCACTAAAGGAAAACTGGCATCTGAGTTGCCATTAGCAACTATAATTGGCGGGTTATTTATCAGGCGCTCGCTCTGTTCAGAAATCGGCGCCTGATAGCCACCCCCGCAGTCAATTAAAAATGCTCCCAGTAGAAAGCCTCGCAGCATTTGTTGAGTTATTCTAAACGTCATTAGCCTAAACCATAATTGTAAAAAGCTTAGTTTTCAGCAACATTTTTTTGATCGAACATAATATTCAATATGTTGACTAGGATTATCCCCACAAAAAAAGCAAGTATCGCCAAGCCAAGCCAAGGCGAGTTTCCGGTCATTTCTGTGTAGTTTAGCGGCAAAATATGATTAGTTTGTAGTGGTTGTTGTATGCCTGAACTATCTACGTAAAAGCTGATAGCGTGCTGCCATGGCCAAAGAAAGTAAGCGGAACCAACCAATACACCGCTAATAAAACCAAAACTATAGTCATGATAATTTCTGAGCAACCACCCTAAAATTCTGGAAAAAACTAACAAGCCGAGTACACAACCCATTATGAATACACTAATGTAAGGAAGGTTTCCTGTAACCAAGGCATTTAACATAAATTGATAAGCTCCTAACAAAAGTAAAATAAACGCACCGGATATCCCTGGCAAAATCATCGCACAAATCCCTATAGCGCCGCAGAGAAAGATGTAAAAATAGCTGTTATCGGCGATGCCCCTGGGCTCTAAATTCCCAATGCAAACTGCGGCAAACACACCCAAAAAAAGCAGAACCCAAACCGACATTTTCTCCAAAGAATATTTCGATTGTAAAATACGGGCTGAAGATAAGACTAATCCGATAAAGAAAGCCATTAAAGGCTCAGGAAAGTTCTCAAGCAAGAATAAGACCGTATTTGCTGAAACTAATAGGCCCGCTAGAATACCCAATAAAAGAAGTGACAGAAAATTACCGTCAATATATCCCCAAAATTTTGCAATTTTACCTCTACCTAAAAGTCGCACAGCATTACTATCAATAGACCCAAGTGCGAATATCAGCCTTTCATATATATTGGTTATGACCGCGATCGTACCACCTGACACGCCTGGCACAGAGTCGCCCAAGCCCATCGCCATTCCTTTTAAAAAAATAACTATGCCACTTAAGCTAATTAAAGAGTTTAATCTCGAAACAAAAAATCTATCAGTCATTTTAGAAAAATACTAATTTAACAATTGACCCACTAATAAGGGCACAAATCGGACAGAACACAAATATGACTCTGAATATTCATCGCCATCACGTCTAATAAGCTTTAGATCTTGCCGATCATCGCCGCCCACCGGAATAACAAGACGTCCGCCTACCGGGTTTAGTTGTTGCAGTAGTTCGCTGGGAATTTGTTTAGGCGCCGCTGTCGTAATAATCGCATCAAAGGGTGATTTGCGTTTCCACCCCAAACTACCATCGTCATGTTTGAAATCTATATTGCGCAAACGCAGCATTCTGAGGTTTTTCTTAGCTCTGTTAAGTAACGATTTAATTCGTTCTACGCTGTATATCTTTTTGGCGAGCTGCGCGATTATTGCCGTTTGATAACCACATCCTGTACCAATCTCTAGCACAGATTCCATCGGGCCAGAGGTTAAAACTGCCTCGGTCATCCGAGCAACTATGTAGGGTTGTGAAATAGTTTGATTGTGGCCAATTGGGAGAGCGACATCCTCGTACGCACGATGCGCCAGAGCCTCATCTAAAAATATATGACGCGGTGTCGAGCGCATTACATCCAACACCTCGATACTACTGATTCCTTGATCAATTAAACGGCCTAATAAGCGCTCCCGAGTTCGCTGAGAAGTCATGCCTATTCCGTTTAAATTAAGCTTGTCAGCCACCAGCATTCTCTCTAGTTCAATATTTTTCGTTATTAAATTACGCAGACTTCTCTTAATAAACTAGTTGCATAGGCACCTCGCCTAAGCGCAAATTGTAATCTTAAAGTTTGATCATCGAGCCATTTCCAGTTTAAATTTTCTGGTACAAACCTCAACGGCCTTCTAGACGCTTTAATACCAAGAGTAATTACAGATTGAGAAATAGTTTCAAATTGCTTAAATACTGCAATTTCAATGTCAGCAGCTTTAATGCTGCTTGCGTATTTATCTTTTGGATCGATCTGCCCGACTAAAGGGCCTGTAATATGAATATCGAATTCTCTGAGGCGCTGCTCAAATTCTTCTGTCCATGGTTCGCTTTCTAGCTTAAAACTACGATCCGTACCATTTAAATTCAGGACATCGCCAGATACATATTGATCCCAGTTCTTATTAAGTATTCTCTCGGACAAAACTTGATTGAAAATGTACGCTCGAGCAGCAGAAATTACCATACTACGCTTGAATTTTTTTTTATTCTGATCCGCTCCAAACTGGGAATCTAGCACTAGAGCACTCAACTGATCTAGATTAGTTAACTCATTGCCAAAGCGTTGAGAGCCGAAATAATTGGGTATCCCCTTAGTCTTAACTTGCCCTAAACGAAAGTCAAAATCGTCATTGGTCCCCTGACAATTTCTCAGAACCAAATCGAACTTATTCAGTTTATGACTTCCAATCTTAAGCTTTCGGTTATTTTTCTGAAAAGAGAGAATTTGCAAATTATCTTCTTCTAACTTAGATAAGGCAGAAAGTTTGCTTTCCGAAACTGGAACACTAAACCACTGTGTACATTCACCATGTTTATCTTTCATGCCAGAGTAACCTACNTTAGAAACNCTTTCTTGNAGAGTCNCAGCTAACTTCTTCGCGACTTCTACTGTAGAAAGATTTGTTTTCTTTACCTGTAGATAAAGATGCTCGCCGNAGCCGGCAAGATCAAAACCCAAATGCTCGTTAACCTTAAAATCAGAAAATTTCTGTTTTATGATTGCGCTACTGTTAGGACGATTATAGGCAAAGGCCAGTTTATCNATTCCTCTCCAGTTCGACTTAGTTTCAATTATGGCGCTAACCATGAGAACCCGTCATCAGTACAACAGCATGGCAGGCGATCCCCTCCTCCCGACCAATATAACCAAGGTTTTCTGTTGTAGTTGCCTTCAAATTAACGCGGTCTAAGTCAAGCTTAAGCAACGCACAAAGATTAGCTTTCAACTCTGGCATGTAAGGGGCTAACCTAGGAACTTGCGCAACTACCGTCACATCAAGATTTAGAATTTTTCTTTGTTTTTTCCCAGCAATATTTAAGACTTTTATCAATAACTGTGCACTATCGACATTAGCATAGCTTTCATCACTGTCCGGGAAATGATGACCAATATCACCGGCGGCGCAGGCACCAAGAATAGCATCACATAGCGCATGAAGCACTACGTCACCATCGGAATGAGNAATCAAGCTATATTCTTCAGGAATAAGAACTCCTGCTAGCTTAAGGGGTTTATGCATCTGAAAAACCTCGGCAAAGCGATGCACATCAATACCATGCCCGACTCTCAAATCTTTATTCACGTACCAGGGCCCCATTAGACAGAACAAATTCAGCCATTTTTAAATCCGTCTGAGTGGTAACTTTAATATTCAAATTCTCGGTAGGAATTACCTTAGGCTGCAAACCCAAAGCTTCAATAGCAGTAGCCTCATCGGTTATTTCAAGATTCTCCCCTAGAGCTTTCTCTAAGGCTTTTAGCAAGAGGCCATAGCGGAACATTTGTGGTGTTAATGCGGACCACAAAACGCCCCGGTTTANCGTNTTAGTCACCAGTTTCCCTGAATTTACTTGCTTTACAGTATTATTAATCGGAGCAGCCAACAATCCACCTACTTTATTTTGCTGCAATTTTTCAATAAGGTTCTCAATATCGACTCTCGAAACACAAGGTCGCACGGCNTCNTGAACCAAGATCCAATCTTGTTCTTGCGCTCTATCAGATAGCNCTTTCAGCCCATTAAGTACAGAGATAAATCTCTGATCACCACCATTGGCAGTAGACAATCTGTCATCGGTATAACCAAGCTTTTCCCAATGCTTATCTTCCGCATTTAGCATAACCAAGACATGTTCGATAGCTGAAATTTCCAACAATCGATTTATGGAATGCAATAAGACAGGCTTGCCGCAGACCTCAAGGTACTGTTTGGGTGTACTCGATCCCATGCGGCGACCGATACCAGCAGCTGGCAAAATAGCCCAAATGTTCATAATAGTGCCAACTTAGACCTACACCCTGTTTCGCAGATCAATAGTTAGTAATGTATCGTTCTGACTAATTAACGAGCAAATAAAACGTCTCGCCTTCTTCAATCATACCAAGTTCCGACCTAGCTCTTTCTTCTACAGCCTCTAACCCTGTCTTTAGGTCGACAATTTCAATTTCTAATAGGCGATTACGCTCTTCTAACTCAAAATTTATTTTTTCTTGGGTGTGCAATTCATCTTCCAAAATGTTAAGAGCGCGCACACTATCACCACCCAACCAGAGTTGATACTGGAAGATAGAAACAACTAACGCTATAAATATACACAAAATTTTCATATTACGACTTACTTGATTATTTGCGAGAACTCCTGCATCCCATTGTAAACCGAGACTAAACCTAATTCTTCTTCAATTCTCAGTAACCGATTATATTTTGCCACGCGATCTGATCGGCACAGCGAGCCTGTTTTTATTTGCCCTGCCGCGGTTGCTACGGCTAGATCGGCAATTGTAGTATCTTCAGTCTCTCCGGAACGATGAGATACCACAACCGTATACGCAGCGTTTTTAGCCATATTTATTGCGGCCAAGGTCTCTGTTAACGAACCTATCTGATTAAATTTAATAAGAACTGAGTTAGCTATATTCTCATCAATTCCTCGTTTTAGGATATTAGTGTTGGTCACGAACAAATCGTCACCAACTAATTGAACTTTATCGCCTATTTTTGCCGATAATTTAGCCCAACCATACCAATCAGACTCATCCATACCATCTTCTATAGACAATATTGGATAATTCTCAGTTAATCCTTGCAGGTAGTCCGCAAACTCCTCTGAATCAAAACTTTTGTTTTCTCCAGCTAAGTTATACTTACCGTCTTTAAAAAATTCAGAAGCTGCACAGTCAAGAGCCAAATGTATGTCTTTGCCAGCCTCAAATCCAGCTTTCTCAATCGCCTCCACAATAGCATCCAGAGCAGCAGAGTTCGATGGCAAATTGGGCGCAAACCCGCCCTCATCTCCNACCGAAGTATTCAAACCACGTGAATTAAGGACAGATTTCAGAGCATGAAAAATTTCTGCACCGTAACGAAGTGCTTCCCTAAAAGAGTCTGCCCCCGTAGGCTGTATCATAAATTCCTGGATGTCGACGTTATTATCAGCATGTTCACCACCGTTAATAATATTCATCATCGGCACAGGCAAGCTGTATTTACCATCACTGCCGTTTATTCGGGCAATGTGCTGATAAAGAGGTACATTGCTATGGATCGCAGCTGCTTTCGCAATCGCTAAAGAAACCGCTAATACGGCATTAGCGCCAAGGTTAGATTTATTATCGGTGNCATCCAAATTTAGCATGACTTGATCTAAAATTTTCTGATCTAAAGCACATTTACCTAATAATGCTTCTCTTATTCTATTGTTCACATTGGAGACAGCATTGAGGACGCCCTTCCCCAAATAACGGCTTGGATCCTTATCTCGAAGCTCCAAAGCTTCCCGTGATCCGGTTGATGCTCCTGATGGAGCACAGGCAGTTCCTAAAGCACCACTATTCAAATGCACTTCGGCCTCTACCGTAGGGTTACCGCGCGAATCCAAAATTTCGCGCGCTTTAATTTCCGAAATCTCCGACATTTAATTACCCTAAAAAAGCGAAAAAGAAATTTGGTGAAAGCTAGACTGTATCAATACACGACTGAGATTTAATTAGTTCATCCAAAGACTGCATTTGTTCAAGAAATGGTTTCAATTTGCTAAGTCTGAGAGCGCAGGGGCCATCGCATAACGCCCGATCTGGGTTAGGATGAGCTTCAATGAACAATCCAGCTATTCCTTGNCTTAGTCCTGCTTTTGCCAAAGCAGNAACATCTCCGCGTCGGCCATCGGCGCTTTCAGCTCGGCCACCGGGCNTTTGCAGCGNATGAGTAACATCAAAAATCACAGGATAGTTAAATTGTTTCATAAGCGAGAAACCCAACATATCAACAATTAAATTGTTATAACCAAAACTACTTCCGCGTTCACATAGCATTAAGCGTTCATTACCAACATTCTCAAATTTTTTCAAAATGTGTCCCATTTCATGCGGAGCTAGGAACTGCGCCTTTTTAATATTTATAACAGCCGCTGTTTCAGCCATCGCAATAACTAAATCGGTTTGACGCGATAAGAACGCAGGCAACTGTAATACATCTGCCACTTCGCTAACTGCTTGAACCTGACTCGACTCATGAACATCTGTAATCACCGGCAGGCTAAACTGTGACTTAATTTCGGCAAGCCAATTTAATCCTTCATCGAGACCAGGACCACGGTAAGAGTTGATTGAAGATCGATTTGCTTTATCAAATGAAGCTTTGAACACAAATGGTATACCCAGCTCATTCGTGGCTTCCTTAAACTTCTCTGCCACGGATAAAGCCAGATCCCGGGATTCAAGTACGTTTAATCCGCCAAACAAAGTAAATGGCTGGTTATTCGCAACCGTGATGTCGCCTATGTTTATTTTCTTTACTGTCATGAATTTAAGTAGTAGCCAAATTTATGTTCAGGCTCGGACCGTTTTCACTTCGTTTACATTAGATTTAGAAGGGCTCAACGCCTCCTTAGTTACAGTACGTTCAGAACTATAAGTGCTAGCCGCGTTCACAAACCCTATAAACAGCGGGTGACCTTCTCTCGGGGTGGAAGTAAATTCTGGATGGAATTGACAACCGACGAACCAAGGGTGATCTTCAACTTCAATTACTTCAACCAACGTGCCATCTGCTGATTTCCCAACAAGTTTTAACCCAGCATCGCTTAAAATCTCCAGATAATCGTTATTGAATTCATAACGATGACGATGGCGCTCCACAATCTCTTCCGAACCATAGCAAGCGAAAGCGACAGAGTTTTTCTGTAAAGTGCATGTCTGACCACCGAGACGCATAGAACCGCCTAGATCTGAATTTTCGTCACGATACTCTGTAGTTCCGGCAGAAGTTGTCCATTCACTAATTAAGGCAATCACCGGGTGAGGTGAATCTTTACTGAACTCCGAACTATTTGCACCATTAAGTCCGGCTATGCTGCGCGCGTAATCTATCACTGCAGCTTGCATNCCTANACAGATTCCAAGAAACGGGATTTTATTTTCGCGAGCATATTTAGTAGCGATAATCTTGCCTTCAAAACCTCGTTCACCGAAGCCACCAGGGATTAATATCGCATCATGACCCTCAAGCAAATGAGTTCCTTGATCGATGACCTCAGCCGAATCTATATAACTAATATTTACCCTAGTACGAGTTTTAATGCCTGCATGAGTAATAGCCTCATTTAATGACTTATATGCATCAAGCAAATCCATGTACTTTCCCACCATAGCAAGCTTTACTTCTTTACTTGGATTAAGCTGAGCCTCAACGACGAGGTCCCATTCGGAAAAGTCTGCTTTGGGGCAATCTAAATCCAACTTTCTTGTAACTATGTCGTCTAGCCCTGCAGCTCCAAGAATTGATGGTATTCGATAAATAGAGTCTGTATCTGGGAGCGATACAACAGAAGGCAAATCTACGTTAGTAAACAAGGCAATCTTTTTTCTAGCAGATTCGTCCAATGCGCGCTCGGAACGACATACAAGTATGTCAGGCTGAATCCCAATCGAGCGCAACTCTTTAACCGAGTGCTGTGTCGGCTTAGTTTTGGTTTCTCCAGCGGTATGAATATAGGGCACTAAAGTAAGATGCAAATAAAGCGCCTTTTGCGACCCCAACTCAACCCGTAACTGACGAACAGCCTCGAGAAAAGGCTGAGATTCTATGTCACCCACTGTACCACCTATTTCTACCAGGACGACTTCAGCGTCTGCAGCACCTTCCAAGATGCGTCGTTTTATTTCGTCCGTAATATGGGGAATGACCTGGATAGTGGCCCCGAGATAGTCACCTCGTCGCTCGCGCTTTAAGACCTCTTCGTAGACTCGACCTGTAGTGAAGTTATTATTCTTAGCCATCGTTACACGACTAAACCGCTCGTAGTGCCCGAGGTCTAAATCAGTTTCAGCGCCATCATCAGTAACAAATACTTCGCCGTGCTGAAAAGGGCTCATCGTACCTGGATCCACATTTATATATGGATCGAGTTTCATCATGGTGATTTTTAGGCCGCGCGCTTCTAAAATAGCCGCGAGGGAAGCCGCTGTAATACCCTTTCCCAGCGAGGAAACTACACCACCGGTAATGAAGATATAACGCATGATACTAGCCCCATCTCATAAGTTGAGTCAGCGGAAAACTAACCCTCACAGATGGAACTGCAGCCTACCAGAACCAAACTTCAAGCTCAATGCGATCATCAATTAAGGCTGACATAAACGACAAAGGCTCGAATATGCTTAAGTTACTAGTTCCTCAGACGGTTTCCAAATCACCTCAATCCCGTGCTCACTAGGTGCCGCTGCCGCACCCTCACAAACGCCAATGCCGGGAATACAAATCAATTCATTATCGCTATAAATCAGAGGGATTCTATCGCGCCACCACGGCTCCATCCGCGCTTCATGTAATAGCTTCTTAAGAGTTTTTTTTGGGCGTCCCTGAAGACGACAGGCTTCTCCTCCCTGTCTAAAGCGCAGTTCTAGACGATCCACTAGACTATTGGTAATTCCGCAACCAACAGTATTCCTACCTATCAGTGTACCACTTCCTTTTATAGTAATTTTTGAGTTTTTGCCCGGCAGCCATTGTTGATTTGATGCGGGTAGAGGTTGCAATGTTAAGACGTATAAGCGATTCCTGAAACGACCAATCTGATAACCATCTTCGACAACTAACCCTCCGGCTTCCGAGTTCGTAGCAATAAACTCATCTACGAGCTTATGCAATCGGTTCCAACTTAGAGCAGGTAATCCGAGCAGTTCGATCCAATGACAAATTAAATTCCTTTGCCGGGCTTTACTATGCTTCCGTAACGAGTTAATCGAGATTACATGCGAGCCCTCAAAGCGCAGCTGCTTTAAATCAGCTTCTGCAAGATCACGCAACATTACATGTGCTTCATCTAGCAACTGCAAAGACTTGTGCCAACTGGAGCGATATCTAGGCCAACGACTTTCAATGGCAGGCATTACTTTATGGCGTAAAAAGTTTCGATCAAATTGAACATCCTTGTTGGATTTATCTTCAACCCACCTTAATCCGCGTTGTTTAGCATATTTCAGCAAATCACGTCGTGTGACCTCAAGCAATGGCCTAAAAATCTCTCCTGCTGCGAACTTTCTCCTTTTTGGAATCCCAATTAAGCCTTTTAAATTTGCTCCACGATTTAGTCTAAACAACAGAGTCTCTAGCTGGTCGTCTAAATGGTGTGCAAGTAATAGTACTTCATTTTTCTGCAACTGAGACTCAAAAGCCTGATATCTAGCCTCGCGCGCTAAGTTCTCAATGCCATATTTAGGACTTTCTCGAGCATTGAGACCCAAGGAATGATCAATGAATGTAACCTCATGTTCTTCACAAAAACGAGCGCAAAACTCATGATCTCTTCTGGAGTGGGGCTGCAAACCATGATCGACGTGCATTGCCCGAAGGGTTACTTCCAAACGTTTGTCTAGAATCAACTGTTTAATAGCATTCAATAAGACAACTGAATCAATTCCACCACTAAAACCCAACATAAAAGCTTGCCCCGACNTAAAAGGCTCTAAAGCNTGGAAAAGGTAGTCTAAATCGAATTTCATGGTGTTTTTGCTCCGCAAAAAATGACGATTGCGAGCCTAATGAAATAGATAATTAAAAGTTAGCAATGCAAGCACTCAACCTATGTGCTTAACCCGTAGTTCATTAATCTTTGATAGCGGCGTTCTACCAAATCATTAGTATCTATTGCTAAGAGATAATTTAGCTGTTCTAGCAATGTCTGCTTAATCTTTGCAGATGTCGCTACAACATCCCGGTGGGCGCCTCCCAATGGCTCAGGTATAGTCTCATCAACAATACCAAGCTCTTGGAGACGCGCTGAAGTCACTCCCATAGCATCGGCGGCGGCCGGTGCATGCTTAGCAGATTTCCATAAGATAGTGGCACATCCCTCTGGCGTAATTACCGTGTATGTTGAGTACTGGAGCATATTTAATTGGTCCGCCACACCGATTGCTATGGCTCCCCCGGAGTTTGCTTCTCCTGTAACAGTCGCAATCAAGGGAGTACGGACTCGCGACATTAGAGACATATTTTCTGCGATAGCTTCATTAATTCCTCGTTCTTCCGAATCCATACCAGGGTAAGCCCCAGGTGTATCTATGAAACTGAGAACCGGCAGCTTATATTGCTCTGCCAAAAGAATCAGACGCCGCGCCTTGCGGTAACCCTCTGGCCGCGGCATACCAAAATTGTGCCTAACTTTTTCTTTGGTCCCGCGTCCTTTTTGATGGCCTATTACCATCACCGGTCTTTCGTCTAACCGCGCCAAGCCCCCTATGACAGCCTGATCGTCTGCAAATAACCGATCACCATGCAACTCATCAAACTCAGTAAAAATATGATGAATGTAGTCGGCCGTATAAGGCCGCGAGGGATGCCGAGCGACCTGAGATATTTGCCAAGGTGTTAAATTGGCATAGATCTTTTCAGTTAGGATTTTGCTCTTATTTGTAAGATTCTGAATTTCTTTGGCAATGTTTATCTCATTGTCTGACCCTACCAAACGCAATTCGTTAATCTTGGCTTCTAGTTCGGCAATTGGTTGCTCAAATTCGAGGTAATTCACGTCCATAATTGCAGTCAGAATCTATTGCGATCCCTTAGTCTCCGCTATTTACTCAGTTTGGCAATGATGGCTCTTTATAATCTAACTCAACTTGGTCTTTGCCAAACTCCATTCTTAAGCGCTGTAAAAGATCGTCAGTTGGTGATACCCGCCAATCTTGACCAAGCATTATACTACCCTTCGAATCGGGTCTCTGATAATTTATGACGACTTGACACCCATCTTTAAAGGGGCTGACGGAGTCACCATTATCAGCGACTTTATTTTCTGTATCTTTATTGCTAAATTGCCGGGCCCCATTACCTTGTAGATCTTTTCTATAAGGGGATAAGATATTTGCAAGATGCTCACAAAACCCTGCTTGTAAATCCTCTGAACTAAGGTTCAGTGCTATCCGTTGTGCGAACTTTTTACGAGCCTGGTCTAAAGTCATTATTTGCTTAGCACGCCCACGTATACCACCATTGCGGTCATCTAAGCTAACAGTGCACTCGACGACCAGTATGAGCCCTTTTGGAATGAGTTCGCGGTACTTCTCATATTCTTTGGAATACAAGGTAACTTCAAAACGGCCGCTGCGATCATCTAAAGTTAGATAAGCAATACTATCACCTCTTTTGTCCCTCGTGGTACGAGATGCATACAATAACCCTGCGACTAGCTGGACTCCTCGCTCCGGCCTCAATTGAGCAATACGATATTTAGTAATATTAGCCAACTCAGGCAAGAATTCGTCGATGGGATGGCCTGACAAATACAAGCCTAATGCTTCTTTCTCTGCTGCCAATCGGTCCTGCTCAAGCAAGGGTTTGATTTCATGTCTGCTACCTATCGGGTTTAAAATACCGGGTCCAGTCGGCGCAATTTCACCAAACAGATCGTCAACGCCACTTTCCTTATTTCGGTTTCTTTGCTCCGCTGCTTGCATAGCCGCCGGAAGCAAGTCACTTAAATGAGCTCGAGAATGATCAAAATCTCCCGCCGCTAAGTTATCTAAAGCGCCAGATCGAATTAACGCCTCCATAGTCCGTCGGTTGACTGTTCTTGAGTCCACTCTTTGACATAAATCTAACAAACTACTAAACGGTTTCTGATTTCGTGCTTGCAACAAAACCTCTACAGGACCTTCACCTAGCCCCTTTATAGCACCTAAGCCATATACAATTTCACCATTATCATTGACAGTGAAATTAAAACTACCAATATTGACATCTGGAGGAATANTGACTAATTCCATCGAACGGCATTCATCGATCAAGGTAACGATCTTATCCGTGTTCTGCATTTCGGCGGACAGAGTAGCTGCCATGAAATAAGCTGGATGGTAAGTCTTAAGCCATGCAGTTTGATAAGCAATCAGTGCATAAGCTGCAGAATGCGATCTGTTAAAACCATATCCCGCGAATACTTCCATCAAATCGAATATTGATTCTGCTATATTCTCTCTAACACCTTTCGCCACTGCGCCCTCTGTAAAAGTCGCTCTTTGTTTCGCCATTTCACTCTCATTTTTCTTACCCATGGCTTTTCTCAGTATGTCAGCACCACCGAGAGTATAGTTCGCAAGCACCTGAGCAATCTGCATCACCTGTTCTTGATAAAGAATAACACCATAAGTATTAGATAGGACTGCCTCAAGATCATGATGAGGATAGACAACCTCTGTGCGACCATGCTTGCGATTGATAAAATCGTCTACCATACCCGACTGCAAAGGACCGGGACGAAACAAAGCAAGCAAAGCGATAATATCTTCAAAGCAATTCGGAACTAAACGTTTTATCAAATCCTTCATCCCTCGCGATTCCAACTGAAAAACTGCAGTAGTCTCTCCACGTTGCAACAAGCGGTAAACTAACTCATCATCCAAAGGCAATGAATTAATATCGACGGGCTCGTCTCCAGCAGATTTTTGCTCGTTAATCATTTTCACTGCCCAGTCAATAATAGTCAGGGTACGCAAGCCTAAGAAATCAAATTTAACGAGGCCCGCTGTCTCTACATCATCTTTGTCAAATTGAGTGACGATTCCTTGACCAGCTTCATCGCAGTACAAAGGTGCAAAGTCTGTAAGCTTTGTAGGTGCAATGACCACGCCCCCGGCATGTTTACCTACATTCCTCGTAATCCCTTCTAGCTTATATGCCATTTCCATGATTTCCTGGGCATCATCATTATTATCAACGAATTCTCCTAATAAAGGCTCATCTTCAAAAGCCTTCTTTAGAGTCATCCCAGGCTCAAAAGGAACGAGTTTGGAGAGTTTGTCCGCTAGCGCATAGGGCTTCCCTTGCACTCGCGCAACGTCGCGTATTACTGCTTTTGCCGCCATAGTGCCAAAAGTAATGATTTGCGAAACAGCATTCTTGCCATAAAGCTCAGCAACATGTTGGAGCACCTGGTCCCGACCTTCAATACAAAAATCGACATCAAAATCAGGCATGGATACGCGTTCAGGATTTAGAAAACGCTCAAACAGAAGATCGTATTTCAATGGGTCTAGGTCGGTAATGCCTAAAGCGTAAGCAACGATAGAACCGGCTCCAGAGCCGCGACCGGGCCCAACAGGAATATTGTTGTCTTTAGCCCATTGAACAAATTCCATAACAATTAAATAGTAACCGGCAAATCCCATCTGGTTAATGATGTCCAATTCAGTTTGCAGGCGATTATGATAAGGCGCGGCAACCTCTGCTTTGTTCACTTCTCCGCTAAAAAGTTGTTGCAAACGTTCCTTAAGACCTCTCATGCTTAACTGACAAAGATAATCTTCAAGGCCAATATTTTTCGGAGCAGGGTAGTTAGGCAAATGAACGGTTCCCAGATCGAGTTTTAAATTACACCGTTTAGCAATTTCATAGGCATTATCTAGAGCTTCAGGAATATCTTGGAAGAGCGCTTGCATCTCATCTGCACTTTTTAAATACTGTTGATCGGTGTAATTATGAGGTCGCCTAGGGTCGTCGAGAACGCGTCCTTCATTGATACACACTCTAACTTCATGCGCATCAAAATCATCTTGCTCTAGAAAGCGAACATCATTGGTGGCTACCACTGGGCATTGAGCAGATATTGCTAACTGAATAGCTGATTCTATATAGCGTTCATCATCGATTTTACCTACTCTTTGCAATTCAAGATAAAAAGAGCCAGGAAATAATTCACGCCAGATTTCTAATTTTGTCCGCGCTAATTCGGATTCTTCCGCTAACAACGCCGCTCCAATATCGCTATTTTGTGCTCCCGATAGCGCAATCAATCCATCAGTTCTATTTACAAGCTTGTGAATAGGAACAACCGGCTCGCTATGTGTTTCAGACTCGGTATAAAGATCAGAAATAATATTGGTTAAATTAAGGTATCCTTTATGATTTTTAACCAATAATACAAGATGGGTATGCCGACCCTCAGGGCTTTCTATTAGAAGATCGCAGCCACAGATAGGCTTTATGCCAGAGTTGGCCGATCTACTATAAAATTTAATCAGGCCAAACATGTTAGACAAATCTGTAACCGCTGCGGCCGGCATTTTTAACTGATGAAGACGCTCAATTAAAGACGGAACGTTAATAAGCCCATCACTGATAGAGAACTCTGTATGTAATCTAAGATGTATAAATGGGGGATTGGTTAAAGTTTCAGGCATTCGTTACTTTTTATTCACTCGCTATAATTAGATTTAATTAACTCTTCTTTCTTCACCCAAATATAGCCGCATAATATACTCATTTTCACACTATTTATCTGCACAAACTACTTTATTAACTTAGCAACTGGAGCAAATGAGCGTCTATGCAATAAACAGGGCCCTAATTCTTTTAAAGCCGCCAAATGAGCTTGGGTTGGATAACCTTTATGTTGGGCAAAACCATAACCTGGATAGGTCTTTTCAAACGCGATCATTTCTGAGTCACGATTTACCTTAGCTACAATCGAAGCTGCAGCAATTTCCGCTATTCTTGAGTCCCCTTTTACTACCGCCTGCGAAGCATATCGCCATCCAGGCAATTGGTTTCCATCGACATATACAAACTCAGGTTGAATAATTAATCCATTAACCGCCCTTTCAATAGCTATTAAGCTCGCCTGCAATATATTGAGTTGATCGATTTCTTCCACGCTTGCACGAGCGACAAAAACGCTCTTAGCCTTCTCTATGATTTGATAAAAGCAAGTCAATCGTTGTTTTCCAGAGAGCTTCTTTGAGTCATTTAATCCAATTATTGGCTTAGAGGGGTCAAGAATTACTGCGGCCGCCACGACATCCCCGGCAAGCGGCCCTCGGCCGACCTCATCGACGCCCGCTATAAGACTACTCTGTACAAGAGTAAAATCGAATTCAGCTTGCATCGATATGTTTGCCGTTAATTGCTTTTGAAATAGCCTCTGCAGCTTTTTTTGATGCCCCACCCTGCAAAGAACTATGAATATCAGAAAATGTGGAAAGCGCTTCGTCGAATGACTTAGGGTTTTTTAGGTAATTATCGATCTCTTTTTGCAGATTATTAACCGTGACTTCATCTTGAAGATATTCGGGAATGAGCTTTTCCCCAGCCAACAAATTCGGCAGCCCAATATATGGTACTTTCAAGAGGCGCGAACCGATAGCGTAAGTTATTGAAGACATCTTGTAACAGATGATCATTGGCCTTCTTAATAATATCAACTTTGTTGTTTTAGAGTAGTTTAGGATATGATCCACTTTAAATACAAGATCAATAAGCAAAATATTGGATTTAGAATAGGTTTAGTATATCAATTATTCTGGCTTCCTAAAGTGTGA
>PBNR01000021.1 GCA_002723195.1 Gammaproteobacteria bacterium | reverse complement strand
TAGTAGTAGCCCTCATTTAATTGAAACGCACCATTGGTCTTGGCTTGGTAGAGTATATTCTTCATGACCCCTGTCCCTATAAGCTGGATAATTTCAGGTTCCATCCATTCCGGTATATGGACGTCCAGTGGCGCGTAGGGGCGTAATCGGTTTTGTAGGATTGCGAAATCGGCAAACAAGGAAGCAGCGCGTCGTTCCGCGCGCCATGCATTAAACCTTAATCGATTGGCTTTAAGGCGGCTGGCTATTGATTTGATGAAATCTAGCGATGATAGATTTTCTAGCTGAATCTGGTATTCAGTGCGGTTCGACATCATATTAAGTAGCGCGGCAAATGAATCTTTTTGCGCGTCATCAGCACTGTATGAACCGTTTCTATCTGGTTGGTTAAGTGCTGTCTGAGTTAACTTAATCGCGTCTTCTGCATAACCCGCGACCATGAGAAAGCTGGCGCTTACTAGATAATGCTCGGCCCTGTTCATAACGTTTACTATTGGTTCCTGTTGTTGGCGCCAGATTAACATTCGGTCAAGTGAAGATTTAGCATCATCGAAACGCCCTTGATTTAGGGTGAGAAAAAGTTTATAGATCCATGGGTCGGCGACACTTTGTGAATTTAAGAAGCGAGTTGCACGATCCAGGTATTCTTCCGCTTTGTCCATTTGTAGGAGACTTAAAGAAACTTCAGAAGCGTTGGTTAGGTAAACAGTATCGAAATCATTATTCCGGTCACTGCTTGTAATATCACTATCCTCATCGATTGCTCGCTCGCAAGCTGAAGTGGATTCGATTGGTGAAAGACTGGCTAATTCAACCGCACAAATTGTATTCCAGGCTCGCGCTCTTTCCCGCTGATTAGCGCTGGTCTGAAGCACTCTATTGGCAGATTCTCGGGCAGCATCATATTCCTTTAACTTTATAAGGGGCCATCCGCGAAAAGATTCCATGTCTTGCTCATAAATAGTTGAGATCTTTTCTAGATACTCTAATGACTTATGTTGATTGCCCATTAGTTGGTGGACATAGGAAAGTTGACTAAGGGATAGATAGTGCCACTGCAAATTGCCTGAATTGAATGCGTCTTCCAGAGAATTATAATTAGTAAGCTCTTCGGCCTTATTTAAATGAAATAGTGCGCGAGGCATATTGCCCTCCACATTAAATAGGACTTCGGCAAATGCGAATTGTGCGGCGGGCGAATTTGGCTCGGTCCTAATCCACTGCTCACTTAACTCACGAGCCCTAACGTTTTCATCGAGTTCAAGTGCATCACAAATCTTTAAAGCGTTGGAATTAGTGATGTCACTGAACCCAAAACAAAGCGGTGGTCTAGCTTCCGGAATATTAAAATTATCAATATCTAGTAGTGGGTCGTCTTGTGCATACAGAACTGCAGATACGGAAATGTAAACAATTCCAATTAGAGATTTTACGACTTTACTAGGTTGAATTTCTCTCAAGCTCATTATCTAAGAGTACCTTTGGCTAAGTTTTCCATAGGATTTCGCATATTTTCAAGCAGCACCTTGTCAATATCGGAAACGCCGGGAGCCAATTCGAGCCGGTGACCGAGCACGCAAGGAAGCAACAATTCAACATCTTCCGCAGATACAAAGTCTCTATTTCGTAAAGCAGCAGCGACCTGAAGAGCTGGAAGAAGTAAAACCAGGCTTCGGGTTGAGTTACCTTGCAGTACTCGATCGTCTGCACGCAAGTTTCTAGAGATATCGACTAGCGCTGTTTTTATACCGGGGCTTATGAAAACCTCTGTGTCAATGATTTTTCGTGCAATTAATATTTGGTCATGGCTTACAGTTTCTAGCTGATCCCCTATGTCCCTTCTTTCTTTGTAACTGTCGAGTACATCAAGTTCAGAATTCCTATCAATATGTTCCATAGTTATTTTAAAAAGAAATCTATCTAATTGGGGAGTAGGTAGTGGATAGGTGCCAACTAGATCTAAAGGGTTTTGTGTAGCAATGACAAAAAACAGATCATCCAAGGCGTAAGTGGCATTATCAACAGTAACCTGCTTTTCCCCCATTGCTTCCAACATGGCCGATTGCACTTTCGGCGATGTGCGATTTATTTCATCTGCTAATACAACATGTGCAAAGAGAGGGCCTCGTCGAAAATGAAAGGCATTGCTGTTACTATCGAATATAGGGACTCCGGTTACATCCGAGGGTAACAAATCTGGGGTAAATTGAATTCTCCGGAAAGGAACGAAGGAATTATCACTGTCTATTCCGTTAACAATTGCTTCACCCAAAGCCTTTGCTAGAGTTGTCTTACCTGAGCCCGGAAAGTCTTCTAGGAGAATATGGCCGTCAGCGATTAAAGCGATAATGGCTAATTCGATAACATCGTCTCTGCCTAATACTTGTTTTTTAACTGTCGCTTTTAAGTTTTTTAATACTTCTAAGGCTTGAAGTAAGTCACTATGGTGGGTGACTGATTCTTCAGCTTCGGCAATAATTTCTGAGTTCATTAAATACTCCAATCGAAAAGCTGAATGACGGGAACGCTATCTTGTTCGCAGCCAGGTGAACGGATTTAGGGCCGCAATAACCTTGCGCGTGGTTGGTGTAGTGGAGCTAATTTCTTTTCGCACGGCTTCATCAAGCTTCTTCCATTCCACTAATGAGTTATCCAATGGCGTTTTGCCGCCGAGAGAAATTGCCAGATGTGTTTGAGTCATTGGTTTAATGGATGGTATTTTTGCGCTTACTCGGTTAGCGAAATTCTCTCTGCTCTCACCAAACTTCCGATGTAATCCGATGGAGGAAAGCCTGTCCATTATCGCTCGATAGCATAGGCGATAGTGGATTTCAGTTGATGAAACGGTGGGTATCCAAAGGCGATAGATTTTTACAAGATACGCAATAAGTAAAGTCAGTCCTATAATTGCGTACAAAATATTTAATAAAGTTTGCAATTGGAGAAACGAAGTTTGCTGAGATTCCAGAAATTCTTCAAATGATTCGTCGTTTCGTAACATGTCTCCTAATAATTGTTGAAGGTCGTTTTGAGGGTCAGTAGTCATGTCTACGAGGGTCTGCTGCGGAGCCGGATCAATGATTACCCATCCAATATCTTTGAAATAAACTTCAGGCCATGCGTGCCCATGAATTGCCTGAATTAGCAGTGCCGATCCACCAGCGCGATTCGCAGCAGGTACAGAGTAACCGACACCTACACGCGCTGGTAGGCCGATACTTCGGAACATGTAAGTCGCGGCAAAGGCGAAGTGCATACAATATCCAGTAAGGTCGCCAAATAAGAAAGATGCTGCTGGATCGGCTTCATAGGCATGGGCATTTTTCAGGCTGTAAATTCCATTTTCATCTAAGTATGTTTTTATTGCCCAGGCTTTAGCAAAAGGGTCTTCCAAGTATTCAGGTTTTAAATTTTGTACCAGTGCTTGGGCCAACTCCTGATAGCGTGGGTCATCGGGAAGTTGTAGATATTTTTGTTGAACTTCTTCAGACCAATCTTCCCTTCCTGTTTCTCTTCCTATGAGATACTCAAAGTCGTATTCCGGCGCCATAGAAAAAGCATCGTATGCGTTTTTAAAGCGGAGATTGTTAGGATTTGCGGTGCTCTCATACGCGATAGGGCTTACTAGCCCAAATGGATTACGATGAGGAACCAGCATGCCTATCGTTGTCCGGACTAGTTTTTTTTCACTATTGGAAGAAGGCAATTGCTCAGATTCCAATCTATCGTTAGTGAAACCCTCGATTAGGTCTCTATCCATGTCATCTCTAGTTGCGTAATCCAGCATGGTGCCATTAAATTCAGAATAGGCAGATTCCCTAAAATAGTAAGAGCCGTTTAAAGGCTNGTAATCGTCCCTGAAAACGANTATAGCAACGGGAGCTTCTTTGTCATTATTTTCGTTTTCGCCATCGCGAAACGGGTTTTCGCGTCGAAAGCTGCTTCCATTTTGCGCTTGTCCTGTCAGACCAAGATCGTCCGTCAATTGAGGTGTTGGCAAACCGAACATTCGTACATAAACGAGGAGAGATAAGCACAATAGGCTTAATACAGTGAAATGATAGGGCAGGCGTTTTTGGTTATTCTCTACCATGATGAGTGCAGAAAGAGATAAGACTGCACCGCAGCCAAAGGCCATTAATATAGAAGCAGGGTCAATTCCGCGCGTTAGGGCAAAATCACCGATAAAAAAAGGTCGATGAATCATGCCGTTGCGATGAGCTGCNAGTGTCATTACAAATGCCGAAGCGACGAATAGTATTTCTAAGACCGCACCGTAACTTTCTCTATGTGCAAGTGTTCTCAGAGCAAACGTAATACTCGCACTTAATCCAAACCATTTAAGGGACTCCCCAAAATTATATGCGCCAATAGGGGAGAAAATTCTGGCGACCAACTCTGAATTTACCAATAAGTCCGCAAGTAAGACTGCTAAAACCCAGAAAATTAGACAAAAGCCGATGATAGTTGATGAGCGAAGTATTTTAAGAGGGTATAGGTGAACTCGTAGGTTTAACACATAACAAGCCGCCAAGCAGCCAGCGGAAGCTGCAATTGAGCCGCTCCACACAGTCATAGATAGGCTTAATACCCAAAAGCTGCTAGCGATAATTATGGCCCGTAAGCTTGTTGGTAAGAGATTATCAGNTGGGTGTTCTGGGTTAATTGGCATATAAANTCTCTTTAGGTAACTTAGTACTTTATATCTTTCTTAAGCTCTTATCGAAGCTAAAACCCGTTTTCCTATCTATTACCAAGACTGATTCTACTAGTTGTCCGAATTCGGTCAATAATTTGCGCAGATCTTCCCTCGAGCTCTTCATTTCAGGGCTTTTTACAGAATCTGGTTGCTTTTTAAAAAGTAGTTTTTTCCACAGATTTTCGCCATGATCATCCCTAACCCCGTCTGTTGCAAATACTAGCGAAAATTGCCCGGGAAAGAAGCTAATTGTATGTTTTAGTTTCGGTATCCAGGGAGCAAGTTCGGCGGCAGCAAACACTACGCAGTGCGTTCCACTCTGACAAACAGATTGTGTTAAAAATCTGTCTAAGCCATAACTATGTTTTCTTTTTATTGATCGTGAACGAGATATGGCTTCTAGAGCGCTAGATAGAATTTCGCACGGCTCATTAGTACCGTCCGCGGCAAATATCCAATCTTCTCCAAGAGCACCAGATTCTAGCGCCATTCTTGCAATCGCTGATGCAGGTTCATCTTTCGCGCTGCTGAGCAGATAGGCGACAGTTCGTTTACTGTGGAATAAACTTTTTTCCGCGAGTCTCACATTTAGCTGGCGATTTCTTGCGTAAACCTTCCACATAATGTTACGTATAGAATCCCCTGGTGAATAGGGTCGAATTTCCATGCGATCACCTTCAGGATCGCCAGAAGGGTTGGGTATGCCATCCTCTGATGTTAGTGATCTTAACAATGGTAACGCTTTAATTGAGTTGGTCTGCGGAAGAGCCATGCAGCGTATATTTTGACTTTGCAGCCACGAGTATCGACATAANCCCAAAACGTCTGACACAGTAAACCTTCGAGTCACTGCATCAGTTAGGCACCTTTTTTGGGGAATGAGGTCTTCAATCAATTGATCGTTAATATCCACTATGTTTCTGGTTTCTACAAAATCTGGATATGTGATTTCCCAGCTTAGTTTTACTAAAGGAAGCAGGTTTATTGTTGGAATCGAAAATCCACTTTCATTTGGAAACCCCGCTTCTACTTCTATAGACCCATTAGCGCCTTGAGAATCTTGGAGAATATTTTGAATTCTCCGTTGTATGAATACACCGCTGATAACTGAGCAAAATAGACAAAAAATAAGAATTGATAGTGCACAAATTGCCAGTGAAAAAACTACAAGATCCATTGACCCATACCCAAATACACTCAGGCATATAGTAGTGATAATGAGCGTAATTAATCCTTGTAGGGTTAATGGGAATAATCCAATACCTGCTTTGAGAAACTTTACAATCATAGTGTTTCGCGAGGGGCGCTACCGCGAACGAATAGTGACTTATAGCGCTTAATTNAAACTCGCAAGTTATTTATTGGCTCTATTTTTAATTAGTTGCTCGACAACGGCAGGTTCAGCTAAAGTAGTGGTATCGCCAAGATTTTCTAGTTCATTTGCAGCAATCTTTCTAAGAATTCTCCGCATTATTTTCCCAGAGCGAGTTTTGGGAAGCCCGGGTGAGAATTGGATTATTTCCGGTTTAGCAAAAGCGCCGATTTCTTTTCCAACGAATTGAACGAGTTCAGTTTGCAATTCTGATGACGCCTCAACCCCAGTCATCAGAGTAACATAGGCATAAATGCCTTGNCCCTTAATATCGTGGGGATAGCCTACTACTGCGGCCTCAGCGACATTATTATGTAAAACTAGAGCACTTTCAATTTCTGCTGTACCCAAACGGTGGCCGGAAACATTTATAACGTCATCAACCCTGCCAGTCACCCAATAATAGTCGTCATCATCACGGCGAGCACTATCTCCGGTGAAATAATAGCCGGGATAAGTGGCGAAATAAGTATCGATGCAGCGCTGGTGATCGCCGTAAACTGAACGAATCTGACTGGGCCAGCTTTGCGCAATTACGAGGTTTCCCGTAGCAACACCTTCAATTTCATTGCCTTCTGAGTCTAATAGCGCAGGCTTTATGCCAAAAAATGGTTTTGCTGCAGACCCAGGCTTTAAATCAGTCACGCCAGGAATTGGTGTAATCATGATAGCGCCTGTCTCAGTTTGCCACCATGTGTCGACGATTGGGCAACGGCTGCTGCCAACGACATGATAATACCACTCCCAGGCCTCGGGGTTTATAGGCTCTCCCACTGAGCCCAATAATCTTAATGAGCTACGCGATGTGCATAGTACTGGTTCATCACCGGCGGACATGAGGGCACGAATTGCTGTTGGAGCAGTATAAAAGATATTTACTTGATGTTTGTCTACTATTTGCCAGAAACGTGATGCGTCTGGATAAGTCGGTACACCCTCGAACATTAGCGTGATCGCTCCATTTGCTAATGGTCCATACAAAATATAAGAATGTCCGGTTACCCAACCTACATCTGCTGTGCACCAATAAACATCGCCTTCGTGATAATCAAATACATACTTGTGGGTAATGCTGGCGCCGAGCAGATAACCAGCTGTGGTATGCAATACTCCTTTAGGTTTTCCTGTTGAGCCTGAGGTGTANAGAATAAAAAGNGGGTCTTCCGCTTCCATCAATTCGGGTTCGCAATAATCACCAGCGCTTTTCGTTAGTTTGTAATAACAAACATCTCGGTTTTCGTTCCAGGCTACTTCAGCATTAGTCCGTTTCACTACTAATACGGTGTGAACGTTCGGGCATTCTTCCAGTGCGGCATCAACATTCGATTTAAGAGGAACTATACGGCCACCTCGTACTCCTTCATCTGCGGTTATGACAGTTTGGCAATCTGAATCCAATATACGATCCTTCAGTGATTCCGGAGAAAATCCACCAAATACAACTGAGTGAATGGCGCCTATGCGAGCGCACGCTAGCATGGCATATGCGGCTTCAGGTACCATTGGCATGTATATGCAGACCCGGTCTCCTTTTTTTACGCCTCTATCTTTTAGTACATTAGAGAGCTTGCATACTTGTCTATAGAGTTCAAGATAGGTAATGTGTTTGTCTTCAGAGACTTCATCGCCTTCCCAAATAATAGCTGTTTGTTTGCCTCGTTTGTCGAGGTGTCTATCAATACAGTTGAAGGAAACATTGAGTTTTCCGCCGGCAAACCATCTTGTTTCACCCTCTTTAAATTTGCTATATGAGATTGAGTGCCATGGCTCATGCCAATGCAATAACTCTCCGGCCTTTTCGGCCCAAAATTCTTCAGGGTAATCGATAGATCTCTGATACAGCTCTTCGTAGCTTTCCTTGTCTAGGCGGCTGCGCTTGGCGGCTTCAACACTCACTGGGTAAATCTTGTCTTCAGACATCTGTCTTTCCTGTTCCTGGCGGTGAAGCTCTTTCTGAATGAATTTTAAAAAGGCAGATCAGTATGCCTTAAACAATCGGTGTACTCAACGTCGACCTTGATAGCAGGAACTTAGTTAAGACTAATCCGGACGTTATCGATTAGCCTAATTGAACCTAAATAAACAGCAGTTAAAATGACTAGTTCTAAGTCATTTTTCTCTGCGGGCTCTAAGGAATAAGCATGGCAAATCGAAAAATACTCAGGCTTAAGCCCTGCAGAATACATTTTCTCTAATGACTGTTGCTCAATAGACCGGAACTCTTTCAAGCCAGCCATGATATTGTTTTTAGCGTTGGTTAAACAACGATTAACGTTAGTCGCGATTTTGAGTTGTTCTGCAGATAAAAAGTTATTACGAGAGCTTAATGCCAATCCATTTTGATCACGCACGACTTCGATACCAACTACTTTCAAGGGAAAACCTAAGTCTTTAACTAATTTTTGAATTATTAGAAATTGCTGATAATCCTTTAAACCGAAGAACGCTATGTCAGGATTAACAATATTGAAAATTTTACAAACTACAGTTGCTACACCATCGAAATGACCAGGGCGAGTCTGCCCGCAGTATTTTTCGGAAAGCAATGGGATGTGAACAGTTGTTTGCGATGTCAGATTCATTCCAAATAATTCTTTCTCTGATGGTGCAAACAAACAATGACAGCCTGTTTTCTTGAGTTTTTCTGAATCTTCTTCCATAGTTCTTGGGTAGCATTGTAAATCTTCATTGGGTCCAAATTGCAGTGGATTTACAAATATAGTTGCAACTATGTAGTCACAACTTTTGGCAGCAGCCTCAACAAGTTTTAGGTGACCTTCATGAATATTGCCCATGGTTGGAACAAGCCCTATGGATAAGTTTTCTTCTCTTTGCCTGTTTAATTCTTTCCGAAGACTAACTGTAGACTTAATAATTTTCATGAATTCGAGAAAAACTTTGGTTAGCTAGTTGAACCAATGTTCTTCGGCTGGGAATTTTTTTTCTTTGACAGCTTTGACGTAAGATTCAATAGCGCCAGGTATGCCATTATTTGACTCAAATAAGAAATTCTTTACAAACTTTGGAGTGATTGGCGATACGCCTAACACATCATGCAAAACCATAATTTGTGCTGTAGTATCAGGGCCGGCGCCGATTCCAATTACAGGAATTTCTAGTAAATTAGTGATAATTTTTGCCAGCTCTTTTGGGACGCACTCTAACAATAATATATTCGCTCCGGAGTCTTGTAGTAATTGAGCCTCCTCGATTATTACTTGTGCTTGCTCTGTATCTCTGCCTTGTACATGAAATCCACCAATACGATTAACGCTCTGTGGAGTTAGCCCCATGTGAGCGCAGACTGGTACACCTCGTTCTGTTAAAAGCTTTGTGGTTTTGGCGATCCAGGCACCACCTTCGAGTTTTACTACATGAGCACCAGCTCGCATCAGTGTTGCCGCATTTTCGAGGGTTTGCCTTTCTGACGCATAACTCATAAATGGTAAATCCGCCATCAGTAATGCGCCTCTATTCCCTCGGTTCACGCATTTGGTATGGTAAACCATATCTTCCATCGTTACGGGAAGAGTGCTGTCATGCCCTTGTAAAACCATCCCGAGGGAATCGCCAACAAGNAGTATGTCGACGCCAGCCTCGCTAAGAATTGATGCGAAACAGGCGTCATATGCGGTAAGGCATGCGAATTTTTCTCCCCTTAGTTTCATATTTTTTAGGGAGGTTAAAGTTACTTTTTTAGATGGCTTATGCAAACTCATGGGGAGCGAAGTCTAATAGAAATTTTAGATGAAAGATACGCGGATAGCATCGCAGCCTAGCAGTAATAAGAAATTTTCCCTACTTTGATATTAATGAAGGGCTAGGGTTGAAGTAATTTATCCCCCCAGGATTAGAAAGAATGCAGTCTACTAGCGTTTGATAGTCATTATCGTTGTGAACCAGATCTATTCCGGCGCTGTTAATAATCAGAAGTGGAGATTTATCATAGTAATGGAAAAATTCGGTATATGCGTGATTTAAATTCTCGAGATAGCTCAGCTTAATGAGCTGCTCCGCTTTTATTCCGCGTTTTTGGATTCTTTCAAGGAGAGTATTAGTGGGCGCTTGTAGATAAATAACAAGATCTGGAGATGGGATGTTGATAGTAAGGTGATGATAAACTTTTTGGTACAATTTATATTCGTCTGTATCAAGGTTCTGTTGTGCAAATAATTGGTCTTTTTCGATTAAAAAATCAGCAACTCTAACTGGTGTGAATAAGTCGTCTTGCCTCAGATCTTCGATCTGTTGGGCTCTTTGGAAGAGAAAAAATAATTGTGTTGATAGTGCATGTTGACGAGGGTTTTTATAGAAGCGATTTAAGAAAGGATTTTCATCACTTTTTTCTAATAATAATTCGTAATTAAAAGTTCTTGCTAAACGCTTTGTGAGGCTAGTTTTCCCAACCCCAATAGGTCCTTCGACAGCGATATATCGAGGTAATTTTTTGTCTGATACGGCCAATTGGGTCACTCGCTTCCACCTGAGAGATTTCGTTTACTTCGTCGGCTATGTTGCTTGTTGGGCTTTGTTAGCGAAGCAATTAATTCGATACGTAGCTTTTTATCACCGTTTTGAAACTCCGTCCACCATTCGCCTGCGTTCTCTAATCTTTCCCCAGATTCTTCTCTCAGTAACAAAAAATCATAAGCCGCACGGAAACGTGGGTGATTATATATAGTTTCAATACTCTTTTTTTTACGGTTTTGTAGTTTAACTTGTAAACTCCAGATTTCTTTGCTGGCAGCAGTAAAACGCTTTGGAATTGCGGTAAAATCAAGTTGCTTGGTTATGGTTGCGTGCGCAGCTCTTTGGAAGGCTTGTTGTGAGTTCAAGCCCTGGTTTTTAGAACGGATAAGATTTAGTTGCAATGCTGGCCATAAAAGTGCGGCAAATAGAAAGGCAGGAGTNACAGATTTTCCGGCAACTAAGCGCTGGTCAGTNTTCTTTAAGNCTAGGTCTACTAGTTTAGCAGAGNGAGAGTCACCTTGTTCAAGAGCTTCNAGNGTNGGAGCAAATAGATGGTTGCCTAATTGATATTTTCGTAANAGGGCNAAAGTCCGNTGAGCAAAACCGTTAGTCATTAACTTTAAAGCTTCGTCAAATAACCTTGCTGGGGAAACGGAATCTAGCAGGTAAGAATATTCGTTGATTGGCTTGTTAGTTTTTTCTTCAATTTCAAAATCTAATTTTGCGGANAATCGAATAGCTCTGAGCATCCTAACGGGATCCTCTTTATAACGTTCGATCGGGTCTCCGATTATGCGAATTTGTTTTTTCTTAAGATCGTTTAAGCCTCCACAAAAATCTAAAAGCTCGAAATTCTGGGTAGTGTAATAAAGGGCGTTAACGGTGAAATCGCGACGCATAGCGTCTTGGTCGATATTACCGTATACGTTATCTCTCAAAATCATACCTGCCTTTGAATAGGCAGAATCGATGTTTCTGGTATGGCGCAGCGAAGCTTGCTTGGGGATTCGATTCTCTGGGCTGTGGTTTGCGCGAAAAGTTGTAACTTCTATTATTTCGCGGCCAAACCTTATATGCACGATTTTAAAGCGTCTGCCAATAATCCTAGAATTTTTAAAAAGTTTTCGTACTTCTTCAGGAGTTGCGTTGGTAGCGATATCGAAATCTTTAGGTTTTTTTCCTATTAATAGATCGCGAACCCCGCCGCCAACGATATAAGCATGCGAACCATTGTCTGTTAGACGGTTTAAAACTTTTAAAGCATTCGGTCCGATTTCTTTTCGAGAAATGGAGTGGCTATTTCGGGGTATAACAACAGCGTTTTTTAGTCCTGGTAATTCGCGTTTGGATTTCATTAATACTAAAAACCTAAGCTAGGGTACAGGCGCCGGTTGACGGATTTGCCTATAGTAAGGTTTTTTCTTACAAATAACATATTATGGCACGTAGACGAAATCTTGATGATACATTTATGTGGGACGAAAACTATCGAAGATTTAACAGAAGAAAATAAAAATGGGGGGTGAAATTCACCCCCAATTAGTCAAAACTTATTTTATTATTAATATTGATTATCTTAATCAACTAAACGCCAAATATAGCGCAATATAAGAAAGAGACTTTTATTTGGTTCTCCGGAACAAAACGTTACCAGTAAACCGCAAACTAGCCTAATTATTGGATGCACTAACCTCAGTCGTATAACTCAGTAATGCGATTCTTGTTTTTATTAGGGCTTATTATTATTGTTTATTGTTATTATCAAAACTGCTAACGGCTTCGAATTTGCCAATTTCTCTGAATAAAATCAATAACTAATTTTTATAAAAATCAGTCAGTTTTCTGCAACTTTCGATTTGTTACTAAATTCCACCAAAATGTGTGTAAATTGGTAGCAGTCGAGATAATTTTGTAAATCCAATTACCTTTAGGGTGAGCTTGCGGTAAGGTGCTTCGTTTAGTCTCGAATGCGGAATTTTAAGTTTAAGCAGTGCTTGGAAGTTAAAATATTAAGCTAAGTTTTTCTTTTTACGAGGGATACCGAATCGTTGTCTCCTCTCCCAAAGGCATTTTCGGGATATACCGAGCTTCTTCGCGAGCTGGGTTTCGTTCATCGATTCTTGGTGTTCCAGCACGAAACGCTGAAAATAGTCTTCTAGTGACAATTCTTTTGTTTCAATAGAGACGGGCTGCTGGCCAGTGGGAAGCACTTTCTGGTCAGCTTTGCTATCCATAGCTAGAAGTTCCTCTTTTATCTCGTTCCCTTCTGCCAGTACTACGGCTCTCTCGATTGCATTTTCCAATTCACGAACATTCCCTGGCCACTCATAATTGATTATAGTGCGACTCGCACCGTCGCTAAATTGCATCATTGCTTTCTTCAGGCGGTTGCAAGTTCGATGTAATATGCTATCCGCTAATTCTAGTAGATCATTTCCCCGTTCTCTGAGAGGAGGGATTAACAGTGTCATCACATTAATTCGGTAATATAGATCTTCTCGGAAGTGGCCATCTATTGTCAGTTGTTTTAAATCTCGATGTGTAGCTGCAACAAGTCGAACGTCCACCTTTTTTGATTGCACTGAGCCAACCCTTCTTATCTCGTTTTCCTGCAAGACCCTAAGCAGTCGAGCCTGAGCTTCGAGCGAGAGTTCTGCAATTTCATCCAAAAATAATGTACTTTCGTTTGCAGTTTCAATCAACCCTGTTCTAGTTTCAATTGCTCCGGCAAAAGCTCCTTTTTCGTGGCCAAACAATTCTGATTCAATCAGGTTCTCTGGAATAGCGGCACAATTTACTGAGATCATATGTTGGTCTTTACGCGAGCTAAGGTTATGAATGGCTCGAGCGACTAGCTCTTTCCCGGTGCCAGACTCCCCATTTATTAAAGCGGTAGAATTGGTTTGCGCTACTTTTCGAATTCTGCGAAACAATTCCATCATCTGAGGACAACTACCGATCATTCCCTCTACTGGAGGCTCTTGCCCTTCGTTGTTTGCGCCAACTTTATCTTCTTTCCCATTCTCACGGATTATTTTGGCTACTGTTTCGATAATTTCACTATGCTCGAAAGGTTTGGCAATATAATCCACTGCGCCCATTTTCATTGAATCAATAGCGGACCTAATACTTGAATAACTAGTCATGATTAAGACCGGTGTTGTTGTTGTCTTTATTAAATCTGTTCCGGGAGCTCCTGGTAGTCGAAGATCGCTAATTATGACGTCGAAGCCATCGATATCAAATTTCTCAATCGACTCTTTAACTGATACTGCTTCAGAAACTTTATAGTTGTGACGCTCGAGAAGACGTTTTAATGCGTTACGAATTACATCCTCGTCTTCTACTACTAGAACCTGATTCATTATCGTCATTGAAACTCTCGGATAGATTATTAAATTTTAGGGCTTTCTTCTGGTTTGTCACCGTTGACAAGCATTTCTTTTGAATATCTCAGAAAACGAATTACAACCCTGGTCCCTGAGCCCCTATCTGTATTGGTGGGGCTGATTATATCAATATCTCCACCTAAATCCTCTACAATGCTAAATACCAGAGATAAACCCAGTCCTGTGCCTTCTCCAGCTTCCTTGGTTGTAAAAAAAGGGTCAAATATTCGGTCTCTGATATTGACCGGAATCCCCATACCCTCATCTTCAATAGCGATTTTCACATATTCGTTTTCAACTGAAGCGGTCAAGCAGATCTTACTATTGGGTAGGCTAGCGTCTCTAGCATTATTGATGAGGTTCACTAAAACTTGCAATATGCGTTGAGAATTTCCAAAAACTTTTGCGTTCGGGTCGCAACTTATTTCATAAATAATATCTTTTTGTTTTTTATCTAATGAGATGAGTGTATTTGCCTCATTGATACAGTCGTTGATTAGAACAACTTCTTTCGCATTATGCCTTTTGCTAGTTCCAGCATGAGAGAAATTCACCAATGAATGTAATATTTTTGAGGTTCGGTCGGTTTGTTCGATGATTTGTTTGGCTAGACTATTTAGTTCAACGTCGCTGTATTCATCACGAATGGTCTGAGCCAAACAGGCAATGCCGGTTATTGGATTTCCTATTTCGTGGGCTACGCCTGCGGCTAAGCGGCCTATAGAGGCTAAGCGCTCACTGTGAGTTAAACCAGCTTCTAGTAATTCGATTTCTGTAATATCTTCGATAAGAATAACAATACCTTCATGGCTTGTATCGTGGTCGCCTGATTCTTCAATCAAAGCTTTATGAAGATTAACTGATTTGTTATGAATTCCTAGCTGGAAACTTTTTTTAAAAAAATGATTGTTATCTGAGTCTAGAAAGTCAGTGAGCAAAGATAACCAGGGTTCCTCAATATCTATAAGCTGCGAACCTACAACCTCTTCAGAGGTAATTCCCGTAAAATCTTCCAGAGAATGATTCCACATTACTATTTCGTTGTCATAAGTAAGAGAACAGACGCCAAGCGGTAGGTCTAACAATATTTGTCGATGGTAACGACGTAAACTGTCTAAATCAGCAGCCATACCAGATAAATTTGATCGATAAGACTCTATCCGACTTTCGATGACATTCAAGTCCGAACCGGTGTTCGCTGAAACTATACTGTATGGAAGGTAGCTGTCTATTAGTCCTCGAGCAATTGAAGGCCCAAGAAGGCCAGATAAATTTGCTTCTAGCCTGCCTCTAAGTAGTCTCAGGGAATATGGGCGACGATCGTCCTTGCTAAGATTAAGGTCTCGTAAGGCTTGAGTGACTTCCCGAGAGGCTGTCTTGTTTCCCAATGGCTTGCTTAGACTTTGAACGAATTCTACAGGTGACTTTGCTATTAAACCGCTGCGTTTGCGCCTTTGGATGGTATCCAGAGCGCAAAGGTCTGCTGAAGTTTTTTCTTCTTCAATGGTTTTACTTTTTAGTGAAACTACTACAAATAAGACTGTATTGATGATCAATGAAATGGCAGAAATTTCTCGCCAGTTTATGGTAACAAGCGATAGGGGTGCAGCGTCGAATTCTAGAAATAGGGGTAGCATTAAAAATAAGAACCAGATGGCGAAGGAAGCGCCTAAACCAGCTAGAAACCCTGCTTTGTTTCCTTGGGGCCAGTAAAGAATAGCGACTATACCTGGAAGGAATTGCAGCGAAGCGGTGAAGGCAACGGTGCCGATTACTTGAATGCTAAGACGAACATCTGGTAAGTAGTGGAATAAGAACCCTGCCCATATTAGTGCAGTTATCAGCAACCTTCGATACCACAGCAGCCATCTATAAATATCTTGCTTAGCGGTTGGTTGGTAAATAGGCAGAATCATGTGATTTAGGCACATGTTCGAAAGAGCTAGGGTTATAACAATAATTAACCCACTGGCGGCACTTAGGCCTCCGATATAGCCAACTATAGTGATAAATGGGACTTCATAGGCAGCTCCAATGGCAACCGGTAAATATTCAACTTGAACTAAGATTTCAGCTTGTAACCCAGCCCACAAAATAGGCAGAACTGGTAAGCTTATTAATAGAAAGTAGAGAGGTAAGGTCCAGCTCGCAAAGGAAAGGGAGCGGTCTCCATTTGATTCATTAAATGTTACGTAAAACATATGGGGCATGGCGACTGAAGCAGTAAAAAAAAGTAAGGCCATTACGTGAAACGAGCTCAGATAATCGGTTTGTTTTAATACAGATAGTAATTCGGGTCGTTCATTTAACCAATTATTCAGTTCAAAAAAACCACCGAAAGCGCCATAAATAGCAAATAGCCCAACGGTTAAAAATGCCAGCAGCTTTACTGCAGATTCAAACGCTATAGCCATCACTAGGCCGTCGTGACGAGTTCTGCCTGCGCGCCTCGAGGTCCCGAAAAGGATGGAAAACAATGTAATTAGAATACAGAAACCAAAGGCGATGTACCCCTGTGCCGACTCCGTTGAAATGATGCCTGCAGTATCTGCTACTGCTCTTATCTGCAAAGCAATAAGGGGTATCACCCCGACAAGCATAATTAAAGTTGTTATTGTTCCCGCCCAGGGGGAGCGATAACGAAATGCCATTAAATCGGCCAGAGAACTAAGTTGGTAGGTACGCGTTAGTTCCAACAGAGGTTTTAGTAGTAAGGGCGAAAACAGAAAAGCTAGAGATATGCCTATAGAATGCGCTAGGTAGCCATACCCATCTCTCAAAGCATTTCCTACAGACGTATAATAAGCCCAGACACTGGCAAAAACTCCAAGGGAGAAAACGTAAGTGATCGGGTGCCTTACGATTTTCTTTGGAACCCATCCTTTGTCAGTTATGAAGGCGACACCAAATAGTAATCCCAGGTAGCCGCCACCCAGAAAAAAAAGTGTCGAGAGTTCATAGTTCATCCGAGTCTCGTTCCCTATGTGCCCAGCTAGCTACTAAAACAATTAACAGACCAATTAGGAAAGGTCTATACCATGTGCCTTCGGGCTGATTTATCCAATCTATGCTGACTAGAAATAGTAAATAGGCTATTACTAAGAGAACTAAGATAGAGCGTGGGATATACATATAATCACTCTTTTGCCGGCTTATCTTCGGGGATATTAGCTAACTTTGGCACAGTCTGCATATCCCACTTTTTAATACCCCAGTGTAATTGTTCTTGCACAGGAGCCGATTTATTGCCTTTTGGGGGCGAAAGGCCAAGCAGAACGAATGCGCGATGAATTAGCTCAGGGCCTTCTTTGGCATCAATTGGTGTGGCGAAATGTTGTTTGCTGAGTTTTTGCCCTTGATCGTTAACTACGATCGGGATGTGGCCATAAAGAGGTGTTGGGAAGTTAAGAAGTTGCTGAAGATAAATCTGTCGCGGTGTTGAGTGTATTAGATCGTAGCCACGAATAATGTGGGTAACTTTTTGGAATGCATCATCTACTACTACAGCTAATTGGTACGCAAACAATTTATCTCTTCGGACTATTATAAAATCTCCGATTTCGGTTCCAATGTTTTTCTTATAGTTCCCGTGCACTAAATCCTTAAATTCGAGATCAATCTCATCCGCTATAACCCTTATCGCGCAGCCCTTCGTGTCCAGATTCATTCGATTTCGGCAATAACCATCATAAATAGATCCTATAGATTTAATTCTTTTGCGTGAGCAATTACATTGAAAACACAGATTGCGTTCAGATAAGTCATTGAGCGCTTGCATGTAGTTTTCTAGGCGGCTACTTTGGTAAAGCACTTCACCGTCCCACTCCAATTTTAGAGCGTTAAGCTGCTCCAGGATTTGTTCCGAAGCACCTTTGGGTTCCCTTGGAGGGTCTAGGTCTTCGATTCTTACCAGCCATTGCCCCTTGTTTGCTTTTGCGTCTAAGTAACTAGCAACGGCAGCCATTAAAGAGCCGAAATGCAATGGTCCAGAAGGAGAAGGAGCAAACCTCCCGATATAACTATGTTTGGGAACGGCGCTTGGAGAGTTCACTGCCAACGCCTAGTGATGGGCTTAATGAGGAGAGGGTTTAAGATTTGTGCAGTATATTTAGCTCTCACGGTGCTTACTGAACAATGCTTTTAGCTTCCCAATTGCTTCTCTTTGATTTCATCAAGAGTTTTGCAATCGATACATTTGTCTGCTGTCGGGCGAGCTTCTAAGCGTCGTATTCCAATTTCGATACCGCAAGATTCGCAAAATCCGTAGTCGTCTTGCGCAATGGCTTCTATGGTGCTATCAATTTTTTTGATGAGCTTTCGCTCCCTGTCTCGCGTACGAAGTTCTAAACTAAACTCTTCTTCTTGAGTTGCACGGTCTGCAGGATCAGGATAGTTTGCTGCATCATCTTGCATGTGGTGGACTGTTCTGTCGACCTCTTGCATTAACTGTTCACGCCAATCCAGCAAGATTCGCTTAAAGTGATCTTGCTGTTTTTCATTCATATATTCTTCGCCTCTTTTGGGTTTGTAAGGGGTGAAGTTTTTCAAAACTGGTTGAGATTCTGGTCTTACTGAGCCCGACATAATTTCCAATGCCTCATGGAGCCGTGAGTCTGTAATCTACTCCTTACCTTATTGTGAGTAAGCCTTGTAGACCCTGACTTTCACATATAGTAAATAACAATTATATACTTCAATTGCCCTGTAGAGTTTATATTTAGAAAACTTGCGACCAATGAGTCGCCGTTTTTGAGAGCAGCGTAACCTACCAGATTCTGAATCGGGATGCCATAAAAATTTATTACTAATTTTATATTTATCCACAGGAATTTAACTTTTATTTCTTATGCTACCTTTTATAAAAACCATTCCTCTATAATGGGCTCATAAAGATTTAAACTCCCGTGAACTGAGGAAGTTAGTGATGTCAAATAACCAGGCTCAATTATCACCAAAAATGGNGCAGGTAAATCCATTTAGAGTGATGACCGTTATGCATCGNGCAGCTGAGTTAGAATCTGAAGGGTATAAAGTGGTGCATATGGAAGTGGGCGAGCCAGATTTTTCAACCGCATTGCCCATCGTTAATGCTGCTAAGGTAGCTTTAGATAAAGGTCGAACACGATACACTGCTGCTTCTGGAATTGTAGAATTAAGAAAAGCTATTGCGCTAAGATACGCGGAGAAGTACGACCAAGAAGTATCTGCGGATAGANTTTTAATTACTCCTGGGGCAAGTGGCGGATTAACACTGCTAGCAAATATGCTCGTTTCACCAGGTGAATCAATATTGTTAACAGACCCAGCCTACCCGTGTGTCAGAAATTTTATTTATATGCTTTCGGCAGTGCCACAATTAATTCCTGTTTCCATGAAACAAAATTNTCAACCTACCATCGATCAATTAGACATATTTAGNACGNGCCAAACAGCNGGGTTATGGNTGGCTTCACCGAGTAATCCCACNGGAACAATATTAGAAAGAGAACGNCTGAGGTCCGTTTGTGAATGGGCNAAATATAATGGTTTGCATATTTTAGTTGATGAAATTTATCATGGTCTGCAATATGTTGATGATGTGCCCAGTGTCCTTGAACTTGATTCGTCTGCATTCGTTGTAAGCAGTTTTTCTAAATACTTTGGCATGACCGGATGGCGCTTGGGTTGGATTGTGGTGCCGGAAGCTTTCGTAGATATAGCAAATATTCTCGCCCAGAACTTATTTATTTCAGCTCCCTCAATATCACAATATGCAGCACTAGCAGCTTTTACTGAAGAAGCGGAAGAAATATTTGAAGAAAGAAAGAGTGCTTTTAAAAAACGGAAGGATTATCTAGCAAAAGAGTTAANAGCTTTAGGGTTTCAGTTATCTGATAATATACAAGGTGCTTTTTATATTTATGCAAACATCTCGAAGTATTCAGATGATTCAGAGGAATTTTGTCGAGATTTGCTAAATAATNACAAAGTTGCNATTACGCCAGGNGCTGATTTTGGCGAAATTAAAGCAAATGAGTTTGTTCGTTTTGCTTTTACGACAAGNATGGATAATCTAGAAATTGGTGTTGAGCGATTAAGGTCAGCCTTGACATAAACCACNTTATACCAGACTTTTAATGAAGTTTACTCCTCCTCTGAATTCTGCAACATTAGTAAGGCGNTATAAGCGTTTTTTGGCGGATGTCCANCTCTCAAGCGGTGAAATTGCCACGATTCATTGTCCAAATACAGGATCAATGAAAAACTGCCAGACACCCAATAGCATGATTTGGTATTCAACTTCTGATAATAAAAACAGGAAATATCCACAAACATGGCAGTTTATCGAAGTGGATGAAAAGGAAGTGGTTGGTATTAACACTGGACTATCAAATAAACTAGNGGTTGAGGCCATAGAAGATGGAGTCATCAAGCAGTTGCAAGGCTATGAGGAAATTAACACTGAAGTGCCGTATGGAAGTCAGAAAAGTAGAATCGATATCTTTTTAAGTGATAGTTCTAAAGCTGACTGCTTTGTTGAAGTAAAGAATGTAAGTTTACGTGTTGAGGGTGGGCAAGGTCTTTTCCCCGATGCTGTAACAACTAGAGGTCAAAAACATCTCCAAGAGTTAATATGGGTAAAGAAATCCGGTGCTAGAGCGCTTCTAATATTCTGTGTTCAGCATACGGGGATTAAACGGGTAAGCCCGGCTGATGAGATAGATTATGAATATGGAAAATTGTTGAGAGTAGCTTTAAATCAAGGAGTGGAAGTCCTGGCCTATAGAGCGCAGATAAATCCTGAGCAGAGNACNGTTTTTTTATCGGAAGAAATTCCGGTNATAATTTAACCTGTTTCTTTAGTGTCGAGGAGGCGATGCCAGTTGCTCGTGCTCTATCATGATCATGCCGTTTTCAATTATAAAAGGAATTCTTTGCAGTTTTTTGCCCTTACAGGGTCCAACTAAGCAATACCCATCTTCAATGCGAAATAGAGCGCCATGGGTCGAGCATTGAATTAAAGCACCNTCGGCGTCTAAGAATTTATCTTCTTGCCATTCCAAGGGAGTGCCTAAATGTGGGCATCGATTCCAGTAAAGATATATTTGACCTTCTTGTTTCACAGCAAAAAGGTAATAGTTGTTGATATCGATTCCCTTCGACGTGCCTTCTTGTATGACTTCTGCAGCGATAAGACTGATCATTAAGCTAAAGCCTTTTCGAAATCTGCGAGCAGATCTTCCAGTTCTTCAATACCAACGCTAAATCTGATCATTGAATCGGAGATATTCATAGATGCTCTTCGCTCTTGACCCATTTCGTAATAAATAGTGTGTGCAACCGGAATGGCTAGTGTTCGGTTATCCCCCAAGTTGCTGGAGGAAACAATATTGCTCATAGAGTTTAAAAAATCAAAACACTCTATACCGTCAGCTAAATCGATGCTGAAAATTGCGCCAAACTGTTTGAATAATTGTTTGGCGCGCTGATGTTGTGGGTGGGCGGCTAAGCCAGGATAATAGACTTGTTTTATTTTGGTATTTCTTTCACAAAACTTAGCTAGCTCTAAAGCGTTTTCGCAAGCTTTTTCTATTCTTAATGAGAGTGTTTCCGAACCAGCGGCAAGATGATGGGCTGCTTCAGGACCTAAAGAAGCCCCCATGTCCCGAAGGCCTTTCTTTTTGATCTGTGTTACACCCCACAATTGTGGCTTTCCGCTGCGGTAAGTATCATAAATATTTTCAAAGTTCGACCAATTGTATAACCCCGTATCTGTAATCGCTCCGCCGAGAGCATTGCCATGCCCCCCAATGTATTTCGTAAGTGAGTTCACAATTAGGCTTGCTGCGACTGTTTTAGGCAAAAATAAACAAGGGGAAGTCATTGTGTTATCTACGACATAAATCAATTTTTCCNTCTGGCACAATTGCCCTATTGATTTTAAATCAGCAACTTGTGTAACAGGGTTTGCGATAGTTTCTACGAAAACTAATTTGGTGTTGGTCTGAATTGCTTTTTCGACGAACTTTGCTTCTGTTGCATCTACGAAAGTTACCTCTATACCCAATCTTTGTAATGTTCCGAAGAAGCTATTGGTGTTCCCAAATAAGAACGAACTAGAAACAATATGATCGCCTTCTTTTAAAAGAGCTATCAGTGTAGAAGCAATAGCTGCCATACCCGTGCTAAATGCAACAGTGGCGATTCCATCTTCCATTTGAGTAATGCGATCTTGTAGGGCGGTAACAGTTGGATTTAGTTGTCGCCCATAGTTATAACCCTGCCGCTTACCTTGAAAAACTTCAGCTAGGTGCCTCGCGTCTTCGTATCCATAAGCAACAGATGGGTGTATAGGTTTGTGGAGCACACCGTGCTCAGGATTTCCTTTGCGGTCTGAATGCAAGTTTGTTGTATTAAAGCCTTTCTTAGCCATGTGTGATTTCTAAAGGGCTTTTAGGACCTGGAATGGTTGATCGGAGCAGGCCGTGTTATACACCAGGCCTAGTCAGATTAAAAGTTGATGCTTAGGAGCACCAATCCTTAATTATNCCCGTTTTATCTGTGCCGGTCTGCCCTGTTCTGGCATGCTATGCAAAGATTAGTTTCCGGCTGCGCTTTTAAACGTGGAAACCCTATTAATTCTTCACATTTTCGGCAGTAACCATAGTTTCTCCTCCCTAATGCCGTTAACGCCACTTTGACCTTNTGTAATTTCAGCTGCATTTTTTGNCGAGTTGAAATGGCCATTTNTTGTTGCTGTATGGCATCGACTCGAGAAATGCGCCCTAATAGAGTTTGATCTAATGTGACAATATCAGCTGAATCTTTGTTGATTAGTAATTGGTTTTCCAGATCAATCTCTAGAGACAGGAGTGCCTCGNGTAGGAATTNAAGCNGNTCAGAATTTAATTGGTCCACTTAATTTAGAATCTATTGTCGGGGCGCAGTTATTGCAGACCTCTAAACAAAGGCCTATCCCTCACGATTTTCTCAATTTCTTCGAGACGTTTTTTGTATTCGGAACTATTGCGGTCAACGTAAATGGCATTAAAGTCTGATTCAGAAATACCGTCTCGATTGTTTCCTACATNNGGCATATAGTCGGTTTCTCTCTTTAATTCTTCCAGGCGGCGCTGGATTTCTAGAGCTGTATCTCCATCTGCCGAAAGATAATTTGCTAATGTTACTCCGACAGTATTGGCTGTTAGGTCCGAGAAGCTAAAACCGGATCGATAGCGAGCATCATAAGCTTCTTTAGTTGTAGATAGCAGCTCGGCAAACTCAGCTCCCGCGGATGTCGCAATGGCTGCGGTTGAAACTACATGTTGAGCTAAGTCTTGACGTCTGAGTAGTCGAACTTCTATAAATTTGGCGGGGGNGACATGCGCCGCNATTTCTGCGCCTACAAGTTTGCTTAAATCATCATCATTTACATATATTGCTAGAGCCTGCAAAAGCGTTCTGTTTTCCGTTATTGGATCGCCGCTACGAGTTGATTTTTCTCTAGCTTCTGAAAACAGTGGCGCTAAGAGTATGTTAAGAGAGATTGCCCTAACGTCATTGGGTATGGTTGTTACTATCTCATTAATGGACTCGTAGTAATTTATAATTCTTATTCGATCACTATCACTTATAAATAAACGTTGAGCTTCGCCACCTAATTTCCCGATTAAAGCAGGGTCCCAAAAAGCTTGTATTCGCATTATCGAGTCTGTGATCTCCACAGTTTCGATATTCGAAGCCAGAGATTTAAAATTACTAAAAATTGGTATTGAATTAGCTAGCGTATTGTTGATTCTTTCAAGGCCTAGTTCAACCACACGACTCGGTATTTGAATTTTGCCAATAGCGACTTTATTNAGTCGAAGCTGTTTATTTTCTTCGATAAATTCTGAAGTGATGTTCAGATAGATTGGTGTCCACCTGGAGAGAAGCTCGATACTTAATCTTGAATAAAGGACCTCTTGTTCGATTTCAAGTTTTGCTGTCCAGGAAGGAGAAAGATTGATTAGATCAAACCCATAGCCCAAAAGTAGATTCAGTTCGTCTATCTTTAATTCTATAGATTGCTGGCTTGGAATTCCTGGCGAGCTAGGCACAGACTCCAAAAGTAGCTGCTCGATGCGGGATAATTGATTTCCGGAAAGAGGGTCAGGTGGCGAAACGATCGGTCCGGTTTCTACCAAAAGAAGCAAAACTGCAANAGGTGCGGCACCGATTAGAGCGATAAACGTTAGCAGAATTTTTTGCAGTGTCTTTGGAATATGCATGCCCAATGGGTCTTAAATTGATGTATCAAAATCTTTGGTAAAATGAATTCTAATTCGTTGCTGCCGATAACAGGCCTATACTGAATTTGAAAAGTGATTTTACTGACAAATAGCCACTTTATCGCTATAAAGTGTTACAAAAATCGTATTTTCTTTGGTCGGAAGATAATATATATTATTTTCAATAACTTATGTGTTGTATTCATAAGCATGTGCTTTATAAGAGCGCTGACTTATTAAGGAGAGGTTTATGATGCAAGACCCAGCAGGAAATAAATTAGAACTNTTGCTGGTGCCAGTTTTAAAGGCATTACAGGTGGTAATGTTATGTCTGATGCTGGGCGCTTGTGCTTCCCAGGCTTCAAGAGACGCAGAGACGGCAGCCATAGAGGCCGAAAGAATAGCTGCNGAGCAAGAAGCAGCTCGAATAGCTCAACAAAAAGAGCGTCAGCAAGAATTGGAAGCACAGCGCAGGCGTGAGGCTGAAGTTGCTGAGAGAGAGCGTATTTTGGTAGAGCAACAACGCCAAGAAGAAGCTCGATTGCAAGCTGAAGCTCGCGCGGAAGCCGAAGAAGCGGAGCGNAGCCGAATTGAACAGGAACAGCGTCGCGAAGAAGAAATACTTGCAGAANTAGCAGCAGCCGAGGCCGAGCGACAGGCAAAATTAGCACGNATTGAGCAGTTGGAAAGGCAAATCGCTGCTNTTGAAGCTGATACGAGTCAAGATGNGTCCACAACCGCCGTTCTGCAGGAAGCTATACTCGTGGCTGAGGAATTATTGGAAGTTCTGACTGCCGAACAGGCCAAATATGAGAATATTGATGATCTGGGCAATACAGTTGAGCCCTTGGCCAAAGAGCTGATTTCAGAGCTTGAGGCTCGTAAAGATAATTTAGTCCGTCAAATTCAATCACAATAGAAACGCAATCGAGCCTTCCCTAAGAAGCGACTAAATAATGGCAGAAATTGTAGATTTTGATAGTAAGCGCGGAAAGTATCTTCTCAAAAAAAAAGAAGAAAAAGTAAATATTTTAAGAAAAGCATTTCGCAGAGCTAGGGTGGAATCAGATTCAAATATTTCTCGGGGCAAGCGCAAAAATCGCAAAACCCACAAGAAATAACAGGCTAGAAGTTGGCTTCTTGTCGAAAATTCTAAAGCAGCTTAGAACCACAAAATTAGTGACCTCCAGCGGCTTGTGAGCTTTGTTTAAAAGGCTCGTTATGGTAAAGTGCGCGCCTTTAAATTCAACTAACCTTATTGGGGGAGACAAACTTAGATGCCGGGCATAACGATTACAGTCACCACGATTTTGTCTTTACTGGGATTGGGGATCGCTTTTTTCTATATGAAGCGGGTAACCAGCATACCTATCGACCTGGGTCTTGAGGAGAAGGAGGCGACACGCCTGAAATTTATTCATGGCGCGATTGCCGATGGCGCAATGGCCTTTCTCAAGCAGGAATATAGGTTTTTAACTATTTTCATGGTTGTGTTCGCAGCAATTATTGCAGTTTTAATTGATGATATTCATACACCCGATACTCGCGAAGGAATTTACACGGCACTAGCTTTTCTTTTTGGTGGTGCAATATCGATAGCGTCCGGTTATATCGGCATGAAGGTGGCCACTCAAGGTAATGCTCGCACTACCGTCTCTGCCAAAAAAGATATTTCTAATGCTTTCGATGTAGCTATTAATTCTGGAGCGGTAATGGGTTTCGCTTTAGTTGGGTTGGCGACCCTTGGCTTGGTCATAATTTACGTATTGATGAGTTGGTTATTAGCTGATCTAGGAGAGGAAAATAATCACATTCTTATGGAGGTGATCGCTGGCTTTGGCTTGGGTGGATCAACAATCGCACTTTTTGCTCGGGTAGGAGGTGGTATTTTTACTAAAGCTGCTGATGTCGGTGCAGACTTGGTAGGTAAAGTTGAACAAGGTATTCCGGAAGATGACCCTCGAAACCCTGCTGTTATTGCAGACAACGTCGGGGACAACGTCGGCGACGTAGCGGGTATGGGTGCTGATTTGTTTGGTTCTTGTGCTGAGAGCACCTGTGCAGCAATGGTAATTAGTGCTGTTGTTTTCGCAGCAGATCCAAATGCATTGCTTTACCCTATATTAATTAGTGCCGTCGGTATTCCTATAAGCTTGATTACCAAATTGCTCATTAATGTGGAGTCTGAAGACGATGTTGCCCCAGCATTGATGAAGTTATTAATCGTTTCTAGTTTATTAATGGCGTTGGTCATGTTTTTCTTCACCATGTCTTTAGTTCCAGAGTTTTTCGAGTTGAATGGTGAGCAATATACTAACTTGGGAGTTTATTGGTGCTTTCTTTCCGGCTTAATCGCAGGTCTTGCAGTTGGTTTATTAACAGGATATTACACTTCAGAGAACTACGACCCTGTTAAGGAAGTGGCAAAATCTTGTGAAACAGGCGTTGCAACCAACATCATTTATGGCTTGGCTCTGGGCTATAAATCAACGGTTTTGCCTTACCTTGCAATAGCAATCAGCATATTCTTATCTTGGGAACTGGCGGGCATGTACGGTGTTGCAATCGCGTCGCTAGGGATGTTAGGAACACTAGTAATTGCATTGATGATAGATGCTTATGGGCCAGTAGCAGATAACGCTGGCGGTATTGCTGAAATGGTTGGTTTAGAGAAGGAGGTCCGCCGCCGCACTGATATCCTCGATTCCGCTGGTAACACGACAGCAGCGATAGGGAAAGGGTTTGCTATTGGGGCCGCCATTCTAACTTCGCTTGCCCTCTTTGCAGCTTTCATTACAGCGGCTTCTAATCTTGCGGGCGAACCTATCGATATGAGTTTATTAGATCCGTTGGTTTACACCAGCTTATTTATAGGTGCGGTATTGCCGTTTCTTTTTACTGCTATGACTATGAAATCGGTGGGTAAAGCGGCGTTTGACATGATAGAGGAAGTTCGTCGTCAGTTTAAAGAAATTCCTGGAATTATGGAGGGTACTGGAGAACCCGATTACGCAGAATGTGTAGCGATATCTACTAAAGCTGCATTGAGAGAGATGATTGCCCCTGGCGTGCTTATTATGGGTACTCCACTAATTGCTGGATTCCTTTTTGGGGTCCAAGCGGTTGCAGGAATTCTCGCAGGTTCTTTAGTAGCAGGTGGGGTTCTTGCTATAGCTTCGTCCAATAGTGGGGGAGCCTGGGATAATGCGAAAAAATTTATAGAAGCAGGGCATCATGGTGGAAAAGGGTCCGAAGAACATATGGCTGCGGTGGTGGGGGATACAGTCGGTGATCCTCTAAAAGATACCTCGGGACCTTCTCTCAATATTCTGATTAAGCTTTCAGCGATCCTAAGTCTCGTGTTTGCACCTTTCTTTGTTCAGTACGGCGGGATTCTTTTGTAAAGAGACGGTGATTCATAAAAAGGGGCCGATTGGTCCCTTTTTTGTCAGAGGGATAAATTAATTATCTCTGCGAGCCTCGAAATGGAATAGTACCCATTCCAAAGTTTCTGACTCAATGTTTGTATTAGTGCTAGCCCATATTGTTTTAACGTCTTCGATGCACTGATAGATTCTAAAGGAGTCGGTATCTTCAATTATTAGATTTCTTACTGAAGGATTTAGCGTATAGTTGGAAACTTCGGCTAGCCGCCAATTTTCCTCTAGTGTTCTATTGATACATTCGTTGCCTTGTAATAAATCAATATATTCTAGCTCTCTTTCAGCATATCCTTTCGGGGGAATCACGAGATTAATAGTGATTGCAATCGCTGATACTTCTTGTTCGCTCTTTAGAAACTCAATGGAGTCTAGCCGCAAATAGTCCTGAGTTTTGTTATATAAAATTAGTCTCATGCCGTCTTCTGTGGCTCCTCCCCAAGAAGAAGAATAAAATGCAAATTTAATATTTGTCTCTTCTTGCTGCTCTGCTGCTGCGACGAAAGTCGCCGTTATCGAAGTCGCTGCTACTAGTGTAATCGATAGAAGTAATTTAAGGCTTCCGAATGGAAAGTAACTTTTGTCCATTAGATAATTCTATCGATCTTATTGGGCTTTTGTCATTCCTATTTTCTTTTGATGATAGATACCAGATAATCACCCGTTAATTATTAACCTAGGTTGGTTGGCGGATAGAGCGCCTCTGCAATGGGCAACTAAGTTGAATTATAACGAAGGGTTTAAGCACTTAATTTGTATTGCGTCCGGTAAGGGCGGGGTTGGTAAATCAACCACGGCAGTGAACTTGTCTCTTGCGCTTGCAGCAAAAAGTAGAGTTGGCTTATTAGATGCAGACATTTACGGCCCGAGTATCCCGTTAATGATGGGTGTAGATCCAGGAACTCGCCCTGAAATTAGGCAAGAAAAATATATGGTTCCTGTTGAAGCCTATGGTGTTCAATGCAATTCTATGGGGTTCTTAGTGGATCAAAAAACAGCGATGGTATGGCGGGCACCCATGCTAATTTCTGCGTTTAATCAGATATTAAAAGATACCGCCTGGGACCAAAGAGATTTCCTGGTTGTTGATATGCCGCCTGGAACTGGTGATATACAGTTGAGCCTTGCCCAGTCTGTTAAGGTGTCGGGGGCAATTATTGTTACAACCCCGCAAGATGTCGCATTATTGGATGCCCGCAAAGGTATTGAGATGTTTCGAAAAGTTGATATCCCAATTCTAGGAGTAGTGGAAAACATGAGTACTCACATTTGCGGTAATTGTGGTCACGAAGAGCCTATTTTTGGAACAGGTGGCGGCGACCGTTTAGCTGCAGAATATGATGTGGAGCTAATTGGGCGACTTCCCTTGGAGTTGGATATAAGAGAAACGACGGACATGGGACATCCTTTGGTAGCATCAAACCCATCGAGTGAAACGGCCCAGGCTTATTTTCAATTGGCCGAGAATGTTATAAATAAGATTGAAAAGATTTCTGACTCTATTATAAAAGGGCCTGAAATTACAATTAAAGATGACTAACAAAACCGGAAGAATAACTATTGAAGGGGAAGGTAATTGGATGCAGTAAATGATTTTTTGATATTTCTTGATGGCTATTTAGGATCTGCAATTTGGTTCCCAACTTTTTTGCTATTAACAGGAGTATTCTTCACGTTTTATCTTGGGTTTCCTCAGATTCGCTATTTCAAGCATGCCGTTGGAGTTACAGCCGGTAAATTTGATAAAGAGGGGGCCAAAGGAGACACAACACACTTTAAAGCACTTTCAACTGCGCTATCGGGTACCGTTGGTACAGGAAATATTGGTGGTGTCGCGTTAGCCTTGCATCTTGGTGGTCCTGCTGCATTGTTTTGGATGTGGATGACTGCCTTCTTTGGGATGACTAGTAAATTTGTCGAAGTAACTCTTTCTCATAAATACCGTAATCAGGAGTCTGATGGGACTATGTCTGGCGGCCCGATGTATTACATGGAGAGGGGGCTTAAGATGAAGTGGCTGGCGGTTATTTTTGCTATAGCGACGGTACTAAGTTCATTTGGTACAGGTAATCTTCCTCAGATAAACGGTATTGCCTCCGGCCTTGAGAGTACCTTTGATTTGGATCCATTGATTACTGCGAGTGTGCTTTCTGTGCTTTTAGCACTGGTAATAATTGGTGGAATTACCCGAATCGCAACAGTAGCAGCTACTATAGTTCCAACAATGGCGGTGTTTTATTTAATCGGTGCCTTCGCAGTAATAATTCCTAATATAACCAATATAATTCCATCTTTCGTTTCCATTTTTGCAGATGCATTTACGGGTTCAGCAGCGGTAGGTGGATTTTTGGGAGCAACTTTTGCGTATGCTTTCGATAGGGGTGTGAATAGGGGATTGTATTCTAATGAGGCAGGCCAGGGTTCAGCGCCTATCGCTCACGCAGCAGCTAAAACTGATGAGCCTGCTAGCGAAGGTATGGTCTCCATACTTGAACCTTTTATCGATACCATCGTAATTTGCACAATAACCGGATTAGTAATTCTTTCTTCTGGTGTTTGGATGGAAAAGTTTGAAAATGAATTCCAGCGTGCAGATATGAATTTTGTTGCTGGAAATTTTAGTGAATCAGAAAATGATGATATAGAACAGTTATTTTTGTACTTAAATGGAGATGCTTCATCTGTATCTAGCTTTAGTGGCCCTATAAGTCTAGTAGATGGCCAAGCTCAGAATGTTAATGACTTTACGCTACTGAACGCTCGCTCCTTCGCGGAGGGTGTTATTTATAGCAACAATGAAGGCCTAATTAGCGGAGTAGTTGGTGTTACAGATGGAGCATTGGACGATACGAGCATTATTGTGACAGGCTCCTCTTTATTGCATAGCGTACCCCTTACAACGCGAGCTTTCACGCGAGGGTTCTTTGGGGAATATGGACAGTACATTGTTTCTCTTGGATTAATGCTATTTGCTTTTTCAACGGCAATTGCCTGGTCGTATTATGGAGATAGGGCAATGACCTATTTATTTGGTCCTAAGTCGGTATTGCCATACCGTATTGTGTATGTGCTGGGTTTTTTCTACGCTGCATTAGCGGACACTACCATTGTCTGGAATATCTCTCTTATTACAATCGTGTTGATGACAGTTCCTAATTTAGTGGGTATTTTATTAATGCACAGAGAAATGAAGCATACAGTCAGGGATTACTGGGAAAGAACTGGACCCGGCAAAAGTTAAATTTAAGAGAACATTTGCCAGTGTCAAAATTTATCTATTTGCTCACCTGATGATAGCTTCGCCGGGTAGTCGAATTTCTTCGACTATCTTCTGCACATCACTCGGTGGCTCAGGAGTGAGCAGTGAAACAGCCCAAGCAATTAATAAATTCACGAGAGTACCGACTGTGCCGATTCCTTCGGGAGAAATACCAAGAAACCAGTCGTCGGCATTATCAAGTGCTGGGTTTAGGGTCTTGAAGTAAAGGATATAACAAGCAGTAAAGACAAATCCTGAGATCATGCCAGCTATAGCTCCTTGCTTGTTCATGCGTTTTTGAAAAATACCCAATACGATGGCTGGAAAAAATGATGCGGCGGCGAGGCCGAATGCATAGGCTACTACTTGTGCGACGTAAGCCGGAGGATTTATGCCCACATATCCAGCAATAAGCACGGCAACAAAAATTGCTATTCGGGCGTAAGTTAGTTCTTCTTTTTCAGTTATGTTTGGCATAAAACTGCGTTTCATAAAATCATGAGCTACTGCAGTTGAGATTACCAGCAATAGCCCAGCTGCAGTTGAGAGAGCTGCGGCGAGCGCGCCTGCAGCAACGAGCGCTACTACCCAGTTAGGTAAATCGGCGATTTCTGGATTGGCTAGAACCATAATGTCTCTATTTACATTTAATTCATTTGTTTCTGGATCCCCAACGTACTGAATGCGACCGTCTTCATTTTTGTCGTTAAAGGAGATTAAATTTGTGGCTTCCCACTTTGTAAACCATTCTGGAACTTCGTTGTATTCAACATTGTTTACAGTATTGATTAGATTGGTGCGAGCAAAAGCTGCAACGGCTGGAGCGGTTGTATAGAGAATAGCGATAAAAATTAAAGCATAACCTGCAGAGCGGCGAGCATCACGAACATTTGGAACAGTAAAAAACCGTATAATTACATGGGGTAGGCCGGCGGTTCCAAACATAAGTGCAGCTGTAATAAAGAATACATCATGGGTTGTTCTTTGGCCTTCTGTATAGGTGGCGAATCCTAATTCTGCGCTCATACCATCTAGTCGATCTAATAAATAGCCACCTCCAAATGCTTCTGTTAGTTCTGAACCGAAGCCTATCTGAGGTATAGGTATGCCGGTCATTAATATCGAAATAAAAATCGCCGGGACCATGAAGGCAAAAATTAAAACACAATATTGTGCAACCTGTGTGTAGGTAATTCCCTTCATTCCTCCCATTACAGCGTAAAAAAAGACAATGGCCATACCTATTACTACGCCGGTAGTTACATCTACTTCCAGAAAGCGGGAGAATACAATACCCGCACCTTGCATCTGACCGCAGACATAAACAAAAGATATGGATACCGCACAAAAAACTGCTATTAAACGTGCAGTTTTAGAGTAATATCGATCNCCAATAAAGTCCGGTACCGTAAACTTTCCAAATTTTCTTAGATATGGGGCGAGTAATAATGCCAGCAGAACATAACCGCCTGTCCAACCCATGAGATAAAACGTTCCGTCTCTCCCTAAGAAGGAAATAAGGCCAGCCATTGAGATAAACGAAGCGGCAGACATCCAATCTGCTGCAGTGGCCATGCCATTTGCTAATGGTGGCACTCCGCTACCCGCGACATAAAAATCGCTAGTCGACCCGGCTCGGGACCAAATAGCAATTCCGATATATAAGCCGAACGTGAGAAAGATAAATATGAAAGTCCAGATTTGAACGCTCATATTACGTCCTCTCTTGCAATCGTTTGCGGGGTCAGCTTATCCTTTTCAGCATTTTCAAGGTTATATTTATCATCCAATTTATCCATTAAATATATGTAAACGAAAACGAGAATGANGAAAACAAAAATAGCGCCTTGTTGAGCTATCCAGAATCCGAGTTTGAATCCACCAAACCGGATATTATCCAAAGCATCAACGAATAGGATGCCGCACCCGAATGAAATGAGAAACCAAATGACTAATAGTGACAGTACGATCCGAATGTTGGATTTCCAATAGGCTTGGGCACTGTTGTCAGGCATGTCTATACCTCTTATTATTGCCTTTGAAACATTCCTTTACGTTTGAAGTTTCGATCTTATTGGAATTTTTCAACGATCTTATTCTTTCTCTCCATCAAGGGCCAGGATGGTATCACTTAATCAAGAACCCGTATAGGTCATTAAATATAAGGGTTATAGCTATTCTTATTTAATTAGACTATGNAGTCTGTAGATTAAACTGGGTAGTTAGTTAATCAATTATTTCTGATAAGTTTCTAGANTTAATTTGTCCGGTTCGCTAGTAGGAATAAAATCANTGGTATGGGTAACGTGTTTAGNCAGNAAGTATCATATTCTAACNTANAACCGAAGTTATGTAGTTTTCGATTTTTTCTCTTATCAATGGCTGTCTAGATTCTATTGCTTTGTTAAACTCTCGATATAATCCGCGTAATCTTTGTCGCTCGAGAGAAGAATGTTTATTGAGAATTTGGTTGATTCCTTTGTCGCCTTTATCCAAAATTAAGTTACATAAATGTATTGTTAATTCGCTTTTCGATTTCTCTTGTTTTGGGGAAGAACAAAGTTCGAGTATCGCTTGCTCTATTTCGCTCTTCTCGCAATATCTCATTAATTTACCTATGTATTGCAATTGTCGTTTTTTTGCCCCATGAGAATTAGGAAGGTTCTTGAATTCCAAAATAGCAGATTTAAGTTTTTCTGGTAGCGGTAATCTGTCTAGGTCAGATAAGTTAAAGCCAGTTAGCTTTTCACCCAAAGCCTGCAGTTCTAGAGCCTTTTTTTTGTGTTGGCTTTTGCTCTGATTTATCTCGCCAGGCTTTTTTTCTGTCATAGTAAAGGTTAAATATTTAGAGATATAAAGCCTGCGCCAGGCCCAGAAAGGCTAAAAACCCCATTGAATCGGTTACTGTGGTTAAAGCGACACTGCCGGCTAGAGCTGGGTCGACGTTTATTTTTTTAAGGAATAGCGGTAGAAAAGCACCTGCTAAAGCAGCCGTCACGAGATTAATCATCATTGCAGCGGCGATTATGTAACTAAGTCGTAAATCTTCATACCAAAAATAGGCGATAATAGAAATAACTGNGGCCCAGAGCATACCATTTAGNGCCGCTACACCTAATTCCCGAATCAGCAGCCAGCGGCTATTCGAAGGAATGATATGNCCTAAAGCCATGCCGCGAATAACGAGCGTAAGTGTTTGCGTACCTGCTACACCGCCCATGTTTGCAACAATTGGCATAAGTACGGCGAGATAGACTATTTGGTCTAAGGTATCTTGGAAAATATATATAACTAGAGAAGCTAGCACAGCGGTCATTAGGTTAACCCCAAGCCAGAGAGACCTTCTCCGAGCAGTTTTGAATATAGGCGCAAATGTATCATCTTCCTCATCGAGGCCGGCCATACTCATNAGAGANTGCTCAGTACTGTCACGTATAACGTCTACTATATCATCAATAGTTATTCGGCCNAATAATTTCCCACTAGTATCGACCACAGGAGCTGATACCCAGTCATGTTGTTCAAATAGTTGAGCGACTTGTGTTGCTTCCATGCCCACTGGAATAGCTTCAATGTCTTTTCGCATTACTTCTTTTACAGAGATATTGGGATCCGAAACTAAGACGTCTTTCAAGGGAAGAATTCCCAATAATTGATCATCTCTGCTAACCACTAGAATATTGTCGGTCATCTCAGGTAATTGGTTATGACGGCGCAAGTATCTTAGGACTAGTTCGACAGTATGGTTTCTCCTTACTGTAATAGTATCTGTATTCATTAGGCCGCCAGCTGTATCTTCATTGTAAGAAAGAATCGACTCAACTCGTTGGCGATCTTGTTGGCCCATTGCTTGNAGAACTTCAGTAGCAATTTTTTGGGGTAATTGCTGGATTATGTCTGCTAAGTCGTCAGTCTCAAATCCTTCCGTTAACGCAATAACCTGTTGCGCATTTAATTCACTAAGGATTTCGTTTTGAAGGTCTTCATTTAGATATTGAATTACCTCGCCTTCGAAATTTTTGTCAATTAATTGCCAGAGAACCGCACGCGTTTTTGGTGGCGAAGACTCAAGTAGATGTGCTATCCCCGCAGTTGGCAAAGTTTTAATCATTTGCCTAACTTGATACAGGGAGTCACTATCGGTCGCTTGGATTAGCTCCAATAAGTGGTCCTTTCGAGATTTTGGTGCTTTAACTTGGGGCATGACTGCGATCAGACCTTTAAACAGTTTTTCAGCACGTTTGTTTCAGGATTGAAGGTGCAAGCTAAATTACTAACGGTCCCGACAAACTGGGAGTCCATTTTACCGTTATTTCACTGATCAACGAAAGTTAAAGAGGGATATTCGAGAACTATTCTTCTTCGCCGAATCTATCGTTAAATAGCGCGATTATTGATTGGATTGCATGCAATTCATCAGGGCCTTGTGCTTTGATATTTAACTTCGTCCCTTGCACAGCCGATAGCATCATCAGAGCAAGAATACTTTTGCCATTAACCATGTTTTTATGCCCTATCTGAATATCTGAGGAAAAGGTTGATGCCAATTCAGCTAGTTTAGATGCAGCTCTCGCATGAAGGCCTGCTTTGTTAATAACTTCCACTTCATTAATTTGCATTTTTTATTTTTTTGATATCACTTAAAATATATGATGCTAGTTATAGGTCAGCTGAAATATTTCGCGTATCGATGTTCACGGCAACATTTGGAATGGCTGTTTCTTCAGTGAAAACTCGGTTTGCAAGGGCGAGGAGGAGGCTTACAGGTAGGTTGTCGATGCAGTAATAACCTTGGTCTTCCAAAATATGAAGGACAGCACTTTTGCCGGAATCCGATCTGCCACTGATAATTGCCAGTTTCATTTTTTGTGACTCTCAATCATTGTATATCCTAGTTTTTTAACTGGGATCTAAAACGTTATAGCAATGTTATATAAATCACGGCTATTTTGAGTTTGTCTTAACGCGTAACAAAAATCAGGATCATTGAATAGTTTCGCTAGACTCGCTAGGGTTTTGACATGTTCGTCATTTTTTTGCTCGGGAACAATCAGGATAAACATTAGATCCACAGGTTTCCCATCAATTGAATCAAAATCAATGGGGCTTGATAGTGTAATTAGTGCGCCAATAATTTTTTGGCAATGAGGAACTCTACAGTGAGGAATGGCGATTCCGTTTCCTAGGCCGGTGCTACCCAACTGCTCCCTCGCCATAATTGCGTCAAATACTTGAATCTCATCTAGTGTTGCAAACTCTTTACCTAGAAATTCGCTTATTTTCATAAGTACACGTTTCTTGCTTACACCATTGACTCGGCAGTAGCACCGTTCTGTGCTCAGAATATCTTCCAGATGCATTAAACTTCTCTTAGAAACTATAGTTTAAATATATTCGGCGCTTTACCAAATTTGTGAAGTTATTCTAAAAGTTTTTTACGCTCATTTGACGGCGGTATTGATAGTGACTCCCGATACTTGGCAATTGTTCGGCGAGCCACGTTAATTCCCTTTTCTTCTAATAGTTGGGTTATCTGGCTATCGCTTAGTGGTTTTCTAGCATTTTCGGCAGCAATTAGTTTTTTTATTATTGCTCTGATAGCAGTCGACGAGCACTCTCCGCCACCTTTTGTAGTCACGTGGCTAGAGAAAAAATACTTTAGTTCAAAAATCCCTCGCGGAGTATGCATATATTTTTGTGACGTGACCCGAGAAATCGTCGATTCATGCATATCTACAGCTTTTGCGATATCGTGCAGAACTAAAGGCTTCATAGCTTCTTCGCCAAATTCTAGAAAACCTTTCTGATGCTCCACTATTCGCGTGGCTACTTTCATTAAGGTTTCATTTCGGCTTTGTAAGCTTTTTATAAACCAGCGTGCTTCCTGTAAATTGTCACGTAAATAGTTGTTGTCATCGCTTGAACTTGCTCGTTTAACTAAGGATGCATAATTACTGTTTATGCGGATCTTGGGCGCAGTTTCAGGGTTTAGCTCAACTTTCCATTGCCCAGATTCAACTTTCTTGGTAACAATTACATCAGGTACTATATAATTAGTAGTTGGCGGAGAAATATTTGCTCCAGGTTTAGGCTCTAGATTTGCGATTAGTTCGATGGTTTTCTGTAACTCCGCTTCCTTCAGTTTAGTCTTGCGCATTAACTGAGCGTAATCGCGATTTCCTAATAATTTTATGTGATGCTCGACGATGAATTTGGCATTGCTAATTAAATTTTCTTGCTCTGGGTCATCGTATTGATTAAGTTGAACTAACAGGCATTCAGATAAGTCTCTGTAACCAACCCCGATAGGGTCGAATAATTGAATACGATGCAACACTGCCAAGACTTCATCCAATTCCACTTCCAATTCCGGTTCAAAGTCGCTATGAATAGACTGAATATCGACAGTAAGCATTCCTTGGTGGTCAATTGCATCGATTATTGCGAGTCCGATAGTTTTATCCTTTTCGGACATTGTGGTCAGATTTAGTTGCCAGAGAAGATGGTCCTGCAATGTGTCTACAGCGGTATTTGTAGATTCATAATCTATGAAGTTTTCATCGTAGGAATTAATGGATGAATAAGTGTTTGGGTAAATATCATCCCAATTTGTATCTACGGCAAGATCATTCGGAATTTGCTCAGGCCAATCACCACCTTCATCATTTAAGACCTCTTCTTCGGGAGAGGCATCTGAATTTTGCAAAGTTTCTTTTTCACTATCTTGAATACCGGTTTCCTGATTAAGTGCCGGTTCTTCTTCATCGCTATTTTCAATTAACTCGAGCATTGGATTGCTTTCTAATGCTTCATGAATTTCTTGCTGGAGATCTAAAGTTGACAGCTGAAGAAGTCGAATTGCTTGCTGCAGCTGAGGTGTCATTGTCAGGTTTTGACCGAGCTTAAGCTGCAACGAAAGTTTCATGATTTAACTATTGAATTTAAGAATCAAATTTTTAACTAATGCCATTATCCCTCAGTGTGGGTATATTAGCAAAAACTGTGCCTGGATTGCATAAAGATTTAAAACGAAGGATTCTCTTTTGAGGAGCAAGTTAGATAAAGCTCTTGGTGATTAGATTTTGAATTGATCTCCTAAATAGACGTTGCGCACTTTCTCATTATTCAATATATCTTCAACGCTTCCTTTAGCTATTATTTGACCCTCGTTGACTATGTAAGCTTTTTCGCAGATATCCAGGGTTTCTCTTACATTGTGATCTGTTAATAGAACACCTATACCTCTATTCTTTAAGTGTAAGATAATTTCTTTTATATCGGTTACAGATATTGGATCTACACCAGCGAAGGGTTCATCCATTAAAATAAATTGTGGATCTGTCGCTAGTGTCCGCGCGATTTCTGTTCGCCTGCGTTCTCCGCCTGATAAACTGGCCCCTTTATTATATCTGATGTGCTGAATTCTGAACTCATTAAGCAGAGCTTCTAGCCTTCTTTGTCTTTCATATCCGCTTAAATCGCGCCTTGTTTCCAAAATTGCTGAGATATTATCCTCAACGCTAAGAGTTCTAAAAATAGAAGAGTCCTGAGGGAGATATGAAAGGCCAAAACTTGCACGTTGATGAATTGGTAATGACGTTAACGAATTNTCGTTAATAAAGATAGCGCCAGAATCTGCTTTNATTAGGCCTACTATCATGTAAAAGCACGTTGTCTTGCCAGCGCCATTAGGTCCGAGTAAGCCAACAATTTCTCCTCGCTTAATACTTAAAGAAATGTCTCTAACAACCTCACGCTCTTTATAGCTTTTTGCAAGATTAATAGCTTTAAGCATAATTAGTTTGGTTGTGAGTTTAGAGTCCCCTGGCATGGGCCTGTTGCTTCACGAATTAAATCATAATCAGAAACATAGATAATCGCGGAGCAGCTCATCGTAGAATCAGGAGACTCTAAGTTGGCATTACCAATAAGCTCTAAAATAGTTTGATCTAGTGCGTCGGTGTAAAAAAGTAAAGTGTCACTTGTGCCTACTACTAGGGTTCCCGTAGTGTCTAATTGCTGTTGGTAACGCACTGGGTTGCCTTGAACAGTCACTTTCGACAGCTCGTTTGTAGATACTCGGTATTCGAAGGTTGCTTCGCTTCCGTAAATTTCTAAGGTGCCTTGNGTAACCGTTACATCTTCATTCATTTTAAGAATTCTACTGTCACCTATAATGCTCATAGTCGAGTCACCTTCAGAGCTCCAAAGTACTTGCTGATCTTTGTCAGATTCTAAGGCTATCAGTGGTAGCGAGGAAAGGACCCCCGCCAGCCATATGGCTGGCTTAGCTGCGCTACTTAGGTGATTCCCCATAATACCCTCTTATATTTTGGTGAAAGATAATTTTGTCAATCTTTAAATCTGCAAACATCCCAATAGAAGATTGCTGGAGGTTAGACGTTATCAGCATAATAGCTTGGTCAGTTTGCAACGTTTCATTCTTTGGGTTTACTTGAAGAAACTCTGTAGACATTTTAGTTCTATTTCCGAACTCATCTAGGCTGAAGACTTCGACATTGCCAGTTAGCTCTATAGTTCTTCCATCTAGATCATTGTTAACTAGGTCGGCAGAAATACGCCCGGAGTTAGCGATAATATTCCATCGAGATCCATCTTCCTGAAATAGTCTGATAAAGGGTTTTGCCAACTCTGAATGATCATCATCAAAATGAATTTGATTTTCTGCCCGCAGAGTATAGTTAACTCTACCGGTGGAATCATAAAGCACTGTATTTATTCCCTCTGAATAGGCTTTATAATCCAAAGTTATAAGATTGTCTCCACCATTGGAGTTTACAGTGATATTTTCATAACTGGATATTGCTATAAACATTGTGATCGCAATAAGCCCAGGAATTAATAAAAAGGCGATTTTCTGCATTTTTTGGTGATTATCTCCTTGCGTTAAGCTTATCATGAAACTTTAAAACTCTAGGAATTTTTAAAACAATAGAATGGGTATGTCTATATAGACTGTGGCCATTTGCCTTGGGCTTTAAGAATAAAGTCAGTGATTTCGCGCACTGCACCGCTACCGCCAGCCCGCGTGGTTACGATAGCAGCATTCGCTTTAACATCGACGTGTCCGTTTGGAACACAACATCCTAGTCCGGTTTTTTCAATTGCTGGAAGGTCTGGGAGATCATCCCCAACGTAAGCTACTTGTTCGAGTGCGAAGTTTTTACCTTCAAGAATTTCCTCTAGTGCTTGTAATTTATCTTCTCGACCTTGAATAAGTAGATCGATACCTAGATTTTTTGCCCGATGCTCTATAATTTTAGAAACGCGTCCAGTGATTATTCCTATATCTATCCCAGCGCTTTTGAGCATTTTCAAACCGTGCCCGTCCAGCGTATTAAAAACTTTTAGCTCTTCTCCTTTGTCTGAGAAATAGAGGCGTCCATCTGTGAGCACGCCATCTACATCTAGAANTAGCAGTCTAATTTTAGTAGCGATATTTTCGACTTGCGATTGGTCTTTATTGAAATGCATAATTTTATTAAACNACATTCGCGTCGAGAAGGTCGTGCATTTTTACGACGCCCTCGATGGTGTCATTTTCATTTTTAACTATTAGGACATAGATGTTGGATTTTTGCATTAGGTTGGCGGCTTCTGCAGCTAGAGCATTACCTGATATGTATTTATAATTCTCGGACATTACATCTTTCATCAAAATATTTTGGATTTTCGCATTCGTATTTAATGCCCTCCTTAAATCACCATCAGTAAACACTCCCTTTATATTTCCTTGCTCATCGGCAACGGTGGTAAGACCGAATCCTTTTTCACTTATTTCATCTAATGCGCTAGTAAGTGGACTTGATTCGGAAACTATTGGTATTCGGTCTCCACTATGCATTAAATCCTTTACCTTCACTAAAAGTCTCCTGCCTAAATTACCGCCGGGGTGGGAAATCGCGAAATCATCACGCGTAAACCCTCTTGCCTCCAGTAATGCCATTGCTAGTGCATCTCCTAGAACCAAAGCAGCGGTCGTGCTAGAAGTTGGAGCTAGGCCAAGAGGACATGCTTCCTCTTTCACATTGCCATCAATATTTACTGTAGCAGCCCTCGCAAGTTCTGATTTNTTTTCACCTGTAATACTTATCAAGGGTATGTTTTTCCGCTTTAGCATTGGTAGCAATATGGTGATTTCCTCCGTGTTGCCAGAATTCGACAGAGCGAGGACAACGTCTGTATCGGTTATCATACCGATGTCTCCATGGCTGGCTTCTGCGGGATGCACATACATAGCTGGAGTGCCCGTGCTTGCAAGGGTAGCGGCAATTTTTTTGCCAATGTGTCCAGATTTACCCATTCCAGTAACTACTAATCTTCCTTGGCAATTTAATATCAATTCACACGCATCCTTGAAATCAGGACCTATTCGATTTTTTAAAGCCGATATTGCAGTTGCCTCTATATCGATGGTTCTTAATGCGCTTTCAATTAGATAATTTTTCTGATTTTTGGGTGTCATCTTTTTAAGGTTTGCAATATTTATTTAGCTCTGCAATTGATAGAGCATTAACGTAAACCAGCCTAAGTAAATTGACAAGAAAATGATCCCGCTACTGCGGCCTATCAATTTCTGNTTNTTTATTCCACGGAAACAGAAATAAGCGAGTAATAAAGTAAGTACAAGCCCACCAATATAATCTCTATAAAAAAGATCAGGATCAATAGGGCCGGGGGCTAGTAAGCCAGGGAATGGCAGAACTGCTAGTAAATTGAGAATATTTGAGCCGATGATGTTTCCGATGGCCAATTCATGATGGCCTTTAAGCACGCATGCCACGGACGCAGCTAGCTCGGGCAGACTGGTGCCAAGTGCAACGATAGTCAATCCAATAATTGCAGTAGAAACTCCTAACTTTTCTGCCATTGAAGAAGAGGCCGCAACTAAAGCCTCGGCACTTAATGCGAGAAAGATCAACCCTATCAATAAATAGATTATTGCTTTTAAGCTCTTAATTTCGACAAGTTTGGATTTCTTAACCTCAGGCCCAGTATCAGTTTGAAATCGCCCAGGAGAGCGAANAAGTGNATAGCNGAAATATGCGGCAATACTTAAAAATATCAAGGCATCAAAAACACCTAAATTTTGATCTACCATCAATGCGCCTGTAATAAATGTTACTAGCAACAAAGCCGGTAATTCCTTGTCGATTAATGATTCGGGAGGCTTAAGCGGGCTGATTATCGACGCAATACCTAATGCAACCCCTACGTTAAATAAATTCGAGCCCAGTGCGTTGCCGATTGCTAATTCTGGCTTACCTTGATAAGCGGCAACTATTGAAGAAAATATCTCTGGAGCTGAAGTGCCGAAAGCAACGATGGTAAGGCCAATCATTAATTGGGAAACCCCCAAATTTCGGGCCAGTACTGAAGCGCCAAGCACAAACTTGTCGGCCCCCCAGATTAGTCCGATAAATCCGAGGGCAATGATAATTAATTCGAGGAGCATATGTACCGAATANTGNTTTGTAGCTGAAGCGCACAATTAGATGTGTCTTTTTTGAGCTTTGCAAGTAATAATTTATTGAACTTGCCAATTCATGTACACTGAAACAACTCCTTCCTGGCTCTGTCAGTGTTCAGATCCAAGTTCATTGTGAAGGCGGANTGGAGTTTTTATTATTGGCACTAATTTCAGTGCCGTTGGCTTGATTTGGAGATAAGCAAATGAAAATGTTAAAGATATTTGCATTCTTCTGGTTTTTACAGCTAGCTTTGCCAGGTCTAGTTAATGCCCAGCAACTGACGGCTGTAGAAACTGCTGAGATTGGAGTAAAAACATTACTAGAAACGGTAGCGTCTTCTAAAGATTTCTTTGTATCAGATCGTGAACGATACTTTACCGACGTGGAAAATGTTTTGAATACATTCGTTGACTTCAATGCGGTAGCGGAAGTAGTGATGAATCGCTTTGTATCTGAGGCAACGGATGAGCAGAAGCAACGATTCTCTGGCATACTCAGAAATACTTTAACTCGTTTCTATGGTGCCTCTTTAATTAGCTACAATAATGAGGAATTGATATTTTTACCATCAGACAATACTAGTTCTGATCCCCGTGCAGATAGAGTTGTTGCAATGGAACTCAGAAGTACTGACAGTAACCTTCGCTTACAATACCAAATGTTTTTAGATGAAAACGACGAGTGGAAATTAAAAAATTTGAGCCTTGCTGGGATAAATCTAGGGCGTCAATATTTTACCCAATTTTCAGCTCTAATGACTGAGCACGATAATGATATTGACTTGGTTCTAGATAATTGGCAATAAATCGGAGTTAGGTTTTGGAAACGAGCGAAATAGAGAATTTACTTAATAATGCGTTGCCAGACTGCGATATAAATGTGGAAGGTGGAAGTGGTAAATACTTAGTTACCGTCATAGGAGAAGTCTTCGAAGGATTGAATTCCGTAAAAAGACAACAACTAATTTACAAAATCCTCGACAGTTTTATTACTAGTGGAAAAATCCATGCGATTAGTATGAAATTGCAAACCACCACAGAGAATTCGAATGCCTAAATGACATCCCCAGAATTAGTAAGATGGACAAACTGATCATAAACGGTGGTGTCAGTCTTGAAGGCGAAATTAGAATTGCCGGGGCTAAAAATTCCGCACTTCCTATTCTAGCTTCAACATTACTGACTCACGACACTGTGCAAATATGCAATTTGCCGCATTTGTATGATATTACTACGATGCTTGAGTTATTAGGATGTATGGGGGTTCAACCTATCGTCGATGAAAAGCTAAACGTTGAGGTAAATAGCAGTACTATTAATCATTTTTCTGCACCCTATGAGTTAGTAAAAACAATGCGTGCTTCAATACTCGTACTTGGGCCATTGCTAGCTCGTTATGGGCAAGCTGAAGTTGCCTTGCCAGGTGGTTGTGCTATTGGGAGTAGGCCAGTTAATCTGCACATTAGTGCTCTGCAGGCTATGGGAGCGACTATTAATGTAGAGGATGGCTATATAAAAGCTTCTGTCAAAGGCAAGCTCAAGGGTACGCATATTTGCATGGATCTAGTTACGGTAACTGGTACTGAGAATGTCATGATGGCGGCTGCGCTAGCGGAAGGTAGAACGATTATAGAAAATGCAGCAAGAGAACCTGAAGTTGTGGATCTCGCTAATTGTTTGGTCAAGATGGGGGCAGATATTATCGGTCAAGGGACTGATACTATCACTATTAATGGGGTTGAAGATCTTCAAGGGTGCAGTTACTCGGTGATGCCAGACCGAATTGAGACTGGAACTTATCTTATAGCTGCAGCCGCGACCAGAGGCCACATTAAGGTTAAAGATACACGACCGGATATTCTGGAATCAGTTTTACATAAACTCGAACACGTAGGTGCTGAAATTAAAGTTGGTGAAAACTGGATTGAACTTGATATGTGCGGTAAACGGCCAAATGCTGTTTCTTTGCGGACTGCCCCTTACCCAGCTTTCCCTACTGATATGCAGGCGCAGTTTACGGCTCTAAATTCAGTTGCCATAGGGACAGGCTCAATTACAGAAACAGTTTTTGAAAATCGATTCATGCATGTGCATGAAATGAATCGTATGGGAGCGTCTATTCGAGTTGAAGGCAACACGGTGATAGTGGAAGGCGTGGATNCGCTGAAGGGTGCGCCTGTAATGGCAACTGATTTNCGCGCGTCGGCAAGTTTGATTATAGCCGGATTGGTTTCTGAAAACGAAACTTGTGTAGATCGCATCTATCATATCGATCGCGGATATGAATGTATTGAAGAAAAACTTCAGTTGCNCGGAGCTCAGATTCGNCGAGTTCCCTCATAAGTAATTAATTTAGATTGATAACTATGAAATCAGAGAATTTGGTCATTGCGCTCACGAAGGGCCGCATCTTGGAAGAAACTCTTCCTCTGTTTGCTGAAGCCGATATTGTGCCTACGGAAGATGTTTTCGAGAGCAGAAAGCTCCTATTTGACACCAATCTCGAAAATGTGAAGCTGATGATAATTCGAGGCTCAGATGTGCCAACTTACGTGGAATTTGGTAGCGCAGACATGGGAGTTGCAGGAAAAGACTTAATCCTTGAGCATGGAAATAACGGATTTTATGAGCCATTGGACTTGAGAATAGCACAATGTAGGTTAATGACAGCGGGGCCAAAAAATTTTTCAAAGAGTAGTGATAGACTAAAGATTGCTACTAAATTTACTAATATTGCAAAACAATATTTTGCAGACCAAGGTAAGCAAGTAGAGCTCATCAAGTTAAATGGAGCTCTAGAATTGGCTCCTTTGCTTGGCTTGGCGGATTGTATTGTAGATATCGTGGATACTGGTAAGACATTGAAAGCGAATGGTTTAGAACCCAAGCAATTGATCGCCGAAATTTCTTCCCGGGTAATAGTTAATAAAGCTTCCATGAAAATTAAGAATTCAACAATACGTGGGATTCTGAGTAAGCTAAGAGTTGCAGTTTCAAAATCAATTAGCTAGCGAATTCAAAATGGCTACAAAAAATCTAAGAATAAATCGTCTTTCAACACAAGACCCTAATTTCCAAAAAAAGCTCGATAAATTATTGCAGCGGGAAATTTTGATAGAAGATGAAATTATTTCGTCTGTTTCGTCGATTTTAGATGATGTAAAACGGCGCGGTGATAAGGCTGTCATGGAGTATACGAATAAGTTTGATGGATTTAATGCAAAATCAATTGATGATTTTATAATTTCAAATGAGCAATTAAANGAGGCATTGTCAGGGCTNCCTAAAGNGCAGATGAAAGCATTGAATCATGCAGCAGAGCGTATNAAAANTTACCATGAAAAACAGAAGCAAGATTCTTGGCACTATGAAGACTTAGATGGGTCCATCTATGGTCAAAAAATCACTGCTCTAGAAAAAGTAGGTATCTATGTACCTGGGGGAAAGGCTAACTATCCTTCGTCAGTTTTGATGCTAGCGATTCCTGCTAAGGTAGCAGGTGTCGAGGAAATTGTCGCCACAGTGCCCACTCCCTATACTAGAGACGGACGATTAGTCTTTGCGGCAGCTGCTTTGGCAGGTGTCAATCGCCTATATACGGTTGGCGGCGCTCAAGCCATCGCCGCGCTCGCTTATGGCACTGAAACCATTCCTAAAGTTGATAAAATTGTTGGCCCCGGGAACGTTTATGTAACAGCTGCAAAAAAAATGGTTTTCGGAGAGGTTGGAATAGATATGCTTGCGGGTCCGTCTGAGTTAACAATTATTTGCGATGGGAAAACCGATCCAGATTGGATTGCCATGGATTTGTTCTCTCAAGCTGAACATGATGAGCAGGCTCAATCTATATTAATTGCTACGGATGAAGCATATATTGATGCAGTAGAATCAAGCATTTGGCGACTATTGCCCGAAATGAATCGAAGAGAAATTATTGAAGCTTCTCTTTCGCGNAGAGGAATNCTTATTCTTGCANAANATTTAGATGATGCCTCTAGAGTAAGTGACTTGATTGCGCCGGAGCACTTAGANATTTCTGTCGAAAAGCCNGATTGTGTNGTTGCGCAGNTCAATAATGCTGGCGCAATATTTTTAGGTCGGTATAGTGCTGAAGCACTTGGCGATTACTGTGCTGGCCCCAGCCATGTATTGCCTACCTCAGGGACTGCGCGATTTTTTTCGGCCCTTGGTGTTTATGAATTCCAGAAGCGAAGTTCGATCATTAACTGTTCTGCGTTAGGAGCTCATAGGCTAGCGGGAACAGCAGCAGAACTGGCTCGCAACGAGCATTTGCAAGCACATGCCTTATCCGCAGAATATCGAGTCGATAAAGCTCTAGACTAGCAGAACAGGTAAATGTTCTAGTTGATAGATGGTTGAGGTTCGATTATTCGAGCCTCCCCAAATCCTAAGGTAGTAGGAAGTGTAAAGGTTTGTCCGTTTCGAAAGACTTGAATGGTTATAGTATCAGCAGGTTTCTTATTCCTAATTTCTATAAGAATATTTTCTGCATCTACTACCTTAGTGCCCTCTACTTTAGTTATCACATCTCCTGGTCTGATTCCTGCTTGTTCGGCAGCGCCGCCATCGTCTACGCTCTCCACTAATATTCCCCGTATATTGTCAACACCAAAAAATAATTGACTAGATTGAGCGTCTAAGGCTTCGCCCGTCAGAACGCCTAGATAACCCGAATTAGCCTCTNTTGCCTGAGCAATGAGTTCGTCCATTGACTTTATAGCAACACTTGCCGACGTAGCAAAACCGATACCTTCAAAATTCCCTGATTTGGAAAATATAGACGAATTTACCCCGATCAATCTTCCATCTAAATCTATAAGCGCTCCGCCGGAGTTGCCTGGGTTAACGGCGGCATCCGTCTGAATAATTGAAACCGTTCCATCAGGATTGTTTATGATAGCGCTTATTATACCTTGAGATACGGATTGTCCTATATTTCTGGGATAGCCTATGGCGAAAACTAGATCTCCTACTTTTAAATCGTTGTCGTTACCCAGCTCAATAGGCACCAGATTGTTCATGTTGATATGGAGTACCGCAAGGTCATTGGCTTTGTCCCATGCGACTACCTTTGCAGGAATTCGACGNCCATCTNNNAAGGTTACTTCGGTATCAAACAAATCGAATAAATTATCAATAACATGCAGATTAGTAAGAATGAATCCATTCGAACTTACAATAACACCAGAACCCAGGCTGTTTTGCTGTCCAAGATGAAAATTCAGTTGATCTTCTGAAAAGCGTTCTACTGATTCAACGCCAAACCTAGTGGCTGTTATCCCGACAACCGAAGGAGCTGCTTTGTTAATCGCGCTAGAAAACGAGTATAGGGGTGCAGTTGTGGGCAATTCTTGACTTATTTGTTCATTTTCAAGTTTTAGTTGCTCTAATTGTTGATACTGTAAATAGACAATGGCAATCAATATGCCAAATACGANNGGCCAACTAATAAAGNGGAGAATCTTTATGATTCGGTTCATAGTTGTATCCGNAGAAATTATTGTCACTGTGGTATTATAGNCACTTATTGCAATATACAGTGNATAGAGGTTGTTTCCAATGCCTTGTACTCTCATTGAAGTGGACACTGAACTCAAAAGTCTGCTGAAACCCGAATTATTTAGTGATTACTGCCCTAATGGAATACAAGTTGAAGGCAGGGAAGAAATTTCAAAAATTGTTTCAGGGGTAACTGCAAGTAAGGCGCTTATAGACGCTGCCGTTTCTGCTTCTGCAGATTTTATTCTAGTGCATCATGGCTACTTTTGGCGCGGTGAAGACCCGTCGATCTCGGGCCTCAAGAAAAAACGTATACAAACGTTGTTAAAAAACGAGATAAGTCTTGCTGCATTCCATTTGCCTCTCGATGCGCATCCTGACCTTGGCAATAACGCCCAACTTGCAAAAGTTCTCAGGTTTACAGTTGAGTCGCCATTAGATATCAGTTCGGCTAACCCGATTGTGTTTTCGGGTCGAGTGCCTAAACCTTTGAGTTTCGAAGAAATGTCCCGACATTTGCGAACTGAACTTAAACGCGAGCCATTGGGGATAAGGGGTCGTCGAGAAAAAATCGAAACAATTGCATGGTGCACTGGCGCTGCACAAAGTTTTATAGAGTTGGCAGTCGAGGCAAAAGTGGACGCTTATCTTACCGGAGAAGTTTCAGAGCAGACTGTACACATAGCCCGAGAATCGGGGCTTCATTTTTTCTCGGCAGGTCATCATGCAACAGAGCGCTATGGTGTCCGAGCAGTAGGAGATTATCTGGCAGAGAAATTTGTTTTAGAGCACGAATTTATTGATATCGACAATCCGGTGTAAATGACAGTAACGTTTCATTATTGCGATCAATAGAAGCTAGGATTATATCTGCTTAAGGGGGGTCAAATTATCTCTGCGTCTTTCATCATGCGTATTACTTCGTTTAAACATTCATCTATTGAAAGTTCGCCCGTATCTAGTTCGAGGTGAGTAGTTTCTGGCGGAGTGTACGGGAAGGATAGGCCCGGGATGTCATTAGAATCTTTACCTTCAGTAGCTGCATATAAACCCGATGGATCCCTTTGTACACATACTTCAATCGGGGGGTTACAATAAACTAAATAGCAATTTTCTGTACCGATTACGCTTAGTGCGTACTCTCTTGAGTCGGCATTTGGTGCAACAAATGCTGCGCAGCAAATTACTCCAGAGTCGTTTAAAAATTTCGCAATATGCGCGCTGCGGCGTAAATTCTCAGCTCGACCTTCAGCATCATGGGGTAAATCTTTGCTAATGCCTAATCGCATAGTCTTGCCATCAAGGACTGTGCTGACTCGGCCTTTATCGAATAGTCTGCGCTCAATTCCATGGGCGAGTGTAGACTTTCCAGAACCTGAGACACCGATAAACATTATGGTGGCAGGCTTTTGGCCGTATCGTGCGGCTTTTTCTTCTTTAGTTACGTGAGAACTATGTGTTTCAATATTGGCGGTGCGGTTTTTTTGTTTGCAATCGATCATGCCTGCGCCAACGGTTATATTGCTTAATTGATCAATAACGATAAAACTACCGGTAGCTCGGTTCTCTTTATAGGAGTCAAAACTTACTTTTCGATCTAGTATGATTTCCACTAAGCCAATTTCATTGAGTTCCAGTGTTTGAGCCGGACTATTTTGAAGTGTATTGACGTCTATTTTGTGCCTGATGGTTTTTACCTTGCCCGAAGTGATAGTGGTGCCCAGTTTGATTTCGTATCCCTTGCCAGAAAGGAGAGGGGAATCTGTCATCCAAATTACTGTTGCGGTAAGAACGTCTTGATTAACCGGCAGGTTATTAGAATGAGCAATAACATCGCCACGGCTAACATCTATTTCATCTTCCAGTGTTAGGGTAATCGCCATTTCAGCATGAGCTAGTTCTAGTTCCTCGTCAAAAGTAACTATAGATTTGATGCGACTGTTTTTTTTGGAAGGTAGGACAGTAATCTCGTCACCTTTTCGAACTACTCCAGAGAAAACAGTACCGCAAAATCCGCGGAAATTTGAATTGGGGCGATTCACATATTGAACGGGAAATCGGAAATCTACATAATTCCTATCGGTCGATATTTCTACCATTTCTAATATTGGCATTAATGAGCTGCCTTTATACCAAGGCATCTTGTNGCTGCGGTGTACTACATTATCACCATTCAATGCTGAAATAGGAACAAAATGAAAATCTGTAGAATCTAGATTTTTTGAGAAGTCTAAATAATCTGCTTTAATTTCTTCGAAAATAGATTCTTCATAATTAACTGAATCCATTTTATTTACAGCAACAATAATGTGTTTAATACCTAATAAGGAAGAGATGTAGCTATGACGACAGGTTTGGGTTTGCATGCCGTGTCTGGCATCGATCAAGATAATCGCTAGATCACAATTAGAGGCTCCGGTTGCCATATTGCGCGTGTACTGCTCATGTCCTGGCGTGTCTGCAATAATGAATTTTCGCTTTGCGGTAGAGAAATATCGATAAGCAACATCGATAGTGATTCCTTGTTCTCTTTCAGCTTGTAAACCGTCAACCAGTAATGCCAAGTCTAAACTTCCAGTCGTACCCGATTTAACGCTGTCTGCTTCGATGGCAGCGAGTTGGTCCTCATAGATCATTTTTGAATCATGCAGCAAACGTCCAATTAGGGTGCTCTTACCATCATCGACACTACCGCAGGCTAATAGGCGCAATAGCTGTTTGCGCTCATGCTGTGACAGATAAGTATTAATATCCGTACTTATTAANTCAGATTGATGAGACATAAGTTTTTAAAAATATCCTTTTCGTTTTTTTTCTTCCATTGACCCTGATCGATCTGTATCAATAAGTCGCCCTTGCCTTTCGCTGCTGGTGGTAAGNAGCATTTCCCGAATAATTTCNGGCAAGGTAGTGGCGGTTGACTCCACTGCTCCGGTAAGAGGGTAGCAGCCAAGAGTACGGAATCGAACAGTCTTGGTTACAATTTCTTGGCCGTCTTGTATTGGTAAACGCTCGTCATCTACTAGAATATCTGCGCCATCGATACAGATAATGGGTCTTGGTTTCGCATAGTACAAAGGCACTATATCGATATTGTTTAAATGGATGTATTGCCAGATATCTAATTCGGTCCAGTTAGATAACGGAAAAACTCGAATGCTTTCATTCTTATTAATTCTCCCATTGAAAATATTCCATAATTCAGGCCTTTGGTTCTTTGGGTCCCAAATATGATTTTTATCTCGGAAGGAAAAAACTCTTTCTTTTGCGCGAGATTTTTCTTCATCCCTCCGCGCACCACCAAAAGCAGCATCAAATTTGTACTTATCAAGTGCTTGCTTTAGAGACTGGGTCTTCATGATATCCGTGTGCTTTTCACTGCCGTGTGTGAAGGGGCCAATACCTGCGTTTACTCCATCTTGGTTGATATGGACGATCATATCGAGCCCGAGATTTTTAACTTGTTGGTCGCGGAACCGAATCATTTCTTTAAATTTCCATGTTGTGTCAACATGGAGAAGTGGGAAGGGTATTTTTCCAGGGTAGAATGCTTTAAGTCCCAAATGTAACATCACAGAAGAATCTTTTCCTATTGAATAGAGCATAACCGGATTGTCGAACTCGGCGGCTACTTCACGAATGATGTAGATGCTTTCTGCCTCAAGTTGTCGCAAATGAGTGAGATTGTATTCAGTCATATTTTTCAAATACTCGGTTGGAGAAGGCGGGATATTACGATATAGAAATACGTCGTCGGTTTGTAGGGGTTTATTTGTCGGTCGCGATCTTATTCTTTTCAATGCCAAAATCTTCAGAAAGAGCACCTATTTGGCCCGAGGAACGTTTTACAGCGTAATCCTTGGGTGGAATCAGCTCTTTTGCTGCTTCCTTTTGCTTTGTTTCTTCAAATCCGGCATCTACTTCTGCAGGTAATAGCTTATTCGCCACTTCGCTGCTGCATAAATCTTGAGCGCCGTTGGCTAAATGCTGATAAACCTCTCTATAGCTTTCTGTCATATGCTGAAATAATTCAGCGGTCAAACTGAAGTGGTCGCTGACGCTATCCTTATATTCGTTATGAGACTCCTTGAGGCTTCTGATTTGGTTCTCTAATTCTTGCACGTGAGAGGGGCTAGTATTTAATCGGCTTGCGAACGCGACGCCGGTAACTATTCCTACGACCAAGCAACCTATTGCAATTAACCAAATCGACATCAGTTATATCGCCTCTGTATTGACGAAATTTCATATAGATGGTGTGCAGGGGGATTAGTATACCTCAAATCTACAAATTCGCTGCAAATACTTTAATTTGGTTGTCTCTGGCAGTATCTAAATCTGATAAGAGACTGGTTAATGCACGTAAACATCCCTAAAATCCCATTGTGACCAAATAACTTTACCTAAGAATGTTTCCATCAGAAAGATATCAGCAAGATCTGCACGAAAACGCAATCAGTCTGGATTTTGATCAAAGAAGAGCTTTAGTGGTATTCGATAGGTTGTATCGCGAATTAGAGCAATTGAATACTGATAGTAAATCAGCAATAAATCTGCTCAGAACACTTTTCCAAAAATCTGGGAACTCCCCTCTATCTATAAAAGGGATTTATCTGTGGGGCGGCGTCGGCCGTGGCAAGACTTATCTGATGGATTCTTTCTTCAATTGCATTCTTTTTAAGAACAAAATGCGCACCCACTTTCATCGATTTATGCAGTCTGTCCATAAAGAATTGAAGACCCTTCAAGGACATAAGAATCCACTGGAAGAAGTTGCAGATCGTATAGCACAAAGAACAAAAATATTATGTTTTGATGAATTTTTTGTGCTTGATATTGGAGATGCCATGATACTTGCAGGGTTATTTGAAGCACTTTTTCAAAGAAACGTAGTGTTAGTAGCTACATCTAATATTCACCCCGATGCTCTTTATATGAATGGTCTGCAGCGTGAAAGATTTGTTCCTGCAATTGAATTAATAAAGAATAACGTTGAGATCGTAGAACTGGGTGGAGAGATTGATTACAGGTTACGTCGTTTGACGAAGGCCACTCTCTATCACTATCCAATTAATGAGCATGCAGAAAGAGAATTGCGCAAGAGTTTCCATGAACTTGTTCCAAATCGCTTTGATATTATAAGTAATAACAGTATATCCATCCTAGAGCGGCAGATAACAATTCGATACCTTGCTGAGGATATTGTTTGGTTCGACTTTGATGCAATTTGTGGTGGTCCTAGAAGCGTATATGATTACATTGAGATAGCTAAACTGTTCCATGCCCTTATTGTAAGTGGAGTTCCAAGATTCAGCGAAAACATGGACGATAAAGCCAGGCGTTTCGTTAATTTGGTGGACGAATTGTACGATCGAAAAGTAAAACTAATTGTTTCTGCTGAAGTTGAAATAAATCGATTATATCAAGGAAAGCTGCTTGATTTTGAATTTAAGCGCACTGAATCTCGACTTTTAGAGATGCAATCTCATGAATATTTATCTTCCGAACATCTGGTTTAGAGATACTGCTTTGATTGTTAGGCCGTTTCCGAAAATAGGCCTGAAGACAGCGAAAAAGCTGGATTTACCTTAGTAATTTCCTTGAATAATCAGCACCGCTTCGGTAGTATTCGCGCTCCTTAAACTAATGCCTATTTTGAGTACGATGAAGACTTACAGTGCTAAGCCGCATGAGATCCAGAAAAATTGGTTAGTTATAGATGCTGAGGGACAAACGCTTGGTCGTATGGCTTCGGAGATAGCGACTCGGTTGCGAGGTAAGCATAAGGCTGAATATACACCTCATGTCGATACTGGAGACTATGTTGTCGTTATTAATGCTGAAAAAGTGAAAGTGACTGGCAATAAACGCTCGGGCAAAATTTATCATTCCCACTCTGGCTATCCAGGTGGATTGAAAAGTATGTCCTTTGAAAAGCTGCAGGAGCGGGCGCCTGAGAAGGTAGTTAAGCTTGCGGTTAAGGGAATGTTGCCTAGGACGCCATTAGGCCGTTCAATGTTTAAGAAATTAAAAGTTTATGCAGGATCGGAGCATCCGCATTCTGCGCAGCAACCGCAAGCTGTTCAATTGTAGGCGAGGGATCCCATGACGATAACCCAATATTATGGTACCGGTCGACGTAAAACCTCGACAGCTCGAGTGTACTTATCAAGTGGTAGCGGCAATATCACCATCAACCGTAGATCCTTAGATGGCTATTTTGGTCGCGAAGTCGCTCGTATGATCGTGCGCCAGCCATTAGAACTGGTTGAGATGACAGAGAAGTTCGATATAAAGGTTACAGTTCGAGGTGGCGGTAGTTTTGGTCAGGCGGGCGCTATTCGTCACGGTATTACGCGAGCCCTCATGGACTATGATAATGAACTGAAACCGACTTTGCGCAAAGCTGGATTTGTGACCCGTGATGCCCGTGAAGTTGAGCGTAAAAAAGTGGGTCTAAGAAAATCTCGCAAGAAACCACAATTTTCTAAACGTTAAATCACCAGTAGATCGGAAGGTCAACGTCGTTTTTAAGATTACCTTCCAATTGTTTTTTTGGAATTTTTGTTTAGCGAAAAAAGTTTATTTATCAATAATATCAGTAAGATGCGATCGTTTTAGAGCATTCCCCAACTTGCGAAAAATTACGATTTCTAATAGAATTCGTTGAGTAGCTAACCTTAATGGGCGGACGCGGCCTTTCACAGCGATGATGAGTTTTTAAATCCTTCTATTGTGACGTTTCAATTGTAATTTAGTGTGTTCTCAAGGAGAAAATTACGGTGACTGACGACAGTAATAATACTGGCCGCAGACGGTTTCTTGTGGGTTCTACTTCGGTCGTGGGAGCCGCCGGTGTTGCTGGAGCATCTGTACCTTTTATAGGTTCATGGAACCCAAGTGCGAAAGCCCGTGCTGCTGGCGCTCCGGTTCGCGTCGATATAAGTCGTTTACAAGATGGTGAAATGTTAGGCCCTATCCCTGCTTGGCGCGGAAGACCCATATTTGTGATTAGACGGAGTGAAGACGCGTTAAATGCACTTAACGAGAATCCAGATAGGTTGGCAGATCCAGATTCTGAAGATCCTGAGCAACCGGACTATGCACAAAACGAATATCGTTCTCGAAGGCCGGGCATCATGGTCCTGGTTGGTTTATGCCCCCATCTTTTTTGTTCTCCTACTCCTCACATTACTCTTCGGCCGGAGCCTTTTGATATCGAGTGGCGCGGTGGTTTCTTCTGTCCTTGTCATGGTTCTCGTTTTGATCTTGCCGGCAGGGTATACAGCGGTTCGCCTGCTTCGCGAAACATGCAAGTTCCCCCTTATTCATTTGAAGGGGACGATGTGTTAGTCATCGGGGTCGATGAGGAGACGATAGCATGACTGACTTCTCCAGTAGTGACAACGCTCCTCGCTTGCCGCGAAAGGGTCGCTTTATGTCAGCAATGATTGGCTTAAGAGACTGGATCGATGCCAGGCTGCCTATAGTGGCTGCATGGAAGAAGCACATGAGCGAATATTATGCACCTAAGAACTTTAATTTTTGGTATTTCTTTGGTGTTCTTTCCTTGGTGGTTTTGGTTATTCAGTTGCTTACGGGCATCTGGTTGACTATGAATTACACTCCTAGTGCTGAGGCTGCTTTNGCTTCAATTGAATATATTATGCGNGATGTAGATTATGGATGGTTATTGAGATATTTGCATTCCACGGGCGCATCAGCATTTTTCTTCGTTGTTTACATCCATATGTTTCGCGGTCTTATGTACGGCTCTTACAAGAAACCCCGCGAATTGTTGTGGGTGATCGGTATGGCTATTTANCTCGTGCTGATGGCTGAAGGGTTCTTGGGGTATATTTTGCCCTGGGGTCAGCTTTCTTATTGGGGAGCTAACGTAATCGTTTCCTTGTTCGGGTCGATTCCAATTATTGGTGAGGACTTGTTGGTTTGGATACGCGGTGACTATTTAATTTCGGGCGCAACTCTTAATCGTTTCTTTGCGCTGCATGTCGTTGCTTTGCCAATTGTATTAATTGCGTTGGTAGTTGTTCATATTTTAGCACTGCATGAGGTTGGGTCTAATAATCCTGATGGGATAGAAATCAAAGAGAACAAAGGCCCTGATGGGATTCCGGTAGATAGTGTNCCTTTTCATCCNTATTACACCCTATATCATGACTTAGCTGGGGTAATCCTCTTCTTATTCTTCTTTTGCGCTATCGTCTTCTTTGCTCCTGAGATGGGCGGTTACTTTTTGGAGATTCCTAATTTTCAGGAAGCTGATTCATTAAAAACCCCAGAACACGTGCCACCTGTTTGGTATTACACGCCTTTTTATTCGATGCTGCGTGCAGTTACCCTGCCACTTTTTGGTATCGATTCGAAGTTCTGGGGAATGCTAGTAATGTTCGGCGCAATATTTATGCTTTTTCTTCTGCCTTGGTTAGATAATAGCCCAGTTAAATCGATGCGTTACAAGGGCTGGTATAGTCGNNCTGCTCTGCTTATGTTTGTAGTCTCTTTTCTCATTCTCGGTTATTTGGGTACACAAACGGTCAGCCCTTCAAAAACTTTACTTGCGCAAATAGCAACTCTGATGTATTTCGCCTATTTCTTTGCAATGCCTTGGTACACGCGAGCGGAAAAAACAACTGAGCCGCCACACCGTCTCACGGGCCGCTGGATTAGTATCCCACAAATGATAGGCACTATTCTTCTCATCATCTTTTTGGTCGTTGTGCCCTTGATCTTGGTATCCGGCAGTGCAGAAGCTGCGTCAGCTAGCAATGTTGATCTTGAGCAAGTTGAAACGGATTTCGAAGATAAAGAGTCGCTCCAACGAGGATTTAAGTATTACATGAGTTATTGCGTAAGTTGCCACTCACTCGGATACGCAAGATATGAAAGAACTGCTGATGATCTGGAGATTCCGCATGATTTAGTGCTGGCAAACCTAGTCTTCGATGATTCCTTGATCGGAGATCTTATTGAGAACTCTATATCGAAGGAATATGCGGAAGCCGCTTTTGGAGCAGCCCCACCAGATCTTACCCTAGCCGGCCGGGTTCATAGTCCTGATTGGTTATACACTTATCTTAAATCTTTCTTTAACGATCCATCACGACCGTTGGGAACGAATAACAAAATATTTCCTAATGTAGGGATGCCAAACGTTCTATACGAATTACAAGGAGACGTAACTTGCGATGATCATGGGACAGGTGATCCTACTCAGTGTGATTTGCATGCTGAAGGGAATGGTTCGATGGCCCTAGNTGAATTCGATAATGCTNTTGCAGACATGGTTAACTTTCTTTATTACATAGGTGAGCCTGTGCGGGCAAGTAGGCAGAGAATTGGTATTTGGGTATTGCTATTTTTAGGGGTTTTGTATGTGCTCGCGGCCTTAATGGGCAGAGAGTATTCTAAAGATTACAACTAGAACACAAAGCAAGATAAAAAAGTCTAGAAATTGAGGGATAATTATGGGTGTGGTCGCTAAAAGATCTTCNATGACTTTCTATTCAGATGGGAATAGTCATTACAGCCACCGGGTTAGAATCGTGCTTGCAGAAAAAGGAGTTACTGTTGAAACCATTGACGTTGATCCAGATAACAAACCTGAGGATCTTGCAGCGCTNAACCCCTACAACACTTTGCCGACTTTGGTGGATAGAGATCTTGTGCTTTATGAGGCTAATATTATGATGGAGTATTTAGATGAGCGGTTTCCTCATCCTCCACTCTTTCCAGTTTATCCTGTAGCAAGAGCGCAAAGTCGTCTTTGGATATATCGAATCGAAAAAGACTGGTGCACTTTAGTCGATCCAATTATGAATGGTAATGGGACTCCTAACCAATTGGAGAAGAAGCGCATGGAATTGCGAGAAAGCCTTATTTCCATCGCACCGATATTCGGAGAAAAGCCGTATTTCATGAGCGATGAGTTCACTATTGTCGATTGCGTTGTTTGTCCAATACTATGGCGTCTATCGGCGATGGGGATTAAGTTGCCCAAAAACAAGACTACTAAACCACTATTAGACTACCAAGACCGTATTCTTGAAAGAGAATCAGTAATGAATAGCCTTTCTGAACAAGAAAAGGAGATGGCTTAATAGGAGTTTCCTTCTGTGTAGAGCAGCATTATGAGCATGACATCGAGCAGGCCATACATTATTCGTGCTCTATATGAGTGGATTATAGAGAACGATTGTACGCCCTATATTTTAGTTAATGCCTATGCTGATGATGTCGAGGTTCCGCAAGAACACGTGAAAGACGGTCAGATTATTTTGAATGTTTCCCCTACGGCCGTCCAATCTTTGCTAATACGCAANCATGCTATAGANTTTGAAGGTCGATTTGCTGGGATTCTTCAAAAAGTATATGTGCCGATAAACTCCGTAATGGGCATTTATGCAAAAGAAAATGGGCAGGGAATGATTTTTGATATTGATACCGACGGTCGCGAACCGCCCGACCCTGCTGAATCAGACAATTCGAACCCTCAAGGAAGTGGACCGCTTGCCCCAGGTGTTAAAAAGCCTTCTCTCCGTATAGTTAAGTGATAATTAACTTATATATTCGAAAAATTTTACAACTTCTGTAACACCAGAGACATTGCGCGCGACGTCGGCGGCCTGTTCACCGGTTTCTTCACTGATTAACCCCATTAAATACACTACGCCACTTTCTACGATGACTTTAACTTGGTCTGAAGGTATTTCGTCGTTAGCAAAAAATAGAGTTCGTACCTTTGTTGCTATCCAGGTGTCATTACCTTGAGAAATGAAACCAGCTCTACCGGAAATTTCAAGCGCATTGTGAATTCTTCTAATCTTCGCGCTAGCTCGAGAGGCAATTTCAGTTGCCTTTGCTTTTAGTTCGTCGGATTCGACTTGACCAACTAATAGGACCACAGCGTTATGGCTGATAACATTAAAGCTCGCTGCTCTGAATGCTGGTTCTTCTGCTTTTAAATTTACAGCTATTTTAGTTTCTATTGAGCGATCTTCAACGATTGCACCAGCAGTGCGTTCGGTCGGATCCTCAATTATACCCTCCCGGTTGGTAGTGTTTACTAGGATCGTTGAACAGGAATTGGTAATTATTAGCGCTAGGAATGCTAAGACTCTGTATGTTTTCATACTTCATCTCCTCCAAACAATTGTGTATCGATAAAGTCACATAGGCAATGGATAATTAATAGATGAACTTCTTGTATTCGTGCTGTTCTCGCTGAGGGGACCCTGATTTCTACATCATTTCCCTTGAGTAAGTTTGCTATTTCCCCACCGTCCCTGCCTGTTAATGCTACGATTGTCATTTCACGATCGTGAGCAGCATTTATTGCTTCCACAACATTTCCAGAGTTTCCGCTTGTGGAAATTGCAAGGAGTATGTCATTTGTCTGCCCTAACGCTTGTATTTGCTTCGCGAAAATTTGGTTGTAATCGTAATCATTTGCGATGGCAGTTAGTGTTGAGCTGTCTGTTGTTAAGGCTAAGGCGGGTAGGCTAGGTCGCTCCTTTTCAAATCGATTCAAGAGTTCCGCAGAAAAGTGTTGTGCATCACCGGCCGAACCTCCATTGCCACAACTTAAAATTTTTCCTTCAATGAGTAGGCTATTTATCATGCAGTTACCTGCGTGTTCTATAGGGATGATTAGTTCCTCCATAGATTTGCGCTTAGTCTCAATGCTATCCCTGAAGTGGGAACCTATACGTTCCTCTATGTGTGTATTCATGGCTATCCTGCCAAATCTTATTGCTTGGAAAAATAATTATACATATCGGCCGATTTGTGCCCAGTGTTACTGTAATTACTATGGTTTTTCCGATATTTATGGCAATAGACTGTGAATCTTGTTGCAAAATTTCAAGCAATTTCGGTATCTCTTTGCGCTCTGACCAAGACATAGGTTGCTTCTTTGAGCTATCGTAAAAGCTTTGCAGCTGCTCGGGAATCTGGCTGATCATGAATACTTAAATAGGAAATCCGTTACAAGGTTTTGAATAAGAGATTCTTTATGCAAAGCGGCTATGTTTTGGGAGGTGTTGGTAAGCCGTAGCGAAATACGAACGTCAGTAGACCAATTCTCTGGCGAGAAGACTATCTATATTCCTCAAAAATATTTGATCAGTTT
>PBNR01000020.1 GCA_002723195.1 Gammaproteobacteria bacterium | reverse complement strand
ATACAATCTCGCTGACGACTTTGTACTTCGCCAAGACGAAGATGTGCTTGACACTTGGTTCTCTTCAGCTCTTTGGACCTTCTCAACGCTAGGCTGGCCCGAAGATCGAGAATATTTCGAAAGATTTCATCCCACAAACGTTCTCGTTACAGGCTTCGACATTATATTTTTTTGGGTCGCACGCATGATAATGATGACCCTCAAATTCACCGATGAAATCCCATTCAAAAAAGTATATATCACCGGTCTCGTGAGGGACGAGAATGGACAGAAAATGTCGAAATCAAAGGGCAACATCCTCGACCCGATCGATCTCATTGACGGAATTAGCTTGGAGGGATTAATAAAAAAGCGCACCGCAGACATGATGCAACCCCAGATAAAGAAGGAAATTGAAGACCATACCAGAAGATCATTCCCTAAAGGTATTATAGGTTATGGTACCGATGCACTTCGTTTTACATTCTATTCTCTTGCTTCTACCGGTAGGGACATAAAATTTGATATTGGCCGTATGGAAGGATTCAGAAATTTTTGCAATAAAATCTGGAACGCCGCTCGTTACGCTATGATGAATATAGAATCTGAAAAAGTTCCCGTATCACCTGGTAGCGGAGAATACTCTGTCGCAGACAGATGGATTATGAGCCGATTTGAGAACACTGCATTGGCAGTTGAGTCAGCGATAGATAATTATCGTTTTGATCTTGCTTCTCAAGCATTACATGAGTTCATCTGGAGCGAATATTGCGATTGGTATGTCGAACTATCCAAACCAGTTTTATGGGACGAAAAATCGGACCCTGAAGCAGCTAAAGCGACTCGGTTCGTTCTAGTCTCTGTGTTAGAAAAGAGCCTCCGTTTATTGCATCCATTCATGCCTTTTATTACTGAGGAAGTCTGGCAAAAGATTGCACCATTGATAGGTATTAATGGCGATAGCATTATGATCGAACCATACCCGCAACACGAGCCGCGTAACATCGACAAGAAATCAGAAGAGCACATTGAATGGATAAAAGGGGTTATCATTGCTATTAGAAATATTCGCGGCGAGATGGAAATCTCTCCTGCGAAATCTATTAACGTTACTCTGCGCAGCGGCTCCAAGAGAGATCGAGAAAAACTTGGTAACTATCGGCCTTACCTAAAAAAGCTTGCGAAGCTAGATAGTATTGAATGGGTAGCAGAAGATTCCGAATCACCAGTCGCCGCAACAGGTTTATATGGTGAACTCGAGATTCTGGTTCCACTCGCGGGATTGATTAATATAAAAACCGAACTTTCTCGCTTAACCAAGGAAATTACCAAACTTGAAAAAAGCTTAGAATTAGTCACTTCTAAACTAAACAACACTAAATTTGTCGAAAACGCGCCAAAAGAGATAGTCAAAAATGAAAAGAAAAAACAAAATCAAATATCCCAGGCTTTAGAAGCCTTTCGAATCAAAGCAGATCAATTAAGGACTCTCTAAATAAGCGGAAGTTTAATGTTACTAAAGAATACAAGGAGATCTATCGTACTTACTTTTTCTTGCCATGCTCATACTCTCCGATGCAGTTAGCCTTGAACCTTCAGATCACTTCTTCAATCTCTATATCCTTTACCCACTGCTATTCGGTTCTCTTCTGTAATTTATGATTACGTTCAACCAGTAGATTTCAAACGTTTTGAAGAAGAGCCGGAATTACTTGGCAGGTTTGCTCTCAAAGAGCTTTACAAACCACCTTGTATAATTCCAATAGTGCTTCTGCTCTCAGAGTGGGGTTCGCTCACCTATTTGGCACTTATTCAAAAGTTGAATGGTAGATCACTTTACTAAGAATACTGCTGTGTGGAGAACTGGGTAATTACTTGAAGTTAAAGAACTTTGCAAACCGAGAAAAAAGAACTAAATAAACGCTCGATTTATACTCTAATTGCGCAGCTCCTTAGGCACAGAAAATACAACGTGCTCTTCAACTCCTAGGAGTTCTTCTGGCTCTACTTGATTTATTTCCTGAAGGCGTTTAAGCACCTGCTGAACTAGAATTTCTGGCGCAGAAGCCCCTGCAGTGACCCCGAAGCGCAATTTTCCGTCAAACCAGGTAGGCTCAATATCGTCTACGCTATCAATTAGATACGAGTCACACCCAAGACGTTCGGCCAATTCCTTTAATCTATTTGAGTTGGAGCTGTTAGGAGACCCAACTACCAGTAACAAATCACATTCTAGCGCCAGTTGTTTTACTGCATCTTGCCTGTTTTGAGTAGCATAGCAAATGTCTTTCTTCCTAGGACCTTCAATCAAGGGAAAACGCTCCCGTAAAGCATCGATAACCTTTGCTGTATCATCCATGGAAAGTGTAGTCTGGGTCACATACGCTAATTTATCCGGCGAACTTACCTCCAGAGTTTGAACGTCATCAACGGATTCTACTAGGTAAATCTTCCCACCGAAACTTTGATCATATTGACCCATAGTGCCTTCTACTTCCGGATGGAACTGATGACCAATAAGTACACATTCTCTCCCCGCTNTACTGAATTTCATAACTTCTAAATGAACCTTAGTCACCAATGGGCAAGTAGCGTCAAAAACTTTAAAGCCCTTATCGCGAGCTTCTGCTTTTACATCTCTTGAAACGCCATGCGCACTAAAAATCACAATAGATGAACGGCCTGTTTCATCGATCACGGGAATATCGAAAAGCTCATCGACAAAAATTGCACCGCGCTCTTGTAAAGTGTTCACCACAAATTTGTTATGAACCACCTCGTGCCTGACATAAATAGGCGCGCCAAATATATCTAAAGCGCGATTTACAATATCGATAGCACGATCAACTCCAGCACAAAAGCCCCTAGGATTTGCAAGCTTTATTGAGGGAGTCTGATTTGTTTGAACTGTCATATTCTTCTACTAAACTTTTACTACAACCGAATCTGCATCTATATCAAGCACTGACAATATGCTCACTTTAAAGATTATATCCTTTCCTGATAATGGATGATTAAAGTCTATAACTATTTCTTTATCAAGAATTTTCTTAACTACACCAGGAATTTCAAAGCCTCCAGCGTCTGTAAAGGAAATCACATTCCCGATTTTGGTAGCGGTCATGTCATCATTCAATAGATGCTTAAAATTTTCTATTGGAAATCGTTGAATATTCTTAGGGTTAACTTCACCAAAGGCGTTTCTATGCGGTATAGTTTTTTCAAATCCATCACCATTTTTAAGACCCATCAGCTCTGCCTCAAATCCTGGAAGCATATTTCCATCACCAATACGAAACTTCGCGGGTTTCTTTCCAAAAGTTGAGTCAATAATCTCGCCATCGCTTAATGCTAGCGAAAAATGCAATGTAACTAAAGATCCAGTTCCGATCGCGGGTTCAGATGAATCTATCACGGAGATTCCCCCAAGTTTAATCCGCTTAGGCAAAGCTTCTTGATTCTCCCATACCCTCAATGTTACCAACGCATCGCTGACATAGAGAAGGATGAGAAACCGCTTCGCCGACATCAGCACGATGATGCCAGCAGCGGCTGCACTTATTATAATCAGATGGTTTAACCGAAAGTTTGAGCCCATCAACTTCAGTACCCACTGCTTCAAAATCAGTATTCCCCAGAGTCTTAATCGAGGCCCGCGAAACAATTAATACAAAGCGTAATTCTTCTCCTAATTTTCCTAAAAGGTCTCCTAGATCACTCTCACAGAACAAATCCACTTCCGCGCTTAAACCCGATCCTATAATTTTCTCCGCACGTTTTGACTCCAGCTCTTTATTCACGGCGGATTTCACTGCCATTACTTTTCTCCAAACTTCATCGGGAAATACTTTCGATTCAGGAAACTCCGCCAGAANGTCCTCAAAATCNGTTAGAAAAACGGACTCGGNTTTTTCACCAGGGATGTTTTGCCAAATNTCATCAGCCGTAAAGCTAAGTATTGGTGCAATCCAACGACTTAGCATCCCCACAATATAGAACATAGCTGTCTGCGTTGACCGCCTTGCTAGACTGTCAGCTTGTGTCGTGTACTGGCGGTCTTTAATTATATCTAGATAAAATCCTCCGAGTTCAATCACGCAGAAGTTGTGAGCTTTTTGATAAATGTTTAGAAAGTTATATTGATGATAATGCTCGATAATTTCNCTTTGTAAAATCTGACATCGGCGCACAATCCAATAATCTAGCGCAAGCATTTCCGCTGGTTTAACAGAATGTATCGCTGGATCAAAACCATTTAGGTTGGCAAGCATAAATCTCGCGGTGTTTCGAATTCGTCTATAAGCATCAGCCACTCGTTTAAAAATTTCATCTGATACCGTCATTTCTCCTCGATAATCAGTCGCAGCCACCCAAAGTCGAAGAATGTCTGCGCCATATTGCTGAAATATTTTTTCAGGGGCTACGGTATTACCTAAGGACTTAGACATTTTTTTACCCTCGGCATCCACAAAAAAACCGTGAGTAAGCACCTCTTTATATGGCGCAGTACCATGCATAGCAATAGCGGTCTTTAGTGAAGATAGAAACCACCCTCGGTGCTGATCTGAACCCTCTAGATAAAGGTCCGCCGGATACTGTAACTCAGCCCGCTTCTCTATCACAGAATAGTGGGTAACGCCAGAATCAAACCACACGTCCATGGTATCCGTAACTTTTTCGTATTGATCGGCATCATTCCCGAGCAACTCCCCTGGGTCCAAATCGAACCATGCATCAATTCCAGCATCTTGAATACGAACCGCGATCTGCTCAAATAATTCTATTGTGTTTGGGTGAGGTTGCTGGGTTTCCTTATGGACAAACATAGTTATCGGCACACCCCAAGTACGCTGCCGAGACACACACCAATCAGGACTGCCCTTTAGCATTAATTCAATTCGAGCCTTACCCCAACCTGGTATCCACTTGACACTCTCGACTGCTTGTAATGCTGAACCTAATAAGTCTTGTTCAGTCATACTGATAAACCATTGTGGAGTAGCGCGATAAATCAAAGGGGTCTTGGTTCGCCAACAATGTGCGTAACTATGAATAATCGCCTCTTCTGCTACTAGTGCATTTCTAGATAACAAGGTTTCGATAATCTCTTGATCGACTTTGTAAACATGAGATCCTGAAAAATCACCAGCGCTAGGCGTAAAAACGCCATTCTCATCAACAAGATTTAGTGTGCCAAGACCATATTTTTGACCTACATAAAAGTCATCAAGACCATGATCGGGAGCGGTATGAACAGCACCAGTACCGGTCTCTGTAGTAACATGTTCACCCAGGATGAGTGGAACTTGTTTATCAAAAAATGGGTGAGCAAGGAGAATATTCTCCAAAGCAGACCCTTCAACTTCTGCTATGATTTCCGACTGCTCGACCCCATAACGTGCCAGGACATCTCCCACCATGTCCTTTGCGAGCATGATCACCTCACTAGAATCAGCATAGCTACATTTAACTAAGGCATAACGAAGGTGCGCATTTAAGCAAACTGCCTGATTTGCGGGTAATGTCCATGGAGTTGTCGTCCAGATAACAACCGAAATCGGAATGGTAATATTATTAATATCGTCTTCACCAAAGGCAGCGGCAAACTTATCTTTCTCAACGACACCAAAACGGACATCAATAGCCCTGGATTTCTTGTCTTCATATTCAACCTCAGCTTCCGCAAGCGCAGAAGCACCTACTACACTCCAGTAAACAGGTTTATAGCCTTTCACCATGTGACCATTTCTAACTATCTTACCGAGAGCACGAACAATGTTCGCTTCTGTATGAAAATTCATAGTTAGATAAGGATTGTCCCAATCACCAAAAACACCCAAGCGAATAAAGCCGGCTTTTTGAATATCAACTTGCTTAGCTGCATATGCGCGACAAGCTTGTCGGAATTCACTTTCAGATATTTTCTGGCCCGCCTTCCCTTTCTTTTTTTCGACGTTATGCTCGATTGGCAGTCCGTGACAGTCCCACCCTGGAATATAAGGAGCATCGAATCCGCTTAATTGCCTGGACTTAATGACAATATCTTTAAGAGATTTATTGATAGCATGCCCAAGATGAAGTTCACCATTAGCATAAGGCGGGCCATCATGTAATATGAATTTTGGTCGACCGGCATTCTTTTTACTAATTTGATTGTATAAGTCTAGCTCAGCCCATCTTTTTANCATCTCCGGTTCCCTTTGAGCTAGATTGCCTTTCATAGGAAACGCGGTATACGGAAGATTTAATGTGTCTTTATAGTCTGTCATATTTATTGTGACTAACTGCTTAGAGCATTTCTTGATCAAAATATTGTCTTACACGCTGCACATCAGCGACCATTTGTATTTTTAACTCTTCTAGGCCATCAAATTTCAGCTCTTCGCGTATTTTCTGCCGAAAAATGATCTCTATCGTTTTTCCATAAAGATCTTCATCGAAATCCAAAATATGAGCTTCTATTAACGCATTTTCCTCTCCCGCAACCGTGGGTCGATAGCCAACGTTCACTGCAGCATAATGATAGCGATCACCTAATCTCACTTCGCAAGCAAAAACACCATGAACTGGAATTTTTCGCCTACGTGGGTTCAGATTACAGGTCGGAAATCCCAATTTTGCACCCAATTGCTTTCCCCGTTCTACTTCGCCTTTCATTGAATAGGGCCGGCCAAGCAACTGTTCGACCAAGCCAAAGTCATTTTGAGCCAACTGTTCCCGAATAAAAGTACTGCTAATCCGCTGACCATTGCGTTCATAAGCCGCAGTTTCAATTACTTCAAATCCATATTCCAACCCTTTTTCCTGCAGCAATACAAAATCTCCAGCGCGCTGGTAACCAAATCGAAAATCATGACCTACAATGAGACTTTCAATGCCCAAGCCTACCTTCAAAATATCGTGAACAAAGCTTTCAGCACTCAGCTCACTCAATGTCTTATCAAAATTTAATTGAAAAACAAAATCTATGCCAAAACTTTCCAATAACTCCAATTTTTCGCGCAAAGTTGTCAGACGAGCAGGGCAACGATCATCATTAGCAGCAAAAAACTCTTCCGGATGAGGCTCAATAAGAATCGCGAGAGATGGTAAATTTAGTTGTTCTGCTTTCTGCTTTAACTGATCCAATATCAATTGATGACCCAGATGCACCCCATCAAATTTACCAATACTTGCAACACAACTTTGCTGCAATTGCGAGAAGTTACTTGTATCTTCAAACGCGATCATTTTTTAGGGCTGCTATCAGTAAAAGCGCAGGATTATACTCCTTTATGTCGGACTGTGCAGCGTGTAGATTAATCTTGACTAGGCTAAGGATCTTCAGTTCGACGAAGATTCTTAATACTTTTTCGAACACAAATCGTAGCGAAGCTCAACAAGGCTACAATTACTACCCCTTGGCCTATAATCGCGTTCACCACTGAAATTGTCTCGGGCCTGGCGGAAATCAAGATAGAATTTACCAAGGTAGCACTTGCAAATATAATGAGAACTATTGCCGCAAGCATCTGCAGCAAACCAAGAAATTTACTCATAAACATATCATATGGAGTTTATGCCGATTGAGCCAATTTGTGTTGTTCTAGGAAAATTTTCAGACCCTCTGCACCGAGGAATCGATTGAGAGTCTTCTGATCAGTTTTTCGGGCATCAACAATAATTAGACCTTCAAGAGAATCATTAAAATCAGAGTGAATATTAAAACACACCATCCTACCATTCAAAGACAAGTAATGACGCAACAATACCGGCACCGCTTTACCTGGATCACACCGCCCAATTAATTTTCCTAACATTTTTGTATTGACCAATTCAGAAAGCATATCGTCAGTCCAAACTCGATTTTTCACTTTATGAGGGGTTAGTGGTTGTACCAGGTCGACAAAGTCATTTGCTTTAAAATTAGTAAGCAAAGTATCGGCTATTAACGAGCGAGCGAGATCACTATATTCCCTAGAAACACTAACGGACCCAAATAAGGTATGGTACTGGGGCATAGTCGATAATATTCGGCCTATTCCACGCCAAAGCAAATTCAAAGAAACGGGTCGCCTTTGATAATCAGGGTGAATAAATGAACGCCCCATTTCTATGGCAGAACCTAACCGTTGAATAAAAGCATCGTCATAACGGTAAAGAGAGCGACTATAAAGCCCTTTCACCCCATGTTCCGCAACTATCTGGTCAACTAAACCTACTCGATACGCTCCAGCAATCCGATATTCATGTTTATCCCAAAGAAAGAGATGCAAGTAATGAGGATCAAACTCATCAGAGTCTTTAGAAAAGCCAGTGCCCTCTCCTGCATCTCGAAAAGTAACTTCTCTAGCTATTGCTATTCGCTCCATAACCGATCCTAATCGATTGTATGGAGTGCAATAAACATCAAAATCTTCATGTTCTATTAAACGAAACTCTGCCATACCAACAATATCATTCTCTAACTGGGATAGATCAACTGCATTATCAAATTCCTCAACCCCCTCTCTGTCCTGATTTTCGAGCTGAGTCGGTTTTTGTGCGAGAGCATCAGTTGCAACCCTTAAATATTCTGCAATAGCTTTAGGACTTTCCAACAAACGTAATTCCGAAGCCGGAATCGGACGACCGATTATTAGTGGTAGCTTAAAGCCCTGTTTATTTGCTAATTGCCTCGGCAATAAAATAGTGCGGAATCGAGGGTGAACTATGCCAGCAGCATAAAAATAAGTGCTATTACGCCCGCCGACAAAGATAGGTACCGAAGCGCACCCGTAACGTTTAATTAAGTGTCCGATCAAACGGTTCCAGGGCTGATCCTGAATCCGGCGGTGACCGAAATCATAGGCAGAAACCATCCCTGCCGGGAATATTAAAACAGCACCGCCCTCCTTCAAATGTTTATGTACTCGCTTAATTCCGCTGATGTTCCCACCAGGCGCCTTGTTTGACAGAACATCTACGCCGATAAATAAATCAGCGAGCTCCGGAATTAAGCAAAGCAATTCGTTAGTTAATACTTGTAGGTCGGACCGAACCTTAAGAATTTCCTGAGCGAGGGCCATCCCCTCCAAGCCTCCTAGCGGATGGTTAGCGACTATTAATAACGAGCCTTCTCGCGGAATNTCATCCAAATTCTCCTCATTTTCTATAACATTGCTTACACCAAGNGCNTCNAGAGTATACTCAAGAAAATCTCTGGGAATAGTTTTAAATGGTCGGCGATCGTAAATCTTACCAAGAGGAGAAAGCCCCAAGATAGTTTCTACTAAAGAGGCGAGCAANCGCGGCTTAATTGGTATATGTGTAGGATTAGTCATTACAGGGGTATTTTTTTACTAAGTCATTTTCATAGCGCCAGGCCTTAAATAGCTGAATTAACCCAGGTGGCTCATACCCATCTTTACGATTAATGTGACCAATTTTAAACAGGGTGTGATACTGCTGCAATAAAGTTCTTATCGCAACCAATAGATTGGTGTTTCGATCCCAAATATTTATAGATTCAGAGCTTGCTCCATTAATTTCGATAATGTCGAATTTTTTTCCGAGTTTGAGGCTTTCTACGTCCTCAAATTTAATATCGAGGCGCCCGTAAAAATATCCAGGAATATCATCGAAAACTCTATCCAGAGATTGTGTCAGTTTTATATCGATTAAATAGCTAGCATCACGAAAGATAGCCCCCCGGCTATGACTAGCCGCAAACGCCAAGCGATAAGGTTCACCCTCTGGAATCACCTTTCTCCACTGGCACTCATGTCTCTCATAATACAAATGCTGCAAATTCCCTGCTCGAGGGTCAGCGGCAATGAGTTCTGCCAAAGTACTAATCCCATCCCCAACGACGTAGGGTGTATATTTCAAAGTTAGAGAAGTAATTTCACCGATATTAGATTCGGGGTCGCGAACATAAAATACTCCTGCCTCAGCATCCCATTCACTAAGCTTTTGAAATTGAATGCTTCCACCTACTGGAAAACTGACAAGATAATCTCTCAATTCCTTTCCACTATTTATTAACTTAACACCAACACCTCGGCAACCGAAGTCTGGTTTTCCTACGATGGGTAACGCCAAATTATGAGCTTGCAGAATCTCTAGAACTGAGCTGTACTGCTCCTCAACCGACCCAGCCACCACTTCATAAATACACCAGGGGAGAATGCATTCTCTAGCCTTATTTCCGGCAGTTTCAAATACCGCTGACTTAGCCACACCTACCATCCCCGAAAGCGGAATAGCCGGATTAGCTATTAAGGGGAGAGAAAGGCTTCGATAACGAATAGCCAGCAAGATCCAAAATATTACAACAGGAACATACATCAACCAAACAGGCCAAAATTCAAAAAACGAGGTTTTTCGCCCGCTCATATCCAGTGGCGGCATACCAGGCGGAACAAAGCAACTGGAGTCTTGTGATGATTTATTCAAAATTTTCAATTTCAAGCGATATTTGCACTTGAACCATAGTTGGAACCGAATCCTTTTATCATTGTACTCGAAAGGGCCTGCCTTAAATAACTGTGAATACAATAAAAAGACAAATCAGCAGTAACGCTGCTATTATTAATTCCGAATTCATGCGGAAAAATTCGGAATGCTAAGCAAATTTCTTATAACAGCAGCAGTTATACTTGGCGCGTTCTTTGTAATACGCCAGCGGCACGGGCAAAGCGAGATAAAATCTCCTCCGACCAACGTTGAACAGAAACCTCTAATTAACGAAAAACAAGATAGCAAAGACACACTCGCAGCTGATATGCGAGTAGGTGCTTATATTTTCCTAGTCTTAATGGTTGGTCTTGGAGCCACACTCTATTACTTAGACTGGAAGGACGATCATGTGGTGTTGACTATCAATCTCCATCGCGATAATGCCTCCGCCCCAGTCAGTTACGAGGTATACAAATATCAACTAGAAGCACGCTCTTTCACAACAATCGATGGAAGATCTATTGCTGTTGCCAGTAATGAACGCATGGAAATAATAGGACTTGACAATTAATTGCTTCTAATAACAAGCTTTTCTATTGCCAACTTGGCGGACGCTTTTAGATCACCGCCATCCGCCCCAGCGTATTTGATAATCTTTTCCNTCATTGATGACGCCCAGAACCGACTTAAATGATCAGCCACCCGCTCAGACACCACCTCCATAGAATCATTGTGGTCCAGATTATCACTGATTTGATTCACCATTTTTACTAAGTGATTTAACTCAGAATCGTTCATTTCGTGCAAGCCTTTGTAGCCGCTACATAAGTCACATGCCGCCTTTTTCGCGCAAAGCCAATTAAACTTATGCCAAGTTCTTCTGCCAACTCAACAGCCATTGTTGTTGCAGCAGAAACGGCAACTAGTGCAGGTGCGTTTATCATGGCTGTTTTCTGTACCATTTCATAACTTGCTCTACTGGACACCAGTACGAAACCGTTATTCAAATTTCTATCAACTAGCATACCTTTTTGAGCCAATATACCAATGACTTTGTCAAGAGCGTTGTGTCGACCAATATCTTCACAAATTTCGATAATAGCACCTTCGCTATCGCACCAAGCCGCACCATGAACTGCCCCTGTTTCGTTCTGCAGAGGCTGTTTGCTAACCAAGTCTCCCACAGCGCTATCAATGGCTTCATGACCCACTTTAAAATGAGTTCTAACCCGCTTGACCGGCAGGCGAACTTGCTGAAGAGAGTCTGAACCGCAAATTCCACAGCCCGTGCGGCCAGCCAAAGTTCTACGCCTTTCCTTAAGCTCACTAAATCGTTGGCTCGACACTGTAAGGGCGACTTCGACCCCTTCATAATGGGTTCTTATCTGAATATCATAAATCTCTGCTAAATCCTTGATAATGCCTTCACTAATACTGAAACCAACAGCAAAAGCTTCAAGTTCAGTCGGAGTAGCCATCATAACGGTATGAGAAACACCATTGTAAACGAGGGCAATGGGAACTTCTTCTGCCACAAAATCAGATACTTGGTCATTAGAATCACCCGACCACACTTGAACATCTTGATTTTTACGGCCTGTTTGTTTGCTCACTATTCGATCAAGCTTTAGGATTCGCTTCCTCTAAGAGAGCGACTTGTTGATGAGAGAATTTCTCAAAATGGGATTGCCAAGCTGATTGCCCTTCCGCCTTGCGCACTTCAACCGCTGTCACTTTGTATTCAGGACAATTTGTTGCCCAGTCGGAGTTATCAGTGGTTATAACGTTAGCGCCTGTTTCGGGATGATGGAAAGTGGTATATACGACTCCTGGCTGAACGCGATCAGTGAGATCGACGCTTAGCATCGTTTTCCCGGCGCGACTGGAAACTTGTACCAAATCTCCCTGTGAAATACCGCGATGCTCTGCATCATGAGGATGAATTTCCAACAAGTCCTTCTGATGCCATTTCATGTTTTCGGTACGCCGAGTCTGAGCACCAACATTATACTGTGAAAGTATCCGACCAGTAGTCAGTAACAAAGGAAACTTTTTAGTTACTTTTTCTTCCGTTGCGACAAACTCAGTTACAGCAAAAAATCCTCGCCCTCTTACAAATTTTTCTACATGCATAATAGGTGTCCCATTAGGCGACGCTTCATTGCACGGCCACTGTATAGATCCTTCTTCTTTTAAACGCCTATAACTCACACCTTTAAACGTAGGTGTCAACTCAGCGATCTCATCCATAATTTCTGATGGATGGTTATAATTCATCTCAAAACCAAGAGCATTTGATAGAGCCATAGTGGCTTCCCAATCGGCCTTACCACTCAAAGGGTTCATTATCTTGCGTACTGGTGAGATCCGTCTTTCAGCATTAGTGAAGGTTCCGTCTTTTTCTAAAAAGGTAGCACCCGGTAAAAACACGTGCGCAAACTTGGCTGTTTCATTGAGAAAAATATCNTGGATAATAAGGCATTCAAGGTTTCTCAACGCTCTCTCTACGTGCTGAGTATTGGGATCTGATTGCGCTAGATCCTCACCTTGACAATATAGTCCTTTAAAGCTTCCAGCTTCGGCAGCATCAAGCATATTAGGAATACGTAACCCTGGCTCATTCTTGATTTCCACGCCCCAAATTTTTTCAAAAGACTCTCGAGCGCTAGCTATTGAGACATGGCGATAGCCAGGCAACTCATGCGGGAAAGATCCCATATCACAAGCACCTTGCACATTATTCTGACCCCTCAGAGGGTTCACACCTACACCTTCGCGGCCAATGTTACCTGTAAGCATGGCCAGATTTGCAATCGCCATAACTGCTGTAGAACCTTGACTGTGTTCAGTAACACCAAGACCATAGTAAATGGCGCCATTGCGAGCACTGCCATAAAGCCGGCCTGCTGCAATTAAGCGGTCCGCTGGAACACCGGTAACCTCCGCCATTCGTTCCGGTGAATTCTTGCTCTCAAGTATGAAACTTCTCCAATTTAAAAAAGCGGAGTCTTCGCAACGAGATTCTATAAAATCCTCATCCTCTAATCCTTCTCTAACAATAATATGGGCTAGAGCATTCAAAAGAGCCACATTGGTTCCGGGCAGCAAATTTAAGTGATGATCACTGCTAATATGTGGACTCTTCACTAAGTCGATACGCCTTGGGTCTATAACTATCAACTTAGCACCTTCTCGCAATCTCTTTTTCATACGAGAGGCGAAAACCGGATGGGCGTCAGTGGGATTCGCGCCTATAACGATAATGACATCTGCCTCCATCACCGAGTCAAAAGTTTGAGTTCCAGCTGATTCTCCCAATGTGGTTTTTAAACCATACCCTGTAGGCGAGTGACAAACGCGAGCACAGGTGTCTACATTATTATTACCAAAAGCGCCGCGCACCAATTTTTGAACCAGGTAAGTCTCCTCATTCGTGCAACGAGAAGAGGTTATTCCACCTACAGAATCACTGCCATATTCTTTCTGAATTTTGCGTATCTTCTCCGCTGCAAAATTTACCGCCTCATCCCAACCAACTTGCTGCCATGGTTCGTCGATAGTATTACGAATCATTGGACTAATAACGCGATCTTTGTGCGTTGTATAACCGAAGGCGAAGCGACCCTTAACACAGGAATGTCCACGGTTTGCTTTGCCACCCTTAAAGGGCACCATACGAACAACCTGATCTCCTTTTACTTCAGCCTTAAAAGAACAGCCCACACCNCAATAGGCGCAAGTAGTAATGACTTCGTGTTCAGGCAACCCGTTTTCAATGACAGAATTCTCCATGAGAGTTGCTGTGGGACACGCTTGAACACAGGCGCCACATGACACACATTCTGAGCCCATAAAAGCTTGATTTTGACCTAGAGAAACCTTTGACTCAAAGCCACGACCGTCAATGGTTAAGGCAAAGGTACCCTGAACCTCTTCACAAGNTCTAACACAGCGGGAGCAAACGATGCATTTACTAGGATCAAAAGTGAAGTAAGAGTTACTTTTATCCTTTTCTGCATCGAGATGATTTTCTCCGTCATAGCCATAACGAACTTCCCGAAGACCGACCTCACCAGCCATATCTTGCAACTGACAATCTCCGTTCGCGGCACAGGTTAGACAATCCAGGGGGTGATCTGAAATATACAGCTCCATAACATTGCGTCTTAGCTTCGCTATTTCATTAGACTGAGTCCGCACACTCATGCCTTCTTCTGCTAGAGTAGTGCAGGAAGCAGCAAAACCTTTACGGCCTTTGATCTGGACCAAACAAATTCGACAAGAACCAAAGGCTTGCAATGAATCAGTTGCACAAAGTCGCGGCACGTTAATGTCGAGATGTGCAGCAGCATGCATTATAGAGGTACCTTCAGGAACGGAGATAGATTGCCCATCAACGTTTAAAGTTATGAACTTAGCCGTTTCGTTGTTTTCTACAGATATCGCCGGTGTTCCGTAGTCCCGACTAGGGTCACACAGTTGGGCTCTTTGTGATTTTTTACCTGGATCGTAAAACTGCAGCATCGCATTGGGTTCCTCATCAGCCCCGTTCGAAATCTTCAGAAAAATGCAAAAGAGCGCTTCGCACCGGATACGGTGTCAACCCCCCCATAGCGCACAACGAACTCGTTTCCATTGTATCGCAAAGTTCAGACAATAATTCTTTATTCTTTGCAGAATTTTTGTTGCTTATAATACGATCTATCACTTCTGCTCCCCTCACGGAGCCTATACGACAAGGAGTGCACTTACCACAAGATTCAATTGAGCAGAATTCCATTGAAAAACGTGCTTGAAGTGCCATGTCTACAGTATCATCGAAAGCGACAACACCCCCGTGCCCGAGCATAGCATCAATAGCTGAAAAAGCTTCATAATCTAATGGGGTATCCCATTGACTTTGAGGAAGATAGGCACCTAATGGCCCCCCTACCTGAACCGCCCTTAATGGCTTACCACTGCGTGATCCTCCACCATAGTCATAAAGCAGTTCGTTTAAACTTGTACCAAAGGGAATCTCTACCAAACCGGCATTTTTAATATTTCCTCCCAATTGAAACGGCAGAGTGCCTCGCGAAAGACCAACGCCATAATTTTGATAAGACGCCGCACCGTTGGCAATAATTGATGGAACTGAAGCTAACGAAATCACGTTATTTATTACGCTCGGTTTACCAAACAAGCCTTCAATCGCGGGTAGCGGTGGCTTAGGCCTCACTTCACCTCTCCTGCCTTCAAGGCTTTCCAACATAGAGGTCTCCTCTCCACAGATATAAGCTCCTGCACCTAAACGGATTTCGATATCGAAAGACTTTCTAGTGCCTTGAATATTTTTGCCAAGGTAATTTGCTTTGCGAGCTTTAGTTATCGCTTCCTCTAATATCAAATTGGCCAAAGGGTATTCATTTCGTAAATAGATGTACCCTAGGTCGGCGTTCACAGCAAGGCCAGCGATTATCATTCCTTCTATTAAACAAAAGGGGTCACTTTCCATTAGCATGCGATCTGAATAAGTCCCAGAATCCCCTTCGTCTGCATTACAAACAATATATTTCTGCTCGGATTTAGCTTCCAAAACCGTTTGCCATTTAATGCCAGTAGGAAAGGCTGCGCCTCCGCGACCTCGTAAACCAGAGTCTTTGACTTCTTTAACAATATCCTGAGGGCGCATTGTCAATGCTACTTCCAAACCCTGAAAACCATCGATATTCCTAAAATCAACAATAGAGAGAGGTTCGATTACTCCTACCCGCGCAAAAGTGACTCGGGTTTGTTTTTTCAAAAACGGGATATCTTCGGTAAGACCAAGAAATTTGGCATGTTTTGTATTACGCTCCCAAAATTTGCTGTCAATAAGCTCATTGACCTCTTCCGGGCTGATGGGGCCAAACGCATAACGACCTTTATCGGTTTCAATTTCAATAAGTGGCTCTAACCAGTAGAGCCCTCGAGAGCCATTGCGTACTACATCCACAGCAATATTATTTTGAGCAAAGTGATGTTGGAGTTTCGCAGCAATTAAATCGGTGCCACGAGAGCACGCACTCGTATCGCGAGGAACAAACACTTTATCTTTGCTTCTCATGAGTTTTTCACTTCCACATTCTCTAGTGCCAAGTTTTCAATTATTGAATTAAAGGATGCCTCGTTTACATCAGCATATATATCATTGTCTACTCTAATAGCAGGCGAACAAGCGCAGTTTCCCAAACAATAAACTGCCTCCAAAGTAATTTGACCATCTGCTGTAGTCTGACGGAAATCAATACCAAGCAACTGCTTCGCATATTTTTCAAGCTCTCTACCTCCCATAGCTTGGCAGGATTCAGCACGGCAAATTTGAATAGTATGGCGGCCCGGNGGCGTTGTTCTAAAAAAATGATAAAAACTTATTACGCCATGAACTTCAGCTCGAGATAAACCCAGATTTTCTGCGATTGTAGGAATAACCTCTGACGGAACAAAGCCAAGCGCATCCTGAATCGCATGCAACACAACAAGAAGAGGACCGGGTGTCTCTTTTAGCTCACGCAATATAGTCGCAACTATCTCTTCCCTGCTTTCTAACAATGGTTAAACCCCAGCTTTGACTAGCGGTAATCGAAACGCGCAATACGGTTACTTCCAGCGATACCTCCGACCCAGACTTCATCTCCAACCTCTATTGCAACGGTGCCAAGTAAAAATAGAGGATTTGATGGATAGTCAATTATTTGTCTCACTGTTAGGTTATTAGCATCGACTCGAGTTACGCGAGTAGAAACTCCATTACATCGTTGCTGTGACAAACAGGTGACGATCGAGTCGGCTTGCGGTCCTACATGCCCCGCGGCAAGCAATGAACCATCGCTGGCCCACCGCACATTGTCAACATGGTGAGGCAAATTAACAGAGTCCACTATCACGTTATTTTGGCCGCGAGAAAGCTTGATAATAGAGCGAGTCCCCCACCCGCCGATGAAGAACCAATTACCATCTGCGGATATCTCAATACCATTAGGTCCCGCACTCTCACTGCCCGGAACTTGCTCCCACCCTTCGCCACGGTGCCATTCGTAAACAGCACCTACGGGTAAGTTCATATGAGTAGCAGCAATTCCACGCTCTGGCGTAGCAACAACAGAATTGAACACAATACCGTCCGGTGCAATTACACAACCAATCCAAGTAATTTCCGGCGTACCTGCGGTTTCTTGAACTTCGAAGACCTCGATAGATTCCCGATCACCATGCCGAACGACTAGCAATGTATGAATCTCATTTCTGCCCGGAATTAGACTTACACCGTGCGGCCTGAACCCTGAAACAAGAGGACCAGGACATTGCTCATAAAATTCGTTTAGCTGATGGTTAGCATCAACACTAGGATAAACCGGTACTGAATTAAGGTCGTCGCTGTTGATAAAATATAGGTAGCCATCATCTTCCATACCCGAAGCAATTACCCAGGACGAATTGGGAATCTGCGCAAGATCCTCCGGACTAATCGGCCCACACAAAAATTGGGCTTCACCACGAGCTTCGCATTCCTCAGCCGCATATGCATTCCAGCCCAACGTTGAGATAAACACGCAGAGCAAACGCAATATTACTTGTTTCATTTTATCCCTCCTGCCTCAGCCTTATCTGTTTTCTAGATACCACCACTCCTTTTCAAGCATAAAAGCAATGCCAGACGAAGTCCATGAACCAAAAATAGGTCGAAGCAACAAAATTTGCTCTCAAATAACTGAGATATTTGTGATGGACAAGATTTTAAGCCATTCAAGGAGATCAGAATATCCCAAGGAGAGACCTAGCAAGCCATCGCGTAAGCGTTACCCACTTAAAAATTTNCCCGTCTATTGATTAACACTATTTCAGCAATATCAATCACAAAAACAGACACTTAAAGTGAATAAATTTGAGAAAATACTATTAGAACGACTAACATGACAACTCATATCAACCCTATACATTCTCCTAATTCACCCTATGACAATTTTCAATCACTTATTCCCGCTTTGGGCTCTTTTGTTATCCATTGTTGCCTTTTTCTTTCACGAACCATTCAGCGCTCTAGAAAGGGCAATAGTTCCAATGCTGTCAGGGGTGATGTTTATGATGGGGCTTACTCTAGATAAAAACGATTTCTTTCGCATTAGCAAAGAGCCGCGTCCCCTATTCATTGGAGTACTTATCCAGTTTCTATTGATGCCACTAGTCGCGCTTGCCTTATCAAACGTTTTACAGCTTTCGAATCAGTTAACCGTTGGAATGGTCCTGGTTGGAAGTTGTGCTGGCGGAACTGCATCTAACGTCATTACCTATTTGGCAAAAGGGGATGTAGCTCTTTCAATTTCCATGACTATGGCCTCTACGTTTATTGGTGTTTTTGCAACGCCACTGCTGTGCAACTTCTATCTGACCGAAACCATAGAAGTAGACAGCTTCGGCATGCTCAAAAGTCTCGCACAAATTGTACTTCTACCTGTCTTCGCGGGTGTCTTGACTAATCATGCAATCCATCACCAAATCTCGAAGTACAAACAGTATCTGCCATCTTTATCCGTTGCCTGTGTTTTAATGATAATAGCTATCGTGGTTGCTCTGAACTCAGCGAGACTAGTAGATGTAGGAGCTGTAACTCTGGTCGCGGTGATTTTCCACAACACTTTCGGACTGATGGGTGGGTTTTTCATTAGCCGATTAATTGGCCTAAATATAAAGCAGAGTCAAACCATCGCAATAGAAGTAGGTATGCAGAATTCAGGCTTAGGGGTAGCATTAGCGCTTCAATACTTTTCAGCAACAGCCGCATTGCCTGGCGCTTTATTTAGTGTTTGGCACAATATAAGCGGTTCAATACTGGCTGCTATATGGGGAAGGAAGCGAGATTGACTTAACTACATCATTAAAGATCAATCATAGGAAAAAATCTTATTAAATTATGCAACACCCTACAATACGAGTCAGACGTATCCTTACGAAGATTTATTCACCGGCTCCTCGCCTACACGATTGGTATACAAATATCGTGTCGTTTCCCTAACGTAATATCGAATAGAGACCGCGGGCGTTATTTATCTCAAATTCTATATTCCCTATTACAAACAAGCCTCTGATCAAAAAAGTGGATGAAATTCACTATATATAAGNAAATAATATAAGCCCTTTTCTATCCCCATTAATAAATAAGCACAAACTTGGTTTGATTCTTGCTGATGTATTGATCAGTTTTTTGCACCAATTACCTTCGTAGTGTCGGAAATTAAAAGTTTTGCGAAATTGGTTGGGGCTAAAAATGAGGCGTGGTGCAGTTTTCGGGTAGCAGTGATAGCTGATTGGCGATTCGTTTGCCCGCCTCCAGGTGCTGCAACTGCTTTATAATAACGCACCGAAACAAATCATCGCCAACAAAAACGCACCAAAACAAAGCAGGAGAACAATAATGAAACTAATTACCGCAATCATAAAACCTTTCAAAGCGGATGATGTGCGTGAAGCGCTTTCCGAAATTGGGGTTAGCGGGGTAACACTAACCGAAGTAAAAGGATTTGGACGACAGAAAGGCCATACCGAGCTCTACCGCGGCGCCGAATATGTTATCGACTTCCTCCCAAAATCAAAAATGGAGATAGCAGTACCCGACGATCTAGTTGATCCGGCTGTCGAGGCAATCTGCAAAGCGGCAGGCACGGGCCAAATTGGCGACGGCAAGATTTTCGTTACTAATTTAGAGCAATCCATTCGTATAAGAACCGGCGAAACTGGCAACGAAGCCTTATAGGGGATAGAAACCAAAATGCTTAAGAAAATAATGATAAACAAATTCTTGTTAGTCGGTGCGCTTTTTCTCGTACCCTCGATTGCCTCCGCTCAAGAACTCAATGGCGCGAACACCGCCTGGATATTAACTTCCACAGCACTCGTACTGTTCATGACACTACCAGGGCTCTCACTCTTTTATGGCGGCTTGGTTAGAACCAAAAACGTTCTATCGGTTCTAATGCAATGTTTTGCAATCGCTGTAAGTATCTCAATTCTCTGGCTTATCGTGGGCTATAGTATCGCATTTGGCCCATCGGAATCTGCTTATTGGGGTGGTTTAAGTCGTATGTTTTTTAATGGTATCGATATCAACTCGATGTCTGGTGATATTCCAGAAACTACTTTCGCAGGATTCCAGATGACGTTCGCCATCATCACTCCCGCATTGATCGTTGGTGCATTTGTGGAACGAATTAAGTTTTCTTCGATGTTGTTGTTCTGCATTCTTTGGACACTAGTAGTCTACTTCCCTGTAGCTAATTGGGTCTGGGGTGGAGGCTGGCTGGGCCAAATGGGATTGATAGACTTTGCCGGTGGCACGGTGGTGCACATAACGGCCGGTGTCGCCGCCCTAGTCACCGCTATTGTAATAGGTCAGCGAAAAGACTTTCTGCAGGCAGCTACTCTTCCTCACAACCTCACTATGAGTTTTACTGGTGCTGCAATGCTATGGGTCGGCTGGTTTGGGTTTAATGCAGGTTCTGCATTAGCAGCAGATGGTGCGGCAGGTATGGCATTATTTGTGACACACATTTCGGCTGCTANTGGTGCTTTGAGCTGGATGATTATCGAATGGATTAAATTTGGCAAACCNAGTGGCTTGGGCGCAATTACCGGCATGGTAGCCGGACTCGCAACAATTACGCCTGCTTCAGGTTCAGTTGGCCCTGCTGGCGCATTAGTAGTTGGTCTAGCAGGCGGAATAATCTGCTATTATGCTACAACCTTCCTTAAACAGAGCATGAAAATCGATGACTCCCTTGATGTTTTTCCAGTGCATGGCGTTGGCGGGATAGTCGGCACTTTCCTAGCTGGAATACTAGTTTCAAGCAACCTTGGAATTCTTAGCGGTAATGGCTTAGCTGACGGAATGACCATTGGGTCACAAGTAGGTGTTCAAGTGGTAGGTATTCTTGCAACTGCTATTTACACTGCCATAGCAACTTTTATCTTATTAAAGATTGTTTCTGCTATTACATCTGGAATTCGTGTTACAGACGAGCAGGAGCTGGTTGGTTGTGATATTACCGATCACGATGAAAAAGGTTATTCTATGTAATCTGTATTCTTGTAAAAATCTGGCCATTACAACTGTCGTTGTGGCCAGGTTTTTGCTAACGACTACTGCGTCTTTCTTAGCGTCGTTATAGCGTAAACCAATTTATTGTTGTTGAAATCTTTAAATGTAGTCGCAACCAAGCAAGTGTTTTTCCCGTCGTAGATTATTTCTCCTGCTAATAGGAATCGAGGACCTACAACAGGTGCGAAATAGTCTATTCTCATGTTAATGGTACTGGACCATTTGAGTTCACTACCTTTAATAAATAAAGTACGCGCGGTGTACAATGAAATGATATCGACATACGTACCGTGAAACCCTCCAAATAATTGATCGCGAGGATTTAACAGGTGGTGAGGCAGATGAGCATCTACCTCTACACGCCCAGTCTCTTCCCTAAGAATTTTCCATTTATAAGACTCCACCAAATCGCCGGCATTATGGCCAGGTTTTAAAAATATGGGTCTAGCATTCTTATTCGCTTTTTGCATTATTTCGACATAACTATTTAGGCAAAGAAGTTAAGCATGAAGTAATCACCCTCACTGGTCAAATTTACAGCCGGCCACTATACTTCAGATCAATGTCAATTAGAGAGGAATAGCTCATGCTGGCTCACCTAAAGAAACAAGAAATATTCCGCGAAACAAAAATCCTACTACTCATTCTGGCCTTAAGCTTTAGCTCATCCAGTTTAGGCAACGATTTGCCCACCGCCGCTCCTGAAAGTGTAGGCATTTCCAGTGAGCGACTTGGCAGAATGTCTGAAGCCATGCAGCGCTATATAGATCGTGAACAGCTAGCGGGAACTGTTTCCCTTATTGCGCGCAAAGGGAAGGTTGTTCATTTTGAATCTCAAGGCTGGAAAAGCAAAGAAACCGATGAGGAAATGACAGACGATACTATCTTTTTCATTATGTCTATGACAAAGCCTATTGTTTCAACGGCTCTAATGATGCTCTATGAAGAGGGACATTTTCTGCTCACAGATCCGATTACTAATTGGATTCCAGAAATTTCGGGTAAACAAGTTGTAGTCGAAAATGAGTTTGGCAGCTACCGCGTGCCCCCCCACCGCCAAATCGACTTCCGACATGTTCTTTCGCATACAGCTGGTCTCGACCCTAATCGCGAGAGCTTGAATGACGACGAAATCGCTTTACTGGAGAGAAGAGATAATCTGGAGGATACGATTTTACGCAGAGGGCCCCTACCTCTGGCATTTCACCCTGGCGATAATTGGCAATATGGAAGCTCCACAGATTATGTCGCCCTACTGGTGGAGAGAGTTTCCGGAGAGCCACTAAAAGATTTCTTGGAGAGGAAGATTTTCGACCCATTAGGGATGGAAGATACTTTCTATGTTGTACCAGAGGAAAAGCTTGATCGAGTTGCATCTGTTTATAGCCCATCTGGNCCAGATCAAACTATCGAACTATCTCGCACTAAAGAATATTCAGAAAGGCCATTTTTCGGCGATAGCTACTATGGAGGTGTAGCAGGATTGTTCTCCACCGCATCAGACTACTGGCGTTTCAGTCAAATGCTTTTAAACGGAGGGGAACTAAACGACGTGCGCCTTTTAAGTCCAAAGACGGTGAGCCTAATGATCACGAATCACAGTGGCGACGGCGATGTGTATATACGGGGACCTGGGTATACTTTTGGCCTAGGCTTTGGGATTCTTAGTGACGCTGGCAAAGCTCGCGATCCGCTAACCCCAGGTTCCTATACTTGGGGCGGTGCATGGGGAACAATTTTCTGGTCAGACCCCGTCGAAGAAATGATTGGNATTATGATGACTCAAATTACTTCCTACGGACACTTAACTGTGCGACAGGATTTTGGCGTCACAGCTATGCAATCAATTATAGAGTCTAATGCGCCTGTAATAGGATATCCGATATTAGACTAACTCACTACCGTCCTTAAATTATTGCTGCTGACCCCAAGTTTCCAGCAGCAATAAATTTGTTAGTGAAGCACTGCCACTACCCTACCTTCCGTCTAGCAACGAGAATATGCGCCTCATAGCTCGAGGGTCGACACCAGGGCCCGTAATTTGTGGAAAATTATCCGTGTGATTTGTCATATCAACCTGCTCGGCAGCTTGTTCCCAGCTAACATTACGACTGTGCAGCCCTTCTGCCTTAACCCAGAGGTCCCGCAGATAAACCTGAAAGTTTGTAATCTGATCTTTGCTCTGCATCGCGGGCCCATGACCTGGCAGCCAAATATCGAATTCTAAGTTCTTAAGCCCTTCCAAGGCAGCGGGCCATTCATCAACGTGACCGTCACCCATATATGCAAGTCCTGGTAACATCATATCGCCGGTAAAAGCCACTCTCTCTTTTGGCAGAAAAATTACTACATCACCGCCAGTATGAGCACGCCCAAAATGCAGGAGCTGTATTTCGCGGCTACCATCTGGGATTACCTGAAATAAAGTCATTTTTTCTTGCAGTGTTATATTAGGAGGGGTTGGATTCACTTCCGAAATTGCATTCATATAATCCCTTTGTACACGAAGCTGTTCTTGCAATTGCACTCTTCGGTCATTGTCTGTCTCATCTGCAACTTGACGCTCCAAATTTGCAACTAAAGTTGGAACAGGGTCAGAGAAGCTCCTAAAGGTATTTTCTTCCAGCACATTACCTATTTCACCATTGAGCTTTGACCGGGTGAATTCGTGCCCAATAATTTCAACACCCTCGGGGAAAGATTGATTTCCGTGAGCATGATCGAAATGATAGTGACTGTTTACCAAATATCTGACGGGTTTGTCGGTAATTACGCGAATTGAAGCTAACAACGCACGAGCTGCGGTGGGCGTTACATGAGAATCAACCACCAGGGTGTCAAATTCACCAACTAAAACCATGGCGTTACTCATTGTATGAATAGAACCGTTTCCACTTACATGCCAAACACCGTCTGCAACCTCCTCAAATCGATGAGAATCTGACTCTATAATACTTTGGGCAAAAACAGTATTTTGCAACGCTGCTAGGAAAACGAAGAGCGCGAGGAACGGTATATTTCGAATATTAAGTTTCATTTATTTAAGCCTTTAGAAATTACATCTCGTAAATAATGTAATCGGTAATAAAGAATAAGTTGTATCTGTATCTGGCCCACAATGCCTGTTTAAACTTAAGCGAACCAGACGGCACATTAGCGCATCACTTAAATACTGTAAAGATTTGATCAAAGCCACTGTTGATTGCCGCAAGCGATATCAACAAATTGGGCTATTCACAAAAACCATCTGTATAATTTATTGATAACTATTAACTCATGAAAAATTAACCAGTATTAGTAAATTATTGACAATAAAAAAGCGGGCTGAGAGCCCGCTTTTTTATTCAACAATAGCATTCCTATTCTTTACGTTCGTAATGGCCCATTAACATCCCAGTACCAAGAATATGGCCGTCTATTGCTTCCATTAACTGGTCTTTGTCTAAACCCGGTTCAAGATCGAGGTCAGAATCAAGCGCATAAACACGGAAATGATATGCATGCAGCTGACCATTAGCCGGGGGGCGAGGTCCGAAATAGCCTGCACGACCCAAACCATTATTGCCATTTACCAATCCAGCAAGGCCATCAAGGTCTGGTTCCGCGTCAGCAGGCATCCCCCCAGGGAGACCGGATGCGCTAGCAGGAATATTATAAACAACCCAATGTACGAACGGACTTTCCATCATGCCAATTTCGACAACTATAGGGTCATCACAAATCAGCGCCAGTGACTGCGTTCCGGCGGGTAGATTTTCCCAATTAAGATCAATCGAAGTATTGGCACCATAAGCTGAATTTTCTTCCGGCACCATACCATGATGGTCAAAGATGGAACTAGTCACTGAAATAGNATCTTCCAAATCTTGAGCGGAAACTTGCAAAGTAAAAACCAAAGCGATTAGTACCGCCGTTGTTGTAATCAAGTTTTTCATTATTGCCTCCTTAAGCTTGATTAAATTGTGTATATCATTTCATTTTTCTATAAATTTAGATATTCGATTTTCTCCGCTTTCTCCCGTAGAAGGTATTTTTGTACCTTCCCAGTTGAAGTCTTATCAATAGGCCCAAAGGCTACTTTCTTTGGAATCTTGAATCCAGCTAATTCTTCCCGACAATAAGCGATCAATTCGCGAGATGTCATTTTTTCGCCCGTTTTCAAACTCACAAAGGCGCAAGGCACTTCGCCCCACTTTCCGTCAGGACTAGCAACGACTGCTGCTTCTAAAATCTTTGGATGCTTAAAAAGTACGGATTCAACTTCCAAAGATGATATGTTTTCACCACCAGATATGATGATGTCCTTGGAACGATCCTTTATTTGGACGTAGCCATCTTCATGCCAAACAGCCAAATCGCCGGAGTGAAACCATCCGCCTGAAAAAGAAGCTTCAGTTGTAGTTGGATTCTTCAAATAACCTTTCATGGTAAGGTTACCACGCATCAGAATCTCTCCCATAGTCTTTCCATCTTTAGGTACAGGCTCCAATGTCACTGGGTCAGCCACTATAACCTCATCTTGCAATGGCGCTCTTACCCCTTGTCGTGCGAGCATTTCTGATCTTTCCTCTATGGAAATGCACTGCCATTCTTCTTTGGGCGCACAAACAACACATGGTCCGTAGGTTTCTGTTAATCCATAGACATGGGTAACACCGAAACCCATGCTTTCCATACCGGCTATTACTGTCGCTGGGGGTGCCGCTCCTGCGGTCATAGCAGATATCTCATGTTCAATACCTTGCTTTAATTCATCGGCGGCATTTAGCATAGTATTCAGAACTACCGGCGCACCGCAGAAATGGGAGACTCGGTGTTGTTTAATCGCGTTGAAGATTGCATCATCTCTCACATGACGAAGGCAAACACTGGCCCCCGCGACAGCCGCTAACGTCCAAGGGAAGCACCATCCATTGCAATGAAACATTGGCAAGGTCCACAAATAAACCGGATGGTTACTCATACTCCAACACAAAACATTAGAAACTGCGTTCAAATAAGCGCCACGGTGATGGTACACAACACCTTTAGGATCGCCTGTCGTACCAGAAGTATAGTTTAAGGAAATGGCCTGCCATTCATCGTCGATTTGAAAACAACGAAAGCCTTCATCACCATGCTTTAACAAATCTTCATATGTTCGAAGACCTAATAGTTCTCCGCCTTCAAAATAAGGGTCATCGATGTCGATAACTAGGGGTTTATTTTCAACTAACTCGAGAGCAGTTTTAATGGTTGGACTAAATTCTCTGTCAGTAAACAGCACTTTGGCTTCAGCATGATTCAAGATGAAAGCAATGGATTTCGCATCCAGCCGTATATTGAGCGCATTGAGCACCGCGCCAGTCATGGGCACAGCGAAATGGGCCTCAAAGTTCTCCGGAGTGTTAGCCCCCATAAAGGAAACCGTATCTCCGGGTCCGATACCCATTTTTATTAACGCCGAAGCCAATAAACAGCAGCGCCGATAAGTCTCAGACCAAGTATAAGCAGTGTCGCCGTGAATTATGGAGGTTTTATTGGGATAGACGCCAGCACTACGCTCAAGAAAACTAAGTGGAGTAAGCTGAGCGAAATTGGCTGTATTTTTATCTAAACCATACTCGTAAATATTGTCCATTGTCATTAATGCAAAAACCTTCTTCTCTGCCGTTGAAGTCACATAAAATCCATGTCACCAGCGGTCAACCACCAAGCACCATAAAGTAATTTAGGACTAGGACCGGGGTTCCAAAAATTACAAGGTATCTCAATCCCAAGCTGATTTTCAATTGCTTGATCGGTGCGTACGCTTTCCATCCAACCCTGCGTGACCCAGAATTTTAGCTCTGATTCTTCAATCAAATGTACAAGTTGAGAGATTATTATCTTCATTCGAGCCACAGGACAGATTAAATCCATAATTAACATTCGTTTCTCATGTTCTTTCAGCACAACAACAGCAAGCATGTTTCCTGATTCATCATTGACAAAAATACTACGGTAAAGGTTCGCTTGGTAAAAAGGGTGATCGAAGTAGCGATACTTAATATAGCGCCAATGATGGTCACCAATAATTCCATTGGACATATCCAGCTTCATTGATCTCCACAATTTATCAATTTCTCTTTGGTGTTGCGGATTTGCTATATCGATAGGTAACAAGTGGAAAGTGGTTGTGTTGGGTTCCTCAGGTTTTGGGAATATTAATTCAACAAAGTCATCAGTTTTCTCATACAAGCCCAGTCTTAATGCGATATTCATGGCTTTCTGGTTAGGAAAACCAAAGCCAAGCAAATGCTTTACTGTATTTCCAATTTCTCTTTCAAGGAAGGTTGCTGCGGTTTTGAAAAACAAGCTGCCTCTACCATACTGCCGACGAATTTCAGGCAACACCATGACATCACAGACCTGAATGGCGATATTTGGCTCACCAAAATATTGAATCTCCCTCGGCACGCCACCATAGTGAGAAACAATAGCACCATCTTTTAACTCCCTTGCCACTATACATTTACCTTCACCCAATCCATATTTCCAACGCCAGATATCACGATTAAATTTCGTACCAAAACTCTTCTCGAACAATTCAGAGATTTCGCCAGGCTCGAAACTGTCAATCGCTCCATATTCTGCAAGCGCATATTCTCCTTTTGGGTCGCTATTTTTTTGCAATAAAAAAATATTAAAACTGCGACGTTTTCTGACATATTCTTCTTCAAGATGTCGGAATTGGCTAAGTAGCAACGTAGAGGTTACTTCGCCAATTTCATTAATTCTCTTATCAACAATGTTTTTTAATTGCCCGATGCTATAAAGTGCATCGTGACTAAAGTTTAACTCCTGTAAAACAGAATAACTTAGTCGTTCAGACAGCTGCCTCATACTCGACAAATTAGGCAACGTGGATCTTTCTAACTCGGAATCATCGTCAAGATACTCACCAAAAATTAGCAGTCGGGCGGAATCCTTAAGCATCTCTCTAGCCTTGTTCAACAGAGGCAGTTGTTCCAAATAATGATAAGCACCCTCAATCACAATCAGATCGAATTTGTGCTCCGGCGGGTACTTCAGAAAATTAGTAGAAAAAGCGACTTTACAACCTTGCTTAATCAGCATACTCCCTAAATAGGATAAGCTTGGCCCATCTAGCAAAACCTCTGAAGGAGTCTTTAACTGGTTTGTGGCTAACCGGTAAAGTTTTTCAGAAAAAGCTTGTTGTTGTTCCTGATATTCTCGTTTCTTATGATCTTTGGGAAGCAAGCCATAGTGTAAAAAGCAACAGTACCCATACTCCTGCGCAAGAAGTTCAGCATATGTTTTTTGTGTCCCGCTTAAGGAAGATAGGGCTATAGAAGTCAAAGTTCTGCGCTGGGCCACCTACTATTAGTCAAGCGGAGCAATATAACCTGAGGAGCCAACTTTGCCTAGTCATTCAGGACTCTTAACCTACGCCTTTCCTGCGACATTTTGTCCATCGCGGAATAACACTTCCCAGCTTTCTTTTAAGGTAGAATACCGTCATGTTCAAGATCTCAAGACTTGCACAACTCATAACTTACCTAGCACCTTTCGCTAGAGAAGAAGGCAATAGCGGCAAACAGGGACTGCAGCGCTTATTACTTTTGCGTAGTTTCATTACAGTAATTAGCATTGCTGTTTGGTTAGTTTTCCAGTCCTCCTTGGGGCTAGAGTTTTCGCTCATACTAAGCGCTGCGTTATTATTTTTCATGGCACTATCAGTTACGATAGGTTATTGGCGCACAAAAACCTCAGACTTGATCAGCAACATCGAACTCTTTTGTCACCTGCTTTTCGATGTAGCCGTCCTTATAATCGTACTACTCAATTCTGGCGGCGTGAGTAACCCGCTTATTTCTTATCTATTGGTCCTGCTTGCTGTCACAGCTACCTTATTGCCTAGAAATTTTGTCATTGTATTCGCCTCAATGGGCATCCTTATCTACACCTCTTTTCTTTTCATTGATTTGCAGAGTGGTCACAACATGAACGGAGGGCCTGAAGAGCAGGAGCTCGTATTCCAGCTACACCTGGTGGGTATGTGGGTTATTTTCTTGGTAAGTTCTATCCTAATTAGCGTATTCGTCACACACATGGCAAATGCCATAAAAGATAGAGAACTCAATCTCGCAAAATCGCGGGAAAGCGAAATACGCAATGAACAACTTGTCGCCTTAGGGACATTGGCAGCAGGCACTGCCCATGCGCTCGGGACACCGCTCTCCACTATGGCTGTGTTACTTACCGATCTGGATAAGTTAGATATTGAGCAATTTAAAAACAGTAATATTAAAGCAGATATCTCTGTGCTGCGACAGCAAGTCACTCGTTGCAAACACTCACTAACGCAACTAACCCGATACTACAACAAAGACAATTCCGAAAAAGAAGAAAATAGTCTGATTTCAGAGTTTACAGGCGATATTCAGGATTACATCTTTAATATACACCCTAATGCATCGATTAAATTTGAAATTGCCTGTGAAGGCGACCCCGAAGTCATTGCTAGCCTGAGCGTTAAACATGCGGTAATAAATATCATCGAAAACAGCATAAAAGCAGCTGAAAAGCATGTCGAAGTTTCGTTTAAAATTATCGAAAGTTCGCCACCACTATTTCAAATTTCGATTAATGACGATGGACCAGGCATCCCTGCAAAGATACTAGAAAAAATGGGAGAACCCTTCATATCAACGCAGAAAGAAAAAATGGGCTTGGGCATTTTTCTTGCCAATGCAACCATAGAAAAGCTGGGCGGCACTATCGAAATGTTTAATCTAAAGACCGGCGGTGCGTTAACATTGATAAAATTACCTTTACCTAAGTATCTTCAAGGTTAATTGAAATGCTCTATGAACATATACTATTAGTTGAAGATGACGATGTTTTTGCTCTAGCGATAAGTCGCGCCTTGAAGCAGAGAAATTACCGCGTGTCTCATGCAAAAACCAAAAGCCAGGCGCTAAGTCTAATCCAGGCCAACGATTTTACGCTTTCTATTCTAGATATGAATCTTGGCGGTGAAACATCTTTAAGCCTTATTCCTGCAATTAAACAGAAATTTAACAATATTCGCATACTAATTCTTACCGGTTATGCGAGTATTGCTACCGCTGTAGAGGCCATTAAACTAGGCGCAGATAATTACCTTGCCAAGCCTGCTGATACCGATGAAATTCTTGCAGCATTACTAACGAATACTCACTCCGAATTCAAAGAGACTAAAGAACCATATAAATTAGAACGGATGTCGATTCGTCGATTAGAATGGGAACATATTCAACAAGTGCTGAAGGAGAACAACGGTAATATTTCGGCTACGGCGCGCCAGCTCAAAATGCACCGCCGCACCTTACAAAGGAAATTACAGAAAAGACCGGTCCAAAACTAAGCCTCATCAGCAGAGGAATGGGTTTGCGGGTAGCTTATTGTGGCCTGCGCAAACAATATAAGCTAAAACTCGCTGCCAAAATACTTAAAACTTCAGCAAACCATAGTTGTAACATCAGTTGATTATATTCATTTGCAACAAAAATTCCCCAAGACCGCACTAAAGCCAAGCCGGTATAACTTAACAAAGCGAATAACACGCCAGCAAAATGCAACTGCCTGTTGCAGGCGCATACAATAGAAAACACCCCGACCGAACCCATCAAGCCGATGTACATTGTGCGCAATTCGGTATAACCGCTAGCGTTCGACAGCTCGATAGCTAAAGAGGCAAACCATTGCTCTGCTGAAAGAACGAAAAACATCGCTAATAGGCAATACAAAACTCCATTCGCGAATAAAAATACAAACGGGAAATTTCTATAAACGGAACTCAACAAACCTAACCCCTTTAAGCTATTAGCGACGAGTCAAAGGAGTCATTCCTAAGTGCCGGCCACCATCTACAATTAAGGATTCACCTGTTACTACGGTCGGCCCTTTAATGAAGAATAAAATAGATTCAGCTACAGTGTCCGCTGAGGCTGTTAAACCTAGTGGCGCATTCTTGATCGAGGCTTGCCGAGCCTGTTCGTAACGCTCCTCTCCAAGCCCTTCTTTAAGNCATTCCCCTTCGATAAAGCCTGGACAAACCACATTAACTCGAATCGCTGGCCCTAACACTCTCGCCAACGATAGTGTCATTGTAATCATGGCGCCTTTAGAGGCTGCATAGGCGATACAACTACCTACACCAGCAATTCCAGCGATAGAGGCAACATTTACAATCGACCCTCCATTTTCCTGCTGTTTCATTTGTTCCGCCACGGCTCGAGTCATCTGGTAGGCACCGATTACATTTACCCCATAGATATTCTGAAAGTCGTTGGAGTTGAGGCCTTCCAAATTACCGTGGTCTACAAATTTTGTAGTTCCGGCATTATTCACCAAGATATCGATATGGCCCCATTTATCGATTGCAGCTTTGGCCATAGCACGACAATCCTCGTCGTTTGCTACATTAGCCCGCATTACCAAGGTCTCGGTTCCGGAACTCTCGCACTCCACTGCAACGGCATCCGCGCCAGCCGAATTGGAATTATAATTGATCACGGGATGACAACCCAGCTCAGCAAGCTTTTTTGCTGTCGCAGCCCCTACACCGCTGCTTGACCCTGTCACAATCGCTACTTTGCCTTTTAGATCATTCACGCTCGAAATACCCCATCAGATTAATTATTCAAAGAATTAAAAATTAACACAAATCGGCCGAAAATCCTTCTCACGGGAAATTCGACGAAATGCGTTCCCTGCCTGTTAATTAGCATCAAAACCCATTGAAAATTAACATTTACCCGTTACAATACGTAACACTTTTGCAATGATGTTAGGTAATATTTACAGTTTAGGCATGCAAACTGCAGATTAGGGATATTCCAGATAACAGGGACGGATATTCAACATGTTAATGAAACACTGCGCTTCGGTGTTAGAATCCGTCGGCGCTGAAGTAATGTTTTTGATTTGAGCAAAGCCAAAGTTGTAGCCAAGTTGCGGAGGCAATAGTGAAAAAACAGCAGTTTTTAGCAGCCGGAATTCTAGCAGCAGCAATCGCCTGGATGATGCTGCCTCAAAATGCTGAACCCCCAAATAATAGTCCAGGGCCACCCACTACTGTTGTGGCAATGCCCGAAGGTGCAGCTGAATCAGAGACTCCAGATACAATCACTGTCCGCGCCGAAAGAATTAACTCACAAAGTTATATTGAACGCATAAGAGTAAGAGGCCGCACTCAGGCATTCCGACATGTTGAAGTAAGGGCCGAAGAAGCTGGTCGAATTGTTGGCAACCCTGTTACTCGCGGTGCTCGGGTAAAGCAAGGTGAAGTGCTCTGTGAAATCGCAGTAGATAACCGAGATGTGAATCTTACCGAAGCAAAAGCGAGACAGGANCAATCTGAATTTGAATACGCTGCTGCGTTAGACCTACAAGAAAGAGGATTGCAGTCTGATGTTGTAGTAGCTCAACTCAAAGCGGCGCTTGAATCCNCGAAAGCAGCCGTTGCCCGTGCTGAGCTAGCTCTAAATAAAACCAAAATTGTCGCACCTTTCGAAGGTATTGTAGAAACTAGAATCGTTGAAGTTGGAGACTTATTGAATATCGGTACTGTCTGCGCATCGATCATCGATGACAGCCCTATGCTATTGGTCGGTCTAGTTCCAGAGCAAGATATTGGTGCATTGAGCACCGGCGCAAGAGTAACTGGCCATTTACTAAGTGGTGAGGAAATTCAAGGGACTGTAAGCTATCTCGCTAGAGCTGCAGATTCCATTTCTCGAAGCTACCGGATTGAAGTTGAGGTGGATCCTCGCTATATAGATCTACGGCAAGGCATTACTGTTGAACTGTTAGTAAGAGCAAAGGAAGTCAGCGCTCATCGAATCCCTTCCTCCGCACTTACTCTGGACGACACCGGTGCCGTTGGTGTTAAAACCATCGACCTCAATAATATTGTGCAATATCACACCGTAGACATTGTAGGTGATGAAACTAATCAGCTGGATCCAGGAATTTGGGTTACGGGACTAGATGGCGCTATTACTCTAATAACACTAGGTCAAGAAATTGTTTTCCCAGGACAAGCTGTTGAAGCGAATTTCGATTGGGATAGATAATAAAACCACTACCAGGCTCATAAATGAAAAATTATATAGATGCAGCAATATCTAGGTCCCGAACAACGATAAGTATTTTTGCAGTATCTATGCTCGCCGGATTAGCTTCTTATCTGGCTATTCCAATTGAGATGTATCCCGACGTGCAGGTGCCAATGGTAGTTAGCACCATTATTCATGAAGGTATCTCACCTGAAGACGCGGAAAGGCTCCTATCGAAACCTGCTGAGCTTGAATTGAAAACCATAGACGGCATTGTTGAGGTTACTTCTTTTTCCAGCGAAGGTGCAGCTAGTATCATGACTGAGTTCGATGTTAACTTCGAATCCTCAGCAGCACTGGCAGAAGTTAGGGAATCCATTAATCGCGCAAAGGCTCGATTTCCGCAATCTACAGAGGAACCAATAATTCAGGAAATGTCTGCTGTTTCTATGCCGATTGTACAAATCGCTATTGGCGGAGAAGGCGTGCCAGAAAGGACTTTGTTACGTATCGCAGAAGAACTAAAGCGTGAAATAGAACTGATCCCTCAAATCCTTGAGGCGCCCATGGTAGGAAATCGAGAAGAGCTACTCGAAGTCGAGGTAAACCCCTCCAAATTAGAAACTTATGGAATACCGAATAGCGCGATTATACAGACTGTTTCGAGCNATAATCGCTTAATCGCAGCGGGACAAGTCGATACTGGGCAGGGCAGCTTCCCTGTTAAAGTGCCAGGCTTAATTGAAAATGCAGATGATTTATTCAATCTGCCACTCGCATCAACGGACTTGGGAGTACTCACAGTATCCGACTTGGCAGAGGTACGCAGAACATTTAAAGATGCGACTCGTTACTCCTATGCAAATCATTCTCCTACAATTTCTCTTAACGTAATGAAACGCAAAGGGGCTAACCTAGTAGAAGCTTTTGATCAAATCGAGGTTATAGTTGAAGAAATAAAACCAACCCTACCGCCTGCCGTAACGATGTCTTATATTAATAATACGATCCCCATTGCTCTGGAACAGAATTCCGGCCTATCCGGGAATATGGCGACGGCTATGGTATTGGTACTATTAGTAGTAATTGCTACGGTTGGAGTCCGATCCGGTATGCTGGTTACTCTTGCAGTGCCTTTTTCTTTCTTTTTTGCCTTCATCATAATTAACGCACTGGGTTTTACCTATAATTTCATGGTGATTTTCGGCTTATTACTAGGCCTCGGCATGTTAATTGATGGGGCTATCGTCATGGTGGAATATGCTGATCGAAAGATGGCTGAAGGATTAAATAGTAGAGACGCCTATAAGGCCGCAGTGCAGCGTATGTTCTGGCCTATTACGGCTTCTACTGCCACTACTTTGGCGGCATTTTTACCACTTATGTTCTGGCCCGGAACGGCGGGTCAGTTTATGAGCTACTTACCAATTACGGTATTTGCGGTACTCATAGGCTCACTTTTTTATGCACTTTTGTTTGCCCCCGCCATAGGTGCACTCATTGGAAAATCTAGCGCCACCGGTCAGAATTACTCTAAGAGTTCTGAAACCGGCGTCCCACAAAAAGTGAAAGGAATTACCGCAATCTATGCCTCAATTTTGGGAAAAGCCGTAAATATTCCTGGCACAGTCTTTCTTCTCAGTTTAGGCACCCTAATTACCATCATCATGGCCTACGGTCGCTGGGGCTCCGGTATTGAATTCTTTGTATCGCCAGAACCTTTGCAAACTCAGGTTCAAATTTTCGCCCGCGGCAATTTGTCTCCGGCAGAACTCCGGGACATCATGCTGGATGCAGAAGAGCGAATCCAGGAAATTGGTTATTACGAAGGCATTGTCACCCAATCAGGTGCTGGCGCCCAATCGGCCGGGCCAATGCAAGCTGCCCCCGATTTAGTTGGAACTATATTTGTCGAGTTCACCGACCGGCGGTTTAGAGAACTGAACGGATTCGAAATTGAAAGCTTATATCGTGAAGCTGTTTCTAATATCCCTGGCGTAAGAGCCGAAATTGTTACAGTCGAGCAGGGGCCGCCCGTCGGAAAGGAAATCCAGGTTGAGCTGGCGGGTGAAGAACTAGATCTTTTATTTCTTGAGGCTGGACGTATACGCGGTTTTATGGAAAACCAGATGACCGGTCTTATTGATATCGATGACACTGCTCCGCTCCCAGGAATCGAATGGGAAATAAATGTAGATCGAGCCCAAGCCGCAATGCTAGGCGCTAACATGAGTGAAATTGGGGCTGCTATCCAGCTACTGACTAACGGAATCTTCATGGGGGATTACCGACCCAATGATAGCGAAGAAGAAGTAGATATACGTGTGCGCTATCCCATTCAATACCGTGGCATCGATCAACTCGACACTATCCGTATAAGCACGCCAAACGGGCCAGTTCCGATTAGCAGTTTTGTATCTCGCGTAGCGAAACAAAAAGTTAGTTCAATTCAAAGAGTGGACAGCAGTCGTGTTGTATATATCCGAGCAAATCCCGCACCTGGCATTGTAGCGGACAATAAGTTACAGGAACTCGCATTGTGGTTGGAAGCAAACCCGCCAGTTCCTGGAGTTGATTATACTTTCCGCGGCGCCAATGAGGAGCAGGAGCAATCTGCCGCCTTCTTGATACAAGCGTTTGCGCTAGCAATGGCACTCATGGCCATTCTTCTGGTCACACAGTTCAATAGTTACTACCAGGCGCTGCTGATTCTCTCCTCAGTATTGTTATCAACCGCTGGGGTTCTGTTGGGTTTGTTAACTACCGGCCAAACTTTCAGCGTGATGCTTACCGGGATCGGCATCGTAGCTCTGGCTGGGATCATTGTGAACAACAATATCGTTTTAATCGACACCTTTAATGTTCTGCGGCGGGACCACCCAAAATGGACCTTACAGGAAGTTATCATACAAACTGGGGTGCAAAGATTGCGCCCCGTTTTCCTGACAACCTTTACAACCGGTTTCGGACTATTACCTTTGGCAATGGGCATCTCATTCGACCTAATCGGTGCTGAAATCGAGATAGGTGGTCCAATAGCCTCTCAATGGACTGGACTAGCCTCCACTATTGTATTTGGGCTTTCGTTCGCAACTATTCTAACTCTGGTAGTTACGCCTTCCATGTTAGCGCTGCCAGAGCGATTACGCCGAATGTTTGAAAGGTCGACCAAGCCTGCAATCCGAGCGGAGCCCAATCTAGGCGTCTAGATCAAAAATTGAGCAATAAACACTCACTTCTAGATTGTAAGTTCCGGTTCAAACATGTAAAAATGACATTAACCGCGGCAATCTAGAAACATAGATGGGACTGTTAGTCGCCTTTTTCGTAGGCAGCATTTTATTTTCCTTCCTCTGCTCAATACTTGAGGCTGTTTTGCTTAGTATTACCCCTGCCTTTGTGGGAATTAAAGAGCAGGAAGCATCCAATATTGCACGAGATCTAGCGAAATTCAAAGATGATATAGACAGGCCCTTGGCGGCAATACTGACGTTAAATACTATTGCCCATACCGTAGGAGCCATCGGAGTTGGATCGCAAGCGACAATCCTGTTTGGCTCTACTGAGCTTCAAATTCTCGGGTTCTCAATCATAAGCTGGGAAGCTTTAATTGCAGGCGGTATGACCTTATGCATTCTGATCCTATCAGAAGTAATTCCGAAGACAATCGGAGCCAATAACTGGGAATCCCTTACGCCATTCACTGTTTATTCGCTAAAAATAATGATGATTGTCTTGGCCCCACTGGTTTGGCTAAGCCAATTCATCACGATGCATTTAAAAAAAGATAAAGATATATCAGTGCTGACTCGGCGAGATTTTCGAGTTATGACTGACCTCGGCAAAGAAAGTGGTGCATTAGAAGAAAATGAACAAAAAATAATTCAAAATCTTCTACGTTTCAGCCGCGTACTAGTAAAAGACATCATGACGCCAAGAATAGTAGTCGTTTCCGCTAGTGAAGGCACAACCGTGAGAGAGTTCCACGAGCAAAACGATTCACTGCCCTTCTCGAGAATCCCAATATATAGAGACAACGGCGATAATATTACGGGATACGTTCTTAAGGATGAGTTATTGTTGAATCTAGTAGAAGACAAAGACGAAATCCAACTAAACAAGATTCGGCGTGACATTATCGTAATTCATTCTTCTGTACCAATTCCTGATCTATTGGACATGTTTATTACTAAGAAAGAACACATGGCACTTGTAGTAGACGAGTTCGGTGGCATGGAAGGAATAGTAACAATGGAAGATATCATTGAAACCTTATTAGGCCTAGAAATTGTGGACGAGTCTGACAATACCGAAGACATGCAGGCACTAGCTAGAAAGAACTGGGAAAGGCGAGCCAAGCGCATGGGAATAACCCCTCCTCGCGATGAGCCAGAAGGCGAGCAATCTAACTAACGCTCGCTCGATCCCCTATCCTAAATTTTTAAAATAGAAACACGAGCGTAGTCAATCGTTACTATACTAGAAGCCTCGTTTTTAGAGGTTTGTGATAAATTGTAACCCCATTTTTAATGTACAAAATGGCTATGATAAGATTTTGTGAGTTTGTAGTTTGCAGGGTCAAGGAAATGATTTGCATACTATAAATAGCTAAAGATAGGAGCTTGGGAGTTTTTCTTTGTTCCCCCCTTTTCTAAAGCATTGAGTGACTTTCAAGTTTCCTCTTTAGCGTTCCNATTNCAACCCANNACTCAANCGCTTCGATCAGAGTNTCTACCCTCTAAGTTTTTTCAANCCCAGNCCACNATTTATGCCGACTCATAATTCCATCTACTCATAAAGCCTCTTCGTGNATGTCAGAAGCGAGGTAGAAAGATTGATTAGTGATAACTACACTCGCGTGCAGAAAATCAAATTTCGAGTCATTTTCTTCAAATGTGCACTCTGCAATTTATAATAACGTTGNAAAAAAACTTAAGCGTCCTACGCAACTGCTTTATTGGGTCCCCATAGGCATTCACATGCCAAAAGATAGTCTGTTATTAAACTTCATCCTACAGCAGGTTATCGAGTGCATAAGTTCAATGATTAAGGTTTCCAAGGTACTCATTAAACGAATCCGACTACCCGATAAGTAATTTTTGACTCTTAATTCTAACTAGTTGATTTTTTTATACTAAAACTTAAATTAATTAGCTTAACCTGTGCTTTTACATGGATACAACATGATCTAGAAAACCCCATTTTATCAACGATAAAATCCGCCATATTTCTTACAGAAATATATACAATATTGTTATAAATAAAAATTAAAACCTTATTTTTCAATAATATAGAAATTTAAGCGTTATTTTAGTGTTATAAAATGCAATAATTCTCAAGCCTAATATTAATGAAAACTAAGTGTTTTTCGCACAAATATGTCATCCTTTCACCTCAGCCCCGCATTTTCTAAGATGTTTTAATATTAAATTCGCAATTTTGTAGCACATTGATAGGAAACAACATTGTCCAAGCTCCTACCAATTTTTTACACCAGCGTCATCACTATAAAAACTATACGACTTATATCTAAAGGATTATTAATTCAAGTCGCGGATACTTTTTGCTTCACAAAAATCAGGACGAGTTACTATTAACCGCAACTATTCCGATACTAATAGTTCGGCAAAGCTGATTCAATTCTGCGCTGGATTATTTATAACTAACGGTATGTGCGATTAGCAATTAATGATTCTGCAATGATAAGCAACATAACCAAGCTTAGTATCCACCACCAAATACGCTGTGGGCGCTCTAATTCCTCAATTAATTGCGCCGTTTGAACTTCTCTGGAGCGAACGGGATTTGTATCCGGGTTGATTATCGCGTCGTAAAGGTTCTCGACTGAAGTGCGTGCAAAATTCGCTTCCTCGGGTAAAATGTTAATCGCGAAATGCACTGCTTCACCATCGATGTTCGCTGAAATAAATCCTGGAGAAGCCGCTTGAATGACATATCCATCATTAGAGAATTCTATAGCATTCCCATTTGTGTCTTGTGCCGAAATAGTCGTTGCCTCTCCGCTTGGATCTAGCGAAAAGTTGTCACCAATCTGATAAGAACGCTGATCTGTTTCAGGCTCTACTAAATGTCGCAGAGTTTCATGCACAAAAGGTAAAAACAAACCTTGCAAAGCTAAATTATTCCATTCCAAGTCCATTGTCGACGCGAATAAAATGACTTTCCCTGCACCCACATTCCGCTCAACCAGCGCGGGTTCCGTGTTGTCGAACTGCATTAATACATCAGCCTCCTGGTTAGGTACCAGGCGCCAGCGACCTTCAAAGCGCGCCGACCATTCGCTATCGAGAGGTCTCAGGATTGGATGACGGCGATCGAAATCAGCTATCACCAGATAATCATCCCCATCAGACTCTTGACTTTGCAGGACAGCAGGGGCTATTGACTCAAACTGCTGATTAAACAATTCTGGTTCGACTCTGTCTCCTGGTGCTATCAGCAAGGCGCCACCAGAATCTACGTAGTTAGTAACGGCTGCAGCTTGAGAAGTACTCAGGCCTCCAACGTTGAGGAGAACTGTCACATCACTCTGCCGCAAAGCAGAAGCACTTAGATCCCCGGGTTCAATAATCTCAAGCTCAAATGGAGATTCTTCGCCGCTGCTCACAGCCAAACTAAACCAATGCCCTTCATCATCGAACCAATTGTCTGAAGACTCACCATTAATCACTAAAACCCGAATTTTTGGTAGCACTTCAACAGAAAAGAAAAAAGAATTATCTACTGCAAAGTTATCACCGCTGACCCGAACCTCGCCAATATGAGTTCCTTCACTTTCAAACATCGTGGAAAATGTAATAACTTCCTCTGAGCGATCACTAAGGGTGATCGGTTGTCGATCTACCATCTCTCCGTTAATACTTAAGCTCATTTCGCCTTCAGCAAGATAAAGCGTTCCGGTAGTTCGTACACGAGCGAGAATCTGTTGTTCCGCAGCCTCTTCCAACAACCTCTCTGGCGAGCGAACGTCAGTGAGTACCAGATTGCTGCTTTCTTCCGCTCCCACATCAATACCTGTGAAAGCAACCCCAGGCGCCAGCTTCCAGGTATCTTCAGAAGACTGCATAGCTACATCCTGAAAATCAGAAATCAAATACACCGCCCTATTTTCAAACCGCGACCCTTCTAAAATCTGATCTGCAAGTCGCAAATTGGGCATATAACGCGTTGCACCAAATCCCGCCTCAGGAATTTCATCTATGGTTGACCTAATACTGTCTAGATCCGTAGTTAATTCCCGGACAAGTTGCGCTGAGTCAGAAAATCCCAACAGCGCCACTTCATCTCCTGCCGTCAAGCTATTCAGAATACCTATTGCTTCCTGTTTGGCTTGATCGAAGATCTCCCCATACTGCATGCTCATAGATAGATCTAACATAATAACAGCGGACTGAGGATCAGCATCTAACAAGCGTGCTACAGATTGATTAATTAAAGGCCGCGCAAAGGCCATTACCAACAAAACAATGACCGCGGAGCGCAACAGCAAAAGCAAAATTTGTTGCAGTTGTTGAAATAACACTAACTTCTTTGATGTCTTCTTCAGAAAGCGGATAGTACTGAACATGATTTTGGGCGGTTTTTCACGGCGAATCAAATGGATCGCAATAGGTATTAACGCGGCCAATAATCCAACTAAAAAAAGAGGGGTAAGAAATACCATTAGAAACTTTTTGCTCGCTTCGCCATATAAGAGGAAAGAGCCTCATCAAGAGGCTCCGCTGTGTTCAACAAACAATAATCCACTCCACTGCTCTGACATTGCTTGCGACAATACATTAGAAATTCATTAAGATTCTCAAGATACGCCTTGCGTATTGCCACTGGCGATGTGATGTAAGATTCACTATCTTCCATATCAATAAACTCAGAAGCCTCATTGAAAGGAAAATTCAGCTCTGCATCATCCATAATTTGGAAAGTAATCACATCATTACCCATACCCCTCAGATTTTGTAGGGTATTAATGATTCGCTCCTCATCATCAAGCATATCAGTAATAAGTATGACGAAACTTTTTTTATTNAGAGACGCTGCAAGGTCTGTAAGTGGNTTAACAATATCTGTCTTATGGCCTGATTCGACTCTGGAAAGTGTGCGCAAAATTTGCATGAGATGTGGCTGTCGACACTTGGCGGGAATATAATCACGTATTTCATCATCAAATGTAATTAATCCGACCGCATCGCGCTGGCGCATTATGAAATATGATAATGCCGACGCCAGAGTGATACCGTAATTTAACTTGCTAATTCCGTCCGACGCATAGGCCATAGATGCGCTGGTATCCAGTAGAATCACGCAGCGCACATTGGTTTCATCTTCATATTGCTTGATATAAAACTTGTCACTTCGAGCATAAAGTNTCCAGTCGATATGACGCATATCATCACCACGCTGGTAATGTCGATAATCATTAAATTCAACGCTGAAACCACGATTAGGACTCTTGTGTAGCCCTGAGAGAAACCCTTCTACAACTACACGTGCTCGCAGCTCCAGATTATCGAGTCCGGCTAATACGCTTGGGTCTAAGAAATTCAGAGNTTCAGGCATAAAATAGAAATATTCAAATTGTATGATAGTTTAAAGATCTGACGCGGGTTCGGGCACTGCTTCTAATAATCGCTGAATGACGTCATTAGTAGTAATCCTTTCTGCTTCCGCATGGAAATTCAATAAAATTCTATGCCGCATCACTGAGGGCGCAAGCGCTCTTACATCCCCATAAGACACATTGTAGCGGCCCAATAGCAGCGCCCTAACTTTACCAGCAAGAATCAGATTTTGTGACGCCCTAATTCCTGCTCCCCAGCTAACCAAATCACTAATAAAGTCCGGAGCAGAATCGCTCTGAGGGCGAGATGCATGAACCAGGCGAACAGCATACTGAATGACTGCTTCTGCGGCTGGCACCTGCCGCGCGATCCGCTGAAAGTCTAAAATGTCTTCCCCACCTAAAGGATGAGCCAAGCCTGTATCATGAGTCTGAGTGGTTTGGCTGACTACCGTTACTTCGTCTGCTTCTGACAAATAATCCAGCTCAATCTTAAACATAAAACGATCGAGCTGGGCTTCCGGAAGCGGGTAGGTTCCTTCCAATTCGATTGGATTTTGCGTCGCCAATACAAAGAAAGGTTGCGCCATGGGATGAGTAACACCAGCAGCAGTAACTTGCCGTTCTTCCATTGCTTCTAGGAGTGACGACTGAGTCTTGGGCGGAGTGCGATTAATTTCATCAGCAAGAAGAATATTTGTAAAAATCGGGCCTTTAACAAACTTTAATTGTCTACCACCATCTTTTTCCTCAATAACCTCAGCACCAACCACATCGGCGGGCATCAAGTCGGGGGTAAACTGAATACGACTAAAATCTACCTGAAGGATATCTGCTACCGTCTTGATCAAAAGCGTCTTTGCAAGGCCAGGCACACCAGTCACAAGCACATGACCGCCGCCAAACAAGGCAATTAGCAGCTCATCGATAATATCTTCCTGACCAATAATGATCTTTTTAATTTCGGCAACAATCTTATCCCTACCTTCCTGCATCCTCTTAACCAACTCTAGATCATCCTGATCTTCTATCTCTAATACTTCACCTGTTTCTGCTGCTTCTGACATTTCTCATTCCCGCCCATCAGTGACTAAATGCATAGATTAAAAAATTGATTCCTATCTTATAGGCTTCATTCGTGAACTTAGTTGGATATGGTTCATAAAAGGTATGTTCCCAACCATCACCTAAGTCCGTATTGTAATTCGCAATCATCATGACCCGCCCATCATCATCTAATACCGCATATATTTCTGGAGGATAACTTGGATCTTCGAGATTCATGAATCCGCCAAAATTCCAGGTGACCATCCGGCCAGGCACCTGCGCAAACTCATCTATATCGAAAAAAATGTGAAATATTTCATGGCTCGGATCGAGCTGCACAATCTCCCGATCCGGGAAAATTTTACCCATCTCCATAAACATGTCATCTAGATGCGGTTTTCCCCAAAAATCGTCTACCATGACAAAACCACCCCGGAACATAAACTCTCTTAATGCTTCTATCTCCTCAGGGGAAAAATTTGGGCCACTATAAGAGGAACCGATCGGTACGCGCTTCCAGTTCATATAAAGGAAGATGTGTTCAAATAGGCGCGGATCCGTTAATTGAATGTAGTCATGATTCCGCGGATTGGTTTCTACGTTAGTGTAGCGCATCACACCACGCAAGAAATTCTCGTCGGAATCTGGATAATCGGTATCCCACCATCCACCGCGGCGAAATCCATATTGGCCGCCTCTGTGATTGGTATACTGACCCCTCATCCAGGTGAATTCAGTAATTTCGTTGCCGTAGATTGCCAGATCTTCGTTATCACTGAATTGTAAAACTTGGGCCAACGAAAAATCCGCGCAAAGAGCGAGGCTGATTATGCTAAGGCTTTTGGCAAAAATACAGCGCACTAATTTCGATTTCCGTCTACAGATTGCAGTAATACTTCTTGAGCACGACGAAAACTAGGAGCTTGCTCTAGCGCATAAAGTACTGATTGTTTTGCCTCATCAATTTGCCCATTCCGTAAATAGGCTTCGGCAAGATCGGTGCGAGCTTCTACCGGATCGTTGATTTCTAAATTAAGCAGCACTTCATACTCGGTCACAGCCAACGCCGGATCGTCGATAGCCATAGCGTATTTCGCTTTTAACTCATGAACACCGCTGCGATAAGGGTCAACTTGTATCGCTCTATCAATGTAGTAGGCAGCTCGTTCGAAGTTTTCTTCCGCCAATGCTGCATCGGCTAAAATCATTGCCGAATCATAGTCGTGCTGCAAGTTCTCCAAGAGCTGTTCTAACCATCGCAGCTGTTCCTCGCGGTTTTCTTCACGATCGTAGATTTGCGAAAGCACCAATGCTGGACTTGGATAACCTGTGTAGGAAGGCAACATATCATGGGCAGTCGACAAATGAACTTTAGCCTGCTGAAAATCCTCTTCTTTAAATAAAACTATACCCAATTGTAAATGAGCCTGAAAATCTCTCGTATTTTCTTCTATGCGCGCACGCATATGTTGCTTTAGTGATGCATTATTATAGAGTTCGGCCAGAATGGCACTGGAATTTTCTCGCATACCGTGACCGTGACCTTCACCCTCATCTGGCACGTCTTCGGTATGGACAAAGACGTTGATTTCTTCAACTCGGCGATCAATCCACTTAGTAAATCCATCATTGAATTGATCCAAACTTAATTGAAACACTTCACCGAACCGGTCAGACTCTTCTTTTACCGACCCATATTGGTCGATGAGTTCAACTAATTTTTCGAAGCCATATTCTTCTGTAATGTAATCCACTACAAGATACGATTGAAAATACGCAAAACCGAGTTCGGCGTTATCCTGGGCTCCAGAGAACCCCAAATTCAGGTCTTTCACATGAAGCAACTTTTCTTCTGATGCCGCTCTTACTAGATCTAGACCTTGACTGCGACCCCAATACGGACGCCCCTCTCTTTCCTCCCATACTGAAATACCTTCAGATAACCAGCGTGGCATACGGTTATTAGTCATTTGCAAAGTAATAACGTGCATGAATTCATGCCAGACAATCTCCTGCCAATTGGCAGACAAGGTATCTGGAGAAATCAGGGTAACAACTTTACCAAAACAAATTCCTACAAGCGGCCCAATATCTGGCAAGCCTACAGACCGCACCGCAAAATCTTCACTATTTTCGAAAACTTCAATGAGAATAGGACCCTCAGGCTCGAATCCATATTTCGCTGTGAGCGTGTCCCAACTTTCCTCCAATAGAGGTTCTAAATAAGGCCAAAGAATATCCGAATCATTCTGACTCATGTGCACTTTGAAATGTTCACTCTCCAGAGTGGCATAAGTTTCTAGAGTATCGAATACTTTTAGCATATTCGAAGTGAGTACGTTAAATGGATCATTCTGATACCCGATTTCCAAATTAGCCTTACCCTCTTCTTCCTCACCTAATCGAATTAGATTGCTGCCCAACAAGGTATATCCTTGCCAGTATTCAGGATCGGATTCAATAGAAGCACGAGCAAACGCCACCGCTTCAGTAAATAAATAATTGTTGCCAAAGGTATCTGCAATGTCTCCCAGGAATTGTGGATTGTTAGGACTAAATGCGTCCACCTGAGCTTTATATTGCTCATACTCATCATTCTGTTGATTAAGCGCAGCCTGGGCTGCAAGTATGCTAAGGGTTTTTAAAGACTCAGAATTAATATTCAGTACTCGATCAAAATAATCCATGGCTTCTGTTTGCCGGCTAGCTATAAGCAATAGCTGACCATAGGTCTCCATCGCTGAAGTCGAATTAGGGTTTATGGCTAAGGCTCGCTGCAGGGCGCGCTCATCGCCTGTAACCCGAGCCAAACCTACTAAAGCTGGCACATAGCGGCTATTAATATCTAATGCGTCTTGGTAAGAACGTTCGGCATCACTGGCATTATACTTTTCAAGAAATAAGTTTCCCCAGAGCACATGCGCTTCTAGATTGTTTGGATTAGCGCGAGTGGCTTCATCAAAGAGACTGTTAGCGTCGTGATAATTGCCCATCAACCAGCTGGCAAGAGCAACCATAGCCACATCTTCTGAGGCATAAACCAATCCATTGTTATAACGCTGAATTGCGAGATCTAAATATTCGAATGCCTCACGCTTTCTCCCTTTGAATTGCAGAAGGCTACCATACTGCACAAGGGTCCGCACGGGCGGTTCAAATAGACCTTCCACAACAACAGCTAAAATTTCCAGGGCTTCAGTCGATTGGCCAACTGCACGCTTAACCTCAGATAATTGTGTACTTACTAACGGATAACTCGCATAGTCTTCCCCAATCAATTCTTCCGCAATGCTGATAGCTTCTTGCACATTACCCATCATAAAAAAAGCTTTACTGCCACCGACTACTCCCTCATTGCGATCCAGACCATCAGCCATCTGGAAAATATCGGCAGCGGCGGCATAAGAACCGTTTATAAGCAACTCTTCACCACGAAAAAGCGGAGAGTCTCCATTATTAGTTCCAGCTTGTTGTGCAAATACTGAAGTTGTCAGCAAACAGCTTAGAAAGACACTGATCAGTTGTAAAAAAACATTACTATAGTGATTAAATTTCATCTGTCTGCTCTTTTTGAGATTCTATATCGATGGGTTCTTCTTCTGGGGAGCCAGCAACTTCATAAAATTGTCCGGTAACCCTCGCTAAATCAATTAACAATCGTTCTAATTGCTGCCAATACTCTGCCTCCAGGAAATCCTGTTTACTGCCTCGCAAAATGAATACGGAACGTTCAATGTCCTGCATCTGAGCCTTTAATTCTCGTCCCANAGGAGTCAAATTAGCCGAGTCATCGACAAGAGTATCTATATAGGCAATTTCTGCCAGCCGCCCGTCGACAGCATCAACCGTCGGATTTAACGCAAATAAGGCATCACCATTATCGTCGAGACCGGCATGTTCCGAAGCTAATCGCCCTTGTTCTTCATACCAAGCTTCCACATTATTCTTGGCATACTCAAACGCTTCCAACATCGACACGCGATTGTTTTTATCCCTGTCTCCGTTACGACCGTCTAGCGCTTCGATAAAGTAATTGGAAAAAATTGGATCATAGCGTTCTGAAGGAGAGCGGGTAGAAGAAATAACGACTCTTCCTTCACTGGAAAGTGAAGTCGAAAATCCATAAGAAGCACTTGTTGTATTCACTATTACGAGGTCCTGTTCTTCAAATTGGGCAAGCATAGCTGCAAACTCGACTCCTGTAATATCAGGGCCAACTATATTAAATTTTGCCTCCTCTTCAGCACCGGAACCATGACCGATTAAATAAAGAGTAACCTGATCACCGGTTTCTGCTCGACCAGCAAGATCTGAAAGTGATTGTTCGATACCTTCACGATTTGCAACTCCATCAACTCTATCGCCACCGGGAAATTCAGGCGGTCCTCGATCATAAAGNAAGGTGATGGTGTCAGAGGAGTAACCGTAATCCCGGGCAAGAATATCGTGCAAAGAAAAAGACCACTGGCGAAACTGAGATTGACTAACTTCACCGACGGTAGGTCCAGTGATTATGACAGCCCATTTAGTCGAATCAGGCCTATCGAGAAAATAATTTGATGTGTTATCCAGCGCNGCCATGGCGCGATCGCCCTGCGCGCTTAGCAAAACACTAATAAGCAAGTTCGCAACAAATACGACTAGATGGATTACTTTTCTTACAGCCTCTGAGAATCTCATCGTTTTATTTAAACACCCTATTAAGACAATCCCTTCAATCTTCTTGTTATCCAATCGAGAAATAAAAGTGATATAAGCAAAGCCAAAAGCCACGGCTGGTCCCAAAGGTCTATTTGGACTTCTCGCGAATATGCATTAGGAGTAAATTCGACGCGCTCTGGAAGTTGACTAACATCTGCTAAATTAGAATAGGAACCGCCACTAGCATCGGCGATTCGGCCAAGCAGTCCAGCATCCATTTCTGCATTGGTATATTCACGCAATGATGGCGTTACCACAAAGGCTGCCCGCTTTTCTGAAGCATCGCTNGCCGCATCTCCGGCAGCACTTGCAACGTCTACCAATAGGCTAAACACACCCTCCTCCTGAACTCTAAAGCTTGCACGATAAACTCCGTCTTCTTCAATATCCCATTCCATTGGCAAATCCGTAACTTGATCCAATGGGTTAGTTGTCTGCATCCAAAGAGTGGCATCGTTATCTGGCTCATATTGATCATTTAGTACAACCGCTCTGACATTAACTTCGTCGCCCACGTTGTAAAATTCTCGATCAAACTCAATATTAATCCGTTCAGGTGCTGAAACCGCTAACCAACGTAGCAATTGTCTCCATAAAGTCTCATGGGATTGATCTTCGGAATGCATCATCATTTGCCAGCGCCAGGTGCTAGCAGTTGTGATTGATATGCTGCGACCGCTGCCATAGCGTTGCTCTGCAATAATTGGGAGCAATTGATTCTGATATTGCAGAACCNGATGCTCTAGCAGCACTGTTGCACCAGGTTTTATTCGACCTGTAACGAATACTCCTTGTAACTCCGGCAACTGACGCCACATATTTTCGTTGAGCCCATCCTCGCCAGAGAGCCTCAGCAAGGGAGAAAATTCACCATTATTTGTCAGTCTCGGATAAAAAAGTTCGCCCGCTGCATGCTCTCCTCTTCTGATACCACCACGTAAGAATGGTGGTATAAAATTTTCTTCAAGCAAGGTGATTGGCAAGATATCGGCAATTGGCGTACCTATAAATTCTTCGTCTACCATTCCACTCATGAGGAAACCACCGCCACGTTCCGCTACGAAGTCATCAATCATCTGCAATTGATCAGCATTGAAGAAACTTCTTTCTATATCGCCTAGGATAATCGCTTCATAGGCATATAGGTCTTCCTTAGTGCGCGGGAATCCCTCACTTAATTCAGTTGGCGATTCGATTCCCTGACGGTAATATTTCTCCGGTCCAGTTTGCAAATAAGTCGCAAGACGAATTGAGTCATCCCCCTGAACCGCCCGGCGAATGAATTTATATTCATTACGCGGATGCCCTTCGATATAGAGAACATCAAGCGCTGGCTTTTCAGTATTATCTACAAGAAAACTGTATGAGTTATTTTCCTCAATGATCTCACCGCTTTGCAATTCAACTTCTAAGTCATAAACAATAAGTTCAGGTCGTTCTGGAGTTAACTCTAAATCAAAGCGTCGAGCAGCGCCTTCTTGACCTAATAGTACGATTTCAGACGCCACTGTTTGCTCTCCATCGCGGATAGTTAATTCGACTTCCTGTCCCTCAAAGCCTCTATGGTTGACTGCAACTTGTACATTAAAAATTGACCCTTCTAGCACAGTTTTAGCTGTGGTGACATCAACAATACCAATGTCCTGCGGAATATCTTCCTGACCCACGCCTACAGTAAAAATCGGAATCTGTCTGCTACCAAGGTCTTGAGCAATATTTATGGGGTCTTGGTCAGCATTATCAGCACCATCGGTGACTAAGACTAATCCGCCCAATTGCAAACCGTTGAGCTGGTCATCAACATATTGTAATGCCTGGCCAATAGAGGAAGCAGTACCTGCTTCATTCAGTGAATCACTTCCGTTTATGCGTTGAGTGCTGCTATCAAAACGAAAGGTACGAATTTGGAAGGATTCCGCCAATTCATCGATCACACCATCTTCAAAGAAGATTTCTGCCACTGCAGCCTGACGTGATTGATCGGAAGCTAAATCAGTAATTGACATACTCTGAGAATCATCGATCAAAACGCCCAGGTACGTCTCCTGAGGTGCCGCCTGCATAGTTGCAATTACCGGGCGCAGCAAGCAAAAAAGTATAAGGATCAGAACAGCCGATCGGGTAGAAACAAAAAATATTTTCCATGCCGATGTTAGCGGCCGTGTCGTTTTAAAATAGGTTAACCAAACCCCCGTGATGATCAGCAAAACTAAAACGCCAAATAGCCAAGGACTAATACCGTAGGCAAAGCTGAATGTGCCTTCATTAATTGCTGTTAGGAGGGTTGGTTGTGTGTATTGCATTATTACTGAGGGCTTTCNGACCCCTGGTTTTCCGACAATACACGATAGTATTCCTGAACCAAGTCACGGTATTGGTCGGGAATATCTTCTTCTACCGTCGCATACAGTTTATTATTAATGGCATCGAGTTCCGCTTGAGCGCGCAACGCACCTTCTAATTCGATGATTGGTTCTAATAATTGTCTAAACAATTCAGGTTGGTTAAGAAAATCTTCGATATCCTTTTGGGTTAGCATTTGGCGAATGGAACGTGCATTTCCCCATGGTAAATTGTTGCCATCAGTAGTTACCTGNCCTCCGATTCCCGCCCGGTCTTGATTAGAACCAGGTGCTCCACCAATTTGCTGACGGCCACCTCCAGCTCGCGCCGACTGCTGGCCACCTTGCTGCTGACTACTTGCTTGGGCACTCTGCTGCAGTTGCCTCTGCAAGTTTTGAGCAAGTTGCTGCGATCTATTCAATTGATCGCGCATCTCTCTAACAGAGAGGTTGCGCGCCCCTGACTGCTGTCCTTCTTCGTTAAAAGCGAGGGCTTCTTGCTGTAATCCTTCGATTTGTTCTCTTAACTCTTCGGCATCTTGTGCCGCCTGAGCTAGCTGATCAGATGGTGAATTGGCATTTGCAGGATTAAGAGCCAACAGCTGCTGAGCGAATTCATCAATTTGATTTTCTAGTTCCTGTTCGATATCCACTGACAAATTTACCATTCCATTGCGTAAGACCCGATTGCTGGTTTGCATCTCTTCGCGAATTGGGCGCAAATCTCGGGTAGCTTCCTGCGCTTGGGACATCAAACGTTGATCATCATTATCACCCCTTGCAATAATGGCGCGCAGCATATCTTCAATCTCTTCCAGATTCCGTTGTTGTTGTTGTTGCATCTCCACAAGTTCCTGAAGCTCATCGGAATTTCTTACAGACTGCCTAGTCTGACCTAAACCTTGTTCGCGAGTAGTGCTCTGCAGCGCATCTTGTAATTGTCTTTGCTGCTGCAAGAGTTGCTGTCCTCTCTGACCTAAATTCTGCGCCAACTGATTTACAGAACGATCGGTTTCCTGCTCTAATTCCCGCTGTCGTTCGCGAAGATTCTCCAACGCTTTCTGGCTTCGCGCGGCGGCAATTGAAGCGGATTCACTCTGTGACGCCTCCTGCATCTGCTGAGCTGCGCGCTGCAATGCATTTTGTGGTTGTTGCTGATCACTTCCGGTCAAACTACTCGCAGTTGACTGTGCCTGCTGCTGGGATTGCGATTGCTGTCCATTTTGAGGTTGCGACTGAGAACTCTGCTGCCCGCGCGATCTCTGCTGGGCTAATTGCTCCACTTCACGGCTCAACTGCTCTTGCTGTCGCATCAAGCGCTCCAACTCCCGGCGTTTCTGCTCCTCTGTCATCTGATCTTCACGACGAGCAAGATTACGCTGGGCTCGGGTTAAGCCTTCCTGCCGTCGTGCTAATTCTTCTAGTTTATTCGCTTCTTCTTGCTGCTCTTGGGAACCACCACGACGACTATTGGGAGTTTCGTAACGGTTTTCAAGCTGCCCCATTTCCATTTCAAACAACTCTCGAAGGTCTTCACGCTCCTGTTGAGCACCTCCGCCACCACCTCCACCGCCACCTTGTTGCATGCTAATGTTGGTGCGATTAATACTAGCTTCTGCTTTCAAGACATACTGAAGAGCTAATTGCTCTGGCTGCAATGCGCTAGTAATTTGNTCCAAATCTAACTCGTTGGCAGCCAAATTCATTTGCTCGATTGCCAAGGATAGGTTTTCAACCGCTGCATCATAAGTATCATCAGAAAAATTCAACCGCTCAGCTAAGCGATCAATGGACATGCGAGCTCGCCCTGTTGCTTCTCTCTGAGATTCAGCGATGATTTCCGCATCATTACTGATCTCATCTTGTGATACCTGGCCTTGTCTGTTTTTTAATTTCCAGGTCGCGGCAATAATGTCTTTTTGAATCGTTACCAAAGCACTCGAATCGCCCCCACCTTGTCCTCCACCACCCCCCTGACCGCCGCCGCCAGGATTTCTTCTAAATTCCTGATCCGTTGGAATAACCTGTAGAAAGTAGATATCAGAAACAACTTCCGCCGGACCCTCGAGGCCATTATTATCCGCCAGGGTTAAGTAATAACTGACGAAATCGCCAGGCTCGACGGCTAAATCCTCTAGATAAATAAGTTCATTTCCAGAAACGTTCCGGACATTTTGTTCAGGCAAAAAATCAACCTGTATCTCGTCAGAACCTACCACACTGTAATTCAGTAAAAATTGCGACAATCCATAATCATCAGAGGCATCAATTTCCAGAATCACCTCCTCTAAAGGCATGACATCCTGATCTTTACCTGGGCGGATTAACGAAAGCTCTGGAGCTGTATCCTCAACAGAGCGAATAAAATAATCCAGAGGGTTCTGGCTCTCTAGGCTTGAATAGTCAGTGGCACGAATGCGATAAATACCATCTTGTGTAACCGTGAAGCGGGCAGAGCCAACATTGCCCTCTAATTGCAGTTCCAAATCTTCATANGGAGNAATTGGATTTACTTCGCCCTCTTCGNCAGAAAAACTCTTTTCGAATTCCACATTAGCTGTTTCTATTGCTTTGTTGAAGATTATTTGAAGGTCCACAACAGTCCCTTCAGGCACGATCATGTCTCCGCTATCTTCTTCAACAATATCTTCAATTCCAGTGTAGTCAGGATAATCGAATGCGAGATCGATTTGTTCAACTTGGGGCAGATCAAAGAGACTGATTTCATATTGCGGCGAACTCTGCTCTCCACGTTCTTCAAAAGTTACATAGTAAGTAGTGTCTTCAGTCAATGATGGGACAAAGTAGCTATAGGTTGCGCTTTCACTGCCGCTCCCATCGCGAACCATACGCGCATCGCGCCAGTTCACATTATCATCTTGCAATCGCAGTGTAATTGAATCCGGAGTTGCATGATTAACACGAGCGATAATGGTAACGCTGTCACCTCGTTGCATTTCAATGTTACCAGGCTCTATACTAATCTGAATGTCCACAGGGTTTTCGGGAATGGCAATGGGTTCATTTATCGCAAATGGCCAGACCAACCGACTACCGGCATTAAGCAAAACTTCTGAGCTAAGGAATACGGCTACAACAACCGCTATTACAGCAGCGGCGGACCCAAATGAAATCAGGCTTGCTTGCGCTGGCGCAACTGTTTCAACCTCACGTTGTTGTTGCTGAACATGCTCTTGCGCATCCTGCCACAGCTGCTGGATAAACTGTTGCGACACGCCCGCTCTGCCATGAGCAAGGTCTTCTTCACTAAATTCTAAGGAAGTAAGAAGGCGTTGTTCTAAATCTGGGATATGATCTTCGACATAGTGAGCAAGCCGGCGATCATCGGTATGTCTTCGCGAAAAGACAAAGGCTAACCGCCAAATCAAAACGCCAATAATCCCCGTGCAAACTAGGAAAAGGAATATAGTTCCAGATTTATCTAATTCTAACCAAGCGGAAATTCCGACCGCCATAAGGATAAAAATAGAAGCAGCTATTGCGAAATAGCTTCCCTGCTTAAGAATGAATAGATTGCTTCTCCGACGACGCAGAGTTTTCAGCGTGGCTCTCAGGCTATCAAATGTAGTTGAAGGCATAGAAACTCTTTAATAAGACTTTTATAAGATGTTTTGTAGCAATTACGAACCCCAGTATTCCAGTATAAAGCTAAACGGTCACGCGACTGTTTTTGCAGCCTCAAAAAAGGTGCAAAACCCCTCCGAGCCGACCGCAAAACGACAGCAGATTGGTCCAATTTTGCGACCTTAACTATCCCATTAACCTACCCTGAAAAGCAAGGATTTAAAGGGATGTTTGATTACAAAATACCGAAGAATTATGACGCTCAGGCTAATGCTCGATTTTTCAACGTCATCACCAAGTTCCTGGGACTTTTTTAAACACATAGCGTAGTCTGAAGAATGATTACTTTCAGTCTCGTGCTATTTTGGTAGTCCCATTTCCGATGGCCGGTAGTATTGAGAATTTTTGGGGAAAACCCGAATTTTACGGACTGTTACAGCAGCTATTAGATCATCTAGAGTCTTATAATCTGCGATATCTGATAGTGTGGTTAAAGTTGGGCCTGGTAACACCCATCGGTCTTCTTGAGCATCTGCGATGGCATTACTCGGAGAAATCCATCTATGATCCAAAATTTCATCGTTGTCGACTAATANAGTTACGGGGTCAAATACTGGGTATACGAAAAACCAAGTACAAAATCGTCGTGGTAATTTTGGTGGCGTAGTCCAGTGGGCAATGTGAATCAATTGCGATTCATTGATACCAATACCAGCTTCCTCCCTGGTTTCTCGGACCGCGGCTTTTAATGCAGCTGGATATTCAAGCTCAGAACCTGCACNNTGAAAATCCNTTTTATCAATTCGACCGCCCGGGAAAACCCAGTGCCCCCCATGAAAAACTAAACGGGAATTTCTCTGTAACAACAATACTTCCAATTCTTCCCCTACCGGCGATTGCCGCAGTAAAACCACGGTAGCGGCAGGAACTGGTTCGATCTCACTCATGTAATCGTTTTTCCCTGTATCGGTGCAACGGCTGCAGATAATAACGGATTTTCACCTTCGGGCAACGGCAAAAATACGGAAATCTCAACGCCCGAAGAATTGCACCCAATAGTATTGCCGCATAAAATTCACCCTCTTTTTTGATGAGCAAGGCTTTTAGAATAATACTTTGGAGGAGTTCCTATGACGATTAGCTTTAAAAACAGAGTAGCAATCGTAACCGGCGCAGGCGGAGGGCTGGGGAAACAGCATGCATTGGAACTTGGCCGACGCGGCGCAAAAGTGGTCGTTAACGACCTAGGTGGTTCCATGGATGGCAGAGGGGCCTCAGCCTCCTCNGCAGAGGCTGTCGCTAAAGAAATCAATGACAATGGCGGCACCGCAATCGCAAACGACGCATCAGTAACAGATCTGCGTGCCGTTCAATCCCTNATAGAAAATACCATGAACACTTGGGGCCAAATCGATATTTTAGTAAACAATGCCGGTATCTTACGCGATAAGACCTTCACTAAGATGGAAGTGGAAAATTGGCATGCCGTACTCGATGTGCATTTGAGCGGCAGTATGAATTGCACCAAATTGGTATGGCCGATCATGGTGGAGCAAAACTATGGCCGAATTGTAATGACCACTTCAACTTCTGGATTATTTGGCAACTTTGGTCAAAGCAATTATGGAGCGGCAAAACTTGGCTTAGTGGGATTAATGAATACGCTTCGCTTTGAAGGAGCAAAATATAATATTCATACCAACTCAATTGCTCCGATAGCAGCTACAAGAATGACCATAGAACTGCCAGGCTTTGAAGATAGCAAAGAACGTCTGGCACCGGAACTAGTTACGCCAGCAGTAATATTTTTGTGCAGCGAGGGAGCGCCTAACGGACGAGTAATTCAAGCTGCTGGTGGTCGCTATTATTCTGCAGATATACGCGAAAATTCCGGGGTAGATCTAGGTATGCAAGCATCTGCAGAAGATATTCACGCTCATATCGATGAAATTTTGGATATGACAACCAGCATAGGCATTCTGGAGCGACAAAAAAACAACTAAAAATTGAAGCTAACGGTGCAGATCAACTGTCCGAACCCTGATCTGCCTGAACTTTTTGGACAGAATCCCGCTCTCCAAGTAATTCAATGAGGGTCTTCATTTTCGGTATCTCATTACGCACATCCCAGTTCCAGGTTTTCTTGCATACAATGGTAACTGGCGAAAGCGCAAACAAAGCATAGAAGTCAGCATAACTGATCTGGTGACCTGCTAGGTAAGGGTCAAACTTAGCGATTCGCAAAAGAGCCCGAAATCCTTTTTCCAAATTGCTCTTAACTTCGGCCTTTACTTCGTCAGTCGCAGAACCGTTAAAAAACACCTCCCCATAAAGTCGCCTTGCAGGAAGTTCTATGTATAACTCTGTATAACGGATAATTTCACGTATTTTGGCCCTTAAAAAGGGGTCTGACGGGTACAAAGAAGGCCCTTGAGCTAATTCATCGAGATACTCGAGCATCACAGAGGTTTCCGTAAGAAACCCCTCTGCTGTTTCTAAGCAGGGAACTTTTCCCATTGGACTTTTTTTCAAATACTCTTCTTCCTGGCTAGGCTTCTGACTAACCTCTTCAAAACCGATTCCTTTCTCGAGTAGCACAACTTTAATAACATTGTAATAGTTGCTAAGTGGCATCCCATGCAATTTAATACTCATTCTTATACCTACATTTCCAATTTTGTTTAAACTGCCCCCAATAACTGAGGGTGATTAGGAAGCAGAAACTATCTTGTTAAGATCGAATTTGCAAAATTATGAATTTTAGCGGATTACTGCTGTCAGCCTATGACGCTCGAAGCCATGCGCTTTGGAGATACCGTGTAGCAGAGATGACGCCAGAAGTTAGCTGGCTGGAGCTAACTTTACCACCCCGAAACTTTAATTGGCGTATTCGCAGCAACAGTCTCCATTGGGCATTTAATAACCGGGATGAATTAACTGATAATTATAACTTTCTGCTAGCGACCTCGATGGTCGACCTAAGCAGTTTAAGGGGATTTGTGCCCCAGCTTGGCTGCATACCGAACATTATCTATTTTCATGAAAATCAATTCGCCTATCCTTCCAATCAACAAAAAATAGAAAACATCGAACCACTTCTAGTACCTCTCTATTCTGCACTCTGCGCGGACAAAATCGTTTTCAACTCTGAATACAATAAAACNACATTTATTAAAGGGGCAAATAGTCTTTTTAAAAAACTGCCTAAAACTATTTCTAGCAATGTAATAAAGAAACTGGAAAATAGTCTCATAATTCCTGTACCTGTATCTCTCCCTAAAGAGCAAACCGCAAAAAAACAAACCTCTGATAATTTAGAAGTTATCTGGAATCATCGCTGGGAATATGACAAAGGCCCAGCAGTGCTGCTAGCTATCACAAAGCTTATCATGGCCAAATCTTTGCCCATTCGCTTACACATTACCGGCGAAAGATTTCGTCAATCTCCTATCGAGTTCGCAGAAATAGGGCGAAATTTAGAAATTCATGCACAAAAAACACAAATGAAGCCCGGAAAATTCGGCTATATTAAAAATGAAGATAGTTATTATTGTTTGCTTAGAGATTGTGATGTGGTGCTTTCTACTGCCGAACACGATTTCCAGGGCTTAGCGGTGCAGGAAGCTTGTCTCGCAGGCTGCACTCCTCTAGCGCCAAAGGCTCTTGTTTACCCAGAATACTTGCCGAACCAATTCCTTTATCAAAGCTCAGACAATTCACAAGATACAGCAATAAACATAGTGGAGCGCCTAACAAATTGGCAACAATTAAAACAGCGCCGAGAGTTACCGAAAGTTAATTTGGATAGGTTTACGACCAAAGTGCTGAAGAAAGAATATTTGCAATTATTAGGGTTAAGCTAGTTAACATATTCNAGTACTGGGAAAACAATTTCCTGGTCGATCTGAATGCGATTAAAATCCAGATCAGGGTTGTATTGGCGTAACAACCAAATAGGCGTGGAATAACGATTGCGAGATATTAATGTAGCAATATTGTCGCCGGACTGTACTCTATAATTCTCAACACTCTGGATCCTGTAATTGTCAAAAAACTCTTGCTGTAATTTGGAATGGTATTCTCTTCGCTTTAATTCGAATTCAGTAGCGTTTATCTGTGAAAAATCCAACGTAAGGCGTTCTCCAATAATAACCGGATCTCGATAGACCATACTGTTTAAACGGCGCAAATCCCACGCACGAATACCTAACCAATCAGCATAGTGGCCCAATGTTTCGGACGCCTGAATTTCGATAGAGTTATTATCAGCAACCGCATAATCGGAAGGATCAGCAGCTAATGCTTCTGTCAACTCCTCATTACTTCCATTTGAGTCCAACGTTGGATCAATAGCAACTGCAACTTCTTCTTCCGGCGTGACCGGCATCTCGAGTTCCTGATGGTCGGGAAGCACCGCAGCTGGGGTAAGTATATCTTCTCCAGACTCATTAACGGCTAGCTGAACGGTGTCTTCCAGAGACTGATCTCTGCCAGTGTCAGGGGAAAGCTCAGCAAGCGTTGCTTCGTTTGTTTCAGGCTGATCTGGCGCTGTCCCAAACCCAGGCAGACGAATCTGTTGCCCCGGGTAGATCCGGTTGCGGTCCTCAATGCCGTTAACACTTAACAGTTCCGTTTCGGAAACCCCGTACCTGGCCGAAATCAGAGAAATCGTATCACCTCTACGCACAATATATTGACCATCTGCTGGAAGCTCACCTCGTGCCTGAGCTGTCGTCTGCTCTGAAATAATGTTGTCCTGGGGCAACAACAATCGCTGCCCGATCGAAATTCGATTGCGACTTCGCAATTGATTAAGAGCCACCAACCGATTAACTGTTGTATTAAAACGTCGTGCTATAACCGACAGGCTATCACCTCGCGCTACTGTGTAGGCCACGTCAGGGGTTTGCACTTCAAATTTAAAATCATCTGGAATCAGCGCTAAAAGATTTCTGGCATCAACGTCCTCCACACGAACTTTAATCGTGTAACCACTGGGAATCCGTTTATTACCCTCCCATATTGCTGGACGCAATGCTGCATTATCGGCTTGTAATTGTTCTAGGCTTACACCTATCGACCGAGCGAATACTTCAGCATCGATATAAGCATCAGTAACAACCTCTTGAAACTCGGGCGCCGAATCTAAACGAAAATCACCAAAATATTGCTGGGCGTTATTCTCCACATAAATTACAGCGAGAAATTGCGCGTAAAAATTTCGAGACGCAAATCCAAAACGTCTGCCTCGATAATTAGCAACTATGTTTTCAATATCTGTCGATCCTGTTTCCCGTACAGCCCTGGAAATACCTCCAGCACCGTGATTATAGGCCGTAAGTGCTAAAGGCCAAGTTCCTAAAACCGAGTAGTTGTATTCCAATAAACTCATTGCTGCACCTGTAGCGGTGTAAGGGTCCATCCGCTCATCGACGATATGATCGACGCGCATAAACCGCCGGGCAGTGTCTCGCCCAAATTGCCACATGCCAGCTGCTGATGCACTAGAATAGGCATTGGGGTTAAAAGACGATTCCACATGAGGCAAAACGCCCAACTCTATGGGAAGCCCTTTTTCCGCTATCACCTGACTAATATGGGAGCGATAGGCTCCTGACCGCCGCAGGCCTCCCAGGAACCTATCAGACTGACCAAGTTGCCAGCGCACATTGTTCGCAGCGTTGCGTAGAGTGTCATTACTGACATTCGCAGGCCATAAATCAAGGATTTCCTGTTGATCAGAGGTAAGATCGTTGCGCTTGCCACCCGCTAAGATTCGCAAATCGCTCTGGATTCTGGAACGTATGCGATCTGTTTCACGCCTATTAAGCTCCAGTCTCGCATAGATGACATCTAGATTTCGCGAGTCATGGAGAAAACCGCTCTGGGTATCTACTTCGGTGTAAACCTTAATCCAAAAATCAACGGCAGGCTCCAATTCAGGTGGTTGCGGGAAGAAAGCAGGGTCCTGGGCAAACGAGGAACTGCTGATTAAAACCCCTAATATAAGCAAAGCTCTAGTCACTCTGATAAGAGGATTAATTATTAGAAAAAAGAACATTCCGATATGCCAGCCCTACTTCTTCTAAACCATTGAAAATTAAAAATTATTAAGTAGCCAGAACATAGAATTAATCACTAAATAGTCCAAGCAGTTAATAACACGTCCGCCCGCAGTCTTTTAGGTTATATCGCTATTACCGCCCGGAAACTTTATTTTTAACGACAACTTAAGGTAACGCATCTAAGTCTGCTCCCTCTTTTAAAGGAATCATCAGATCCTCACGGGTCACATTCATATAAAGAATGACATTAGACGCGACATAAATTGAAGAATACGTTCCTACCACCACGCCAATGATCAACGCAATGGCAAACCCCTGCGTAGTTTCTCCGCCTATGAGCAAAACAGAGAATAACACCAATAGAGTAGTAAATGAGGTGATTAAAGTTCGGCTCAGAGTTTGGTTCAAAGAAACATTTACCATTTCAATGGGCGTACCTTTGCGCATACGACGGAAATTTTCCCTAATTCTGTCCGATACTACGATTGTATCGTTAAGTGAATAGCCTATGATAGCTAACAGGGCTGCCAAAGTATTGAGGTTGAACTCAATGCCGAATATGGAAAAAATACCTAAAGTGATCACGACATCATGAGCCAAGGCTGCTACCGCACCCACAGAAAATTTGAACTGAAAGCGCACTGCTATGTAGACCATGATGATCGCCAAAGCGACCAACATTCCTAAACCACCTTGCTCTGCAAGTTCTTCCCCAACCTTCGCGCTGACATAATCCGAGCCCAGCAATGTCACCTCACTGGCACTATTTTCGTTCAGCAAAGCTGCGATAGAGTCGCCCACCAATGCGGCTTGGCTTGCCTGGTCTCCAACTTCAACACCCTCATCAACGGGGAGTACAACGCGAATCTCTCGATCAGAACCAAAACTCACCACTACAGCATCTTCATAACTATTGCTTAATAAGGTCGCGTTGACTTCGTTAAGAATTACAGTATCCGAATAACTCAATCGTACAGAAGTTCCAGCTGTGAAATCGAGACCAAACTGAAGCGATTTAACGAATAAGGCCATAAAAGAAACAATAACAAGCAGTCCTGAAATTGCCGCAGCAATTTTGCGAACACCCATAAAATCTATTTCTCTTCCTAATAACATATTTTAAACCAAAGCCATCAAGCCGCCTCGACGCCTGATTTCTTAGATAGCAGATGACCATAACTGCCAATAGAAATTTTTTGAATATCGCGCCCGCCATAAATAACATTTACTAGGGCACGAGTTCCAACAATTGCCGTAAACATCGAAGTGATAATTCCAATCATGAGCGTTACCGAAAAGCCCTTTACTGGCCCTGTGCCTATGGTAAAGAGAACCACGGCAACCAGGAAAGTGGTTAGATTTGCATCAAAAATAGTGGTAAAAGCTCGGTTGTAGCCTGCATCGATCGCTTGCTGTGGCGGCATCCCATTACCCAATTCTTCCCTTATTCTAGTAAAGATAAGAACATTAGCATCTACAGCCATACCAACGGTTAGAACAATCCCAACGATTCCAGGTAACGTCAGAGTTGCAGGAATTAAAGTCGACATTACAGCAAAGATCAGCAATATATTCATTATTAGCGCTGTATTAGCTGCTAAACCGAATACCCGGTAGTAAAAAAGCATAAAAATTAGAACAAGAACTGAAGCCACTAGGACGCCTCGGAAGCCTGCTTCGAGGTTTTCTCGTCCCATTGTTGGTCCTATCACACTTTGCTCTACGATAGTCATCGGCGCGGCCAATGAACCTGAGCGAATTAATTCGGAGAGATCATTCGCTTCCCTGGCAGTCAGCCCTGTTATAACAAATGTTCTTGGCAATGCAGTACGGATAGTAGCGTGACTTATCAAACGTTTTTCTTCATAAAATTCGACCTCTTCAATCTCGTTACCACCATCATCAAAACCGGTTATCGTTCGAGAGCGAGTTTCGCTAAGAAGAATATCCATCATTCTTCCGACATTGTCTCGTGTCACCCGGTTGATCTGATTGCCGCCCTGCGCATCGAGATTGATCTGTACTTGTGGTAGACCGTTCTGATCCAATGTGGAACGAACATTACTGATACGATCTCCTTGCAAAATAACTTCGTTGTCCACATCAACTAATAATCCATCTGGATTGGAGTAAGTAGTATAGGAAGCAGGGGATGCACCTGGTTCAGCCTCGAGATGAAATTCTAAGGTAGCTATTCGCTGCAAGAAACGAATCGCTTGGGCCGGATCTTGTACACCGGGAAGCTCCACCACAATCCGGTCTGCGCCTTGCTGCTGTACGGTCGGTTCAGCAACCCCCAACGCATCCACACGACTTAAAATCGTAGTCCGGTTCGCCTGAAGGGTATCTCGTTGAACTTGAAGAACAACATCTGGGGGGGTTCGCATGTCTAAAATCGATAAGTTTCCGGAATCCCTATTCTGGAACTGGAGATCAGTAAAGTTTTCTAAAAGCACTGAACGGGCTTCAGATCTCATTTCAGAATTAGCGAAACGAATTTCCAAATGCGAATTGTCTACAACGTTAGTGCCACGGGTGCGAATTCTTTCCTCTCTCAATATGGAACGAACGTTACTGAGATTATCTTCCATGCGACGACCAAGAGCAGCTTCCATGTCGACTTCCATCAAGAAATGAACACCTCCTTGCAGATCAAGGCCTAGGTTCATTTTTCCAGCCCCTATGGCTCGAAGCCACCCAGGTATGGTCGGAGCAAGATTCAAAGCAACGATGTAATCATCAGTTAGCGCTTCCTCTATCGCCGTCTTAGCTATTAACTGTTCATCTACAGAATTGAACCTAATGAGAATGTTTTCTTCACTAAATTCATTGCCGAAGAATTGGACTTGCGCTGCTTCCAAGGCTGTAATAACCGTTTCCATATCCGATTCACTAAGTGTTAACGAATCTGTGGTGACCTGAATTGCTTCGTCATCGGGATAAATGTTAGGAACCGAATAGAGAAAACCTAGTATCACAACAAAAAGGATTAGTACGTTTTTCCAAGTTGGGTATTTATTAAGCATAATAAAAAGTCGACATTTTGCCGTTTGTAAGTATCTTAAATCTGATTGATGGTTCCTTTCGGCAGAGCCGCCGCCACCGAAGACTTTTGCAGCTTTAATTCCACACCATCGGCAACCTCGATCGCAATGTAATCGTCTTGGACCCGAGTAACCTTTCCAAGCAGACCCCCTGAAGTCATTACCTCATCGCCCTTTGAAATTCCGCTAACCAATTCTTGGTGCTCTTTGGCGCGCTTCGACTGAGGTCTCCAAAGAATTAGCCAGAAAAGGAAAAACATCCCTCCAAACAGAATCAGATTATAGGTCAAAGAAGTTCCTGGCGGTTGCCCTGCCTCCTGAGCATAGGCAACGGGAAGTAATAAATTCATGAATTCTCTCCCGCAACTAAAGGTGGAGCATTATTTGGTTCGCTATTCATTTATTTCTAATATCCTATCGTCTTATCAAAGCTTTCAATGATATTTGAGCGTCAGTCTGCTATTCAAGCAATAGATCATATCAACTCATAGCGACCAATTTTAAATCTGCTAAAAGAATGCCAATCGCTGAAAATAAAAAATCCAAAGTACTAATCATCTCACAGCGCCTGTTCTTCTTTGAACTCCCTGGCGAAAGCACCCAATCTACCCTGTTCTATAGCCTCACGCAAACCGGCCATTAAGGACTGGTAGAAATGCAAATTATGGATCGTATTAAGCTGAGACCCAAGAATTTCCTTACACTTATCTAGGTGGTGTAAATATGATCGACTAAAGTTTTTACAGGCATAGCAACTGCATTTCTCGTCTAATGGTCTGGTGTCGTCTCGATACCGGGCATTGCGCAACCGCAACAAACCTTTTGAAGTAAAAAGGTGCCCATTGCGCGCATTGCGGGTGGGGATAACACAATCAAACATATCGATACCATTAGAGACTGCGTGAATGATGTCATCCGGAGTTCCCACCCCCATTAAATAGCGCGGCTTATTTGAAGGCATTTTTGGTGCGCAATATTCGATAATATCCACCATTTCTTCCTTTTCTTCCCCCACCGACAACCCCCCAATAGCGTATCCGTCGAATTCAATGTCCATTAACATTGCTAAGGATTCGTCTCGTAATTTCTTATACATGGACCCTTGCATGATGCCGAATAAGGCAGCTGAATTTTCGCCGTGAGCATTAGCACAACGCCTAGCCCAACGCATGGACAATTCCATAGAGTCGCGAGCAGATTTTTCCTCAGAAGGATAAGAAGTGCACTCATCAAAAGCCATAATGACATCTGCGCCGATTTCATGTTGCTTTGCAATCGCGGATTCAGGGCTAAGAAATATTTTAGCTCCATCTATTGGCGAGCGAAATTGAACCCCGTCTTCGGAGATTTTCCTCATATCACCCAAGCTAAAAACCTGGAATCCTCCAGAGTCAGTAAGAATGGGTTTATCCCAGCCCATGAATTCATGGAGTCCACTATGGCTACTTATAACCTCAGACCCGGGCCGCAGCATCAAATGGAAAGTGTTGCTTAAAATAATCTCAGCACCGGTGCTCTTTAGCTGTTCAGGGTTCAATCCTTTGACGGTACCATAAGTCCCCACTGGCATAAAAGCTGGTGTTTCCACCGTTCCCCGGGGGAAGCTCATCACACCTCGACGCGCCAAACCGTCAGTCACTATGGTAGAAAATTGCATCTGACAAGAATTCATAAAACCTAGTCTAATGCTCCCTAGTACTGAGAAATCTAATCTCTGGCCAGCGTTCCTTCATGAGGTTCAGGTTTACACGCGTCGGTGCAAGATAAGTTAAATATCCACCACCATCCAAAGCGAGATTTTCATAAGCTTTCTTCTTAAACTCTTCTAAATTTGCCTTGTTTTCGCTCTCCACCCAGCGCGCTAGTTGCACGTTAACCGGCTCGTATATTGCATCTACTTTGTACTCATCTTTTAAACGATATGACACTACCTCAAATTGCAAAATACCAACCGCACCAACAACCAGGTCATTGTTGCGCAGCGGCATAAAGAGTTGAGTAGAGCCCTCTTCTGAGAGCTGGGTTAAACCTTTCTGCAATTGTTTTAACTTAAGCGGGTCTTTCAATCTAATTCGCTTAAATAATTCAGGCGCAAAGTGAGGGATACCCAGAAATTTGAGTTCTTCTCCTACGGTAAAAGTATCCCCTATTTGTATTGTGCCGTGATTATGGAGACCAATGACATCCCCCGAAACAGCACCATCTACTTGTATGCGATCACCAGCGAAAAAAGTTACTGCGTCTGCAACTTTTATATCTTTACCTATACGATTATGGCGCATCTTCATGCCCTTGACATACTCGCCAGAGCAAATCCTCAAGAAAGCTATACGATCACGGTGATTGGGATCCATATTCGCCTGTATTTTAAAAACAAATCCACTGAATTCTTTTTCATCGGCCGCAACGACTCGATTTTCGGTTTCTCGTTCTTGTGGTGCAGGAGCCCACTGCACAAAATCTTCAAGCATCTCCCTAACACCAAAATTTCCAAGTGCTGTGCCGAAATAAATAGGAGTTAGCTCTCCCTCTAAATACGCGTCGAGATCGAATTCATGGCTTGCCCCTTTAACTAATGTAATTTCTTCAAAAAAGTCTTCGAAATACTCCCCCAAAAGAATTTTCGCTTCTTCACTATCCAATCCACTTATTTGCACATCATCGGAGACTTTATGGCCTTGACCTTTCTCATAGACATTTATAGTGTCGCTACAAAAGTTGTATACACCTTTAAACTCTTTACCCATTCCTAGAGGCCAATTGATCGGCGCGCATCGAATTTTTAGTATATTTTCGATCTCATCGAGTATTTCAATTGGATCCAAGATGTCACGATCCAGCTTATTTACGAAAGTAAATATCGGAGTATCTCTGAGCCGACACACATTCATAAGTTTAATAGTGCGCTCTTCCACCCCTTTTGCGCCATCGATAATCATTAAGGCAGAATCCACTGCAGTAAGCACGCGGTAAGTATCTTCCGAAAAATCTTCGTGGCCCGGAGTGTCTAATAAGTTCACTATCCGGTCCTTGTAAGGAAATTGCATGACAGATGAAGTAACTGATATCCCTCGCTCCTGCTCCATAGTCATCCAATCGGACATCGCATGGCGATCAGATTTTTTACCCTTTATAGTGCCGGCTACCTGAATCTGATTCCCCAGCAACAGCAACTTTTCGGTAATGGTGGTTTTGCCTGCATCGGGATGCGAAATGATTGCAAGCACCTTTCGCCTCTCGATCTCGCGCTGTAGTTCACTGGTTACCATGGAGTAAATTTAATTAAATATTTTCCTACAGCTATGGACGAGCAACAAAAAAGGCGGCGATTATAGCAGTATTAACCGCGATGTTCTGAAATTTATACTTTCACAAAAATAGCAAGACCTATTCAGATTTGCAGCCAGAGCTTCTCCTGCATATGATGCACTTTCGATGGTCTGGATGATTTTAAGGGGGAATATCCATGGATTTTAGCTTGTCTGACGAGCAACGTTCACTGCAGAACTCAGTTAGGCAATTTGCGCAGAAAGAACTGCCGCCGATTGCCAAAAAAGTAGAAGAAACCGACGAGCCACCAAACTTAGAAATTCGCAAACGTTTTGCCGAACTTGGCTATCTTGGAATCAATCTTAATTCCGAATTTGGTGGCGCCGGCGGGTCGCACCTGGATGCAGTTATTGTTCTAGAGGAAATTGCAAAGATTTCCATCGGAGTCGCATTCCCTATATTCGAGTCCTGTTTCGGTCCATCCCTTGCTATTGCTCATTTTGGCAACAACCATCTGAAGAAAAGCTTGCTCCCCAAAATTTGCTCAGGAGATATAGTTTTAGCGGTATCCATGTCTGAACCCGGAGCAGGATCTGCTCTAACTGACCTGACAACGAAAGCCGTGGTCGAAGATGGCGAAGTTATTCTAAACGGCACTAAACGCTGGTGCTCGGGAGCTGGGCATTCCGAAGCCTATGTTGTGTATTGTCGTATGTCAGATGAAGCCGGCGCAAAAGGTATTGGCGCGGTAGTCGTAGAAAAAGGCACTGAAGGACTCAGTTTCGGCAAAAGAGACCACCATATGGGCTTCCGTGGCATTTACAGCGCCGATATATACTTCGATAACGCAAGAGTGCCTGTAGAAAATATACTCGTACCGGCGGGAGGGTTCAAAAAACTAATGGATGCCTTCGATCTCGAGCGATGCGGCAATACAACAATGTCGTTAGCAGTCGCGCAGTCGGCTTTTGATTTCGTGCTGGAATACACTCAAGATCGCAACCAATTTGGCAAACCGTTAATAGACTTTCAAGCAGTGCAAATTCAATTAGCTGAAATGAAATTAAAACTGGATGCGTCAAGATTACTTTTATATCGCGCTGTGACAAACGCGGAACAAGGCCTACCTTCCATTACTGATAGTTCAATAGCCAAGTGTTTTGCTAACGAAACTGCTAGAGACGTGACCGGCAAAGCTATGCAACTGATGGGCGGTTATGGCTATTCCCGAGAGTTTCCAATAGAACAAAAAATGCGTGATGCGTGGGGTTGGGGTATTGCTGGTGGAGCCATAGATATACAAAAGGTAAATATCACGTCTGCGCTAGTAGGACGCCGTTTCAACCAAAGAGCAAAATAAGCTTTAGGGAGAGAAAATATGGAACCAATGCGATTTCTAGTGACTGAAGTGGAATCATCGAATCGAGTCAGAGGCGTGTTGGTTAGTGGCAAAGTGAACAGAAATGATAGTGTCGTTGCCGCACCATCAGGACAACAGACTTCGATACTGTCCATCAAAGATTACAATAAACCCGACTCAAGCGTTGAAGCAAAAAGTAAACTAGATATCGAACTCACTTACTCCGTAAAACTGAGCCCAGGCGATTTCATCACCGCTGCGGACTTAAGAACGGAATTCGCAGACCAGTTCGAAGCAGAAATTAAATGGCTAGGACACAACAATTTGCTACCGGGGAGAACCTATTCTTTTAAAGCTATAGGGGGTAACAGAGAAGCAACTATTAGCCGTCTTAAGTATCGAATCGACTCGAAATCGAACCAACAAATTGCGGCTAAAATTCTAGCAACCAATGACAAGGGAATTGTTAATATCGCACTTACCCACCCAATTATTTATGATTCGACATCAATCTGCACTCCCACCGCCACCTTTACTCTATGCGAAAAAGATACTGAAAACACGATTGCAACCGGAACCATTCGGCATGGTTTGCGTCGAGCAAGCAACATTCATTGGCAAGCGCTAGATGTGGACAAACAAAGCCGAGCCGCAATAAAACAACAATCGCCCAGAATAATCTGGCTCACAGGTCTGTCTGGTTCCGGAAAATCAACCATAGCAAATCTAATCGAGAAGAAACTCATCGCGAAAGGTAGACACTCGTATTTGCTAGATGGAGATAACATACGCCACGGTTTAAATAAAGACCTTGGATTTACCGAAGCAGACCGGGTAGAAAACATTCGTCGAGTGGCTGAAACAGCAAAACTCATGCTGGACGCGGGCCTTATTGTTATTGCTAGTTTCATCTCGCCTTTTCGTGCCGAACGAGCTATGGCACGAGCACTTTTCAAAGAACAAGAATTCATTGAAGTGTTTATAGATGCCAGTCTAAAAGTTTGTGAGCAGAGAGATCCTAAAGGTCTTTACAAAAAAGCGCGTGCCGGAGAAATCGAAAATTTTACAGGAATAGACAGCCCTTATGAGAAACCTCTTAGGCCAGAAGTACTCATCAACACTCTAGAACTCACTGTGGAACAGGCTGCTGACCTGATCATTGATTTCGCAGATTGCTAGACAAGAAAGCCAGCAGTTAAATTAATGCAGTACTGCGGAACTTGGCCTAGATCTGCTCTCCGCAAATTCGGGATGTAGCACATCCATGCGTTTAACCAATAGAAGATCATGGCGACAAATACGCTCAAATTCGTCACCTGAACTGACACCCATATCATCTAGAAGAACACAAACCACATCATCGTCTTCAATGTCTACGACAACACAAGAAACGAATCCGCTCGGGGTGTTAAGGGAAGCAAATGAGCCAATTTCAAAGCTATATACAGGGAAGCCACTATCTGCTTTGTTAAGCAAACCACACGAAGTAAACGCAACGCCGAAGCCGGCAGCCGCAACGATATGAATAATGTCAATTATGTGCGGATCAGTCAGATCTAATTGCATAGTTTCCGACATATGGTCATTATTAATGAAATGTTTCTGTCTGACCAATCGCAGAAATAAATCAATATCTTCTTGGTTCCACTCCAAAGTTTCGCCTGTTTTAGAACGAGAGCTATCTGAAGCCAAGCTTAAAACACTAGTCTCTATAGTTAGATCTTTGATTTCCGTTTCCGGCGGACACGGAACGACCATAGCGACAGAACAATAGCCCTCAGTACTCTCCGGGCTTAATCGCCAAAGGAAAGGTATTTCGCTTGTTATTTCTATCATGATTCTGCTTCAAACACCGTGGCTGGATAACATACCATACTTAAGCCCCCAACTAAATGTAACGGCGAATGAACAAGATGGGCACAAAGATATAAAATTTTCACAAGTAGTTAGCGATTAATGCTAAACATTGCATTCAAAAATATGCACTAAGCCATTGAGGGAGCAGTATATTTAAAAATGTATCTACGCCGACTTTTTTGTCCACAGAATCTGTGGATAACTCGGTGCATAAAACTTCAATGTTTGTCTCTAGCCTCGAATTCCAGTGAAAGTAGCGCGATTTGACTAAATTTTAATCAAACAATATTTTTTATTAATTTCAATATGTTATGAGTTTTAGAAGGCTCGAACAAAAATAAAACCCGCTATTTTTAAGTGTTTTATACCATTGCGTTAATTTTTGTGCATAAAAAACCGAGTAAAACATGTTTTTCGAATTTAAGGGTTCGGTTTATTATTGTTTTTATTGAAGTTTTTTTAACTATGATACCGGTCGTTCATAAAGCTATATTAACTTACAGCCCGAATCATCCGTTATCTAAAAATGTTTTACCGTCATAATGCTAACTGCAATTGGCTACCTAGTTCTTGCGGCTAATGCAAAGAATTGAGAAATATATATAGCCACTTGCATCGCTAGCGATAGATAACAATTAGCCGATAACTTTTGTCGTGGCCTCTAACCTTATTATTAAATAATACTCAGTCCTTTGATATTAACGTTTTTTCAGTTCTACACGGCTACCTGGGAATTGAATATCTGCTCAGATTCAGTGGGGCATAAAAAATGCTGGCCAGGCCAATCAGTTTCAAGCGAATTTTAGGGGCATTTCTAGCCCAAATTCTTTCTGTCGAAGCCGCATATAGCGAAATGTTTGATTTAACAGAATCAGATAAAAAATGGTTAGGTGATAGAATTTTTGCTAACGAATGTGCGGGCAAATTTGAATGCCTAACCAGCTGGAATGCAGGCGAGAATTTCCCTTCCCTGGGCATAGGGCACTTCATTTGGTTTCCGCCGGGCTTAGATTCCCCATTTGAAGAAACTTTCCCGCAGCTCGTTCAGTATTTTACAAACCAAGAAGTCCCATTACCCGCCTGGTTAGATTCGAAAACTGATGCGCCCTGGCATTCTCGCGAATATCTCTATACTAATTTTTATGATGAACAAACAATTCAACTCAGAGAACTTCTAAAAAACACTAAATCTGAACAACTAGACTTTATTATCCAAAGATTAAATCAATCTTTAGAGCAAATTATTATGTCTTTTCCTTCACGGCGCCACTCGGTCATTAGAGAAAAATTATCAACTATTAGCCAAAGTCATTCGCCCTACGGTTCCTACGCCATTATCGATTATGTGCATTTCAAGGGCACTGGACTTTCCCGTACCGAACGCTATCAGAAACATGGATGGGGGCTCAAACAAGTTATTCAAGAAATGGGCGACTCACCCACGACGATACATAGTTTTGTTAGGTCATCGAAACTCGTCCTGAACAGAAGAGTTGAATATTCACCCGAATCTAGAAATGAACAACGCTGGCTTCCAGGCTGGCATAGAAGAGTCGAAACTTATCTGCCACCTCAATAATAATTTAGCATACTTGCCGCCGAGCTTACTTCACTATAATCTTCACGTTCTTCTTATCAACTCCAGCTTTAGTTTCACCTATGTCAT
>PBNR01000019.1 GCA_002723195.1 Gammaproteobacteria bacterium | reverse complement strand
AAAACTCTTCTCTCCAATAATTATCCCTCTATTGAGATTTCTTATCGCTCCTGCAACAATCTCAGAAGCAGAAGCACTATTGGAATTATACAAGGTGGTTTGTAAAGCTCTTTGAGAGCAAACCTGCCAAGTAATTCCGGCTCTTCTTCAAAACGTTTGAAATCTACTGGTTGAACGTAATCATAAATTACAGAAGAGAACCGAATAGCAGTGGGTAAAGGATATAGAGATTGAAGAAGTGATCTGAAGGTTCAAGGCTAACTGCATCGGAGAGTATGAGCATGGCAAGAAAAAGTAAGTACGATAGATCTCCTTGTATTCTTTAGTAACATTAAACTTCCGCTTATTTAGAGAGTCCTTAATTGATCTGCTTTGATTCGAAAGGCTTCTAAAGCCTGGGATATTTGATTTTGTTTTTTCTTTTCATTTTTGACTATCTCTTTTGGCGCGTTTTCGACAAATTTAGTGTTGTTTAGTTTAGAAGTGACTAATTCTAAGCTTTTTTCAAGTTTGGTAATTTCCTTGGTTAAGCGAGAAAGTTCGGTTTTTATATTAATCAATCCCGCGAGTGGAACCAGAATCTCGAGTTCACCATATAAACCTGTTGCGGCGACTGGTGATTCGGAATCTTCTGCTACCCATTCAATACTATCTAGCTTCGCAAGTTTTTTTAGGTAAGGCCGATAGTTACTAAGTTTTTCTCGATCTCTCTTGGAGCCGCTGCGCAGAGTAACGTTAATAGATTTCGCAGGAGAGATTTCCATCTCGCCGCGAATATTTCTAATAGCAATGATAACCCCTTTTATCCATTCAATGTGCTCTTCTGATTCCTTGTCGATGTTACGCGGCTCGTGTTGCGGGTATGGTTCGATCATGATGCTATCGCCATTAATACCTATCAATGGTGCAATCTTTTGCCAGACTTCCTCAGTAATAAAAGGCATGAATGGATGCAATAAACGGAGGCTCTTTTCTAACACAGAGACTAGAACGTACCGAGTCGCTTTAGCTGCTTCAGGGTCCGATTTTTCGTCCCATAAAACTGGTTTGGATAGTTCGACATACCAATCGCAATATTCGCTCCAGATGAACTCATGTAATGCTTGAGAAGCAAGATCAAAACGATAATTATCTATCGCTGACTCAACTGCCAATGCAGTGTTCTCAAATCGGCTCATAATCCATCTGTCTGCGACAGAGTATTCTCCGCTACCAGGTGATACGGGAACTTTTTCAGATTCTATATTCATCATAGCGTAACGAGCGGCGTTCCAGATTTTATTGCAAAAATTTCTGAATCCTTCCATACGGCCAATATCAAATTTTATGTCCCTACCGGTAGAAGCAAGAGAATAGAATGTAAAACGAAGAGCATCGGTACCATAACCTATAATACCTTTAGGGAATGATCTTCTGGTATGGTCTTCAATTTCCTTCTTTATCTGGGGTTGCATCATGTCTGCGGTGCGCTTTTTTATTAATCCCTCCAAGCTAATTCCGTCAATGAGATCGATCGGGTCGAGGATGTTGCCCTTTGATTTCGACATTTTCTGTCCATTCTCGTCCCTCACGAGACCGGTGATATATACTTTTTTGAATGGGATTTCATCGGTGAATTTGAGGGTCATCATTATCATGCGTGCGACCCAAAAAAATATAATGTCGAAGCCTGTAACGAGAACGTTTGTGGGATGAAATCTTTCGAAATATTCTCGATCTTCGGGCCAGCCTAGCGTTGAGAAGGTCCAAAGAGCTGAAGAGAACCAAGTGTCAAGCACATCTTCGTCTTGGCGAAGTACAAAGTCGTCAGCGAGATTGTATTTGAGGCGAACTGCTTTTTCGTTTGCGGCAGAATATATGTTGCCATCATTATCATACCAAGCTGGTATGCGATGCCCCCACCAGAGTTGACGGCTAATACACCAATCCTGAATATTTCGCATCCAGGCGAAATAAGTATTTTCCCAATTCTTAGGCACGAATTCGATAGCACCGTCTTCTACAGCTTTGATTGCGGGCTCAGCGATACTTTTGATGTTTACATACCATTGATGAGTTAAATAAGGTTCAATGATTACGCCGGTTCGATCTCCTCGTGGGATTTTGAATTTGTGAGGCTCAATTTTTTCTACTAGTCCTAATTTTTGAAGGTCGGCTACGATTTGCTCGCGCGCATGAAAGCGATCCATGCCGCGGTATTTTGCTGGGGCATTGTCGTTTATCGCTGCATTGTCTGTAAGTACATTAATTAACTCTAAGTTATGTCGCTTGCCGATTTCATAATCATTAAAGTCGTGTGCTGGAGTAATTTTTACACAACCTGTTCCGAATTCTGGATCAACATAATCATCTGCAATAATTTCAATGTGGCGATTACATAGAGGTAAATCAACAAGTTTTCCAATCAGGTTCGTATATCGAGGATCTTCGGGGTGAACAGCAACAGCTGCATCACCAAGCATTGTTTCAGGCCGGGTCGTGGCGATGGTTATATAGTCATTGCCTTCGATAGTGTTTGCGCCATTGGCTAATGGATAACGGAAGTGCCAAAGTGTTCCATTTTCTTCTTCAGAAATTACTTCCAGGTCAGAAATGGCTGTATGCAGATCTGGGTCCCAATTAACTAGCCGATTACCACGATAGATAAGCCCTTCGTCAAATAAATGGATAAAAACTTTTGCCACTACGGCCGACAGTTGTTCGTCCATGGTGAATCGCTCCCTGGACCAATCCAGGGAGGACCCCATGCGTCTCAATTGTTGTGTGATTATGCCTCCAGATTCCGCTCTCCAATCCCAGACTTTCTCCAAAAATGCCTTACGACCTAGCTCTTCTCGGCTGATGCCTGCTGTATTGAGCTTTCGTTCTACGACCATCTGTGTTGCGATACCTGCATGGTCAGTCCCTACCTGCCAGAGTGTTTGTTTACCTAACATCCGATGATAGCGGGTCAATGCATCCATGATGGCATGTTGAAATCCGTGACCCATATGCAATCTGCCAGTCACGTTTGGGGGAGGAATTACAATACAATACGGAGCGCCGTCCCCTTGGGGTGCAAAATAACCTTTTTCTTCCCAGGTTTTATACCAGCGATTTTCTAATTCTTGTGGTTCGTAGGTCTTATCCATTTTCTAGAGTTACAGAGGCTTCAAAAAAGGCGCAAGTATACATGAAGGTGCTAATCTCTGCTGTCATTACGTTATTGCTTATGTGCTTATTGATACGTTATGGGTTTTTGGCCGCAAACCTTTAGAGAGGTAAATGTTATAAGTCTATTGATAACGAGACTTTTTCTGTGGGTCAGTAATCATTTTAATAGAGTTAAATTACTATTGTTCTTTGCGTGGAAGGTTTGTGGGTAAACCTCTGTATTGATTCAGCTATTTTGCCAGTTTTTGCTTTGAATAGAGGTGTTATTGGCATAAAGCTGGAGGGGTTGAGCTTGCAAGGGTCATCTAGTCTCTTCTGATATAGTTTATTTCCTCTTCGGGTGAAATCCTTACGCTACTTCAAATCGGTTTTTCCCGCGAGTGATAGGCGCTAGTCGGCCAAATTAGAATAGAAAACGACTTGAGCCATGGCTTTCGAAAGCTACATTGTGACTACGCCTTCTGCCTGCTTAAATATTCTACTAGTAATGGCACCGGTCGGCCAGTTGCTCCTTTCCTAGAGCCTGAATGCCATGCAGATCCAGCAATATCTAAATGCGCCCACTTCTGTCTCTCGGTAAATCTGGATAGAAAACAAGCTGCAGTAATGGTGCCGGCTCTAGGTCCACCGATATTAGCGACATCGGCAAAGTTGCTGTTCAACAAGCTTTGGTATTCATCCCAGAGAGGCAGTTGCCAGGCCCGATCTAAAACGTATTCACCGCATTGCATTAATGTATTTGCGAGCTTTTCATTATTACTCAGTAATGCATTGGCGTGAGAGCCAAAAGTAGCAACTGCTGCGCCGGTCAGTGTCGCAACATCGATTACGCTGCGTGGTTTGAATTTTTCAACATACGTAAGAGCATCACATAGTACTAGTCGCCCTTCAGCATCAGTATTTAGGATTTCAATAGTTTTTCCTGACATACTGGTGACAATATCGCCTGGTTTAGTAGCGCGATCACTCGGCATATTTTCAGCAGCGGCTACTACTCCCACCACGTTGATTGGAAGTTTAAGATCGGCGACGGCTCCCATGGTAGCAACTACACTAGCAGCGCCGCACATATCGAATTTCATTTCGTCCATCGCAGCGCCTGGTTTTAGACTAATCCCGCCAGTGTCGAAAGTAATACCTTTGCCGACGAGAGCGAAGGGAGCGCTATTCGATTTTGCACCTTTGTATTGTATAACGATTAGCTTGGATTCTTCGGCAGAACCATTCCCTACTGAAAGGAGGGATCCCATTCCCAATCGGGCCATTTGTTTTTCACTAAGAACCTGGGTCGTAACCGAGCGATGCCGACTAGCCAAAGAGCTAGCGTGCCGCGCGAGATAAGTCGGTGTGCAGATATTGCCGGGAAGGTTACCAAGTTCTCGTGCGTGGTTTACAGCTTTTCCAATGATTTGGCCGCACTTTAGAGCAGATTCAATACTTTTGCGACGACCGCCATTTAGAATGTTGAGTGAAATTGATTTTATTGCATAGGCTTTCGCCTTGGTGCTTTTGGTAGCGTCGTATTGATAGCTAGCGATTTCTGATTCTTGTGAGATTCGGGCTGCTAGCCAAGTGCTATTTCGGTTCTTGACAACGAGGCTACTTAGCGCAAGGTGAATAGAGCTTGCTTTAGAATTACGGATTAAGTTTAGGGTAGAACTGATTAGTTTAACAGCGGCTTTGGCGTCTAATTTATTTTTGTTTCCAGCGCCAACTAACAAAATTCTTTTAGCTTTAACATTTATAGGGTTGTAAATTAATTGCGTCTCACCTAATTTACCTGAAAAGTCTTTGAAATGCAGAATCTTGCTTATTGCTTTAGCAGAAGCTGCGTCTATTATTTTTGCTTCATCCGACAAAACGGCTTTATTCCAGATGGGAACAACTACGCAGTCAGCGTTTATTTTGTCGGGAGGGTCGACTTTAACTGAATACCTCATGAAGTTTGCCTTATCCTTGCTTTGTAAAATTTCAATATAAGAATTAAAGAGCGGTAATCCTAAAGTTATTCAATTAGTTAAGCAATAGTATCTAGAATTTTGTGATTTTATCGCAGATTTTTTGCAAAACCAGTTTCTAGGTTCGCGCTATTATTTAAGTTTCCATTGAACTTACTGCAGCTTTTAATGTCATAACATTGGTTAGAGTTATTCGTCTACGGGAGTTATGATGCCGCGCATAAAAGTGGCCTTGCCTGATCAATTTCTGTTCAATATGGAGCGAATTGTAGGTCTTAGCGACGTCAACTATGCTAAACATTTAGACAGTGTTTCTATGGTTAGTATTTTACATGAAGCGCGGTTGCAATTTCTATCTAGTCTGGGGTTTACTGAATCTAATATCTTCGGCTTGGGAATGGTTGTTACAGATTTCGCGGTAGACTATCGATCTGAATCTTTTGCCAATGACCTTTTGCTCATAAATGTAGGTGTTAGTGCATTTAACCGTTATGGCTTCGACATAGGAATTCAGGTCACTAACGAAGCTTTAGAAACAGTGGTGTGTAACGCTAAGATTGGTGTAGTTTTCTTTGATTTCGATAAACACGAAATTTCGCAAGTGCCTGTTGCTTTTAAAAACAAACTTGGTTATCCGGAAATACAAGAGGTACAGGTAGCCTAAGTCTGCTAATCTACTAACTTTCACGTATGTATTTTAGTAAACTACGCTTGGTGAAACTCTAGGCACGCTGATCTTTGACTATCTTTCGCTATCTCAGTAAGCAAATTTTGCAAGTAATGACCGCTGTCACCGCAGTATTACTGGTGGTCGGGCTTACTAGTCGCTTCATTCAATATTTGGGACAGGCTGTAGCAGGTGAAATAGCTTCAGAGGTTTTGTTCTTACTGATGTTTTATCGGCTGCCGGACTTTTTCTTAGTAATTGTCCCTCTAGCTTATTTTCTCGGAATTTTGCTCGCATATGGGCGAATGTATGCAGAGAATGAAATGGTTGTTTTGCTAGGTTCGGGTTTTAGCCAAAGTCGGTTATTGCTATTAACTTTGTTTATATCTGTTGTAGTCGTTTTATTTATGGCTTTGCTTAGTTTGAATATAGCCCCCCGGGGAGTTCGTAATACTGAACAACTTAAACAGAGCCAGGAGCAACTCACGGAAATAGATTTAATTGTCGCTGGTCAGTTTCAAAGTTTTAGCGATGGAGGACGAGTTACCTATGCAGAACAAGCTGATATGGTGCCTGGAGTTGGCCGACAACTCAGTAATGTTTTCGTCGCATTAAGTTCTACTTCTTCACAAGGGGATTTAGCTGTTACAGAATCGAAAGTCGAAGCTCCCAGAATATTGTTGGCAGAAACTGCACGACCAATCATAGATATTGAAACAGGCTTTCGTTTCATGCGTCTGGAAAATGTATACCAATATGATGGCAATCCTATTAATGGAGAGTTCTCTATTGCGCAATTTGATGCGCAATCAATTCGGCTTCCAGATACTGCTGAATTTGAAGAAGTTTTAGAAGAAGAGACCCTAGGCACCGCAGAGCTCATTGGTTCCAGCCTTCCAGAACATAAAGCGGAGTTACAATGGCGATTATCTATAGTTATTTTAATACCTATAATTACTCTAATTGCAGTGCCAATGAGCGAAGTTGAGCCCAGACAGGGTAGGTATAGCAAGTTGATTTCAGCGGCATTGATTTATGCAATCTACTTTCTTCTTTTGCAATTCACACGTGATCTGGTTGCGGGAGGTGAGCTAAGCCCCATTTTGGGATTGTGGTGGGTTCATGCGTTATTTATAGGTGTTGGGGTAGCTTTGTTTCGTTATCCTGATTTAGGTCGTTATCTATCGTTAGGACGAGTAAAGTGATTCTTATAGATCGCCATATTCGCAACATAGTATTACTTTCAATGATAGTTGTAATAGCCTTGATTGCTACGCTGGATCTTATATTTGGCCTGCTCGATCAGTTGGCTGATACCGATGAAAATTACAACCCGGTAAATGCTTTAAGTTTCGTATTGTTAACTATGCCCACTAGTATCTATGAATTGCTTCCGTTTGCTGCGCTCGGAGGAGCCTTAATTGGTTTAGGAATCCTAGCGTCCCATAATGAGTTGGTGGTGATACAATCTGCAGGGGTCCCAGTTTCTCGAATTATTTTTGCCGTGCTTAAACCCGTGCTATTTGTTATGTGCTTAAGTTTGTTGCTAGGTGAGTATATTTCGCCCCCTTTAGAGCAATTAGCCCAAAGTAATAAAGCGATTCAAAGCAGTGGCGGTTCCACAGTTAATCCTGAGCAGGGAACGTGGCAACGAGTGGGTAATGAATTTATTCATATCAATGCGATTGCGCCGGGTGGTCGTCAGCTTTTTGGCGTCAGTCGTTATCAGGTTGACCACAATAGACGGCTAGAGTCCCTAAGTTTCAATGACTCTGCAACTTACGTAGAAGAAGAAAACGGCTCTTACTGGCGATTGAATAACGTACAGGAAAGTACTTTTAGTCAGGGCTCTGTCGCAACACAACGCTACCTGCAGAAAGACTGGCAAGTAAATTTATCACCTGAACTTTTGAGCGTCTTATTGGTAGACGCTGACGAGCAATCGATTTCAGGCTTATATCGGTTTGCCGAATACTTTGAAGCAGAGGGGTTAGATACTGATACTTATTATCTGGCTTTCTGGAAGAAGGTCTTGCAACCACTCTCAACGTTATCTCTTGTGATACTAGCTATTTCTTTCGTTTTTGGGCCCTTGCGCGAAGCAACAATGGGGGCAAGGGTATTCGTTGCTCTTGGTACTGGGCTGGTTTTTACGATTTTGCAACGTATGATGGAACCGGCTAGCTTGCTTTATGGTTTTAATCCTTTGGTCGCTGTGCTAATTCCAATAATTTTATGTGCAGGATTCGGCATTCTCCTGCTCCTTAAGGTACGTTAAGCTGTTGATTTTGTAGCCGGTTCGCTAAAAAAACTCTTCTAGTTGCCTGATGTATTTTCGCCATGTTTCGCTTGTTACTTTTCTGAAAACTAAATGAGGTGTGCAAAGTATTAGTTGGTCTATTTTTCAGAAATCGCGAAATTAGAAAGGCCTGCAGGATTTCGGCAGTCTCATAACCTTAGTGCGTGATAATTTATCATGGGCTGCATCGCCACTTTTATCTACATAGATCCACAAATACCCCATTCCCAAAAATAAGAAAGCAGGCCATGCAGTAAGGAAGCGTATTATGGCTTGTAGTAAGGTAATACTTCCTCCTTCCGCTGTTTCCACTCTTATTCGCCAAGCCAACATGCCGAGTGTTTGGCCTCTATGCATCCAAAACCAGCAGTAAAAACTGAAACTACTTAGGAGCATTAAGATAAATAGTAGGTTATCTAGCAGGGGGTTAGTAATTACTCGACCATCGATAAGCTGATTGGTGTTAGTGCCAAACACTAATTGAAGTATGAAGCCGAGCAGCATCCAGATAGCTGCTACTAGAAACACATCGTACAGTAGCGCTGCCAAGCGCCGAAATAATCCCGCGCGCGGATATTCTGCTGTTTGATCACACCGCGATTCGTTCAAAAGTTAAGATAGTTCTTTTACTGCTTGTATCAACTCGCTTGCAGCCTTTTGCCCATCACCGAATAACATTTTAGTGTTATCGGCAAAGAACAGCGGATTCTCTACACCTGAGAAGCCGGCACCGCGCCCTCGTTTAATAACAATCACATTATCGGAATCTATTGCGTCCAAAATAGGCATGCCATAGAGCGGGCTGCTGGTATCGCTTTTAGCAGAAGGATTTACAACGTCATTTGCGCCAATGACCAATGCAACCGTGGTGGTCTGAAAGTCTGCATTGATGTCTTCCATGTCGTAAATCATGTCATAGGGCACGCCGGCTTCTGCCAGCAAAACATTCATATGGCCGGGCATTCTTCCGGCCACTGGATGAATTGCGAACTTTATACTCACGCCTTTGTCATCCAGAAGCTGAGTAAGTTCCCAAATTTTATGTTGCGCTTGCGCAACTGCCATGCCATAACCCGGAATGATGACTACCTGGCTGGCAAAGGCCATAAGAATTCCGGCATCCTGAGCTTGAATTTCCTTCATCTCTCCCTGTTCGCCCCCATCACCCGTTGCCCCGGTTTCAGTGCCAACTCCAGCGAAGAAGACGTTGGCCACAGAGCGGTTCATAGCGACAGCCATCAAATGAGTTAGGAGAGAACCAGCAGAGCCGACCACAATGCCAGCAATAATCATTGCAGCATTGCCTAACACATAGCCTTCAAACCCAACTGCTAAGCCCGTTAAGGCATTAAACAGGGAGATGATTACCGGCATGTCCGCACCACCGACGGGGATGGTAATGAATATGCCTAGGACTAAAGCTAGTGAGAAGAAAATAACTATTGGTGCTAAATTCCCTGCGCTAAAGTAGATAGAAACAGCGAAGCCGATGGTGACAATAGCTATTATGGCATTAATGAAATGCTGGCCGGGTAATAAACGTGATCTGTTTAGACGTCCATCCAGTTTTGCCCATGCAATGATACTTCCGCTAAATGAAATTGTTCCTATGATGGCTCCAAGTATTCCTAAGACTGCAATATCTGCACCCATAACGTCCGCAATGGTTGAAGAGGAGTTAGATGCTTTCGAAGTTGCGTCTAGTAATTCCACAGCGGCGATCGCGGCAGCTGCTCCACCTCCCATACCGTTATACATGGCAATCATTTGCGGCATATCAGTCATGGCAACGCGTTTGCCACTCCACCATGCGTAACCGCCGCCAATTGCAATTGCGAGAATAATCAACCCAACGTTGGTGGCGGCTTGGTTATCATCAATGATTTGCGGATTAAGGAAGGTAACCAAGGTGGCGGTAACCATGGCCGCCCCCGCCCATAAGATTCCACGCCGAGCAGTTACGGGTGAGCTCATTTGTTTGAGGCCGACAATAAAAATGACGGCTACTATAAAATATGCTGCTTGGATAATTGTTTCCATGATTTAACCTTCGCTCCCTTTGTCACTGGACTTAAACATTTCCAGCATCCGTTCCGTTACAACATAACCACCGACGGCATTACCGGCACCCAGCAGAACAGCAAAAAAACCGATTATTTGCTCTGTGGGGGTTGCGGCAATGCCCAGTGCAATCATGGCGCCAACTAATACGATGCCATGGACGAAATTGGATCCTGACATCAAGGGCGTGTGTAAAATAACTGGTACCCGACTAATGATTTCATAGCCAGTGAAACCAGCTAGCATGAAGATGTATAAAGCGGCGAGGCCTTCGATCATGATGACGCTCCTTCTAGTTGATCTCTAATTCCAGGGTGATGAACTTCGCCATCGTGGGTTATCAGGCTTTCGTTAATAATCTCGTCTTCAAGGTTAATCTTAACCTCATCCTCTTGAATTAATATCTCAAGGAAGTTTTGTAAGTTTTTAGCGTAGAGCTCGCTGGCATGATTGCCCACCATGCTTGGAACATTTTCGGGCCCGTATATCTTTACACCTTTGTGCAGAACAGTTTCACCGAGTTTTGTGATTTCGCAGTTTCCCCCTCCTTCAGCGGCAAGATCTACGATCACTGACCCTTCTTTCATTCCTTCAATCATGGAGGTGCTGATGATACGTGGCGAAGTTCGACCAGGAATGGCTGCAGTGGTAACTATAAGATCCGCCGCAGCAACATGTGTCGCAAGAATTTCTTGCTGTTGATTTTTTTCTTCTTCGGTTAGTTCTCGCGCATAGCCACCAGCACCTTCGGCTTTAATTTCAATATCAACAAATTTTGCGCCAAGGGATTCAACCTGTTCTTTTACCGCGGCTCTTACATCGTAACCCTCGACGATGGCTCCAAGCCTTTTGGCTGTAGCAATAGCTTGGAGACCGGCAACCCCTGCGCCAATGACTAAACATTTAGACGGTCTTATGGTCCCGGCGGCTGTCGTAAGCATAGGTAAAAACTTTCCGAGGATGTTACTACCAAGCAGTACAGCTTTATATCCTGCTATGGAAGCCTGCGAAGACAGTGCGTCCATCGCTTGGGCTCGGGAAATTCTAGGAATGAGTTCAACAGAAAATGCGCTTATATTTTTTGCTGCTAATTGCGTAAATCGCTTTAAATCGGAGTGAGGGTTTAAAAACCCTATCAATATAGATCCTTCTTTTAGTTGGCTAATCTGTTCTGAAGTGATTGGATTGACTGTAAGGGTTATATCGGCTTGGGCCAGTAATTCGCTGGAATTAGATACCACTGTAGCGATTTCGTAGCTTATGTCTGTGTATCCCGCAAGTTCGCCAGCCCCAGCTTCTATGTTTATATTTATACCTTCTTTGGTAAGTCGTTTGACAACGTCCGGTACCAATGCAACTCGCTGTTCGTCCTCGCGAACTTCTTTCGGCACGCAAATTTGTATCGTCATAAATTTCCCCAATGCTCCAATTTTGTTGCTGCGCGAAGTATATAACGATGACAGCGGACGTCAACGCATAGAAATGCAGTAAATTCAGCTTCTGGGTGGCTACAGTTTTTGTTAGAATCCAGCCCCCTTTATGCTTGGTTGGCCTCTTGGAAGGGTCTGTTTAGTGCTAGTCTGACTAGGTTTGAGAAATTCGGATGAATAATTCTAATAGCAACCGCCATATCCGCTTGTTGGATACCACCTTGCGGGACGGAGAACAAACTCAAGGCGTCTCATTTTCGGTTCATGAAAAAGTGAGCATCGCTCGAGCATTGTTACAATCACTAAATGTTGATCGGATTGAAATTGCGTCAGCTTGTGTTTCTGATGGTGAAAAAGAAGCGGTAGCTCAAATTTGTCAGTGGGCTTCCGCTGAAGGGTTGGTGGATCGGGTTGAGGTGCTTGGCTTTGTCGATTATAGACGCAGCGTAGACTGGGTGTGTAGCGCTGGCGGGAAAGTTATCAATTTATTAGCGAAAGGTAGTGAAAAACATTGCAAAGAGCAATTAGGTAAAGAGCTTAGTAGTCATGTAGACGATATTTGCCGGACGGTAGAGTATGCCCACGATGAGGGCCTAAAGGTAAATATGTATCTGGAAGACTGGTCTAATGGCTACCAGAACAGCAAGGACTATGTATTCGGGTTAATTGCTGGTACTCAGCACTTAGGTATAGGTCATTTTCTCTTACCAGATACTTTGGGGCTGCTGGCACCGAATGAGGTATTTGAAGCGCTGACGGAGATGCAGCAAAAATTTTCTGATGTCGAGTTCGATTTTCATCCCCACAACGATTATGGTCTTGCTACCGCAAATGTTTACGCTGCTATCAATTCTGGAATCGACAATATTCATTGCACTATGAATTGTCTGGGAGAGCGAGCTGGTAATGCATCGTTAGCCGAAGTGGCAGTAATGGTCAAAGATAAACTTGGTTTTAAACTCTCGATCGATGAAACCCGGATTACTGTGTTAAGTCGAATGGTAGAAAACTTTTCAGGTAAGTGGATTGCAGCTAATACACCTGTAGTAGGGACTGACGTATTCACTCAAACTGCTGGCATTCATGCCGATGGCGATCTGAAGGGTAATCTCTATGTTTCCAAACTAAGCCCTGAAAGATTTGATCACAAAAGAAAGTATGCTTTAGGGAAAATGAGTGGCAAGGCTTCAATAATAAATAATTTGGAAGAGCTGGGTATTACATTGTCTTCTGAGAATCAGGCTAAAGTATTGGAGAAAGTAGTTGCGCTCGGAGACTCGAAACATGTAGTAACAGCGGAAGATCTTCCTTTTATTATTGCAGATATCATGGAGAGTAAAGAGTATAAGCATGTTGAGCTAAATAACTGCTATATCAATACTGGATTGGATGTAGATAGCACTGCATCGGTTCGAGTTACTATCGACGGTGACGAATATCAAAGCTCTGGTGCGGGTAATGGGGGATTCGATGCCTTTATGGATGCTATCGAAAAAATAATGGGAGAGAAAAATTTTGTAATGCCACTATTGACTGACTATGAAGTCCATATTCCTCGCGGTGGTAAAACAGATGCATTAACAGAGTGTATTATTACATGGCAGGCGGACGACCAGGAATTTAAAACTCGAGGAGTAGATTCCAATCAAGTAATGGCTGCGGTCAAAGCTACTTTGCGAGTGATTAATATTTTACTGCATACAAGATCTGGTTTGGATGGTTGATTACTGCTTGGAGAGTTCCTGGGCAACCATGTCACCAAAGCTATCCGTACTTATCATTTTCGCATCAACGCCAGGTTGGGAAAGATCTGGCGTGGTAAAACCTAAAGCAAAAACGCTCTGCATGGCATGCCAAACATTTTTTGCTTCGTCTTCTAGCCCCAAACTCATTTCTAACATCATGGCAACTGACCCAATCATAGAGTAGGGGTTTGCAATACCCTGCCCAGCGATGTCTGGAGCAGAACCATGCGATGGCTCATAATAAGCTTTGTTTGGACCTATGCATGCGGAGGGCATTAAACCCAAAGAACCCAATATTCCGCCACCTTGATCAGAAAGAATATCGCCAAACATATTTTCCATAACCATGACATCAAATTGGCCCGGGTTGAGACAGAGATAAGTGGCAGCGGCATCTACCAAAATGTGCACCACTTCAACATCAGGATAGTTTTCGCCGACCTCGCCGATTATTTCGTTCCATAGCACACTAGATTTAAGTACATTGCTTTTGTGTATATTATGGAGAACTTTAGTTCTTTTTTGAGCAGTATCGAAAGCTACTTTCGCGATACGCTTAATCTGATCTTCATTATATTCTAGGCTTTCATTTACATACCGCTTGCCGTCTTCATTAATGCCCGCTTCTTTTTTGCCAAAGTACAGTCCCCCAACAAGTTCGCGGATAATTATGAAGTCAATACCTTTTCCAATGACTTCGGGCTTTAAGGGAGAAAAATGAGCTAGCCCTTTAGGAAGAAACACCGGCCGGAAATTGGCAAACGTATTATAACGCCGCCGAAGAGGTAGTAAGGCGCCGCGTTCAGGTTGCATATCAACTGGTATTTTTCTTGATTCTTCATGATTTAGACCTATAGGGCCTTTCAATATAGCATCTGCTTTATCGCAAACTATTTTGGTTTCCTCGGGGAAAGGATGACCCTGTGAAAAGTATGCGGACGCACCGAATGGCGCAGGACAAAGTTCGAAATTGATTTTATTTCGTTCTGCCACTAGCTCCAAAATTTTGACTGCCTCGGCCATAATCTCTGGTCCGATACCGTCCCCGTCCAAGATGGCGATTTTATATGATGACATTGTTCTTAAGCTCATGCTCCAAAAATAAGGGCGGTAATCTAACATGGCTAACGATTTGAGAACAGCAGGGCTTTTTTTGGGGCTAATAATCGAATCGGAGTCAGAAAGAATCTATTTTTCTATCTGTCGCTGACAAGATAAAATACAATATTGAATCCAGTGAAGACCTGAAGTCGGCGAAATGAAAGTGTTCAATTATACCCTATTCTTAATAAACAGAAGAATTAAAACCATAATATCTCTAAGCTTCATTGCTTTGAGTCTAGTCATTTTTGTAAACAAGTTGGCAGCACATCATAGCTTTGCAGCAGAATTTTCCTATGAGTTATTCGGGGCTAGAGAGGGGGATGTGGTCGAGATACTGTTTGTCAATCCTCATGCACATATTTTTTTTGCTGTGAATAACGAAGAAGGCGAAAGTGAAATTTGGGATGCTCAATCATCCACACCTCAAAATCTGCTCCGTCGAGGATGGGGTCCAGAAACTATAGAAGTTGGAGATCGAGTAATTGTGGAAGGTAATCTGGGGCTGGAAGAAGCTAAAAAAATATGGGTTGTTACAATAACTATGGAGAATGGGGAAGTTATATATGCTAGCGGCGGAGATAACTAAATGTTACTTAACGACGAAAAGTCCGCATTGGTCCGTTAAATTTCAAGCTCTACCAAGAATATCTATTACTCGATCGATATCATTCATGTCGTTATAAAAAGAAGGAGAAATTCTAAACCTATCTCTGTAGGTGGAAATTGAAATATTGGCTTGCGCTAAACGCTCGTTAAGGGATTCGGAGTCTTTCTTTATAAAACTAACAATCGGTGATTTTGACTCTTGTGGTGTGTAAGGTCTAAATCCTCGTTCTCGCAAGGTAGACTGTAATGCGTTTATTAAAGGTTGCCTCTGAGCTTGCAGAACTTCGACACCTGTTTCTAGTATCATTTTTAGTGATATGTTAGCTGCAGCCTCAATCATTCTTGGAGGAAAGGACCCACTGAAGACTCCTGCGATACCCTCTCTGCGTGAACTCACGTATTTGGGAGTGCCTGGTGGATCAAGAGGGTACATGTGGGTTTCCGGAGAAACAAAATTAGTAGTTTGTAAATATCCGTAGTGCGGCCGCTTTAATTCTTCTAAATTAGATTTGTTAGCGTAAAGAAAAGCTAACCCAAAGTCTCCCATAAGCCATTTGTAAGTGCCACAACTGGCAAAATCTATACCCATTGCTTTGACGTCAATAGGAGTGTTTCCGGCAGATTGAATTAAATCGACATAGAGGTAAGCTCCCGCTGAGTGAGCTATATCGCTCAGTGATTTTAGATCATGTTCAAATCCGTTTATCCAGGAAATATGTGAAACTGAAATCAAGACTGTTTCTTGAGTAACCGCTTCCTCATATTGTTCTAGCGAAACCGTGCCGTCTTCCTGCGGGGGTAATATGATGACGTCCATTCCTTGCTTTTTGAGTTGCTCGTATAGATAAAATGAGCCAATAAAGTGCATAGCATCTGTAATTATTTGACCACCTCTGGCTGGTATGTCTAGTGCTTCTATTATTAGGTTTTCGCCTAAAGTGGTGCTTGCTGCATAGGTGATTTCTTCAAGATTGGCATTAATTAGGTTCGCAAACTGGGTCCGTACGGATAAGGAGACGTCTATCTCGTTTCCAACTGTTAAGTTTGATATGTAATCTTGAGCCGCAGCGGCGGCAGCTTTTGGCATTGGGTGCCGTGAGGCGTTGTTAAGGTAAGTGCCAGACAGATCAGGATAATTCTCAGTTAGGGAATCATGACCTTCTGCCGAAAGCATTTGTGAAGAACTCTGCGAAAAAAGACTCGTAGAGGTAATGGCAGCAAGGCCGGATATAAATTTACGACGTGTTGAATTCATTAAAGTATGTTTACTGGGCTTGTTGTTCGCGCACTCTATCTAGAAACTCAGTCAATCGTCCCTCGAGTTGCAACCCTCTGTAAAAAGGATAGGAGTCGCAATCGTATTCCGAGATCGTTGCGTCCGGTGTCTTTCTCCACTGCCGATATCTAATTACTGGGCGTTCATAATTCTGAGGATCATAGAGCGTTAACAGGCTGCGAAGATTTCTTCCATTTTTACCCATAACTATTCGTTCAACTACTTTTGCTTGGTCGGATATGGGTTGCCCAGCTTGATCCACAAAATTTGGTTTAAGCAAAGATGTCTCTACTACTAGGGTACTGCCTTCCCAGTGAGCTCTGGAATAACCCATTGCAGAAGCTGGCAGATTTTCGGGTATCTCTCTTCCATCCATGTAAATTCGCCGAACTTCACGGAAGCTCTCATACAGAATAGTTATTTGTTTCTCGCCTTGAATTATCTCCATTGGATAGGGCCAGCCAGATAACCTAACTAATCCAGGAGAGACACATCTTAATCCAGGGTCATCCAGATAATTGTAATTATCGACCAATGCTTGCGCTGACGTGGTGTAGTCTAAATCTACTTTTTCCATGCCAGCAGATATTCGCGACCAAATCCCGCTGATATCGACAGGTCTGGCCTGTACGTTACGATTTTGAGCCATTCGGGTTGCAACCCAAGTTCCGACGGAATCATCATGATTTGCTATTAGCGTTCCGTTTATAGATTCTTCACCTATGATTCCTGTGAGCTTTCGACTCAAAAGCCTCCCACCACTATCTCGATAGTCAACAACCATTTCTATTTTTTCTGCATCTATCTTTAGATCTACCGGACCTCCATCTACAAAAGCTTTGATGCCTTCGTCGGTTTGTTCAAAACTAATTACACCAAGACGCTCTGCGTCATGGTCTATTGTTAGCATCCAGTCGCCGTTCAATTGCGCTAAGCAATGGCTGACTCCTGAAAAGCCTAAGAGGAAAAACAGAGTGCTCACTATATTTCTTTTCATTAGTTTTCCACTAGCCTACCGGATGAGCCCTTCAATAGCTTCATGGCGCCCACCATTTTCGTCACAAACAGCATAATTACGCTGATCGCCATTATTAGAGGTTCCGTAGAATGCTACGCCGGCATGGCGACCATCTTTTCCAAGTACATAGAAATTTACATTAAATGTAGGCTCCCCATTTTCACTCAATAATCTAGTTTCAGTGTTTTCCCATATACGCTGCAATGCTGTCATCCCCGCATCTTTAGGGTCTGCGCCACGCCGAAGTTCCTCGACTACGAGAAAGGAGGCAAGGTTGTATAAATTAGCCTCTCCCCGGCCCGTAGAACCTGCAGCTCCGTGGTCATTAGATACATATAGCCCGGCTCCCAGAATGGGGCTGTCCCCAACACGACCAGGAATTTTCCATGCTAGACCGGAGGTGGTAGTTACTCCGCAAATATCCCCGTTACTGTTTATTCCATTGCAATTAATGGTGCCATAAAGGTGCTCTGGGTCGATTAAGCCTTCGTTAGCCATTTCGTGAGCGATCTTTATGCTATTTCTTGTAAACTTTTTTATTGATTCCTGGTTTAACTTTGCCTGACGATTGGGGTCTGGATAGTGTGAGGGGTCGATGCGACGACGCCACTCTAGGTAACGCTGCCTCGAACGTTCAGTATTGAGATCATCCTCAATTTGAAAACCCATCTGCCTTGCAAAATCCTGAGCTCCCTCGGCTACCAAGAGATGATGGTCAGTTAAGTCAGCGACTGCCTTAGCCACGTTAGACGGCGTTCGAACGCCTTGCAGTGCAGCAACACCCCCTGCTCTTTTTAGCGGGCCATGCATGCAACAAGAGTCCAATGTTACATTGCCAGAGGCATCGGGTAACCCTCCAAAACCCACACTTGTATCTTCAGGGTCTAGCTCAACAATATTCACCCCTGCAACTAATGACTCAAGGACATCATTTCCTTCGGTGATCATGCGATATGCTCGCTCGACACAAGTTTCGGAACCTCCGTTGCGATAAAGAAAGCCATTTCCTGAAGAAATAACAACTGGTTGAGACGAGCGAGGCTGCGCAAGTAATGGCCTCGAGTCACTTGCAGCCATGGCTCCAATTGCGCTGCCTATCCCGATAAAAGTTCTCCGACTCATTGCAGACTTAGAGTTTTTGGCTGACATTGCGAATCCTCTTGTTTTGAAATATTGGTCGTATGGTGAATTACGGTAATAGACTATGTTTTAACACAAATCAATTAGAGAAGGATGAATATTTGTATAAAATTATAGGGGACGCCTACTATTGCTGAAGCCGGGTTTATGAAAAAATGTTGGTGGTCTTTTCAGTATGCTGGTTTATTGCAAAAATCGTACTTCAGGCCAAGTAAAAACGTCGTTTTAAATAAATATCGAATAATATTTTTGCCGTTATCGTAACAGCACTCGATAAAGCATTTCGCTGCTAAGGATGTAAAGCTATGCGAGACAACCAGGAACCTAGTTTTTTTCATTCACTGATTTGTTTTGGCGGGGTCATCTTAACTGTAATTAGCGGAATGTTGTGGCTGGGTATCAGTCTGCATAGTCTTTTAGTCATCGCGACGGTATGGGTGGCGGGCCATTCAGGGTTGTTAGGCTTCAGTTACCAACAGATCAAATCAGCGATGATTTCGGGGATCGAGAAAGGTCTGGGTGCGATATTTATATTTTTTCTTATTGGAATATTGGTTGCTGCACTTATTGAGAGTGGAACGATTGGGGGGCTCATATATTATGGCCTAGATTTGCTCCATCCTTCTTTTTTCTTACCTGCTGGACTAGTGCTATGTAGCCTTATGTCCCTAGCCACAGGCACAGCGTGGGGAACAATTGCGACGATAGGAGTTGTTCTAATGGGACTGGGTGACGTGTTAGGTATTCCGCTCCCTATTGTTGTTGGCATGATCGTATCAGGAGCAAGNTTCGGCGATAAGATGTCCCCAGTTTCTGACACTACAAACCTTGCAGCTATGAGCGCAGATACCGATCTTTACTCACACATCAAGTCGATGCTTTATACCACAGTGCCAACTTATATCATCACTCTGATTGCCTTTATGATGATCGGGGTTTCCTTTAGCAGTCAGGTTCTTTCTGTTGAAGAATTGATGAACTTGCGTGATCTTCTTGACAGTGAATTCGCTATTTCTCCACTGACTCTATTGCCTCTGCTTGTGTTGCTTATTTTGAGTCTAAAACGAACGCCTGCGGAGGCGTGCATGCTGGCGAGTGTTGCTACTGCTGTGTTTCTGGCAGTTACAACTCAAGAGAGATCCGCTACAGATGTCTTAAATAGCCTGCATACCGGTTATGTTGCGGATACAGGGCTACAACAACTAGATACTCTTTTAAGTCGCGGTGGAATAACCAGTATGATGTGGACGATGTCGCTTGCCTTAATTGCGCTATCCCTTGGAGGTATTCTCGAACGTGCAGGTTTCGTGAGAGTGCTCCTAAGCGGCCTGCTTAACCGCATCGAACGCTCAGCAAGCCTTATGGCAACCACAATAGGCACTGGTGTTGTCACCAACATGAGTATGGGAGAAGGTTATCTATCAATTATTTTTGGAGGACAGATCTTTAAAGAATCTTACGAAAAAGATCGGTTGGAGAAGCACATGTTATCCCGTTGCCTTGAAGAAGGTGCAACGCTTAGTACTTCACTTATCCCTTGGACGACTTCAGGTGCATTTATAACTGGGGTACTTGGTATGTCTCCCTTAGAATTTGCTCCGTGGACATTCTTTAACTACATCAACCCGCTTTTGTCCATAGGTCTCGCTTATATGGGGTTTGGAATATTTCGGCAAACGCAACTTTCCAAAAATACTTAATTTCATTAGTCATCGCGAAGCAAGAGCTAAGGTCACCTTTTCTTACAAAACCGCCTGCTCGAGAAGAGTGAGAGTGCCTTGATCAGCATCTAGTCGGGCGCGAGCACCAATTGGCACGACAGTTTTATCCTCTACATGCCCAATCATTAACCCTCTTAGAGTAGGCAATTCAAGGGGTTCAAAGCGTTCACGAAATACTTGTTCCATGCTTAGTGTGTTGCCGCTATATTCAGAATCGGTAAATTTACCGAGAACTATCCCAGAAAGCTGTTCCAATTTGCCTGTCAACCATAGGTGTGTGAGCATGCGGTCAACACTATAAGGTGGTTCTGATACATCTTCTAGAAAGAGTATGGCGCCATCAAAATTGGGTTCATATGGCGTTCCCATTAAAGTAACTAATAGTGATAGATTTCCGCCAATTAAATGCCCCTCTGCACTTCCAGTCACTATTGTAGTGAGCCTGTTTACACGATCTACAAAGCCGGGGCGTACCGGGAAGTTTGGTGCTTCTCCAATCTGTATGGTCTGTCTTGGTTCGACAAGGACTCGATTGTATTGATTATAGGTATACTCAGAAAAATTATCGCCAGCGATAGGCCCGTGAAATGTTAAAAGCCCGGTATGAGTGTGAATCGCATTCAATATAGCAGTAATATCACTGTATCCCATTATTATTTTAGGATTAATGGCTATAGTTTCATAGTCCAGACTTCTCAGTAACCTCCCGGAGCCATAACCGCCCCGGATACAAAAAATCGCATCCACTTCGGGGTTAGCGAACATGCTGTTAAGATCATCAGCACGTTGCCGATCGCTTCCTGCTAGATACTGTTTTCGGCTCCGTAAGTTAGGTGAAGTCTTGACTTCAAAACCTAGTGATCGAACGAAATCTGAAGCTGCANGTAGGTCTTCGTCTTCGGGCACGTTGCTCGCTGGTGTCACTAGACCGATAGTCATCCCCTGGCGAAGACGTTCGGGTTTGATAATTGAATTGGAATTTAAAGCCTTAGACACGGCAGAAGGTGCCGTAGTGGCAGCTAGTGCGCTAAAACTGGCAAAAAGCTTAAGTAATTGTCTTCGTTTTAAGGACATATTTTATATCTCTGCTGAAAAAATCGCTGTCTACCAATAAGGTTTGGTCNCAAAAATATACTCCTAAAGGCATCCAGTCTAGTTTTATAGCTAAAGTATTTATCCTNGTACCTAATAATAAAGCTTGGATGGTAAAAAACTATAGTTGCGTTTTTTCGTTGTTGTTCTTTCGTGGACTTGGATAGATACAAACTTTATTCTCTTGTTACAACTGTAAGGGAGACTTCAATGAATATTAATTGCAAATACTTAGTCGGGCTATTATTAGCGGTTTGCGTAGTTTCAACGTATGTCCAAGGACAGTCTATTGGTATTCCCGTTAAGCCATTAGGAGATGGACCTTGGGAATTTGATACCGCTGAACAACACAACATTCGCGTTAGTATTATGGCGAGAGGCCTATCGCATCCTTGGTCTATGGCGTTTCTTCCTTCCGGCGAAATTTTGGTTACTGAACGCCCAGGCCGGCTTCGAATAGTTCGCGATGGTGTGCTTGACCCTATTGCGGTTTCAGGAGTTCCAGAAGTCAGGATTGAAGGAAATGGTGGGTTAATGGATATAGCAATACACCCAGACTTTTCTAATAACGGCTTGGTATATTTGACTTATACGAAAGCTGCGGGAAATGGCTGGGGCGCTCCTGCTCTAGCGGTTGGTAAATTTGAAGGTAGCAGTTTAATTAATACGCGAGATCTTCTTGTCACGGAAGCTTTTGAGGGTAATTCCGGCCTTAATGGGCGTGTGGCCTTCGGCAGTGACGGGAAAGTCTATTTTTCTACGGGCGGTCGAGTAGGGGAGGTGGCCCAAGATCCGATGAGTCTGAGAGGGAAAGTTCTGCGATTAGAAGATAATGGAAATATTCCCGCAGATAATCCTTTTCTTAATCGTCTGAATTACCGCCCTGAAATCTACACACTTGGCCATCGAAATACTCTGGGCCTTATGAGGCATCCGGAGACAGGAGAAATGTGGCAACATGAAAACGGACCGAATGGTGGCGATGAGGTGAACATATTGTTGNCCGGTCGCAATTATGGATGGCCTGTAGTTAGTTTCGGTAGATTTTATTCAGGTGAACAGGTGAACCCGCATCCGACGAGGGAAGGGTTTGAATCTCCACTTTTGGTGTGGTTGCCTGCAATTGCGGCATCGGGAATGACCATTTATACCGGCGATAGATTTCCGGCATGGAAAGGCAACCTATTTGTTGGGTCGCTCCGCATGGGCGGTATTCCAGGTACAGGGCATCTGCAAAGGATCGTTTTTAACGAGCGGATGGAAGAGATGCGCAGAGAGTTAATGTTAACTCAACTGACCCGCCGGACTCGAGAAGTGCGCGAATCCCCAGATGGATATTTGTACTTGCTTACTGATGAAGAAAATGATGGCGCATTGTTGCGTATTGAGCCTACGCCTTAATTGGGATTTGCCCCTTAAAGACTGCTGCTGACTGATTCCGAGTGAAGACGTAATCTGACATTATCTAGTCGCATAAGTTGAAACATTGGTATGAAATGTAAAAAAAGATGAAAAAGGGAGTCAATCTGGCCGATACACTAGGTAACTATTGAGGATATTTTTATGTTTTCTGAGGCTTCGTTGCTCATGTTTAGTTATGCTATGTTTCTCGGTGTGTATGGGTTCGCGCTATTTAAGTCTTTTTCGTGGTTTCAATTACTCTACATTTGCCGTTCGGAACAGGTATCCAGTGATTTCAAACGAGAGTTATGGTATTACGCTGCGCCGTGGTTTTTGATTTCAATTCTTGGTTTAGTATTTATCGTTACTCAGTGATGGCAAGCGGCTGTCCATATTAAGTTTACAGTAGAATTTAGGTCTCGATAATACAAGACAGTTGTGACTAGCTGTTTTTAGGTTGTGTCGCTTCAAACCTTAATTTCTACGTCGGTGACCCCGTATACCATCCAATGTTGAAGTTTTGCGAATATCTTTTTAACAAAATTCAGTCGTAAAATGGTCGGCAGGTTTTTTATCAAAAAAAATATAACGGGGTTCTGTCTCTTAAAGACGGTTGTTGGCCTTTTTTGGAGGTTTTGAATAAGTTTAACTTCAGGGAGTCTTTCTTTTTCTATTTTTTTAAAGACACGGTCCAATGTCGTTGGTAGCTCATTGCCGGTAATGGCCGGCACAAGATGATTTGCTGCTACTATGGCATCTCTTAATGCTATGTTGATCCCTTGCGCGCCGACCGGATTCATCGTGTGTGCTGCGTCCCCCAACAGAAGAACACCTTTTTTGTTCCAACTTAGGCATCTATCAAGCCCTACATCAAGAACGAATCTATCTGATATTTTGTTTTTATTTGTCTCAAGATGTTTAGCTAGTTCTTTGCAACAGCTTTTTTGTATTTCAGCAATCCAAAAATCCACTCCTTGTTTTTTTATCTCGCCGAAGGACCCTTTAGTTATAACCCACCCAACTTGCAGCATATCGTTGTAACAGGCAGGGCAAATCATAAATCCCCCTGGCACGAAATTTACGAAAGCAGTGCCAGGTTNCATGAAGTCATTTGGATACGGCACCTTGAACCAGATTATATCAATTATTTGTTTGAAATCTTTGGTCTTAAATCCAAGTTTTTTGCGTAAAATTGAAGTTCGGCCGTCGAACCCAACAATTACTTTGGCCTTAATTTGAAATTCGTTATTCCCTGCAATACCTTGTAATCCTGTAACTCTGCCGTTCTCGTAGATAACATCGTTTACTCGGTGCCCCCGAAAAAAATTGAATTTTTCATAATTACTGGCTTCGGTGATTATATGTTCAAGAAGGGATGGTTGAGAGACCCACCGGAGACCACCATCATCGTTAAAGGGTAGATCGCCGCTGATTAAATTTTGACCGTGGTAATGAACTTTGACTTTAGAGTTTGTCTGCATAGGGATATCAATTTCTTCCAGGTCAAATCCAATACTCTTCAGGGCAGTATAGCCGCTCGGCATGACTCCTTCGCCTCTAAACTCATTAGAAAAATTGGACTGCTTTTCGATTAGGGCTGTTCTTAAACCACGAGATGCNAGAATATATGCTAGCGTAGAACCTCCAGGCCCCGCTCCGCAAATAGCAACATCATATTCAGTAGGCATTGGACTTCTCTTTGTAAACTTCTATGGCAGATAGGTTCTTTGGTAAGAGTATATTATTATAAGACTTGGTGTTATGTGTTTTTGTAGGAGAGCATGTGGAAATAAACAATATTCTCCAAGGTCTTTCAATCATTTTATCCGCACTGCTAGCAGGTTCTATGTTATTTTTCTCTTTCGTGATGGCGCCGCTAATTTTTATAAAGTTAGACATTGAAGAGGCCGGCAAGCTGATTCGTGCGGTTTTTCCTTGGTACTACCTATCGAGTGCAGTGCTTTCTGGGTCGGCGGGGGTGCTCCTGCTGGCTGCAACTCCTATAAACGCGATCTTGATGCTTCTCACAACCCTTTCGTTTATCTACTGTCGCCAGATTCTAATGCCAAGAATTAACGCATGTCGGGATCGGTCCAAAGCCGGCGAGGAGTGCTTAAGCAAAATTTTTGATACGCTACACCGTCGTTCAGAGATTTTAAATACCATACAGCTCATAGCTGTGATGGCTATTTTGTTCCATCTTGTTTTTTTTTGACATTCAACTGAGTTTATAAAATACACAAACCGTTTCAGATAGAAGTAAATCATTTAGTGATAACTTGTTTTGTTCTTAAATAACATTGAATGTTGGCGTGGCTATATATCCCTGAGTAAAACTTAAAGCTCTGAAAACGGTAATATGTTGAGATGTCGCTCTAAAGATTAGATTGTCAATTAAGGGTTGCTTGTCGAGAGCCGTCCGGATTCACGGTTACTTCAAGTGGCAACCACTCTTCTCCATCGCATAAGAAGAGTACACAACCTTCGACGAGTAAATTGCCGCTCTCTAGTAATGTTAATTCTGCGTCATAGAACTTGCCCCTCCTTGGGTCGTAAATTTTGCCACCCTCCAGTTTTGTATTTGAAAAAAGCCGTTTNGCAAATCCATCAAATACATTAACGCCGATTAAAGTCCGCTTACGCAGCTCTTCCTCAGCATTGTTTTCATCAAGTACAGTTAATGGATCTAATCCCTCTTCAGTGATTACATGCACTATCTCAGCGCAGATAAATTCTTCACAGATTTTGATTTCAATTATAGAACCTGAGGCAAACCAATATCCTTTAATTGTGTTCTCCGGAGCTTGCGAAGAATGAACAAGGCTAGAAAAAGCGATATAAAATAGTATTGCTCCGGTTAAAAAAAGCTTCATTGATTTGCCTATTTTTATTTAGTTTGAAAGGCCGTATTTTTAAGTTTAAAAATATCATGATAAATACTTAGAATTAGTTCTCTGTCTGAACTATTATTTTAACATTACTGTATTTTATTCCGCGGACTAGGTGTATTTTCAATAACCTATAGTGAACTGAATGACTATTAAAGGAAAGTGTTTGTCATGAAAAATATAAAAGTTAAATTTGATGTTTGGATACAGTTCCTAGGCATGTTGGGAGTCCTTGGAGGCCTAGTCTTTGTAGGCTTAGAGATGCAACAAGCTCATCTGATAGCTGAAGCTGGACAACAACAAAATCGATCAGATACGATTATTGCTCAGATTAGTTCATATAATGAAATGGGAGTAGATTGGCACTCTATCGGGTTTGAGAATAACCCTAATTCTGGAAACAGTCTTAACCTCTCTGAAATNGCGTCGCGNAACAATTTTCATCAAGTGCTTACACTTTACGAAAGCGATTTCTTCCAATTTTCCCAGGGATTGATGCCTGAATCGGTATGGCTGGCTAAGCTTGATGCTTTAGCATATTGGAATAATCAGTGTAACCATAGAGAAATCATGACAATGAGGAAGAGTTTTTTCCCCCAAGAACTATTAACGATTATTAATTTATTGCCAGACGAATGCTCGGAGTGAGCTATGCAAAAGGTTAGCCTAGATACTTGGGTCCAGTTATTGGGTATGGTTGGGGTTTTAGGGGGTTTAATTTTTGTCGGCCTAGAAATGCAGCAAACTCAGCGTATAGCTTTAGCAAACCAACAACAAGCTAGAACAGAGCTTGTTACTGAAATGATGCTGGTAGACATGGAGTTAATTGGGGAGCTTGGAATAGATTCCGGTTTAAACTCCAGGGATTGGAGCCAAATGAACCCTCAAGAAAAAGCTCTCAGAGAAGCGAGACAGAATTATCTTTGGCAAGTCCTAGAGAATAACTTTTTCCAAAAAGAAATGGGTCTATTAACTCCTGAGCTGTGGGAGCAAGTGGAGCGATATAATCGGATACGATGGTCTGAGTGTAATCTTCGGCACACTTATAATAGAGCTATTAGGTATCAACCTTTTACAGATTACCTTGATGAGCTTCCGGACCCTTGTGAATAAATGCTGTTTTGAGTTGATAGCGACGCCTCGATGCAAATCCCCTAACAAGAAATTTATTATCTTTTATTTTTATATTATAGGACAATTTTGTTCCTCTCTTTGTTAATACTTCGTCATAAAATAGGGACGTACAATGCTGAATAGAAAATCTAGAATTAATGTATCCATTGGCTTATGTAAACTCGCTGCACTTGGAATACTCGTTGTTTCTTCATCAATATATGCCCAACAACCTCCGCCACCACCTGGTGCATACGATGCTGCTCCTTATTTGGGCCAAGTGCGAAATACATATGTCTATGGTGACATTTGGGAACGTCCTAACCTTTCCTCGAGAGATCGCAGCATGATTACGGTTGCAGTAAATCAGGCATTATATGCGACCAATGAGTTGCGATTGCATATGGGCAGGGCTCTGGAAAATGGCGTTACCCAAAGTGAGTTATCAGAGATAATTGCTCACGTTATGTGGTATGCGGGCTTCCCAACTGGTGTCAACGCGGCACGGGTTGCGGCTGAAGTCTTTGCTGAGCGTAACTTGCCCGCTATTCCGCCTGGTGCGTCTCCACGTCAGCCACCGACGGATCCAGAAGTAGAGTTCCCTGAAGCATATCCACAAACTCCTTACCTGCGTGATTTACTTAATCAGGTCGTCTATGCAGAGACTTGGAGGCGATCCGAACTCTCTCCCCGAGATCGAAGCATGATTACAGTTGCGGTAGGTACTGCGCTATATGCCTCCAGCGAAGTCCGCTATCACGTGGGTCGCGCCCTGAGCAATGGTGTTACTCAAGATGAAGTTTCAGAAATAATAACCCACGTCACGTTTTATTCGGGTTTTCCTACAGGAGTGAATGCGTCACGGATTGCAGCGGAAGTTTTCGAAGTGAGAGGCTTGCCTGTCGCTGCCGGACGGTTTCCCGGAGCACCCTATCTTGAGGAATTGATTGACGGCCTGGTCTATGGTGAAACTTGGACTCGCGACCAATTATCAGCCCGCGACCGAAGCCTAGCAACTATTGCTGTAACGATAGCTGGCTATCAGTCCGACCAGTTGCGAGTGCACTTGCGACGTGGCTTGGATAATGGGGTTACAGCGCAGGAAATATCTGAGCTTATTGCTCAGGTAACACTCTATTCCGGTTTTCCTACCGGCGTAAATGGCTCCAGAATTTTTGCCGAAATTTTGCAAGAGAGAGGAATGCCAATGCCTGAATAGGTATGAAATATTGCAAATGTGGATGGCGAGACCTGAGGGTGCTGACCGTGCCGATGCTGTTATAGGCGGCGCAGATTTATGGATTGAGTTTCTGCTCTTACTCACGCTTTTGCATGTTTTAGTTGTTTCTCAGAGAAATTAATATACCCATTTTTCCAAAAACCATGAAATATTTTGCGTAATGATTCGAAAGATAATTTCGTCTCCAGCCCGTGATGTTCAAAGTCTGTATATTTTGTCAGTGGTCGTAAATGATAAGTGGCATTTCGTCAAAAATACGGAGGGCGGTTTCTTGAAATCATTCAGCAAAGCTGATCTTTTAAAGCCGATTTCCATGGTAAAAAGTGGTGAGATTTTGTTGCGCCAAACTATACCGTATGACGAAATGAAAGGTCTGTCGGAGGAATGCGCCGATAATACTGTAGAAGTATCTCTGGGGTGCGAGGAGAACATACCTCAAAATCGCGAGGATGAGGATAATTGCTGATCAAGGCCTGAGTGCTAATTCATATCTCTATAGAGGAGGATTTTTGAACTATGAAGAAAGTTAGCTTAGATACGTGGATTCAACTGGTCGGTATGTGCTCAATTGTCGCTTCATTGCTTTTTGTTGGTTTAGAAATGAGGCAAAGCCAGAGGATAGCGCAAGCCGGCCAGCAACAAGAAAGAACAGCCTATTTTTTTAACCTATTAGGCTCAACTAGTGAGTCGGGAGTAGACTGGCAGTCAGTCGTTATGGAAACTAATTCAGATTATGGAGACATATTTAATAGGGCTGAAATATTGCGACGTAATATTTTTCACGCACATTTGTTTACCTATGAAAATGATTATTTCCAATATAGTCAAGGACTTATGCCACAGGAAGTATGGAGTGCAAAATTAAAAGCTTTAACTTTTTTCTATAATCAATGTGATATGAGAAGCTTATGGGTCTCGAGGCAACAATTCTTTCCTGAAGGGTATGTCTCAATAATTCAGTCGATACCAGACGAATGTACGGAGCAACTATAAGAAACCAATAACTCTGCTTTGCTACATCGGCGACGTCTTCTCAGTTCTGTGCTGAGTGCGGTTCGTTTCCTGGAGACTAGATAAGTTAAGTTTTGGAGGTGAGAGATGGAAATTCGGCGAATGAACGAAGCTGTTTCCTTGATGGCCAATGTCGGAGTAATTGCTTCAATTATTTTTCTAGGTGTCGAAATGCAGCAGAATACAGACATGATGCGGTCACAAACACGCAATTCGATGACTGAGAATCAAATGAGTTTTTTTGAAGGCGTAATAGAGAGTCGAGATTTTGCCGAAGTTTTTTCAAATATTAGGGAAGATTCTAGTAGTTTTCCTCAAGGCACTCCAGAAAGAATGCAATACACTTTCTTCTTCTTAACCCAACTTAGAATGTGGGAAAACGAATGGTATCAATACCAACAAAACCTATTTGATGCTGCCGAATTTGAATCTAGGTTAGAGCTGTGGGAAGTCAGCATGAGTTTTCAAATTAATCAAGAGGTCTGGGAGACTCAACGATATAGTTTTGCAGTGAACTTCAGGAATTGGCTGGATAATATGATTAATTAACTTCCCTCGAAATGACACCTTACTTTTTCGTATCTCAAAAGTAGGATTGCTGAAAATTTGATTTTTTCGATATCAAACCCTTGTGCTAGATGGAGTTGATTTATCAAGACAATATCTGATTTAAAACTAGAAAAATCTGTGGGCTAATTAGTTGAACGTGCTGGCATAATCTGCGGCATCTGCTGGTTGTCCGTCTAAAGGGCCGCCATTACCACTAGCTCCAGAGCCACCAGCTCCAGAGCCACGAAAAGCTCTAGCGTTATCTGCTCTGCGGTTCAGGATTTTTAATTCCTGAACAGATAAGCAGAATTTCGGTTGCCTGATTCTATTTACACGTCGTTGCCTTGTTCTGTCTCCTAACGTACCTTTAATTTCTTTACGGACAATTTCTTCTCGGAAAGAGACTGCACCGGAAAATATTCGCCAACCTGCAATTTCTTCCCGGCAAATAATTTGCTGTTCAAAGTTTGCTGAGGCGTTATACATCGCAAGTTCGTTTTCCCCCATCGTTTCGAACGATGGTTTGACTTCGCTTGCGCAAAAAGACAGACCAGCCAGAGCAGTCAATAACAATAGAAAGCACTTAGCTATGTTCATGTTGATAATAATACATATGTAAGAGAAAAAATCATACTAACTGCTTTGAAGGCACCAACATTGAACAGCATTGCAACGAACAAATTCCTAATAACAATAACCTATTCTGCTTTTCTGTTGCTGCTAATGCGGTTTATGATGCCAACGGTTTATGAATACGTCAGTTTCTTAAATCAATATGTTAAATTGCTGAAAACAGAGTGTGCTATGAATTCGCTCAGCGGTTGGACGGTGAAATTTGAGGAGGACAAATGAGGATTTACGTAACCAGTGTTCTAGTCGACAACCAGGAGCAGGCCCTCGATTTTTATACCAACAAGCTTGGCTTCGAAGTTAAACACGATATCCCGATGGGAGAACATCGCTGGCTAACTCTTGTGTCAAAAGAGCAACCAGACGGGACTGAACTTTTGCTGGAACCGAGTGAGCATGCTGCTGCTGGCCCATTCAAATCCGCGCTCGTTGCGGATGGCATCCCGTTTGCTTCTTTTCAGGTTGATAATGTGGATGCAGAGCATAAACGCTTGAGCGGATATGGTGTGGTGTTTACACAATCCCCCGTGAAGGCAGGAAATGTGAAAATGGCCGTACTAAATGACACCTGTGGAAATCTGATCCAATTAGTAGAGATGCTACGCTAATTTGGTGCCAGCTGGCGGTATCGAATAAGAATATAGCGATTTTCATCTGAGCGTAAGCTGTTACCGATTGCCAATTCTGTGGGGCTGTGCAGGTAGTTCCTATTCACCTTTTTCAGTCTTTGAGCCGAAATATATGCAGCGCATTGCCGGATCGAGGGTAATTAATCTCTGGCGCGAGTGATGCTGGGCCTAATCGCGGACTGCCGCCGCCGAGTCCAGTCGACACTGCTACATACTGTATGCCGTCTATTTGAAACGAGACTGGAAAGCCTTGCACCGAAGTGCCGAGTCTGGTTTGCCACAATTCTTCTCCGGTCTTCACGTCGACGGCGCGAAAGCGGCGGTCGAGATCGCCAACGAAGGCGATGCCACCTGCGGTTGAAAGTACACCGGTCAGGAAGGACGCGCGTTGCTCAAAGCTCCAGACTTCTTCCATTGTCTCCACGTCAAACGCGGCGAGCTTACCCAGGTTGCCATTGGTACCCGGCATCTCCAGAAACGGTCGCGAGCGAATGCCGACTCCGCCCGAACCTTCTATCAGTGAGATCTCTGCGCCGGTCATCTGCATACAGGTCTGGGCCAGAGGGATAATCAGGATTCCTTCACCCGGGTTATAGCTCATGGGGTGCCAGTTCTTGCCGCCGGCAGTGCTGGGACAGGATGATATTGCTTCGTTGATTCCGGCATTACGAATGTCAGCGCGATAAGTGACGGCACCGGTATTCGGGTCGATGTTCTCAAACACGTCTTGATAGATCGTTTCCTTGAAATCGAGAAACTCGCCGGTTGCGCGGTCGAGTTTCCACAGGATGCCGTGCTTGCCGATGCTGAACACCACGGAACGTCCGCCGACATCGACCAATACTCTCTCGTAAACCTCATCGAGATCGAGGGTTTCACCGGGCACATACTGGAAGTACCACGCTAGCGAGCCATCTTCTGGGCGAAGCGCCAGGGTGGAATTGGTATAAAGTGCTGCATCCTCTACTGTCATGCCGCGGCTCGCCGCCACCCATGGTTTCGGCTGCGCCACGCCGTAGTAAACCAGATCCAGCTCCGGATCGTAGCTGCCGGTAATCCAGGTATCGCCGCCGCCGCGAATCTCATTGGGCAGATTAGCCCAGGTATCGCCGCCGGGTTCTTCCGACTGCGCAACCGTGTTGAAGGTCCAGAGTGACTGACCTGTGTCAGCATCAATACCACTGATGTAACAGCCTACCGGGCTGAAGCGCTCACAACCATTGAGCCCTTGGACGATCGTGCCGCGAACTATAACCGGGCCGCTAGTGCTCTGATGACCCTGGGTGATGTCACCAAATCGCATGGTCCACTGCAACTCGCCGGTGGCAGCGTCGAGGGCAGCCATCCGCGTATCGGAAGTAGCAAAAAAGATCTTGTCCCCGTAAATGGCAAGATTGCGACTCATGCCAGAATAGCCCTGGGACTCAATGCCGAATTCGTGCTCCCAGATCAGATCGCCGGTGCGAGCATCCAGTGCCTGCACTATATTGCCGTAATTGGTCAGATAAATGATGCCGTTATAGACAAGCGGTGACGGCGCATTCCATCCGCCTTCAGTCATGGACCAGATCCAGGCAAGCTCAAGGTCCTGAACGTTATCCCGGTTAATCGCATCAAGGGAACTGTAGCTCCAGGCTTGATAGTTGCCTCGGATCATTAGCCAATCATCAGGAGACGGAGACTGCAGCATTGCATCGGTGACCGGGGTGAAATTCGGTACTGTGCCGGAAATCCTGAGCCCAGCCGGCGCATTTTGTGATTGTTCCTGTGGTGGTCGAAGTTGTGCTCTTTCCTCAGGGTCACGGGCCGTGCTTGCTCTCGCTCGTCTTGCTATCAATGTATCAATCGAAGTTGCCGCTGTAGTACTCAGTTCAACACTGCTGGCGCTAACGCCATTGGCCCCGAGGAGGTATGCCACAATGTCGATATAAGCCTGATCACTGAGTCGCCCCGGTTGGTCTACAGGCATCGATGCCTTTATGCGGTCGAACAGCTCAGCCGGACTCAGCTCAGCCCAATTGTTGAGGAAATTTGGTCCGGCTAATTGTGGCGCCTCAAAGCTGCCCTGGAAATCAGAGCGGTGACAGGCCGCGCATTCACGCTCGTAAACTTCGCCGCCGCGTGATGCCTGGTTTGCAGTGAAACCGTCAGACTGGTTTGATTCTTGGGCAGTCAGGGTTGTCGTCATCATGCTTGTCAGGATGATGGTGGTTGCTAAAAGTGTGGCTTTTACTTGCGGGCATTGTGGACTTTTCCATTGGTTCATCTTTGGTCTCACTAAAAAAGTAATTAATGACTAACTATACAACTCTCGGTGGGTGTGTTGAATGCGCTGAAAATGAATTAATAAACTATCTTTTCTTCGTGGTCAGGTATTTCAATAGTATTAATATTAATCGTTATCTTCTCTCCGATATCAGCCCTATTCCTTCGCAGCTTCTGCTTCTTTTCGTCGAGCCCCGGCTAAAATGCCTGTCATCGCATAATTGCCTTCGTGGCAGGCATACTCGTAGACCATGTCCTTGCTCGCCTTCCATATGTACTCGCCGCTCCAGGGCTGCTCCCAAGCATCCGGGGAATCAGCTGCCGGCGTAGGGCCGCCGCCCTGGGGATACCCATACA
>PBNR01000018.1 GCA_002723195.1 Gammaproteobacteria bacterium | reverse complement strand
CCAGTCCGGCGTCACCATTTTGATGCACATGGATCTGGTAGCCAGCATCCCAATATATTTGAAACGCTGAAGCGAAGAGTTCGGGCTCCATGAGCCACTCACCATGATGCCCATCTAAATAGCCTTCGCTCATCTGCATGAGCTGGCTGAACATCGCGCCATCAGCAAAGAGTTTTACTTGCTTGGGAATAAACTCGGTCATGCCTTGCGCTGTCGCATACAATTTTTCGGTTTCAGATATTACTTCTGTCGGTGAATTGTTACTTATGAATGATCTACCGTCCGCGATGTAGTACATGCGAAATGGCGTATTTTCATCACCAAGCACCTGATTTTGAGCTGTTATAAGGGAGGGAGAAACTATCCCACCGGGCTCGGCAACAAGGGTGGTTCCAGCCGAATGCCAGTACTTTTCCAGCTGTTCTAGTGCCGGAAGATACCTCTCCGGATGAAAAAGGTCTGCGAAAACTCGAGGGATAATAAGGCTTTGGCCTTGTTCCCAGAAATGCCCTTCTGCGAGATTGGTCTGGTTTCGAACTGATTGTGGGGCATTGTCGATAAGAGATTGATCAATGCCAAAAAATTCAAGTGCCGCTGAATTGTGAATCTGTTCATGAATTGATCTTTGTAACACTACAATTGGAATAGTATTGCTAATCGCATCTAGGTCAGCACGGGATAATTCTCCATGAAATAGCTGGTGATAGCCCCAAGTATAGAATACTTGATTTGAATCTGCGTGTTGCTGTACTAGCGATCGCAAGCGCTGCCGATATTCGGATTCATCTGGAGCACGACTGACGGTTTTGTCAGGCAAAACCCAATCTTCAATGGATAGAATGTTAGCAATAAACAGTAGGCTTGCCAGCCAGGCATGTTCATGCTGATTAATTAGCCCCGGAATAATCACAAGATCATTAAAACGAGAATCAATAGTTAAGCTTCGATCTGCTAGAAATTGGTGGACTTCATTCAATGTGCCAGTAGCAATGATGCGATCGCCCTGCACTGCAATGGCTTCAACTAGCGGTCGATCTTCATCCAGAGTAACGATTTCCCTAGCCGTGTATACAATGATATCACCAGGCTCCTGAGCAATTGTAGAGTTCGTGAAAACAATTAGAATTGTAAAAAAGTAAACAAGAGCCGTTAATAAAGAGTTTGTCAGCTTTGACATAAGTCTATCTCGTAGTTGGCTGAGAAAGAATGAACCGTATAATCGAACTTGAGCTTTGTCCAGCTTTACAATGAATTGTTCTTTTATATGATTTTTCCGATTTCTTCCCAGTTCATGCAAACAAGCTCTCTAAAAACGGTTGTTTTCTGGTATAAATACAGATCGAACAGATCATAGTAATTGAACGTTATCGTGAAGCGCTTTTTTCTTATCGCTATATTTGCCTGGGCGGGTTCAATACCCAGTACTTCCTATTCGCAAATTCCAGACATCGAACGTATTGCTTTAATACAGCTATTCAACAATACCGGAGGGCTTAATTGGAAAGAAAATACCGGCTGGCTAGGAAATATTGGGACTGAATGCGATTGGTATGGTGTGACGTGTTCGGAGGGAAGCATTCAACTCCTTTTGCTAAAAAATAATTCGTTGTCGGGCTCTATTCCATCTGAATTAGGTAATTTAAGTAAACTTGTTGTACTTGACCTTAGGGAAAACTTGCTAACCGGCCCGATTCCTCTTGAATTGAGCTACTTAAGTGAACTTGAAGATTTGGGGCTTGCTAAAAACTCTTTGACCGGTTCGATTCCCCCTGAACTAGGCAACATGAGCAATCTTGTATCGCTCGAACTTCTTGAAAATTCATTGACTGGCTCTATTCCAGTGGAACTAGCTTCTTTGAGTAAACTTATGACGCTCCACCTTGCAGACAACTCATTATCGGGTTCGATTCCCCCTGAATTAGGTAATCTGAGTAACCTTGTGACCCTGTCGCTTAATGATAATTCGTTGACCGGCTCGATTCCTTCCGAGATCGGTAACTTGATCCGCCTCGTTGTATTAACTCTCCAGGAAAACTCTCTTTCAGGTTCTATTCCTTCTGTTCTGGGAAACCTGACTGAACTTACCAATCTCCACCTTTCTGGTAATTCGCTTTCGGGCTCGATTCCTGCCGAGTTAGGTAACTTAACCAAGCTCCGTGTATTACTTCTCTACGATAATTCTCTTTCGGGTTCTATTCCTTCGGTTCTTGGGAACCTGACTGAACTTAGCATTCTCTGGCTTTGGGGTAATTCGCTTTCGGGCTCTATTCCGCCGGAATTAGGCAACTTAACAAATAACCTTGTTAACCTTATTTTAGCCGGCAACCAGCTTAGTGGCTCGATTCCTTCCGAGTTAGGTAATTTAACAGGCCTTACAACTCTGATGCTACATGACAATATGCTTACGGGCACTATCCCATCTTCTCTAGTAGGTTTAACAAACTTATATGCTTTGCGCCTGGATGATAACTACCTGACCGGTCCTACCCCGCAGTGGCTATCGGATATGGGTATATCAAATTTGAATGTCGATAATGCTTTTAGGACAATGCCAATAGTAACTATTTCTGGGGGCAATCGAACTATCTCTGATACCGATGGTTCTGCAGGGGAATCCGTGAGTTTTGTAGCTACAGCTACCGACAGTGATGGAACAATTGAAAGTACTCAATGGTTAGTAGCCGGCACCGAAGTGGCAATAGGTTTGAGCCCAACGATAGCTTTACCTAATGGTTCTACTACGCTCGCTTTCAAGGCCACTGATAACGACGGGCTGAGCGCAACAACACTTGTCACAATTACAATTACAGCGCCCAGCTATAACGCCACTGATGAATGGCCTTCACCTTATAACGGTGTGACTCCGGATTCTTCGTTAGGATTAAGCTTGAATAATATTGGGAGCTATGATGCGGCTGATTCAAAGATTTATACTTGTCTTAGAGCTTTTACAAATGACCTTCCTGCTTCAGTAGGCGGTATTAGTGAGTTTGATATTACTTTAACAATAGTTTCACTTGACGAGGGAACTGTTCAAATTGACAAGCTTCGAGAATTCAATATTATCGGTGCCCTTAATGAGAATATTGAATTGCCGGATTGTAGCGGTAAGTTTGAAACTACGACCGGAGTTTACACAGATACTATAGAAACTAAACTTTACTTAAACCTCTTAGGCAATTCATTGTCTGTGCCTGTTATTAAAACATTTGAAATGACCTTTAGCCTAATTGATCCCGCTAATCTGATTCTCAAGCTAGAAGACTACAAAGAATTAACTGCAAACTAGTTTCCACCCATATCCTCTATAATTTTAAAGCCTCTGGTCATATTTAGATAAGGGGTGGCATGGTCTTCTGCCTATGGGGCCTTTAAAGCCCTTCAAAGTTCACTGGTGACCAAACAGTAGACCAAAAAAGTCCTTTGGCGGTGAACTAGGTTATAATAAGTTATTGATTTAATTGGCTTTGGGAAGTTGTTAGCTCCTAAAGAAGCTAATTAACCCACTCAGGGCGTGCCATTAATGGGAAGCAGAGAACACTGCTTATTTTTGATTCGCTATTAAAAACCAATATTATTTCCTATTAAGACAATAAAAGAGGTCCTTAATCTTCTGGTGGTGGCCAAGCTGCGAATTTTTCCAAACCGTCATTGATAGATTCGAAAGGCAATATACTGCTCTCGCAATGAACGTGAAGAGTAGGTTGCCATGCTTCTATAAATTCGCCCATCTTTTCGGTGAAAGTGCCAGGAAAAACAGAAATGAAGTCTACATCTTCATCCGTATCATTAAAAATAGAATGGGGCCTCTGATAAAGAGCATTTATCATTATTACCCCACACTTGGAACAATATAAACGTCCTACGCCGCCAAAATTTGGGTTATCGTCCCAGCTCTCAAAGTTTGGATTTCCTGGACCTGGATCACCTGGTCTTAATGAGTCAAAACCTTTAGTTATCGTTATTTCAAATTCGCCTTCACGTTTGTTTCCCGTCTTGGGGCAAATGTTAGCCGTATCAGCATAGATGACCTGGTATAAGGGAGCTGAGTGTGCTCTCCTACATGCCCAGCAATGGCAAAAACCTGATATCGCTGGCTCATCAGTTTTTAGTTTTATCTCAATTTCTCCACAAAGGCACATTGCTGTTGCCTCATTCTTTGTGCCATATGGGTAACACTTGGCCGCAAGTTCTGGATTGCTGGGGACCAATAAACCGTCATCTGACATTTTATATTTCTCCTATATATCCAAACTGATCCTATGTGAAGCTGGGTGCGATTAGAACTAGAAAATCAAGGTAGCTCAACCAGCTTAAAATTACTTGTAAATACCCTTAGGGTCGCACTCGCACATACTTCCTAAGTGTCCGCTCATTAAGATGAGGGTTAGGGACGGGCTCTCCTCCATAAATGTTGCCTTCGCGATCGACGGTGACGAACTCCGCTCCGTTCCCCGGTAGGATGTTAGGATCCGCCCATGGGAAGCGAATGAACTCCTTCACCCAACCTGTCTCGGCTTCGCCGATGCGAATTCCCATTTCATATCCTGGATTCTGCACGTTGTCTGACTCAGAGTCCGCGACGTAGATCCGCCCGTCGTTATCAAAGGCGATTCCGCTCGGGCGTCCGAACTGGGTCCAGGTGGTAGAGTGGTTGCCTTCTTGGTCGAAGATCTGAATTCGACTGTTGCTGCGATCTCCCACGAACACGCGACCATCCGGATCAATGGCGATGGCGTGTAGGGCTCGGAACTGCCCCGGGGCGTAACCAGTTTCACCCCATGACATGAGGAATTCGCCACGGTTGTTGTACTTCACTACTCGGTTGTTCCCGTTCGCGTTGTGGCCGTCCGCTATGAATATGTCGCCGTTAGACGCGATCGCTACATCGCTCGGAGAAGTGAAGTGGTCCGGACCATCTCCTTGTTCGCCAGGAGTGCCAAGTGTCATGAGTACTTCGCCAGTCGAGCTAAANTTGATNACNTGNTGGCCTCGATCGTCGCCCGCNGGAATNTTGTTATCACTCACGGCGTCNGTNACCCAGACNTTGCCGTCGGAGTCAACGTCAATTCCATGCGGCCAGATAAACATTCCGCTGCCGAATGATTCGACCACATCGCCGTCGGGGTTGAATTTCAAGATGGGGTCTAGGTCTGAATCAACGCACTCTGAACCGAAAAGATCAGGCCCCGCATCACAACGGATAACGGCCCAGATATGGCGCCCGTCGGGGTCGACCTTCGCTTTGCCGACTGCTCCCATAACCCTTCCTCCCGGCAGCTTTGCCCACCCTTCGACAATTGCATATGGGTTTGTGGAGTTCTGGGCAACGGATTGCTGCGGCTCAAACAAAGAAGCGAGTGCGAGCAGAGCGGCTAGGGATACGATTTGATTGCGAAAAGTCATGGAGCACCTCGATGCGTTTTGAGTGAGCTTTCGAGTATAAGTAGAACAAAAGCTATGTCAATTGGCAAAGAATTCTAACTGCTAGCACCGAAAGCCTTCGATACCGCGAAGACTTGAATTGAGTTTGAAGTTTGGTCACATTATTAGTGTTATAGCAGAACGAAAAAGGCCCTACTAGTCACTCAAAAACTGTTGTATAAGGGTATTTAGAGGGCCTAAGACAAATCAAACAACAACAAGAAATAAACTATGCACGATTTTGCCAGTTATAGAATAAGCAGAGATTTAGCGGCTTCTGAGGCTGAAAGCACTGAGTGGGCTCTGGATTTTCCTAGCGTAATACTGGGCGTCCTTATTGGGATTTTTGTAGCCATCATGGGCTTTAAGGTGGGTGAGTACAGGGTGGAGCAAGCAGCGCTAGTTGAGACTCCGGCAGTTTTGGAGGAAGTTGAAGAAAAGTCTTTTGTATTTGAGTTTTATGAGGCTTTGAAGGTTTATGAGGTTTTGCCTCAATAAGGGTTAAGAGCCGATCTCAACTGATTTGTTAGTAGGTGAGTACTAGCTAAGTAGCGACTATCGCCGTAAGTATTTAATTATAAGGAATGTTAGCTAATGTCAACCAGGCACATTACAGGTTACTCAGCCTTAAGCACTACGTTTGATCTTAGTGTTTGGTCACTAGGTTTTGCCGCCTGGATATTTACAGGCTATTCGTCTCGTAGCCTCAATACTACAGGAAAAATCATACGCCTCGTAGATGATGAAAGAATCCCACATGGCACCGTTGAATTTCGAGAAGCAGAAAAGGAAAAGAATCGGATTATTGAAGTGCTAACAAGGAATGTCGGAGCAGCAGTCGGCGTTGAGTTAACCTTTAAGAAAGACAAGGAAGGCAATTTCGTGCCAGGTAAAGTCAATCCTTTAGAGCAGTTTGATCGAAATTGGCTAATCGATCTGGTAGTAAATCATCTTGATGATGATGATAGAATTGAAGTGTGGTGGGTCAATAAANCAATAAAAGATCATGTGCTTCCTGCATATATTAGGCCTTCAGCATTATCTCTAAGCATGCTACAAAGTAGAGGCTATAATTCTTTCACGCGTCCTTCCAAGCCAGCGGACATAATTGATCCACCTGATTTAATACCATTAAAGGCTCAACTTGTAGAAGGCGAAGTAAAAATTATCAGCAAGACTGTCGCGGAATGTGCAGGAGAAGAAATAAGGACACTATATAAACGCTCGGGCGTTAAGCCCAAAGGAAAATTCTATAAGTTACTTGCCGATAGAATAGAAGATTTGATAACTGAAGTTCCTGAGAGACAGTTTGAAGGATTTCCTCCTATTGAAGGCTGGGGTATGCACTGCAGGCCAAGACCTACTGAGGAAGAAATACTTTTCATGGCATTGAAACTTAAATCCTCTAAAGAGAACTGGGATATTTATGAAAATGGAGAAGGTCGTTTATACTGGGAAGAAGTACAAGTACCGGAAAATATGATGCCAGAAAAAGGCAATGCTCCTAGGAAAATTTTGGCTAACAGGATCGAACAGTGGTTTTTTCAAACGGAAGCCGGACAACAGTACCAAAGCTACATCGCTGATATAAAAAAATCCGGCTAACTAAGTTATCAATACTGCCAAAAACTGGCGTTGGGAAAATTCAAGATTATTTTGCGCAATCTTCTTTTCTTGGTGTTTCACTTTAGTTAAGGGAAAGAGCTCTTACTATGTGCTTATGTGGCCTAAAGTGACGTATTTCTTGGCTGGATTTAATGAATATAACGTGTTACGGGAAACTGCAAAATGAAGAACATTGAATTAGTTAATTTGCCCCAGATTTTAGGCTTCCTCGGTGTGATCGTATCGCTTGGATTTGTAGCATTTGAAATTAATCAAAATACAAACCTTGCGCGCAATCAAGCTTATCTGCAATTTGGAGAGAGCCTTAAGGATATAACACTAGAATTAGCAACAGACGATGCATTACCAGATTTAATTTCACAACTTGGTCTAGGGGCGGGGAAAGATGACTTTACCGATTCGGAAAATATACGCATATGGGCTTTACAGTTTGCTACTGTGAAGGCGTGGGAAGGGCTTTACCGCTCATGGACTGCTGGATATCTTCCATCGGATACAATTGTAGGGATTGGAGGAGGGCACATACTAAACAACAACTATTTTCGTCAAACTACCTGGCCGGAAATCAGGAGACAGCAGGCTCCAGATTTTATCTCTTTTTTTGAAGACCAGTCTTGGAACTTGGGGCAAATTTGAATCTGTTCTATTTCTAATAATTATGCAGGGTAAATAACGAAAAGAGTAAGCTTAATCGGAATAGTATTTTGAACTTCTAGTCTTTGATTGTTCACAAAGACAGCAAAGCAATGAATTCAGATATGTAAAATGAAGACAAAAAGTATTAACAAATGGTTACACCTAATCGCAAATATTGGTGTGATTGCGGGAATTGTATTTCTAGCCATCGAGTTAAGGCAGAATAGGATAGTTTTGCAACTTCAAGCTGCGCAAAGTTATGTGAATCTCTCACAAGAGCTCGATTTTCGATTAGTTGATGATCCTTCTCTACTGTCATTAATTTCCAAATCTCCGGAAGATATGAATGACGAAGAGCTGAGAAGGTGGGATAGGTGGATTTTTGGCAGTCTTAGGACTTGGGAAAATGGTTATTATCTATATAGTAAACGTGCTCTAGATGAGAAATTATGGATTGGTCAAAAAAATTTCATGATAGATTTATTAACCAGAAATCCCAAAATAGTTAATTACTATAGGATGAACAGTGAGTTCTTTTCAGCGGACTTTATAAATTATGTGGACTCGATTGTTAGAGAGGCAAGTGAATGAAGGGTTTATTACCGATAATTGCAACTTTATCTATGTTAGCTTTAAGTGCAAATGCTGCTGAGTCCCGGATTACCAGCGAGAGAGCAATAGAGAAGCTGCACGAATTTTTTGGATTGCTTGATATTCGAATTTATGACAAAGAAAATCTATCCAGGGTCGTTACTCCTGACTTTAGAATATTTGAAGTAGGTAATGACTTCGATTTGGATTCGTTTGATAGCTTTATTAATGGAGCTTTTGAGACGATTAGTGAAACTAAATGGGAGCTTTCAGATTTTGTGGTTTCTCTAGATGAAAATTCTGCACATATTAGTTATTTCAATAATGGATTCTTTAGAACTACGCAGAATGAATTAATTCGCTATCACTGGATAGAAAGCGCTTATATGATTTTGGATGGTGAAGAATTAAAACTAAAATTCCTTCAATCAGATGTTGTAAGTGAAGTGACTGAGTAGTTGGAACAATAAAAAATAATCTGTGGACACTACTACCTTAGTTGGCGGCAGTGTCCGAAATAGGTGTTTTAGTAAAGGAAATGAATTCACCCGCCATGGAAAAAAATAGCTCAAGGCGCTGACTTCCTCCACCATCGATATATGAGACTATCCAATTCTGAAGTCCATTGACTCTAGCTAGCTGAGCATTCGCTGCATCTTGTCTCGCCCAAGATGCGTCTAATTGGCCCTGCTGAATCAATTCTGCCATTTTTGTAGAGGCAGCTTCCATCGCAGATGCTTGATCGAGTTGCTTGGCATACTCATGCCCTTCATGGGCAATGATCAATGAAGTCGAGAATAAAATGCCAGTGGTTACTATTATTTTAACCAGTAATTTCATTATGGCTCTTCCTTATAATATAACTTGCTCATAGTACTGCTTTGCTGTTATTGCTTTACACCAATAACATCGTAATTGCCCAGTGTTTTCAAAGTTATGGTGATGTCTTGGTCTGTATCATTACGCCAGTACCACCCGTGGGATCCTGCGAAAGGGACTGTGACCGAGCCGCTAATTTCATCAACACTAGCAGCTCCATAGCTCTCGAAATAGCCGGTTGTATCACCATCAGGTTCTCCATGCATATCAAAATATAGAGAAGAAGTGCTGCTCCATTCATAGTTAAGGTTTGAGTGCATATGAAGGAAAAATTTGTACTCTAAACCGTCATTTGCTGGAATCAGTATCTCGACCTCATCCTGACGAAATACCAGATCCCCTTCACCCGGCCGGCTTATGGCCTCAGTATTACTGTCCTCAGCTCTTAACGCATTTAGACCAAGCATAGATCCTGCACCGGTGAGATCAATCCCGAACTCGGCCGGTAACACGATGGTAACGAAAACGGCTAGTGCTATTAGTAACGATAATGCCAAAGCCTTAAGCAATTTGGTTGTTGATTGAATTGGGTGTTCTATCTCACTCATCAATCAGGCTCTCCTCAGTTCGGCTAACTCATAAAATTACATAACCAGACAGCTGGTAAAATGTCAGCAAGATCCCTCCACTCATTAAGGCGATATTAGTTGCTACAGAGAATTGCAAATAACTCGAATAACGACGCCAGAAACTCAGGGCCAATACTATAAATAGCAGCGCAAAGAACTGACCAATTTCCACACCAATGTTAAACGCAATTAGGTTCTGTAACAGGCCTTCACGAGCAAATTCAAATTCCTGCAATTTGGTGGCAAGACNGAAGCCATGGAACAGTCCAAAAATTAGCACAGCAAATTTAGTATTAGGTTGATAGCCCAGTAAACGCTGAAGCCCGCCCAGATTATCAAAGCCTTTGTAGATAATGGATAAACCAATTATGGCATCGATCAGATAAGCGTTGACTTGGATATCAAGATATACGCCAAGTAGCAGTGTTATGCTATGGCCAAGAGTGAAGAAGCTGACATATATCAGCACATCCCTCGCTCTATAGAGGAAGAAGATTACTCCGAGCAAGAAGAGCAGGTGGTCGTAACCGGTAACCATGTGTTTGGCGCCGATATACATAAATGGCACTATCGCTACACCATCGTTGTTNCTGAGNAATTGTTGTGTTCCCTCATCGACGCCATGCCCAAATACGATANTAGGAAAGAAACTCGCAATGAGTAAAAAAAGTAGCTGAATAGATGCTTTGTTCATAAAAATTCTTCTAACTGCTTAGGGCTCAAGGGTAATTTAACCACTTAATATAAATTTTNTCGNTTCTTTGTCAACCGTTNGNTTNATGNTTTAGAGNTTTTGCCTTTTTTGNANGAANAATCAATGGAGTATTGATACTGTTGATANGTTTGACGGAATTTTAAAGGTCATATTTATAAGAGCNATGAATAGCTTTATTGAGATTTTACTGCGAGATTAGTAGCATCGCTATAAACTAGGGCTTGAGCCTTGGTTTGCGCTTGATTCTGATTCTAGCAACTAAATAGAGTATATAAAAAGTAATGTCAGTTTTTGAATATAGCTCGATACTTTTATCTGTTGTAATTGGCCTAGCCATAACTAAACTCTTAACCAAATTGGGTGTGCTTTTTAGAAGAGAGTATTGTTTTAGAAAATACTGGTTGCAAATTTTTACATGTTTACAGCTCGTGTGTCATCGATAGCCATATTTTTTAGTTTTTTATGTCAAATGAGATGAGTTCCATAGGGCTTCAGACCTTTCTTCTTCTTCCTTTCTTTAAAACAGTACTTTTATTTTTCTCTGCAGAATTTGTTCCAGTACCTGAACCACATGAGGATATTAAGGACTTAGATGCCTATTTCATGGATGGTTTACCACAATTGATTTTTATTAGTATGTTCCTGTTTTTCCTTCACGACTTAATAGTGGGGATTTGGTCCTCCTGGTTATCCATTGAACAAAATTTTTATTACGTGAGAGATCCTGAAATAATCCTCTTTATTGTGATAGCGAGCGCAGCGGGTATCCAAATAATCAAAAGGCTCAGCTTCCGCCAGATACAGATTTTTTTCCTTATAATAATGCCTATCTTTTTAGGGATTGTCCTAATACCCACATTGCAGCTTTTTCTAAATCAGTCTTAAACTGATTTTGCCTGTGAATAATTTTATTCACAGCTAAAAACTACATATTGATTAACGGCTGTTTGTAAAATACATGCCTTATGGGTTGCTGAACAGTGGTTGGTTCGCCTTAGAGCGGTCTTCGGTCGGAAGTAGGTTTGATGGTAGGATTAGTCGATCGAGACTTGTCTTCTCCCAGCGGAAAAAAAGAAAAAGAATTAGTTCTCGCGCCAGGCACTAGCGGTTCAATATGTTCCTGAATTTCAGTCAAAGTTCCACATAGTTTTGTTGTTTGGGTGTTGTTTTCCGCGGGGATTAGTACACAGTTTATTTGTTCTTCAGTAGTTCTTTCGAGGTTATAAGCTACAAGTTCTTCATCATTCATTAGATGAAAGTTCGGTTCGAGTACCGAAGAGCAAGAAAGTAATGGAATCAATAGAGATATAGCCAAGGCAAAGCAGAATTTAGCATTGATGGCTGGTATCTTATGCAGCTTTGACAGGGCTAAATTTACAAAAGTTAACTTCATCAATTGGTATCTCTAACTTGCCTTCTTGAGATGACTTACTTTAATCTTTTTATAATGCTCTTAATCGCCTGGCTAAGTTTCGATTTGGCTTAGCTTTCATCTTTATGTTGTTCGCTTGGACGTGTTTCTTTGTTAGCTTCTTTGGCTTTACGTTTTTTTTCATCATTTTTCCAAGTTTCAAGTATTCCTTCGCTAAGAATTTCATTTCTTCGTTCTTTGCCCACTTGTTCCGGAAGTACGATATCTTTTATGAATTTAGAAAATTTTGACATCTTTCCTCAATCCCAAGTTCCCATCGCACAATCCTGAGAAAGCGTTTGCAAATAATCGCTCAGAGAAGGGATGGCGGTATTTAGAAATATTTGTCTGCTAAAGCAATTTGCGTATTGATTTTGAATTCTAGAGCTAACTTGCTCCCACACTGTTTCAGGAAGCAATCCCATTTCATATTGCTGAAACGCGTTTTGTAAAGACATTACTTGCCAGCTCTTGAAGGCATTCCATATGTCATACTCTTCTTCAGACAAGTTTGTAGGATCGCTGTTGGGTGTTGCAAAACCATCTGCTAATAATGCTCTTCCAATGGGTTCTTCACCCATCATAGAAGTGTAAAGATCAAGGAACGCTTGATTTCTGGCTTGTACCTGCCCTGCGATAGCAATGGTCTGAGATTGTCTTAATTCCAAGCCAACGAATATGAGTGAAGCTGCCACGCCAATTAAGCCGAGTAATTGTATGAGAGTATTAATATCTGGTTTTTTCATTACTTCGTCTCTACACCTCTTTCAGAGTCGACTTTAATGCATTGGCATCGATATTTTAACTTATACTTCGGTTGGCGACAGATAATATCGATCCTTTTATTGTAAAAAACGTACAAAAAGTGCTAATAAATGGTTGATATTGTATTAACTCTCTTGATATTCCTGAATATGATGAAAAGGTAATTAATTGATGAAAAGAATTAAGGTTACTTTTGATACCTGGATACAGTTGCTAGGTATGATGGGGGTGCTAGGGGGGTTAGTTTTTGTTGGGTTGGAGATGAGGCAATCTCAGACCATTGCGGTTGCAGGACAGACACAAGCTAGATGGCAGATGCTTGCAGATTTCCAGCTTGCTCAAATGGAGGATCAAGTTATCGGGCGAAGGCTCCTCGCGGAATCCACTCTAAACGATATTGATCCTCGATCTTTAAATGAAGATGAGTACGAATTGTTTTCTATGATCCATCAGTGGCGAATGATTTCCATACAAAATGTTTATCAACAGCGTGAAATGGGTTTATTGCCTGATGATGTGTGGGAGCAAGTAAGAGGAAGAATAGAGAGTCAATGGCAAAATTGTCATTTAAGAAGGTTCTTTGAAGGTGTAATACCTTCATTGCAAACTTTCATTCAAAGCCTGCCGGAAGAATGTGTATCTGAATACCCAAAGTGATCCAAAATACTTCAACGTTTTATGCTACACTCTGCTTGTTTTATGCGCTTTTATTGCTGCTGTAGGGCAGCGAATAAGGTAATTTAAAGTAATTAGAATTAATATCTTCTGCTCAATTTCTAGCAAGATTTATTTTTATCTAAAGGGCAAATATTTTTGGAACCTTTTGTGAATAAAATTCTGCGCTATGACCGTCATGCAGTTAAGCAAAGGCTAATATTTTTGTGTGTTGCTTTGGTTCTGGTTCCGGTTTCATTATTCGGTTCTCTTGCAATAAAAGCGCGATTCTCGGACGGCCCTTCTGTCATATTCAGCGGTGGTCCCCTTATTAGCGGAGAGATGATAACCGGAGCAGAGCCAGATTGGAGCTTTGTTCGCAATGTTAGAACCTTCGAGTTACAGTTATTAAATCCAGCCCGCTCAAGAACACTGTGGATCGTAGAATATCAAGGTAAGCTATATTTGAATTCCAATTACATGGGTGGTCTTCGTCAGCGTTTTTGGAAAAGATGGCCAGCGCAAGCCGAAAGGGATGGCCGTGCGATAATACGAATCGATGGGAAACGCTACCAACGCAATTTGGTGCGAATCAAAAAAGGGCCTATTGTCGAGCAAGTTACGCGAGCATTCACTGAGAAGTATCCAGTTGAAATGACGCCTGCTGAAGTTGAGGCGGAGACGCTCTGGCTTTTCGAACTCGCACCGCGGAGTTCAATAACAGATGGAGGCTAGGGGTGAAATCTTATTATAAGAAATTAGGTATTTTTCTAATTTCACTTATGCTTATTGTTCTTTTTGTACCGGGAATTGGAAATCTTATAGAACGTATGCTGCTGGTGAATCTAGCGGGGTTAGGGTAAGTAGTGGCTTAAGCTTCTACAATACTTTCTAGTATTGTTACGCAGCACAATATGCCATCCGCGCGATACAAATAAAGTGGAATCTGTATGAGTTGGATTAACGACCTCCAAACTCCTGGCATTAAATTCTCGATCTCTGAATACACAGCTGATAGCGTTCTATCGTATGACGAGATGTTGGCGCTTTTTCAAGAGGTTTCGCTAGAAGGTATTACCTCTGCTGAATTTTCTGACCTTCAATCCGTCTACATAAATAGCACTTCCTATTTTGCAAATAGCTACGTAAAAACGATCTCACACAATGTGATTTATGGGCACGCCTCCAACAAAATATGGACTGGAGGCGTAAAGGCTGCTTCGGACACTAACGTTCTCGGTAATATGGAAGCAGGAACTTCTGCTCAAAACGCTAAATTACTAGTGGATAAATGGTTTTTGGGGCTAGATCTCCCTATACCAGACGCAGGCGGTGACACAGCTAAAGGAATTGTTTCCGGGGGTGTTTTTTCTTACTCGCTTTCTACGGGTAGTTTCGGCCTTGTAGAATTTGATGATGTCTATCAAGGCCTCGCAGGCACCTGCTATTTGTTGGCCGCGCTCGGTTCAATTGCCAATACGGCACCTCAGTATATCACTAATGCGATAAGGGATAATGGGAACGGAACGTACGGGGTCCGTTTCTTTCAAGGGGGCCAGGAGGAGTGGGTAACAGTTAACTATTCTATTCCTGTATATCCAAACCAAGGAGTTGTATTCGCTTCCGCTAATGCTGAAAGGAGTCTTGCTGGCGAGAACTGGGTCTCTCTTTTTGAGAAGGCTTACGCCCAGCTAAAAGGGAATAGCTATTCAGGTATTGAGGGTGGCTTAGCTGACCCACTTACAGAAATTACCCAACTTGACTATGAAGTGTGTTATTACCCATATCATGGCCCAGGCTTAGCTTACAAACAGCAAATGGTTGATTCTCTTAATCAGGGATCTATTGGTTGGCTAGGTTCTTGGGGCGAAACATATGATTCTGGGAACGGTAAGGTAAATCTTGTTGCAGGTCACGCATTTATGCTTCTGGGATATAATGCGGATACCGATAAGTTCATTATACGAAACCCTTGGGGACCTGGGAATTCTTGGAATGTACAGTTTGAGCTTTCATTCGACGAGTTCTGGAATTCTGAAGTACAGGCCTATGTAGCTCTGACCTCGCCTTCAAAAGACTCAATTGATTACGCGTACTCAATTAGCTCCAATTCTGAAAGTATACAGAATGCTGTCAGTGAGGGAGAAGCTATAACATTTACCATAACCCGAAGTTCGACAGGAACTGAATCTACTGTTTATCTAAGTACGCTTGACGGTACGGCTAAAGGATCGGATTACAATCAATTCCAAAAAGAAGCTATTAGTTTTAAGTCTCATGAATCCGTTAAAACGATAAAAGTCATTACATTAACTGACACACACGTGGAAGGCAGTGAATCTTTCACCCTAAATCTCTTTAAGGATCGTACTAGCACTACAAGCGACTACTCTTCTATCGCATTCATAAAGGATGTATCAAACCAAGATTTTGATTATACCATAACTTCAAATGCGCTGATTTCTGCAGATGCTGTTGAAGAGGGGTCAGATATCACTTTCACTATCACTCGTAGTGGAAAAGGTTCGCCTTCAACCATATATTTAAATACTTCTGATCGAACTGCTAGTTCAGGCGATTATATTGGCTTAAACGAAGCTGTGATTAATTTTGCGGCTTATGAGACGAGCAAAACAGTAACCATTAAAACGGTAGAAGACAGCATCACGGAGGATAGCGAGTATTTTTCCTTAGATCTAAGTAAGAACCCCGGTAGTGATAATATAGATGCGACAGCCGAAGGTCATATTAAAGATCAATACCAACCTGTCTTCGATTACATCGTAATTTCATCTGCACCGAGCCCTTCGAACGCTGTTTTAGAGGGAGGTACCGTAACTTTTACCATAACTCGTAGCGGTAGTGGTGTGGCATCCACTATTTTTGTGGAAACACAAACGGAGTCAGCAGGGAGTTCAGACTTTGTCGAATTGGAGAGGCAGGCTGTTACTTTTGCTGCAAATGAAAAAATAGTTACGATAGATGTGAAGACAAATAAGGATATGTGGCTGGAAGCTACACAATATTTTTTCCTTAATGTCTTTGCCGGGGCTACAGATACTGTTCCAATATCGTATGGTGTCGCTTTCATTGAGGATGATCCTTATTCTGGTTACAAGTACACGATAACAAATGATTCGCCTAGTGAATCTCCCGCTGCAGAGGGCTCAGTTATTACTTTCACTATTACTCGTAACGGTAGTGGAACAGAGTCTACGATATACGCGAGTACTGCAGATGGATCAGCCGGGACAGACGATTACGTTTCAAAAAATAAAATAGCTGTCCACTTCTCTGCTTATGAGACTGTTAAGACGGTTGCTATTGATACCCTAAGTGATGCATTAAATGAAGANGATGAATTCTTCTCTTTAGGTTTATTCAGGCAAGAATCAGATAGTTCGCCCGAGTACACGAGTACTGCTTATATTCAAAATTCAGAAACTAGCGCTGACTATGATTATACAGTTACCAGTAATTCGAGTTCATCTTCTCCTGTAGAAGAAGGCGGTCAGATAACTTTTACCATCACCCGGAGTGACTCGGGTAGTGAATCAACGGTTTACCTGAGTACGATAGGAGGTAGTGCGAGTAAATCTGGTGAAACGATTGATTATGAGCCGCTTGATAAATTAGCGCTTACGTTTGCTGCCCACGAGACTATTAAGACGGTTACAGTAACTACCTATAGCGACAGTAGTGAGGAAGGGAGTGAATACTTTTGGCTGGATTTATACAAGACCTATGCTGATGCAGAAAGTAGTAATTATGCCGCTTATGCTAGTGGTTGGATTAAAGATGCGGTAGTTGAGACTGACTATGACTACACTATTACAAGTAGTGCCAGTTCCTCCTCTCCTGTAGAAGAAGGTGGCCAGGTCACCTTTACTATTACTCGCAGTAGTTCGGGTACGGCTTCAACGGTTTATCTGGCGACACAGCAGTCAACGGCCAAATACAACAGTGATTACACACCTCTCTCATTGACTCTTGATTTCGCCGAATATGAAACGGAAAAGACGGTCGCAGTAACGACATTAAGTGATTCTGAAACCGAGGACGATGAATATTTCTACCTGAATTTATTCAAGACGTTGGGAGATAAAGAGAGCGGTAATTATGCAGCCTGGTCTTATGGGTATATTAAAGATGTGACGCCCGCTATTGACTATGACTACACTATTACAAGTAGTGCCAGTTCTTCTTCTCCCGTAGAGGAAGGCGACCAGATAACTTTTACCATTACACGAAGCGATTCTGGAACTACATCAACAGTTTATGTAGTAACGCAGCAGTCAACGGCTGAATATAACAGTGATTACACTCCGCTCTCTTCGACGGTTGACTTTGCTGCTTATGAAACAGAAAAGACTGTAACAGTTACTACATTAAAAGATACTGAAGTTGAAGATGATGAGTATTTTTATCTCACCTTGTACAAGACTTTGGGAGATAAAGAGAACGGTAATTATGCGGCCTATGCTAGTGGCGGTATCAAGGATGCTGCAACTGCCGAGACTGACTATGACTACACTATTGCGAGCAGTGCCAGTTCTTCTTCCCCCGTAGAGGAAGGCGGTGAGATTACTTTTACCATCACGCGGAGTGACTCGGGCAGTGCTTCAACAGTTTATCTAAGCACGTTAGGGGGT
>PBNR01000017.1 GCA_002723195.1 Gammaproteobacteria bacterium | reverse complement strand
CCGTTCCAAACCCGGAACTTTAAATAGGTCCTAAGGCTAGCAGTCGTAATTAGCTTCGGTACTTTTGTTATATCATCGGTTTAGATAAAATTATTCGTGGTTGCAGAACCGCCGTCTCTCAGTTTTGTTGGGAAGCATTCTTAACACTGAAAAATACAGAGTGTGTACCGTCTCTATTGATTAGGAGAATGTCGTAAGGCGTAAAGCGATTGCCTATTTCCATGCCTGGTCCGCCAATTGGCATACCGGGCACCGCTAATCCCAGTGCTCCCTCAGGCGGAGATTCTAGAAATTGAGCAATAAATTTTTCGGGAATATGGCCTTCGAAAATATAACCGGTTTCATGAACTGCTGTGTGACACGAGCGCCATTCATTTTTCAGGCCGTAATCATCCTTTAAATTATTTATGTCAGATGGATGGTGGAACGCTGTCTTGTAACCGCTATCTTCCATATGATCTATCCAACCATTGCAGCAACCACAAGTAGGTTCTTTATAAACATTTAACACTATGTCTTCGATCGATTGCGCGCTGGCAAAATTGCTAGTTATTCCTAAAGCGATCGAGGTTAAAAGAGTTTTAAAACTGCGAAATCTCATCATCCACTCCGGTAATAAGTTCCAAATTCAAATTTCAATTATACGTATTATAAAAGATGTTATGTGAATCGGTAGAGCTTTTCTTTAAGCGATAAGTTCTTAGGGGATATTGCCACTCGTATTAAGTTTTAGTCGGTACAAGCCCGTACGGGCGGTCATGTATAAAGTGGAGCCGTCATCGCCCCAAGCTACATTTGCCGGTACTTCGTCGGGTTTAATGGTACCGAGGTGAACCCCTTCTGGGTCAAATATCCATACCCCGCCTGGGCCAGTGGCGAATATGTTTCCATTTACGTCTACTTTCATGCCATCAGCAGCACCGGTTTCGGTTTGATCATTTGCATCGTAGAATACGCGTTGATTTCCGATAATGCCATGTATAACCGTATATGCATACCATACCATGTTTTCGCCATCAGAGTTTGCTACATATAAGGTCTCTTCGTCGGGAGAAAATACCAAGCCGTTGGGGCGAGATTGATTTCGCTCTAGTAGCTGAAGCTCTCCGGTAGGGCTTAAGCGGTAAATACCATTGTATTCAAGTTCGCGAGCGGGATCGTCTTCCAAACCGGCCATCCCGTATGGGGGATCAGTAAAGTACAACCATCCATTGGAGTGGTGCGCAACATCGTTTGGACTGTTAAGACGCATTTCTCGGTAACTATCTACTAAAGTCGTGCGGCTTCCATCAGCTTCGAGGCGTGAAACTCGATGGTATCCGTGCTCCATCAAAATTAACCGTCCTTCACTATCTATAGTAAGACCATTCGATCCTACAGAAGGATGCTCAGTTGGTTCTGCGTAAACAGGACTTATAAAAACTTTAACACCTTCACTTTCGCTCCAACTATAAATGGTGTTATTACGAACATCGCTGAAATAGAGCTGGCTATTTCGTCTATCCCAAACGGGACCTTCGGTGAAAATAAATCCTTCTGCTAGTTTCTGGATATTTGCATTGGCAGGAATTAGGTCGTCGACACGTGAATCGATTCGTTCAATAGATCCGGCATAATCCACAATTTCAAATTGATTATTAGCAGAGCCTTCTTCTCCACCGCAAGAAATTAAAAATGAGCAGCTTAAAGAGGTTAATAAAAGTTTCACAAGATGAGTCATATTTCTTTCCTCTACTGGATGAGACCGTCCCAAATATCATACATACGTTGCACAGCTTCAAGGTTAGCACCAAGCTGATTTACCCCTAAGGTTTCTCCATGCTGTCTTAAATCTGCTCGAGCTGCTGCTTCCTCTGCGCTATGGCCGAGGTTTTTCAGGCGACGGATTTCTTCAGTAAGGTCAGCATAATAGGCCTGTACGTTTCCAATACGCTCTACATCGGTAAAGCTAGGGCCGTGACCCGGCAGGATAAGCTCGATGTCGAGATTGATTAATCCTTCTAAGGTGTCGGCCCATTCAGCGACATATCCATCCCCCATGTAGGAGATCCCACCCAGCATCATGTCGCCGGTGAATACGATTTTTTCTTTAGGCAGGTAAATCGCGAGATCGCCACCAGTATGCGCGCGGCCAAAATAATGCAGTTGAATTTCACGACCGCCACGGTAGAGAGTCATCTTGTCTCGCAAGGTTTGTGTGTGGGGCGTAAAGACAATTTCTTCCTGCGCCTCTACGTGTCGTTGCCAATAGCTTAGTTGTTGGCTGAGGTCCTGCCGCTCTTCATCGCTATTTGCATTAGCTAATTCTGCCTGCAAACGGTTCACTGTGTTATCGAAGCGGCGTAGTGAAGATTGATAGGTATGCTCGTTTTCGGGGTCGCCCGTTAATTTTTCGTAAGTTACTTCATGTCCAATAATTTCTATGTCGCCGAAAGCGGGTGTTCCGTTGGAGTGATCGTAATGGAAATGAGAGTTTATAAGGGTGGAGACGGGCTTTTCTGTAATAACGCGGATGGAATTTAGAAGCGCTCGTCCNGCTGCCGGTGTGATGTGCGAATCTACAATTACTACATCATCTTCGCGTTCAATAATCAGGGCATTGCTCATTGTGTAGATGTTGCCGGTGCCAATAGCGAAGTAAACGCCTTCAGCAACCTCTTCAAGGCGATGAGTGTCTGTATCAATTATTTCTTGAGCCAAGCTGAGAGACGGAATCAGCGATAGAAATATTCTTGGTACTATGCTGCGAAGCGACGGCTTTAGTAATCCGATCATGATTTGTCTCCTATAGCTAGTGTTTTTTTGCGATTTAAGTTGCGCTTATCCACCATAGTAAATATAACCGCTCGAGCGAGACTGTGCACCATTAGTTAATACTTATTAATGGAAAAATTAGGTGATTTAAGGCAAAATCATCAACAATTATATAAAGCGAGATAGATGGCTAATGAAACAATTTCTTATTTTTATGGCTCTGTTGGGAACAGCGATTTTTCTGCAATCACGAGTTCATAGCCACCATGCCTTTTCTTCAGAATTTGATATCGATAAGCCAATTCGATTACAAGGTGTTATTACTCGTATGGAGTGGGTAAACCCCCACAGTTGGTTGCATATGACTGCGACTTTGGAAGACGGGACTGAAGAAGAATGGATGCTGGAAGGTGGAACACCAAACACCCTTTTGAGGCAAGGTCTTACTCATCAAATCCTTCTGCCGGGGACGGAAATACGAGTGAGGGGCTATCAAAGCAAAGACCCCGATTGCATTCCCAAATGCAGAGGTAGTGGCAGGGACATCACCTTTCCGGACGGCCGCAATATCTTTATGGGGTCTTCGGGAGTAGGAGCGCCACCGGGAGGTTTCCCTGAAGATGATGAGGATCAATAAGTAAGCGTAACTTATATTAGGTCCTTAAGTAGCTGGAGTAAGAGAGTCGAAATGAAATTTTTTAAACTATTAAGTTGGATTCTGTTAATTAGTTTGTCAGCTTGTTCGCGCGAATCGTCGACTGCTGTAGTGACGTCAAATGATGAGTCTGTTGTTACAGATGCTCCGGATCTAAGTGGCATCTGGCAAGCTATGAACACTGCTAGCTGGAATCTCGAGGGCCACACCGCTAGTAAAATGCCGGTAACTACTGTGTTAGGTGCTCTGGGCGGAATTCCTGCGGGCATGAGTGTAATTGAAGGGGGCGCGATTCCTTATTTGCCCGATGCGCTTGAACAAAGGAATCGTAATCGAGCCGATTGGACTAATCTAGATCCCGTAGCCAAATGTTATATTCCCGGTGTGCCGCGTTCTACTTATATGCCTTGGCCATTTCAGATTTTACAAACCGATAGGGAAATTTTTATTGCCTATGAGTTTGGCAGCAACAGTCGATCAATTTTTATGGATCGACCAGGAACACAAGCGCCGCTTCCTTCTTGGATGGGTTATTCGTTAGGGCGTTGGGAAGGAGATACCTTGGTAGTCGATGTTACTAGTCAAGTACCCGACACTTGGTTAGACGCTTCGGGGAATTATCATGGGCCTAGTCTAAGAGTTGAAGAGCGCTATACAATGATTGACAATAATCACATTGAATATAAAGCAATTATTGATGACCCAGATGTCTACAGTAGACCTTGGACTATTAGTATGCCTTTATATAGACGCATTGAAGAAGGGGCTCGACTGTTGGAGTATAAGTGTGTCGAGTTCGGCGAAGATTTGCTCTATGATCATTTAAGACAAGACTATAATGGCCCTAAAGCTTTGGATGGTACTATTCCTGAAGATGGCGCTTAAGTGCACTAATTTATTTATAAGAACGAGGACGATTCAATGAAAAGCGTGATCTCATTTTTAGCAAGCATAGTGATGATGCTTTTGGTTTCAATTGCGCATGGCGATGTGCCTATGACCAAATGGGGGAAACCCAGTTTACAAGGTAATTGGGATTTTCGAACTATTACTCCGTTTCAACGTCCTGCGGCATTTGCCGACCAGGAGTTTTTAACTCCAGAAGAAGTTGAAGAGTTTGNGGCAGCTGTTGCCGCGGGAAGAGCTGCCCGAGCCGTCGCTGAATTTGATGGAGAGTATGATCAGCAGGACCTCGATGTTGGTTATAACCAGTTCTATCTTGATCAGGGCAGCACTATGACTACTACCATGCGCACCTCGCAGTTAATTTATCCTGAAAATGGTCGTATGCCAGCCATGACGGATAGAGGACGAGAGACAGCGGCTTACTTTAGAGCATTACAGAGTCGTTCCCCCCATGGGCCAGAAGACCGAAATCTTTATGATCGCTGCATAATGGGCTTTAATGCGGGGCCACCAATGCGCTCTGGTGCTTACAACAACATTATGAAATTAGTGCAAACCGAAGATCACATTGCGATCTTGGTAGAGATGGTTAATGATCATCGCGTTATCCCAACTAATGGAGGAGGGGAAGAGCTTCCTGAAGATATGCGGCTTTGGAAAGGAGACTCTAAAGGGTATTGGGACGAGGATACCTTTGTAGTCACAACAAGAAACTTCACCCATCTAAGCCGTTTCAGTGGTACTGGGCAAAACATGATATTAACCGAGCGATTCACGCGTCTAGACGAAGCCCGATTACAATACGAGTGGACGGTTAGAGATTTGGAAATGTTCGAAGATGAGTTTACTGCTGTAGTTGAGATGCAACTTACGGAAGATGACGTTTTTGAATACGCCTGTCATGAAGCTAATTATGCCATGCCATTAATGTTAAGCGGCGCTCGTAAGCAGGAGGCGGAAGGAATCGAAGATGATACTTGGTTGCCTAGTTGGTCGCGTTAAGTTGCGAAAAATTAGATTAATAAAAAAGGGGAGCATTAGCTCCCCTTTTTTATGAGCAAGCGGAAACCTGNTAAAAGCAAAGTTAAGCGCTCTAATTCCCCCAAGCTCGCTCAATAATGCGTTCAAGTGGTTGCATGATCTGCTGCGGTCGAAATGCTTTTCGGGTTACTAAGTCGTATCTGTCTCCAGGTCCCAGAAAATAGAATTGGCCACCAGAATCGATCATACTTCCAGCATCATAAATAGCTACATAACTTTGACCGATTACTTCGAATCGATTANNGCGCACAACAATAGCAGTATCTTCATCGAGCCCTATTCCTAATAATTCGGGTCTAGTCTTTACGACTTCCAGTAAATCGAATTGTCTATTTCTCTTTAGCAGGTGCTGGTCAATCGCAACATTATGGATAAAATTTAGCCCCTCTTCATGATCTCCNTTCATGATGTTATTACCAGATGTATCACCGCGCGTTAGATAAGAGCCGAGAATAGTAGCGCCTGCGGAGGACCCGCCAATTACACCATTGCGTTCCAGCAGCTCATTGAGGGCGTCATGAACCTTTGTGTTTAAATATGAATCAGCTAGACGCCACTGACGCCCGCCTGTGAACCATACTCCTTGCGCCTCTTTAATAGGTGCCGCAAATTCATCAGTGTCTGCCTCGTCCCGGTCATACGTGTGCAATACTTTTAAATTAGTAAGACCGGCTTCCTTAAACTGGTTTAAGCCTATCCAATGCTGATCGTAATGGGTGGCACCACCCGCGGTTGGGATTACGATGACAGCGGTATCGCTTCCTCCTGCAAGTCGAGCAAACTGCTTTAAAATACTATGGTCTTTCATTGCTCCACCCACGATTACTAATGCTCCAGATTCAGGTCCAGATGTCTGAGCATTACACAACGAACTCGAAAGCAAGAATATAAGAGGTAGTAACTTTGTCATTGTAAGTTTTGCCTGTAACTTAGTTATTCAGACGGAAGATTTCTCCCGTGCTCGGTGTATAGTGAGGTTTCGATCCCCACAAAGATCCTGCTAAGAACTCGGTTGATTGATAGAAAGTAATTGTATTGAGTATTTCTACCGCATCTAACAACTGCTGAAAATCTGGACCATTGCCACCCATGCTAATAGGATTCTCCCGTGCGGCCAAATAATGATTAAAGCTTGCATACCTCACTAGAGAATAGACTTCATCATATTCGTCATTTTCTTCTGCTGAACTATTCGGTAGATACATAACTTTCCATTGGCCAACGGGTCGCGCACCAATTTTTTCAGCATATGGCCAAATTCTTTTACTAACAATGGCGTGGAATTCTTCGAAGCTTCCTTTCTTAATTTTTCGATAATCTAAAGTAAGAATCTCCTCTCTTGGTTCCGCCATTGCTAGGCGAGCAGGAATTGCTTCATTAGAACTAGAAGCGCTATTGGAAGCTGAATAATTTTCTTGTAAGCCTGGCATATAAATAGGTCGATCTTCTGCCATGTATCCCCGGAGAAAATAACCACCGCGAGAACCTTGGGAAACCTGACGCCGGCTAGAAAGACCATCGTTATTTGCATCAAATAACGGGCCGTTGCCTGCCAATCCTTGAGAACCCCCGGTGTCTCCGCTACTAGCTGCTGTTGCTGGTCGCGTTGCCTGCCAATGCTCGTAGCTCGCGTAACGAGCGAAGCGCAAGGCTTCATCCTGTCTGGGTGTTGCGTCTTCGCCTTCAGGATAGATGATCTCGAAGTCTCCAATAATACGAGCACCCAGCCGCTCGAACCAGGGCCAAACTTTCGTAGAACTTTGCTCATACCAGTAGTCATAACCTCCTTCTTCCAGATAGGCATGACGCATCATGATGATTTCTTGTTGGCCCATACGCGGCACGTCATTTCGCACAGGAACGGCTTGAGCATTGATTTGTTGAGTCAACAAATAACTAACTAATAATAAGGACAATCGACTAACCATTTAGCACCTATTGATCTGAAGTCGGTAGTTTAAATGCAAAATACTCTGAACCAGAGGGAGGCCCCATGCGACCACCTCCGGCGGCAATTACAACGTATTGTTCGCCATCAACACTATACATCGAAGGTGTAGCGAATCCCGCAGCCGATAACTCGTATTCCCACAGCATGGAACCATCTCGAGTATCGTAAACTCGAAACTTTTGATCGGGAGTCGCGCCTATAAAAATGAGACCTGATGCTGTTACTACTGGCCCACCGTAACTTTCCGCTCCAAAATTCAGATTAGGGTGGCTTGGATAATTACCGAAATTAACTTGCCAGTCGATTTCTCCTGTAGCTAGGTCGATTGAGTTTAGGGTGCCCCATGGCGGAGAGTTACCAGGCAGCCCTTCATGGTCTCTCACGCGAATATAGCCGGCAAACGCATAATGAATATCGGCATCATCAGGTTGATTAATATCATCTGCTTCGGGGTTTCGGATATATGACACAATGGCATTACGCTCAAATCCCTCCAAACTCTCGAAGCCTGGCATATTTCCGCGCCCTTCATTAATAACTTCATTAATTTGCGTGACTGTGAGCCGGTTCGAAAGTTCGATCAAACTCGGCCCTCTATCGGTTCCTCCACGATTTTCGCCATGACAGAGACCACAGTTATCGGCATATAGCCCACGACCATATCCTAGGGGACGCTCATACACGCGAAGGATTCCGCCGATTTCCTGTGCGTTCAAAATAAGCTTATGGCCATTGGGGTCGTAGGCTGAACCTCCCCATTCGGCACCCCCATCATAAGCGGGGTAAAACAGCACACCATCTGTTGTTGGTGGAGCAAACATTCTCTGATCTAAAGGTTCGATTAATTGAGTAACGAAATCGACAGCCTCTTGGTTGCGCGTAGTCATTTCAAATTCTTGTCGCGTAAAAGCGACGGATGATACAGGTTGAGAAGGGGCTACGACTTCGCCAGGTAACTCACTGGGCAAGCCATCTACTTCGTATATTTCGTAAAGCGACTCACCGGTATCCCTTTGGAATAAGAATAAGTGTCCGGATTTTGTAGTTACTGCGACTGCATCGATTAGTACGCCTTCTCGTTCTAATTGAACTAATGTGGGAGGTGAGGGTAAGTCTCGGTCCCAAAGGTCGTGTCTAACGGTTTGATAATGCCAGCGATACTCGCCGGTTCTTGCATTTATAGCGATTAAGCTGTTTGCAAACAAATTATCACCGGTTCGTGTTGCTCCATAAAAATCAGGTGTCGCGGAGCCAGTGGGAATGAAAAGCAAGGCACGTTCTTCATCTAAGGTCATGCCGGTCCAATTATTAGCCCCTCCTGCTGTGTCTAGTGCTCCTTCTTCCCAGGTTTCGGAACCGAGACCGCCTTCAAATGGTAAGCTATTAAATCGCCACAGCTCTTCGCCAGTGTGGACATCGAACGCTCGAATTATTCCTGCATGAGAATTAGCGGACTCTGCCGTTGAAAAACCGAGTATCAATCGATCTTCGAAAACAATTCCTGGAACGCTGGTGAAGAACGGGGCCGTTATGTCTTCAGGTCGTAAATCTATACGGCCGTTGTCGCCGAAGGTAGTTATCGGTTCGCCAGTTTTGGCGTTCAGTACGATGAGTTCACCACCAGCAGGATAAATTAAACGTTTGTCTTCTCCATTCTGCCACCACATTAAGCCTCTTTGAGCAGCGCCGTTTCCGCCGAGTTCATGGCGCCAGATTTCTTCACCTGTAGCAGCATTTAATGCGAATGCGTGAAGCCGAGGAGATAAACCATAGAGAATGCCGTCGATAATTAGCGGACTCGTGTACATTGACGAATTGCCTTCTCGCAGTTCACCAGAATTGTATCTCCATGCCAGTTCAAGTTGGTCTACGTTTTCACGTGTTATTTGAGTTAACTTTGAATAATGAGACCGACCAGGATCCCCGAGATAAGTATCCCAATTTGTATTACGGGAAGCGGATTGTTCGAACTCCTCTAGAGAACAAGCGCTGATTAAAGTTGATACAAGCCCGAAAATGAACTTCTTCATTGAGAATCCAGCATTACTGTTATTAGTTTTCAGTTAAGCATAAACGCAGTGGTTCCCGCAGTCTAGAACGCCCGACAATCGCCCTCATTAAAATATCGTAGTAGTATTGAATCCTATTCGTCGTCTCCTTAATGACAGAATTACGCTGCTATGGTCGATAGAACTAATTACGAAACTAAAGAAGGAATCCGAACTACAGGGCCTGTTGATGGTAAACAGAGAATCCGCTCCATTGATACTCTGCGTGGACTTGCTTTACTAGGAATTTTATTGCTCAACATAATTGCTTTTTCTGGGCCATTAGCAACGTATTATGATCCTTCAGCGGGCGAAGGGCTCGTGGGTTTAGATCTTGCTGTTGCTCTGTTCGTAGATGTTTGGGCTGAAGGGGCATTTAGAGCAATATTTTCCATGTTGTTTGGAGCGGGACTGCTCATATTCTTTGCAAAACCAGAAGTCGATGCGAAAGCTATAAAGTCGCTATATTTCAGGCGCACCTGGCTGTTAGTCGGCTTTGGCCTTTTCAATTCTTATATATTGTTATGGGTCGGAGACATTCTCTATGCTTATGGCGTTACTGGTTTACTTCTTTACTTTTTTCGAGATTTATCAGCAAAAAGGTTAGCTTTATGCTCTGCAGTATTATTTCTTTTTCTCGGTTTAATTCATACGAGCTCTTATTTTGGAACTAAGGCTCTATATATTGATTATCAAGCGGTTATTGCTTTGCCGGAGATTGCAGAAATTACTGAGGAGCAGAATCAATCCCTTGAAAATTGGGATTTCTATTTGAGAAGTCAATTGGCCGCGGCAGACCAAATTGCAGCAGAAATGGAGGTTCGTAAGCAAGGTTATTGGGAGAATTTTGTCTTTACCTCTCAGGTTAATATCATTTTTCAAACCGTAATCTTCTTGTTTAATTCATTTTGGGATGCAGCTGCGATGATGTTGTTAGGCATGGCATTTATGAAATGGAATATTTTTGATGCATCTCGCAACCTAAGTTTATACGTAAAAATGGTAATCTTTGGGTTTGGTATTGGTCTGACGGTTAATTCTTGGGAAGTGATTAAGTACGTAAGTGGTGGCTTTGATCCTTTTTGGGCGGCGGCGGCCAGGCCAACCTATGATATAGGGCGGCTCGGTATGGCAGTCGGTTATATCGGTGTGGTTATGGTGATTTGTAAATTGGAGATTTTATCTCGAATCCGACATGCCCTCGCTTGTGTTGGGCAGATGGCGTTAACTAACTATTTAGCCCAATCGGTTATTTGTAATATTATTTTCCTTGGGTTTGGTTTTGGCTTATTCGGGCAGCTCGAAAGGTTGGAAATTTACTATGTGGTTTTTGGGATATGGCTCTTCCAGCTTGTTTTCAGCACATATTGGTTACAAAATTATCGTTTTGGGCCGGCCGAATGGCTCTGGCGTAGCCTTACTTATAAGAAGAAACAGTTACTGAAAATACAAAGTGTTTAAATTAGACGCATGAGTTATAAACTTCTCTCATTGGAGCGAGATGGCCATATTGCTTGCCTTACTTTGCGCCGCCCAGAGCGGGGTAATGCTTTGAGTCTTGCTTTGATGCGTGAAATAACCGACGCAGTGAATTCCTTTATATATGATACTGTGTCTCGGGTTGTAATATTTAAAGGTGAAGGGAAGCACTTTTGTGTTGGAGCAGATCTTAAAGATGAGGCACGCTGGGAGGCCGAAAATAATGATAGCCTTTTGATGAAAACGAGACTTACTCAAGTTGGAAGAGATCTTATCGAAGCTATTCTCAAAATGAATCAGATAAGTATCGCTGCGGTTAAAGGCGCAGCTGCGGGGGGTGGTGCTTGCATTCTTTCAGCTTGTGATTTCAGGGTAGGCGCAAAAGATTGTGTTATTGGCTATCCCGAAGTGAAACTAGGTATGAATTTGAGTTGGGGGGCTTTGCCATTATGTTACAACCTTGTTGGGCCTGCTATTGCCAAACGTATGGTTATAGGCGGCGGGCTAGAGAAAGCGGATGATTTGTTGAGCTGGGGGTTTTTGGATGAAACGGTCGCAGCAGAACAACTTACATTTCGTGCTTCGGGAATGGCAGAATTTTATGCAAATAAACCGCCGATGGCTTCACAAATGATTAAAAGAGGCATCAACGCGATTCAAATGATGAGCTCGAGTGTTATGCACATGGATGGTGATCAGAACACTTTGGCGATCTTAAGTGATGAATTTAAAAAAGCTCGCGACGAGTTTCTGAATAAAAACAAGAAGAAAAAATGAAACAACAAGCTGGCGCTTTAGCGTGAGTTGTCATCGGTAATTCAAAACAGTAACATTCACGCCGGCTTTTGCTGGTGGTGCCTTTTCTTTTTTAGTTCGCGATCTACTATTCCTCGGTGAAGGCGATTTCATTTGAGGAAGCTATCACTTCATCAAATTAACAATGTTCGCGTGAAGCGGAGGTGCTGTTTTTAATCATGTGGTTAGAACGATTCCATTTCAATAAAGATACGCTGCTTGAGTTAATTACGATTGCGCTCCCAATGGTAGTGTCACAAGGTGCCTTCGCTGTGATGATTTTTACCGATCGTTATTTTATGTCGCAGATTGATCCAGTCCATATGGCGGCAGCTCTGGGTGGTGGAGTAGCGGCATTTTTCAGTTTTTGTTTTTTTTCCGGACTGCTTTCATATTCGAATGCTCTTGCCGCTCAGTATATGGGATCTGGAGATGTCGGCAAATGCCCCAAAGTGGTTACCCAAGGTATTTTCTTAACTTTTTTAAGTTCCCCATTTTTGGTGATCATTACTTATTTCGTATCTGGGATATTTTCGAGTATTGGGCACGACCCAGTGCAAGTTGAGCTGGAGCGGGCCTATTACATTATCTTAATGATGGGGGTTGTAGTTACTCTAATAAAAACATGTATCTCTTCTTACTTTGCAGGCATTGGCAGAACTTACGTTGTAATGATTTGTGATGTATGTGGATTAGTTCTTAATGTGCCTTTGAGCTATGTTATGGTTTTTGGCGCACTTGGTTTTCCTGAGTTAGGAATAGTTGGTGCGGCGATTTCTACAATAATTTCCAGCTTGTTTGCATTGTTGTTATTCATTGCCTTCTATCTAGATAAAAAGCATCGACAAAAGTTCCATGTTATGGAGTCCTTTAAATATGATTCAGGGATTTTCCGACGTTTCGTAAGATTGGGGCTTCCTTCAGGCGCAGAACTCTTTCTCAATGTAGCCGCTTTCAATTTATTTTTGTTGATGTTTCAAGGTTATGGTGTCGTCGAGGGAGCCTCGGCAGCCATTGTTTTTAACTGGGATATGCTGTCTTTTGTTCCCATGATTGGGTTAAATATAGGGGTCATTAGTTTGATCGGCCGCTTTGTTGGTGCTAACGATATGGAAAGAACTAATGAAGTAATAGCAGCGGGATTTGTAATCGGAATCTTTTACTCTGCGATTCTTGCGACTGTCTATATTAGTTTTCGCTTTCCCTTGGTGGAAGTTTTTGCTCCTCCCGACGGAGATTTCTCTCAGATACGTGAATTATCTGTATTTATGATGATCGGTTTGTCCAGTTATGCAATGGCAGATGCGATTATCCTTGTTTCTGGCGGAGTATTGAGGGGTGCGGGTGATACTCGCTGGTTAATGTATGCTTCAGTAACTCTTCATTGGGCTATGCTTGTAGCACAGTATTACATCATTCTTGTGTGGGAATACGGGCCTCGTGTTTCTTGGTTAACATTTTGTGCGCTGATTTTCGCGATAGCGATAGTTTATATCTGGCGTTTACAGAGCGGGGCTTGGCGTGATCCAGAGCGTCTGAAATTTGTAATGGTCGAATAAACAGTTGTCTTAAGCTTGCAGAGATTCTCTATAGGAGATAGCCTTTCTAAACGCCCAAAGCCCAGTTAGGAGAGGTGTATGATTAAAATAAAAAAGAGCCTAGTTCCTGTAATTCTAGTATTCGCCGTCATTGTTTTTGGAGGCACGGCGGTTCTGTCTCAATCTCAATATCCTGCGAATTTGCTCGAACAAAAAGGCAACTTTTCACTTGGCGCGGCCCGCGCCTTGGGGCAACCGTTTCGCGGTGTAGCGACTACCGACGGTATTATTGAGGGCTTGTATCCTATTAAATCTACTGGTGTTTCTACATTGCCCATACGTCAAGCTGCTGAAACATTTTTAGAATCTTTGAGCACCGCAGATCTTTCGCGTACTCACTATGCGATTGGTGACCCGGAATGGAGAGATTGGTCGAATGTCGATGTAGGTATTTTCCCGCGACGTGGCATGAGCCTTGAAGACATGGACGATAATCAGAAAGAAGCAGCATGGGACCTATTAGGTGCAGCGCTTAGTGCAGAGGGGTTAACACAAACTCAAGATATCATGAAAACTGAGCAAACCCTGTTTGAAATAAATGGTGAGCCTATTCGATATGGAACTGAAAAGTATTACTTTACCTTGATGGGCATTCCCTCGGCCGAGCAGCCGTGGGGATTCCAGTTAGATGGCCATCATCTGGTTATTAACTACTTTGTTCTAGGCGACCAGGTAGTGATGACGCCTGCATTCTGGGGTGGCGAACCAGTTTATGCTGATTCTGGCATGTATGCAGGTAATCACATCCTTCAAGAAGAACAAAATACTGGCTTGGTACTAATGCAGTCCCTAAGTCCTGCGCAGCAGATTGTAGCCACGCTTAATCCAAATAAGGTGGGGAACAACCAAGTCGCCGCGGCAAATCAGGATAATCTAACGTTGGAATATGAAGGCATAAAAGGTAGCGAGCTAGACAGTCAACAAAAATTGAATCTGCTTAATGTAATCCGTTCTTTTGTCGGTGCGCTACGCGAACCTCATGCAGAAGTAACGATGGATGAAATCGGACAACATATTAATGACACCTATTTTGCATGGGTGGGCGGTGCTGAAGATGACTCTGTATTTTATTATCGAATTCATAGTCCGGTGATACTGATTGAATTCGATCATCAAGGACCCGTGGGGACTCTGCACAAGAACGAACCCGGAGTGCCAACGCGTGATCATATTCATACTATAATTAGAACGCCAAATGGCAATGATTACGGCAAGGACTTGTTAGCTCAGCATCTAGCGCAAGCGCATTAGTTATAGAGGATTGTATGATTTAAGCGGTATAAATCAGTTAATCTTTTAATCTAGTTTAGGCGAAGCGCTGCTTTAGCTTGTTCATTAAGTACGCTTATCAACATCAAATACATAAAGAAGTGATTAAAAAATGAAATTACTCTTGCTACCCATATTAACTTCAGCTCCGATTTTTTTGACGAGTTATGTTGCCGCGCAATCTTCAAACCCTTTTGGAATTCCTACCGAAGATTCGCCTACACCGTCGGCCAACTTGGTCGTAGCTCCAGGGTCCCGTGCACAGGGCTGGTTAAGCCAAGGGCGGTCTGAAGTTATTGCACGCCATGGCATTGTTGCAACCAGCGATACTCTTGCAGCTCAGGCCGGATTGGAAATTTTACAAAAAGGAGGAAATGCCATCGACGCGGCAGTAGCAGCTGGCGCTGTGCTAGATGTAACCAGCCAAAACGATACTGGTATTGCTGGTGATCTATTTGCATTGGTTTATGTAGCTGCTGAACAAAAACTCTATGCCTTGAATTCCGCTGGATGGGCGCCAGCTGGTTGGACCCCGGAATTTTTTAAGGACGACTTGGGCGTAGAGCGCGTGCCGAGCTCGGGCGTGAACGCAGCGACAGTACCCGGAGCGATATCTGGATATGATGCTCTGTTGAATCGATTTGGTACCATGGGTTTTAAGGAGACCTTTGATCGGGCTGCAAAAATTGCCGAAGAAGGATGGGGTCAAGGCGAACGTCGCCACCGTGATCTTGTCTCCGCAGAAAGTCGACTGCGTAATGATGACTACTCTGCTCAAGTGTTTTTAGAAGATGAGAAGGCACCGTCTCTTTATAGTATTATTCGTAATCCCGACTTGGCTGCTGCCTTGCGCTTAATCCAAGAGCAAGGTCGTGACGCTTTTTATGAAGGGCCTATAGCCGACGCAATAGTTGCGCGCATGCAGTCTGGCGGTGGTGTAATGACTCATGCCGATCTGGCGGAATTTAAATCAGAATGGGTTGAGCCAATTTCTACCAATTACCATGGTTATGATGTATTTCAATTACCGCCACCAGGCCAGGGGTTTGCCGCACTAGAGTTATTAAATATCTTGGAAGTCTGTGCCCCAGTTCATGATGTTAATCTCGCCGCATTAGGCCCATCTAATCCTAATTACTGGCACTTTATGGTTGAAGCAAAAAAATTAGCATACTCTGATTTGCAGGCGTACAACGGCGATCCGCTTTTTACTAATGTGCCTGTAGAAAAATTGTTAGACAAATCCTATGCAGCCACTTTGTGTGATCAGATCGATATGAATAAAGCAGCCGAGCCTTCAATAAAGGGTGGCTTGGATGGTGGAACAATCTATCTAACTACTGCTGATAGATGGGGGAATATGGTTTCGTTCATTCATAGTATTTTTTCAGTGTATGGATCAGCGGTTGCTATTCCCCCATACGGTATGATTCTGCACAATCGCGGAGTGGCGTTTTCTCTGGAACAAGATTCGCCTAATGTCGTTGCTCCAAGAAAGCGACCTTTCCACACCATTATTGCCGGATTTGTTATGCAAGGCGGAGAGCCCCTGATGACCTTTGGCAATATGGGTGGTGCTGTTCAACCGGAAACCCACGCTCAGCACATGGTTAACGTTATTGATCATGGTATGAATATTCAGATGACTACCGATGCAGCGCGGTTTACCCATAGTCAAAACTCTAATCAACTTTCGCTGGAGCAAAGTCTTTACAACCTGGTTGGGCGTGCACTACAAGTTAAGGGGCATGATGTTAGATCAGTTAATGGCGGTTCTGTTGGCGGATATCAGGGTATTTTGTTTACTAAAGATCCTAACCTTCCAGTACCCGTATACTCGCTGCAGAGTATTGAAGAAGATCATCCTGTGAACGGGATATATCGCGGCGGCTCCGACCATCGCAAAGATGGTGGTGCCGTAGGTTGGTGATTAGCTTTTTGTTCGAATACAAAAATAAATTAGAAATCGCTAGCATGAGAAGTGCCGGGTAAAACGGCATAGGGCTTGCGGATGTGCATTCAAGGGTTTTTAGAAAGTGGTTCTCTAGTTGCCGTCAAGAAATTATGTAATTAGGGATTTCAACTATGGAAATGATTTCGGAACAGAATATTCCTGCACCTCGTGATCAAGTGTGGGCAGCTCTAAACGACGCGGAAATTCTCAAACGAGCCATGCCGGGCTGCGAGAGCTTTGATGTGGTTGACAATAATAAGTTCGAAGCAAAAATTACTGCCAAGGTTGGCCCTGTTAAAGCGAAATTCAAATTTAATGTTCAATTAATAGACATCGATGCGCCAAATGGCTACACCATCATTGGCGAGGGCCAGGGGGGTGTTGCTGGATTCGCCAAAGGTTCTGCGAAGGTTGATCTCACGGAAGAAGGGACTGGTACAGTTCTCGTCTACGCAGTTCAGGCTAAAGTCGGCGGTAAACTTGCTCAGCTCGGTGCCAGATTAATAGACGGGACTGCTAAAAAAATGGCAGATGATTTTTTTGTCAATTTTAACAAATTACTGAGCAGTGCTGATTCCGCTTGACCTCCGTTCGCCAATCTCTGAAACTGGTCAATCCGTATGAGTCTGCAAAAGGCTTTGAAATGCGGAATTACCCGATACGAATTGATCGAGTAATAATAGAAAAGTGAAGGCGCTTTGCCCAATATTGGCGCCTACAGTTATATAGGGAGATAGACCATGTTAACCGTTTCATTAAATGTCAACGGAGAGTCTGTTAGCGGTGAGGTGGAAGACCGCACTCTGCTCGTTGAATTCCTGAGAGAAAATTTGCGTCTAACTGGCACCCATGTGGGTTGTGACACAAGTCAATGTGGCGCTTGTGTGGTCCATGTAGATGGCTTTTCAGTTAAGTCCTGCACTCTGTTAGCGGCACAAGCGGATGGTACTGATGTGACCACGATCGAGGGGCTGGCAGAAAATGGTGAATTACACCCAATGCAACAGGCTTTTAAAGATAACCACGGTTTGCAATGTGGTTTCTGCACACCAGGCATGGTGATGAGTGCAATAGATATAGTTAAACGCAATGGAAGTGGCGTCGATGAAGCTACAGTCCGCAAGGAATTAGAAGGCAATATCTGTCGTTGCACTGGTTATCATAATATCGTGAACGCAGTTCAGGCTGGTGCCAAGAAGATGGGGAACTAGAACATGACGGAAAACGGAATAGGCGCTAGTGTGCGTCGCAAAGAAGACTATCGATTCCTCACTGGTAAAGGCAGTTACACTGACGACTTAAACCTAGCGGGGCAAACCCATGCCTATTTCGTTAGGTCTCCTCATGCGCATGCCTCTATTAATAGCATCGAAGTTTCAGCGGCACTTGCTTCCGACGGAGTTGTCGCGGTATTGACTGGAGATGATCTAGCTGCTGATGGAATTGGGCCATTAATCTGCGGTGTCAATGTAACTAGTGATGATGGGGAATCGCATCGTGCACCTCCTCATCCCGCATTGGCCCTGGGTAAGGTTAATTATGTCGGTGACCATGTTGCCGTTGTTATTGCCGAAACTATCGCCCAAGCTAAAGATGCTGCAGAAAAAGTAGAAGTGGACTACGGTCTTCTTCCTGCTGTAACTGATACCGCCACCGCTGCGAATGACGATCAGCAACAGATTCATGATGTCGCGCCGAACAATGTCTGTTTCAATTGGCCTTTTGGCGATAAAGCAGTATCGGATGCTGCCTTCAAAAGCGCATATAAAGTCTCTTCCATAGATCTGCTTAACAACCGCATGGTTACCAATCCTATGGAGCCGCGAGCAGCGGTCGGTGAATATAACTCTGGTACAGAGGAAATTACTCTCCATTTGACGACACAAAATCCTCATGTTCATCGATTAGTATTGTCCGCATTTAATCAGTTGGCGCCCGAACACAAACTTCGAGTGGTTGGCCCGGATGTTGGTGGGGGTTTTGGTGTAAAAATCTTCGTTTATGCGGAAGAGTTAGTAGTAGGCTGGGCTTGTCGAAAAGTTAATCGCCCAGTTAAATGGACTGCAGACCGGACAGAAGCGTTTTTAGCTGATGCTCATGGCCGCGATCATGTAGCGCATGCTGAGATGGCTTTGGATGAAAACGGTAAATTTCTGGCGATGCGTGTTAATACTACGGCAAATCTTGGGGCTTATTTATCAACCTTTGCCACTATGGTCCCAAGTTATCTGTATGCTTTTTTACTAGCAGGTCAATATTCAACACCAATAATTTATTCTGAGGTTAAAGCTGTTTTCACAAACACCGCGCCAGTGGATGCGGCAAGGGGCGCAGGTAGGCCCGAAGCAACTTATTTATTGGAAAGGCTTGTTGATGTATGCGCCGAAGACATGGAGTTGGATCCAGCAGAAATTCGTCGGCGTAATTTTATTCCCGTAGACGCATTTCCTTATCAAACGCCAGTTGTGCAATGCTACGACTCTGGTGATTATAATGCTGCTTTGAACAAAGCTCTTGTGCTTGCTGATTATGGAACTTTCTCAGACAGGGCTAAAGAAGCTGAGTCTCGCGGGAAGCGCAGGGGTATTGGTCTTTCATCTTATGTAGAGGCCTGCGGAATTGCTCCTTCTGCCGCTGTAGGACAGTTGGGTGCTGGAGTTGGGCTCTGGGAAAGCGCGCAAGTGCGCTTTAATCCTACTGGCAATGTCCAGGTTTTTACAGGTACCCATTCCCACGGACAGGGTCATGAAACTACCTTTGCCCAACTTGTTACGGAACAACTCGGTGTACCTATAGAAAACATAGAAATTATTCATGGTGATACCGCCAAGACTCAATTTGGTATGGGAACTTACGGCTCTCGTTCACTTGCGGTTGGTGGAGTTGCTATTGCCAAAGCTTGTGACAAACTCATTGAGAAAGGCAAAAAGATTGCTGCTCATGCGTTGGAAGCAGCCGAAGGTGATATTGAATTCTCAGACGGAAATTTTCAAGTAGCGGGAACCGACAAAGCAATGAATATTGCTGAAGTCGCTTTTACTGCATACGTTCCTCATTCTTATCCTGAAGGCCTAGAGCCAGGCTTTGATGAAAATGCATTCTTCGATCCAATGAATTTTTCTTTTCCGGCCGGAACGCATGTTTGTGAGGTAGAAGTAGATCCAGAAACTGGGGTAGTTGAAATCATTAAGTATTCTGCGGTCGATGATTTCGGCAAGTTAATTAATCCAATGATTGTCGAGGGACAAGTTCATGGCGGCATTGTTCATGGAGTAGGTCAGGCACTTTTAGAAGGTTGTCAGTACGACAGTGACGGACAATTAATAACAGCTTCTTATATGGATTATGCAATGCCGCGCGCTGACAACGTCCCTAGTTTTGATGTGGACTATGCGCCAACCAATCCTCCGCATAATCCCTTGGGCGTTAAAGGTTGCGGAGAGGCAGGTGCCATTGGAGCGCCACCTGCAGTTATCAATGCAATTACGAATGCTTTAGGTATTAAACATATAGACATGCCAGCGACTCCAGAAAATGTTTGGCGTGCTGCGCAAACGGCAACTAGCTAAGGAGTCAGGAGAGAGTTATGTACAATTTTTCTTATCAAAAAGTATCCAGCGTTGCCGATGCGGTTGATGTAATTCAAAAAGCCGACGACGGCAAATTTGTTGCCGGCGGTCAAACTATGTTGCCAACCATGAAGCACCGTCTTGCTAGTCCAAGCGACGTGATTGATTTGGGTGGTATTGATGAACTAAAAGGCATAAGTGTTGACGGAGATACCGTAACGATCGGCGCGATGACTACTCATGCCGAAGTATCAGCGTCAAGTGAGGTGCAGGGAGCAATTCCTGCTCTTGCAAATCTGGCTGGCAATATTGGTGATCCTGCGGTGCGTAATCGTGGAACTATCGGAGGGTCTATTGCCAATAACGATCCCGCTGCTGATTATCCGGCAGCGGTAATCGGATTGGGTGCAACTGTCAAAACCAACAAACGCGAAATCTCTGGAGATGAGTTTTTTACAGGCATGTTTGAAACTGCCTTAGAAGACGACGAAGTAATAACAGCAGTTTTATTTCCGAAAGCAGACGCTTCTGCTTATATGAAATTTGAAAATCCTGCTTCACGCTATGCCATTGTCGGTGTATTTGTTGCGAAGTCAGGGGGTGCCGTGAAAGTGGGTGTTACCGGCGCTACCGCTTGTGCGCATCGCGGCATGCGTTTGGAAGAAGCCCTTAGTGGAAACTTTATTGCCGATGCTGTAGATGGAGTTGAAATTCCCGTTGAGAAAATGAACTCCGATATTCATGCGAGCGCTGAGTATCGTGCCCATCTTGTGAAAGTTATGACAAAGCGGGCGGTGGAGGCATGCTCCTAATTTATGAGCACTGTACTGCCAATTAATATTGAAGAAACCCTGTCCTTATTGAGTAGCGCCGATTATATTGCCGATCGTTCATTAGCGACTACTCTCTTTCTTTCGTTGAAAATGAGGAAACCGCTATTTCTCGAGGGAGAAGCCGGCGTTGGTAAAACCGAAATAGCTAAGGTGCTTTCTTCTGCATTGGGCAGAAGTCTCGTTCGTTTACAATGCTACGAAGGCTTGGACGTTACTTCTGCTGTTTACGAATGGAATTATCCGCAGCAAATGATCGAGATTCGCCTTGCCGAAGCTGCTGGATCGTTAGACAAGGTTGAGCTCGCCAAGAATATTTTTTCACAAAATTTTCTTATTGAAAGCCCATTAATGCTTGCACTTAAATCCAATGATGCAGGGCCACCAGTACTTTTAATAGATGAATTGGATCGTACCGACGAGCCGTTCGAGGCCTTTTTGTTAGAAGTGTTGTCGGATTTTCAGATTACCATTCCGGAAATAGGAACGGTTAAAGCAAAAGAGCCGCCAATAGTAATAATAACTTCTAATCGAACTCGTGAAATTCACGATGCATTAAAACGTCGCTGCCTCTATCACTGGGTAGATTATCCAAGTGCCGAGCGTGAGCTTGAAATTGTCACCACAAGGTTGCCCGGAATAGATAAAGAACTCAGCGCACAGCTCGTGGCTTTTGTGCAAAATCTCCGGAACGAAGACTTATTTAAATACCCTGGTGTTGCCGAAACAATCGATTGGGCTGATGCTCTCACTCAACTAGACAAAGTGGCCTTGGATAGCGAAGCTATCGATAACACTCTTGGTACACTTCTTAAATATCAGGACGACATTGCGAAGATTCGCGGCAGTGAAGCAGCGCAAATCCTTGAACAAGTCAAAGCGGAACTCGCTGAAGTCTCCTAATGATTCAGGTACCTATTGAAGGTCGAATTGCGGAAAACATAATGTATTTCGCGCGACTCCTGCGTTCGGCGGGCTTGTCAATAGGGCCGGGTAAGGTTCTGGATGCAATAAAAGCAGTTGAGCTTGTTGGCATCGTTTCTCAACATGATTTGTATTGGGCTTTATTTTCGCAATTCGTCAATCGCTACGATCAACGAGAATTATTCGATCAAGCTTTTCATATTTTCTGGTGTAACCCTCACATCATGGAAAGGGTGATGGGAACAATGTTGCCAACGGTTCGGACAGAACAAGACGACTTGCAGGAGGTGTCCCGCCGCCTTAGTGAAGCGATGGCTGAGGGAAGTGAAAACTCTAAGGCGAATCAGAATTCGGAACAAATAGAATTCGATGCAAGTTTTACATTTTCGGATAAGGAGGTTTTGCAAGAAAAAGACTTTGAAGATATGTCTGCAGAAGAGATCGCTCAGGCTAAAAAAGCGATCGAGCAGCTTCGTCTACCAATAATGAATGTCTCAACTCGCAGGTTCCAGCGCAGTGAAACCAAGCGGCAAGTTGACATGCGCACTACTCTGCGCGCCTCACTTCGTTCTCCGGATTCTATGCCGCTCAGATTTAAGAAACCAAAACCGCGCCATCCTCCTCTTGTCATGTTGTGTGATATTTCTGGGTCCATGAGTCAGTACAGCAGAATGTTTTTACATTTCATGCACGCTATTNCTAATGATCGAGATCGTGTTCATTGCCTCGTCTTTGGCACACGTTTAACGAATATTTCACGTTATCTTAAGCATAGAGATATTGATGTTGCTGTAGATAAGTCCTCCGATGCAGTTAAAGACTGGTCTGGAGGTACCCGCATAGGGTTTTGCCTGAAAGAATTTAACCGTTTTTGGTCGCGCCGTGTTTTAGCACAAGGAGCAGTTTGTATTTTGATTACGGATGGGCTTGATCGAGAAGAAGCTGAAGGATTGGAAAAAGAAATGGATCGTCTATCTAAATCTACTCGACGCCTAATTTGGCTAAACCCTTTATTACGTTATGAGGGATTCGAACCAAAGGCAAAAGGTATAAAAGCTATCTTGCCCTATGTTGATGATTTTAAGACTGTGCATAATCTACAAAGTCTCATGAGCTTGTCTGAAGTGCTTTCCCAGCCCGCAGAAGAGTTCCATTATCCTTTAAGCGCTTAACATGAATATAAAATTAAGAAGAAAACGTTATTGGGTTGTTGTAGTTTATTTGTTGTTGTTGGTTTTAATCATTCCGTGGTACTGGTCTGCAGGTGAAGCAAGAATATTACTCGGATTCCCGGTGTGGATTCTCGCTAGNCTTGGGGCATTGTTTTTAACTTCCTGTTTTACTGCCTGGTTGTGTCTTCGTGGTAAAGGAAGTTCAGATTGACTAGCCTACTTCCATTTGGTGCCGGTGCCTGGCTGTTCTTTTCTGTCTACCTGAGTACGCTATTGCTACTTGGTTGGTTGGGGCGTAAAGCACGTAAAGAAGATTCTATGCAGGATTTTTATCTCGCTGGGAGAGGATTCGGTTTCTTCGTCTTGTTCTTTACACTTTATGCCACACAATACAGTGGCAATACTGTATTCGGTGTTACCGGTGCAACCTACCGAATAGGTTTCCCCTGGCTCATAGCAGTGCACTACATGCTGGCCATCGTGGTTTTCTTTCAGGTATTTGCGTTTAGGCTACAACCACTGGCTCAGGAGAGAGGATACGTTACACCGGTAGACTTCATCAGAGATAGATTCAGCTCCCGGNCCTTGGCAACAATTGCTTCGATCGTAATGATTCTGGCCCTTAGTAATTATCTCTTGGCGCAACTCATGACAATGGGTCGCGCCTTGCAAGGTCTAGCCGGTCCGGCGGGGGATATCGCTTATAATTACGGCGTTGTTGGTCTCGCCCTAATCATGGTGGTTTATGGAACATTGGGCGGATTGCGTGCTATAGCCTGGACCGATGTGATTCAAGGTTGTGTGTTATTTGTCGGGTTTATGGTGTTAATAGTCCTAATGCTTTATCAGTTTGGTCCAATCTCTACTGCCACAGCAGTTATCGCTCAAGCTTCGGAACCTGAAAAAATAATTAGACCTGATGCTTCCATGCAAAGAGAATGGTTGAGTTACATTCTGCTTGTTGGAATAGGAGGCGCGCTTTATCCCCAAGCAATACAGCGCATGTATTCAGCACAGTCAATTGGCACGCTTAAACGAAGTTTCGCGGCCATGGCATTCATGCCTTTTTTTTCGGTTTTGATCGCTTTTGTTGTTGGTATCTACGCACTGGCTTATGTGCCCGGGCTTGAAGGTGCCGACGCTGATCAGGCGATGTCCAGCATATTGCGTATAATTCAGGGGCAGTCATTTTTCGGCTATGCGCTTGTGGTGCTTATATTCAGTGCAGTATTGGCGGCGTTAATGTCCACGGCAGATTCTGCCATGCTGTCTATTTCGTCTATGTTTATTAAAGATATCTATGCAGTACACTTTCGACCTGATGCAATGGAATCGGAACTAACCAAGATGGGTAAGCGGTGTTCTTGGATCATAGTAGGNGCGCTGACGATGCTCGCTATCATTCTTAAAGAGCAGACTTCGTTAATCGGATTGCTGGATCGTAAGTTTGATCTGTTAGTTCAGATCGCTCCTGCATTTATGATAGGTATTCACTGGATGGGCTTGCGCACATTTCCAGTTTTAATTGGCTTGGTTATAGGATTGGCTATCGCTTTGTCACTTGCATTCGGACCGTTCGATTTTATAGTCGAAGGCAAGGTGTGGGGTTTTCATCCGGGAATTTACGGACTTGCTGTTAATTTGTCTATAGCAGTTTTTGGTTCGCTGTGGTTGGCAAAAAAAGAAGGCGCCGATAACACAACAAGTTTTGTTGCGATATCGGATAAGTAAATCGTTTTTCTACAACAGCGATTCTTCATTAAAGCATTTAGGGTCTTTGGTAAAAGGCGAAAATATAGTTGAGTTGGCTTGTTAGTGCTAGGGCTCACGTTAGTGAGAGCCGGGAACAAGGTTGCGATGCTGAAATTTTTAAGATGCGACTCCGCTAATCGAAGAAAACGTCAACACCAGCTGTTTTTCCCGCTTTTTCTCTTCTTCGTGGCTTTAATTATTCCAGATCATTCCAATTAAGGATCGCGTTATAAACAAAGGCATGGTCATGGTGGTTTACGTGACGATGCATAGGATTCCAGCTAAGCATTACCACATGGCCATCATCTAGTGCTTTGCTAACTATAGCTGGCTGACCGTCAATGATATTAGCACCTTGCACTATACCTCCAGATAAAACCAATGGTCCATTAGGTGCNTCACTTTCTGCTTCCATGTCTTCATCCCAGTGCTTAGTACCAAACTGTAANGGNGNNTANTTTCGATCGCGATCTGGCACAGTAAANACTGGNCCNTTNCCNCGGAATACATGGGAAATTTTGTCATAGCCATATACAAGNGGTGANCTGTGATCGGTNANTTTTACNGTCATGACCGAACCGGGAGTGTTCATTCCACCGGGNCCNCGNTTGTTAACACCNCGAATAATTCCTGANTCTGTGGCGATAANTCCGGCAGAACCTAATGTTANGAGAGTGCCACCCTNACGAATGAATTCTTCGAAANNAGCCATACCNTCGAATCCNATTCCGCCAGTAATNTCGGAAGAGCTNAGTATGTGGCCNATNTTCGGCGTCTCGNTGGTAGTTTCATAAGGNAGTGGNGACCANTNCGGGTCTATNCCNCCNATGANCTGNGATAGTTGCGTNCCTGAACTCATNTGAGGAATNANAATNACATCAAANTCTCTTTTCAGGTTACCGCGGCGTGCACGATCTTTCGAAAATAGTGTGTATGGAACTTCTGCCTGGTCAAGGCTGTAGCGAACCCAGCCTGCGTTTTGGGTCGAAGTCCAACTCTGAAATACACCCAAGCGCGGTAAATCTAATTCATGAGTGGCAACTTCAGGCATGCTGGTAATGTTTGCGACTGGCAGGTGTGTGTTAGCTAAGACTTCCGCAACTATTTCGTGGTTCCGAGCGCTTAAATCACCAACATTTATAAGCATGCTGCCAGCAGGAAACTTATTGTCACCGTTTGCAAATTCTTCTTCTGTTACTAATATTTCAATATCTCCTAAAGCAAATCGAGTTGGGCCAAACTCTCGTTGTGCATGATTGCTAACAACCCACACGGAACTTTCAGCTGGGACGTTAGCTTTAGGTATGAATACTTCGCCTTCGCGAAAACGCCGAGATGCGTGAACCCAAATGTTGGGATCATCTATTGGTACCACGTCTGCTCCGTAGATATAACCAAAAGTCCACGCCACATCATCATAAGGCGGTACTTCAACGTCACTTGGAAAATCCTGTTTCTCTAAAAGAGCTTTTGCCAGCGGTCCATAGGGTTGGTTGAGATTGACCAGAATATCACCGGCCTTTACTTCCACATCGCCGAATGTACGAGTTGTGTTTGAGCGTTGCATCTCAATGGCATGGCGATGCAAAGCACCTACTAGATAGTTGGTTGAATCAGGATCACTTTGTTCCTGAGGAATCAAGAAAGCGTAAGGAGCTTCTTTTTCACTCTTTAATAACGCTTCTACTCCTTTTTGATAATAGTTAGATAGAAACATATTTTTATTTTGTGCCACCATTTCTAAAGAAGCGATTACGCCACTCTGCATAAAATTTGTATTGTTACGCATGGACCAGGTAAGTGTTTTGGGCGGAGGTGCGGCTCGATACCAGGTGCGATCGATTACAGGTTCGCCTGCATATGTGGAATTACTCAGGTCTCGCTCCATGGTTTCGGCACTACCATTACCGAAAGTTTCATAGAACCGCCCCATGCCATTATGGTTATTAGTAACCCACAACATATAACCTGGATACCATCCCGTGTAGAACCCCCAGGTCCAGACACCTTCAAGGCCTAACCCGCTTAGCCTAGAAATTTCATAGTTTGCTAAGAGTTGCCATTCACCAATAGTGATCGGGCTAACGCCTTCGTTGTAAGGTCCAGTCCCGCCGGCCACATAGAGCAAAGGGACCGACTCATGCAGGTCGAGTGAGACCGTTGGTTTATACTCATAAACGCCTTTGTTGTAGTTGACTGTAATAGGCTGTGTAATAGAAATACCATCACGGTTGTTGTCATGACGAGTGTAGTGACCCCAAAACGGAACGCTGCTTGGAGGTCTGTCATAGTAGTTGGTGTGCCCGGCAACATTGGAGCGATACCAGTCAACTTGGCGAGCGCGACCATCGACATCAAATACAGGGGTTATTAGCGTAATCACATTCTCGCGAATGTTGCCGAAAGGCTCTCTAGTTTCCACTGCTAGTCGGTATGCCAGTTCCATTACCATTTCGGGAGGGCCGAGTTCTGGAGAATGAAGACCTGCAGTCATCCAGAAGATTGGTAAAGCTTCATCAATTATCTCATTTGCCTGAGGGCGGTTAAGATTGCGTGGGTCAGATAAACTATTTAAATAGTCTTTGTATTTTTCTATATCGGTTAGATTTTCGGTGGAAGAGATTGCAACTAATAGCATGTCTCTTTCCTCGAAGCTCTCCCCCAGCGAGAAAAGTTCTACTCTGTTCGAAGCTTCTGCCAGTGCCTCGAAATATCCGTAAATTTCTTCGACTTGAGTTAATTCTCCTGGTGCGCCAATTGTGTAACCAAGAATATCTCTTGGGCTGGGTATGGTGTCATGCTGTGGTAGTACTGCTACCCACTCGGTTAGAAAGTCAGTGTCTGTAGTTGCAGAAAAGATTGCATTGGAAGCAACTTCATCGATTTCTAGAGTTCCGACTTGGCTCTGGGCTACCAGTTTACTGCTAAGACACAAAAAATAGGCAAAAGCCAATGGCAGAGAATTTTTAATGATCATCTTTAGGTCCTTCTTTTTTAGAGAGATGCGAACAAAATGCAGTTTCTACCGACTTTGTTAAATTGTTAATGATATAAAGCCGCTAGGGCAGTAAGTTATCCCGATCTACCCACGAGGCCCTCAACATAACTTGGTCGATCTGGAGTGTATTGCGGATGTTGTCTAATGGATTCGCATCTAAGACTAATAGGTCAGCGCTCATACCTTTCGTTAGCGTGCCAAACCCAGCAGCGCCAACAGGGGGTAATCTGCTTGCTCCTATAGAAGTTGCTGTCATAATTGCCTCCATCGGTGTTAGGCCTGCTTCAACGTATAGCTCTAATTCATGATGGGTTCCCCAACCCATNGGAACNCTNGGGGTNCCGCTATCNGTTCCTAATGGNACTTTGATTCCGGCNTCGAAAAGNGTTTTNACGAAATCTTGTACCTGACGAAAAGCGGCCTTCCNTTCTTGAAAGTTGTNAGCNTCAATAATAGANGCNCGNANTGCTGGGTCACTATATCTNTCCAGNGCGCTNGGGTTGAATACAGNACGCAATACTTCATCATCNAATAACTCCGGATTTTCCGCAAAGTGCCAATTATTTTGAANAATCGAAAGTGTGGGGGTAAAGGCGCAGTNATTTTGTAAGCANATNTCGAGAAAGCGTTGGCTNGGTGNTGGGTTNTCAACNGGCGNNCCNGCTCCNGGGCCNAAAGTNAAAACAGTACTNTGCAANAATTCATTCATGCCNGCTTCTAGNAGTTGAATGCCGTCGGCTTCCTCATCGATATGCGCNACTGGAATTAGTCCGTTTCTAATTGACTCATCNATAATGGCTGAACGAATCTCAGNNGGTATCTTTAANCCAGCTTCGTCAACTTCATTGANCCACATCTTTGTGAAATGNACNCCTAGAGCCGCTTGNTCNCTNACATTTTGGCGAGCTTCTTCGGNNGTNGTCGGNGTATTAGGNAANCTTGAATTAAAGCCNCCTGGATAAGAAAANCCNAAACCGGCNGTAAAAGCNCGNGGTAGNTCAGGNCTACCNGCGTGNGCNTCAAGCATNAGNGAAACTTTNTCCGGTGTATCGCTNCCAATACTTCTTGTTGTNGTAACNCCATAATAAAGTTGNTTNTTTAANGCTTGNTCTGAAGNGGTAACNGGCCCACCATANTGAGCATGNAGATCCACNAATCCNGGGATAATNGTCTTNCCAGACAAATTGATGGTCTCGGTTCCTTCTGGGACATCAATACTTTGGCGNGANCCNNCNGCTTGGATTCNCCCTNGNCCGATTANTAATACNGAATNCGGAATNGGNTCGTTACCAGTGCCATCGATTAATCGCGNNCCCACCAGAGCGAGNTCNATATTTTCATTNACGNTTACNNTTATTGCGGAATCACTNCAGGAAAAAANCAAACAAANAANNATGCAGAGATAAAGGCGATTAAGTGATTTCATANNGGATGCNCTGAATTATTAGCGNGTAAGNCTCGCGTAAGCNCGATTAATAAGGCGAGNNGGATCACCCATNNGNTCATCCCAATTNGCAGTGGGNTCCGCAGCGANAACTTCTTCGAGAGTNGCGCCTTGTCCAATTAAGACCATCATCTTGCCGCGAANCTCTGTAAGCATGGTGATGTATTCAGCCATGTCNTTATAGGTGGCAACTGGTCCATGACCTGGCACGACTATTGATTCTGGATTTATTTCAGCCAATACCGCTTCACAAAAAGCAATCATGCCTTCCAGATCACCACCATTGTCAGCATCGATAAAAGGATAACCGGAGTTGTTATATACATCGCCCATGTGCACGATGTTTGAGTCTCGAAAATAAACTGCAGTATCACCCATGGTGTGAGCAGGACCAGCATGAATCAGATCGATTTGTTCCCCATTAAAGTACATTTCCATCCGTGTTTCGTAAGTGGCGACGGGTAGCCCGGCTGATTCGTATGGAGCTTGCTCAATAACTGCAGCAACAGTATTGATTGTGTTATGCCTGGTCATCATTTCTCGGGAATGAGCGTGGGCTACAACCCAGGATCCGGCTTCCCCTAAAAGGGTGTTTCCGTCTGCATGGTCAAAATGCCAATGCGTATTAATAGTGAAATCTACGTCACCGCCGCCAAGGGAATTAATCGTCGATTGATATTTGGGTACCATGTCGGGAAATTGCGAATCCACAATTAGAACACCTTGGTCACCAATTGATGCAAGAATGTTTCCGCCCCTGCCAAAGAGCACATACTTCCCATCGCCAACGGCTTCGGTAGTGATTTGAACGTCCTGTTGACTTTGAACAACAAAAGGGAAGCCCAATAGAAGGACTATCGCGGCTAAAATTCCTGGTATGTAATCGGGAATATTGATTTTTCCAATCTGATAATACGATATTTTGTTCTTTTTTTTCATTTTCAAATCCTCTGGTTCTTCTGTTGTGCATTTAGAAAACAAATAATTTCTTCTGCTATTTGATTTGCGTCAGAAAATAGNTCATCAGTCGGGAAGTGCCCAGGCAAGCAATCGCGGGGCCGGNTCAGTTAATACTGCTACTACTATGTATTGTCTGTTTTCGTGTTGATAAGTCATGGGCGCAGCAATGGCTCGAGCAGGCATGATAATGGCACCTAACTCTTCGCCAGTAGCTTTATCTCGAGCTATCAGTAAAGGTCCGTCTTGATAATTTTGGGCGTGTACTAACATTGATGGAGTAGCAAGAATCGGATTGCGCCCGCCGCCACCTAGAGGGGGTAGGTCTAGACCTTCCACTGCGGGATTGTTTTCGATATTTGGCGCGCGATCTCCGTTAGGTACCTGCCAGATTATCTCGCCTCGATTCATGTCGATTGCAGTAATCGTTGCATAAGGTGGTTTTAACAAGGGTAGTCCTTGCGGTCCGCGAGTTCCTCCATAAGAAATACGGCGATAACGTAAAGTTGATTCGTCCGGGTTGGTTTCAACTACCACTGGTACCGATATCGAATCAGACGAAGGGATATACATGATGCCCGTGTCAGGGTCTACAGCAGCACCCATCCAGTTTGCACCGCCACCTGCGCTGGGTCTGAGAATGGTGCCCCTATTTCCTCCCGGTACAGAAACGCTGGGAGGAGTGAAGAGTGGGCCATAGGTGTAGTTCTGCAATATCTCTTCAGCTTCAGCTCTGAGTTCAGGAGTGAAATCAATCAGATCATCAATTGTTAACCCCTGTCTTTCAAAGGCAGGAGGTTTGGTTGGGAATGGTTGCGTAGGTGAAAGCCTTTCTCCGGGTATTACTGGGTTCTGAGGAACCTGCCTTTCTTCTATAACCCAAACAGGCTCACCGGTTTCTCTGTNAAAAGTATAAATAAAGCCCTGTTTAGTAATTTGAGCCAAAGCTTTTATCTTCCGACCTTCGACGGTGATATCAATTAGATTGGGTGCTGCTGGGGGATCATAGTCCCATAGGCCGTGATGAATCATTTGGAAGTGCCAACGTCTTTCACCGGTCAGTGCGTCGACTGCGACCACACTTTGGCTAAATAGATTATCACCGGGGCGATTTCCACCATAAAAATCATCGGTTGGCGCATCGATTGGCAAATATACTAAACCGAGTTCTGGGTCGGCGCTCATCATTGACCATACCCCGGAGTTTCCAGTTCGTCGCCATGATTCCTCTCCCCAAGTTTCTACTCCATACTCACCAGCAAGAGGTATAGTATGGAAGTCCCATACATGTTCGCCGGTTCGGATGTTGTATCCGCGCACCCACATTGGTGGACGTTCGCGATTAATTGGTCGGGCTTGGGTAATAGAGGAAGTGATTACAATATCGCCAACGACAATTGGTGGTGACACGATGCCAACTGGCTGTGCGCCAGCCCAATCCAGTACATCTCGCTCAGCCCTTGGTAGACCGACTGAGAGATCGACTTTCCCACCATTAAAATTCGGGTCAGGTATTCCAGTATTCGCATCGATAGAAATAAGATAGCCATTATTGAGTCCGGCAATAATCCGCTCATCTTCACCATCAGACCAGTAAGCAACCCCTCGGTTGTGGTACCCAATATAGTTGACAAACAATCCACCTACATAAACTTCAGGGTTGAAGGACCACAGGGTTTCTCCAGATGCAGGATCAAGCGCAGCAATTTGATTAACGGAAGTAATAATGTAAAGCCTTCCATTAACCAGGAGAGGCGTGCCTTGGAAATTGTTTATTCGAACTGTGTCGTTAAATTCATGAATTGCATCTAAGTCGAGGTCTGCGTCTATTGATGTCCAGGCCCAGGCTACTTCTAGTTCTTCAAAGTTTTCAGGCGTAATTTGCCCTAGGGGTGAATATTTGGTGGAACCAACATCGCCACCATAGCTTGGCCATTCACCAGAGCCAGTACCATATTGAGCAATTAACGTACCGGGCAAACCCATAGCTATTACTACAGATATTATCCTGCAGAATTTTAGTGTCCTCTTTGTTTCGTGTATTTGCATTCAAAATTCCTCAATTAACTGGTGTTTACGGCAGGGCATAGCTTCTAACTGTATCAGTTGCGGTAATAACTACATATTGTTTGTTGTTGCTACCTAGGTAGGTCATCGGGTTGGCGTTGCCTCTTTGCTCCATTTCATCTTCCCAGATAATATCGCCACTAGTGGCGTCAAGAGCGCGGAAGCGATTGTCATCAGTAGCAGCAATGAACAATAGATTGCTNCCAGTAATAAGTGCTCCTGCGCGACCGGGTCTGCCGGTTCTTTGTTTGTCTGCATTTAGACCTTCTGTAATTCCTAAAGGGATTTGCCACGCAATTTCCCCGCTATTGGTATTAACAGCGGTTAGTTGGCCCCNTGGTGGCTTTTGGCAAGGCATAGTCTTTCCTTGAATCCTTACGTTAAAACTTCCAGTTCTTAGGCCCGGGCCGGTCAACACATAGGGTAAATCTGAGCCGGGCTCAGCATCTTCCATCCAACCAAGAGTTCCGATATTGGCGGCAAAAACATACACATAACCATTGTTAGGATTGTGAGTAATACCTCCCCAGTTTGGGCCACCCGATAATCCTGGAAACAACAAGGTAGTTTCTCCGCCGCTACCACCCGGGCGATAAGTCCATGGCGTATAAGGTCCTGCGTTATAGATTTCTCCGATGGAGTTTATTAAATCTCTGCAGGCGGAAGCATGCTCAGCATTTGTATCTTGCTCGGTTACGAGATCCTCTGGGTTATAACTTACACGCGCCATNGGCGCAGGCTTATTTGGTATGGGTTGTGTTAAAGAAGTTTCTTCGCCGGGCACTTGGCTTTGCGCTACCTGTGTTTCAGTTACACCATAAACTGGTTCCCCCGTTTCTCGATTAAGAACATATAAGTAACCGGATTTGGTTGTTACTGCCAAGGCAGGAATAGTTTGGCCGTTATAATTGACATCAAACAAGGTTGGCGGTGCTGGAGGATCGTGATCCCAGAGATCATGGTGAATAGTTTGAAAATGCCAGTTGTATTCACCGCTGCGAATGTCTACAGCTACAATTGAATTAGCGTACAGATTTGCTCCTGCACGATCCCCACCATAGCCAAAAGGAATGGGGGAGGCTAAAGGAATATAAAGTTGATCTCTCTCTGTATCTACTGTGAAGTAAAATGGCCAGGCATTGGCGCCGAGCCTGCCAATCCAACTATCACCTTCCCATGTATCGTGGCCGGGCTCACCCGGTTGTGGCACGGAGCTGAATTCCCAAAGCTTCGCCCCATTTAAGGCGCTGAATGCACGCGCATTCCCAATGCCGCCGATGGCGCCGCGAGGAGTATTGGCTCCAACAATAATGACGTCTTCATATACAAAAGGAACGGAAATATAGGGAATTCCCATGTTAACCATGCCGTCTTCACCAAATTCTCTGTCAATTACTCCGGTTTCTGCATCTAAAGCGACGAGACGATCGAAGGCGGTGTAAAAAATTCTAGGTGAAATTCCTCCTTGTCCAGGCCAGTACGAAACACCTCTGCGAGAAGGCGCATTTATTGGTACGGAATGGCTCCAGAGTTCCTTTCCAGATAACGGATCGATCGCAACGACACGATCTACGGTGGGAAGGTACATGATTCCTTCGATAACAATTGGTGTGACTTGCGAATTAGGCTCCCGCGGAGCCTCAGCTGAGTCATTGCGTAACGAGTAGGTCCAGGCGAGTTCCAATTCATTTACATTGGAGTTATTGATCTGATTAAGTGCTGAATAGCCAGTGCCGGCGGTATTGCCTCTGTATAAGGGCCACTCGCTATTGTTCGTATTTGAGGGTTCGTTGGTATTTTGTGAATAAGCGTTATACGCAAATACTAATGCGAATAAACTAACGCTAATAATTCTGCAGAACGATATCATTTCTACTCCTCTTGTTCTTTTCACAAATGTAGATCGGCCATTTAGTGGGATCCATTTCACAAGTTTACGTCAAAATTCGACAGTAGTGTATTCGGGCGGGCGCAAAAAACGGAGGAGTTTTTGTCTAAATCCTAGTTACGGACTAGGGTAGGTTTTTGCTAAAAACAGGTTTAAGTTTTGTAAGTTTAAATATTTTGTAAAGCCTAGGTAAAATTCCTGATTGAAAATGCTATGCAGCAGATATGCGAGAAGTATCTAAGCTNTATTGCTTTAGTTTTAGTTCAATAAAATCAAACTCATCTTCATTTACTAAACGAAAATACACATCGTACTCGTTTGAATCTTCTGGTGTTACGTTAAGCAAAGTGACCCTAGGTATGTATAGGAGCAATGAGTTTTTGTCGAATGCAGAGCTGTGTTGCCAGGTGCTAGTAAAATTAGTTATTTGAACATCTCCAATTGTGAATAGCGAACTTCCGGGAGCTGGAGATTTTAAAAATCCGTTATAGATTTCTCTATTGCCTAGTAATTTCAAGGACTGGAAATTTAGCTGACCTGTTGAGCCATTGTATGTGTTGATTCCTGTAACCCCAATTGAATCAGTTCGCTTGAATGTAGGTAATGAAGAGCCTATCTCTATGGAAGTATCATAATTGCAGCTGTCTTCATCGCTGGCCGTAGCTAAGCAGGCTTGCTCAAGGTCCGATACTGAAGGTTGCGGACCACCATTGACCCAATTGGAGAGTTTATCCCATGCAGCGATGCCTTCGTCGATTGAAAATCCACAATGACTCGGATTTTTTGAGTCATCCACGATTGCAACTGTGAGCTGATCGCTTGGAATTAATGTTCGTAAAGTTTGTTGGTTCTGAACTCGAACTAACCCGTCGTTTGAAGTATGAATGGAAACAATCTTTGTATTTCCAATGTTTCCGTTGGGGATGTAATTTTCACGCAGTGACTTTATTGCTGATGGCAGTGCGAAGTTTCTGAGCGCACCCTGATTAATCGATTCGTTTTTATAGTCAATTCCGATATTTCCGAAAGGTATGGCACCATTTAACTGCGACTCCTCATTTATCAAGCGCGGAAGTTGGAAGACTGCGTACCATAGATTAAGTGCTAAGAAATAGGGGTTTTCTGTGTTAGATATTCCTAGGATTTTTTCTAGTCGATCAGCTTCATCGGGGTGAATTAACTCCCAAGCCAACTTTTCCAGAGTATTGTTTTCGTTTATTAATAAGCGTGAGCTAATACCTGTACATTTTTGTAACGATTCTAAATAATCTAATTCGCCGAATATCAATTCTGGTCTTTCATACCACGGCTTCGGTAGCTCGGCGCCAGGTACTGCGTCACATACTGCCTCATAGATAGTTCTAAGGTCATAAGCTTCAATCCAATTTGTGGAGCCTGCAACTGCTCCGCAAAGCAATAAAGCGCCATCGGGATCAGGAACCAAATCTTCTTCAAGATCACGCATTGAGACGATGCCGCCCAATGAGCCACCGATAATATAAAACTGCTCTGGCTCGTTTTGACCTAGGCTTCCGGCAATGGAGAGAAACTCGTTATACAGTTCTCCATTGGATATATGGGAATCGAATACTGCCCAGCCGGTCTGACTGTAGCTGGATGCTGCCATAGCATAACCTTTCGATAGGATATGCTGGTCATAAGGTCCGAGGCTGGGTTTAGCTTCAACATTGCCAGTGTAATAGCCTTCCCATAGTGGATTGAGTATTGAAAGAATGTCGTTAGCTTCAAAGCCAGTTAAAAAACTTTGGAAGCCATGATTCCAGAATACAAGCCCGTCCGCAGCAGACCAGCCTTCAGGGATAACGATGGTATAGTGTGCGCCGCTGTCAGTTTTACCGTACCAGGCCGGATAACAAATACCTTGCTCCGTTTCATATTGGTAACTGTTGCAACCGGGTATAGCTGAAAGAGCCTGAGCGCTAGACAAAATGGTTAATGCAAGCAGTGCCAAAGTTGTTAGACTGGATTGACGGCTATGCAATCGGATATACCTAAGATTAATTAATCAATTGCTATGTAACGTCGGTTGCTTTTATAAAAACTGAATAGTGATGGGTGCTGGCGAAGTTTAGCGTTATTTAACGGCAGGCATTTTTAGATATCCATTACGCGATCGATATCGCTATCCAGGTCAGGTTTTTTGGTTGCTAAGGACACACCGATAAAGAGTACCATTGAACAGGCGAAGGCGACGAGTTGGCCGCTAACTCCGTATGGGAAAGTGTAACCTGCAAGTTGTGTGATGAAATTTATTAGTAGCGCTGCACTAACGGCAGTAACTGCGCCAGCAACAGTCGCACCTTTCCAATTCAGGCCAACGGCAACGACAGGAAAGATACCGGCGGCAAATGTGCCCCAACCGAAGGCTCCTAGAATTGCTACCAGTGTTGCGTCCTGAAAGTGGGAGTAAAGAGCAAACCCGGCTGCGACTATCGCCAGTATAACAGTGGTAACGCGAGCCCAGAGTAACTCGTTTTCAATGCTCTTCCCGCGAATTGCTTTCGGAATGTCGTGAATAATAGCTGCAGTTCCAATATTTAAAAACGCGTCAGATGTGGACATGATGGCTGCGAACAACCCTGCAAAAACAACACCCGCTAGCAAGGGATTGGTAAAGATCGATAAAAATACTGAAGCGGCATCGTCGGGAAGCGCCAAAGGTGGAACGACTCCATCAATAACTGCGGCCCGCATTACGATGCCAATCGAAATCCAAAGTAGTGCTGCCATAACATAACCGAATAAAGACATGGGTAAGATAGTACGATTATCGCTAATGTTCCTATTCATCATCATTTTGGTAATGAGATGGGGTTGACCAGCTAAGCCAAGGCCAAAGACGAAAAACCACCCCATAGAGGCCATAATGCCTGCCGCACCATAAGGCATTACAGTTTCACCATCATCGGCAAGAATTATTGATGTTGCTTCCTGCATACCTCCATCGAAAACATTCACAGCAGTAAATAGAATTAATGCTCCAGCTATGATCATAATCGCGCCTTGCACCACGTCAGTATAAACCGATGCGATAATACCGCCGGTAACGCAATAAAAAATCAAAACAGCAGACGAAATAACAACGCAAGTGACTAGTCCAATATTGGCGAACATGTCAGTACCGGAAAGTATTGCTTGCATGACAACTGCCATTGCTAGGATTTGTGTGGCCAGATAACCCATAACGCCGAGTACAATTGTTATAGCTATCATAAATCGCACTGCCTCGCTATCGTAGCGTGCGGCGACTACATCAGGGAGGGAAATACAGTCCCTCAGTTCTGCAATCATTCGGATGCGTTTAGCAACAAGAAAGAAACCTACCGCATAGCCTGTNGATGATATTACTACCATCCAGAATGAACTTACTCCGATGGAATAAACTAACCCGGGTCCACCGACAAAGCCAAATCCACTTAGGGTGCTCGAGAAAAGCGCTAGAGCAACAACTATCGGGCCGAGCCCTCNGCCGGCGATAAAGAAATCGCTGGTGTTTCGCGTTCGACGCATGGCCCATAGGCCGGTCATGACGCAGAAAGCCATGTAGACGACAACTGAACCGACGATTATTTCCTGCCTAAACTCTTCCAAGAATTATCGCTCCAATCTCCCAGCTTTTTCTTTTAAGAGGGCATTATATTTCTCTTCGTCTTCCGGAGTGTAAATAAATTTTCTGAAGCAAAGGCTATAAATCAAAATCGAAGGGATTGCTCCCAACCATGTGCCATAGGTTGCCCACGCAGTTGGTGTTGGAAATCCGAGAAAATAACTTGTTTCGCCGGTTTCTAGAAACTGTTGGTGGCCAGAATACATTTGCCACGCAACCAATAGCATGAAAATCAAGCTACCGCTCATATACGAAATCAATTCTTTGGTACGGTAGCGCTCAGATATACCAAGTAAAGATAAAAGTATGATTTGGACCAGTAATAAAAAGTGGAATGCGAGCCCCAGATTCCCTATAGATTGCATGCGAACGGATCCATCCCCGCCAACTTGAAGTCCAGGCAATTCAGGATGTGCTGAGCCACCTGAACCTGGTACATCCTCCGTTAGGATAATTGCAAGAAGAATCGCAGCCATAAGAAAACTGACTGCGAAGATTAAGTAAATCAGCCTACCTTGCATTAAGCTCTTCTTGTTTCAGTTGGTTCTTTAATTAATTCCTTAATTTGAAAACATACAAATGACCACCTTCCGGTATCGCTATGTCTCCGCCAACGAAACCGGAAAGGGTTTGGAAATTACTGGAACCAATAGCAACATAAGATTCACCATTGATTTCATATGCTATAGGTTGACTGCGTACCCCACCGCCTAATTTGGATCGCCAGACTTCTTGACCGGTTTCTGAATCCAGTGCAATGGCATGTCCCGTGAGGCTTCCTGTAAACACCAAACCGCCTGCTGTACTTAAGGTCCCAGCCATCATGGGTTGCGGGTCAAGGTAGCGCCAGCGGACCTCTCCGGTTTGATAATCCATGGCGGTGATATGGCCATAGGCTGCTTCTTCGGCAGCGTCAACAGAAATAGGGAATCCGCCAGTAAATTGGAGACCTTCAACATGGAAGCTTATTCCTTTTTGCATCAACTGACAGCTTTCGATAACAGGGACAAACGCAAGACCCAAATCTGGATTTAAAGAGCCAGAAGTCGAACCATTCATTCCGCCCATAACGCCTGGGCAGACTCGATAAGTGGGTTCCTCTACAGGCAGTGCTTCTGGGTTTATAACTGGTCTACCACCAGGCTCCATTGACGTCGCCCAGTTTAACTGCTCCATATAATTGGTGGCGCGAATGAATTCCCCGTTTTCCCTATTTATTGCGTAGAAGAAACCATTTCTATTGGCTTGGACTAGTGCCTTAACCGTTTCACCTTCGACATCAAGGTCTACCTGGAATAGGTGAGTGTTACCGTCATAGTCCCAGACGTCATGAGGAGTAAACTGGTAGTACCACTGCCTTTCACCTGTATCTGGGTCGAGTGCTAAAACGCTATCAGAAAAGAGATTGTCACCTAATCTTGCATCACCATTCCAATCAGGTGATGGGTTTCCTGTGGTCCAATAAAGTAAATCCAACTCAGGGTCGTAGGCGCCGATGGTCCAGGCAGGTGCTCCACCAGTTTCATAGGAAGTTCCAGACCAGGTTTCAAATCCGGGTTCGCCCTCAGCAGGCACAGTGTAATGTCGCCACACTCGCTCACCGGTGTTTACGTTGTATGCGTCGAAAAAGCCCCGAACGCCGTATTCTCCGCCGGCAATACCTATAATAGCCATATCTTTGACAATTAGCGGGGCGGATGTCGCGCTAAAGCCTCGGTAGTACTCAATAATTTCAGAATCCCAAAGAATTTCACCTGAGATTCGGTCGAATGCCATTAGGCGGGCATCGAGGGTAGCCATAAGAACTTTGTCATCAATTATTGCGACTCCGCGATTTGCAGGGCCGCAGCATAAACGCAAGTCCTCCGGCTGGGCATGGTCATAGCGCCAGAACAGATCACCATTTGTTGCATCTAAAGCAAATAACCTATTAAAAGAAGAAGTGACATACATGATGCCATCGTAAACAATTGGAGAAACAGCGAATTGACCAAGAGTTCCAGTCGGGAAACCCCAGGCAAAACGCAGATCGTCAACATTCTCGGGAGATAAATCTGAGAGTGGGCTGTGCCGAGTATTGGAATAATCTCCGCCATAGTGCAACCAGTTTTCAGGGTTTGCACTATTCGGTTGAGTTAATAAATCAATGTTTGCGTCTCCAAGACCATTGCCTATCGGCTCTTCGTTAATCCAATGGGATTGAGTAATCACGAGACCTTCCCCAGGCTCCTGAATATCAACTGGAACCTCACCTTCGCGTATTTCAGTTGCAGCTTCTTCTGCAGGTACCGAACTTTGGGGCTGTTGCTGTTGATTTGAATCTTCTTGGCTGCATGAAAAGAGAAGCAGTGTAAATAAAGCTCCAGTTAATAGTTTTAGATCCTTCCTAATTCTTGCGGGTCTCATATTTTCCCCCTTGATTTGGATTTGTTTCCCTCCGCTGTTGAGATCTCTTATCAAAAGCGGGGGAATGGCAGAGCATAAACAGCTCAACGCCAGTAGTCTAGGGGTCTGAAAGAAATTTCGTTACCTTGACAAGTTGCTTACTAAGGTTCATGTTCTCGTGTTAAGTGAAAAATCTGTTCGAAACTTAAAGAAAAGTTAAATTGAGGTATAGAGAGGTCAAAATGATTACAAAAAAGAGATCCGGGATAGACCTATTGCTAAAAACCGGATTAGCAGGGCTTGTTCTCGCTGGTTTGTCTGTAAGTGCGATGGCACAAATGACTGCTGGATCAATGGCTGAATCAGGTAAGCCGGCNGCTCATGCTGGCCAGCAACCAGTAAATAATTTACCGAACCCCTATCTGACGGAGCGTAATTTCGGCTCTTTACCAGATGGCCGCAGTTGGGGTTCAGTAAGTGCTATCAACGTTGATATCGATGGTGTGCATATATGGGCAGGTGACCGTTGTGGAACGAATCAGTGCGCAACCACGCCAGATATTCATCCGATAGTGAAACTGGATCCTAACGGGAGGGTGGTTGCTCAGTTTGGCGCTGGCCAGATTCTTTGGCCTCATGGAATGGATGTTGATCACGAAGGCAATATCTGGATTGCTGATGCCCGTGTGGCTAACGACAATGAAATTAGCCAAAACCCCGCTGCCGCTAACATCGGAAGTTCTGTTATGAAATTCAGTCCTGATGGAGAGCTATTGATGACAATCGGCACTCCTGGTGAAGTTGGCGATCCGCCGTCTCATTTAACCGACCCAAACGATGTGCATATAGCTCCTAACGGCAGAATTTTTGTTGCTGAAACCCATGGCGCTCAATTTCAGGGTGAACCCGGAGCGGATACGAAAAGTCGTATCACCATGTGGGAACCAGATGGCACTTATATAGGGCACTTTGGTGAATATGGCTGGGATGACGGCCAATTCCGCTCGCCCCATAGTTTAGCCATGGACTCACAAGGGCGATTATTCGTGGCAGACCGCGGTAATAACCGCATCCAGATTTTTACTCAAGACGGTGACTGGATAGACACTTGGTACCAGTTCAGTCGTATCTCTGGCCTATACATTGATCCGACAAATGACATGTTGTATGCCATTGATTCTGAAACTGATGAGAACTACAACCCTGGTGGTTGGAGAAAAGGTCTCCGAGTAGGAAATGCCCGCAATGGTGAAGTGCTTTATTTTATTCCAGAGCATACATGCACAGGAAGGGGTTATTCCGGTATGGGCGGAATTGGCTGTATGGGCGAAGGTGTGACAGCAGACAAAGAGGGAAATGTTTACGGCGGTGAAGTGGGTGTAATTCAAGGAGTGACTAGATTCGTGCCACGCTTGATTCCTTAGTAATTAGTGTTTAATTCTAAACGGGCGCTGTCGCAGNACATCGCCCGTTTTTTCTATCTATACTTATTGTTTTATTTTTTTGAGTAGTTATGAATTCTCTATTTTCACCTCTTAATTTCAAGCGTGGCCCAACCATTAAAAATCGCTTTATGCTGGCGCCATTAACCAATTTGCAAAGTCACGAAGATGGCGTGCTTTCCGATGAAGAATTTCAATGGCTAAGTATGCGTTCCAAAGGTGGATTTGGTTTGACTATGACCTGCGCCGCCCACACGCAGGAAGCAGGTCAGGGGTTTCCAGGCCAGCTTGGTATTTTCTCTGATAAGCATATTGAAGGCCTATCACGACTATCTGTCAGTATTAAAAAAGAAGAAAGTGTGTCGAGCTGTCAGCTTTATCATGGTGGTATGCGTGCGCCTAAAGAGGTAACTGGCCAAACACCGCTTTGTCCTTCCGATAATAAGGAAACCGGTGCACGTGCACTAACCCTGGAAGAGGTCAAGCAGATCATTGATGATTTCGTCGCTGCCGCCGTTCGTGCCGAACAGGCAGGATTTGATGGAGTTGAATTACATGGCGCTCACGGTTATCTGCTTTGTCAGTTTTTTTCTGACGAAATAAATCACCGCCAAGATGACTATGGTGGCAGTTTGGAAAATCGGTCCAGGATTTTGTTCGAGATCATCCATGGTATTCGTGAAAAATGTCGCGATGATTTTATGCTGGGTGTGCGTTTATCCGCGGAACGCTTCGGCATCAAACTGAATGACAGTGTTGCAATAGCAAAGCGGCTTTGTAGCGAGGGGGAAATCGACTTTCTTGATATGTCTCTCTGGGACGTTTTTAAAGAACCAGTTGAAGAAGATAAACAAGGAAAAAGCCTGCTCTCGTATTTTACTGAGATAGACAGACAAGAAGTTCGCTTGGGAGTTGCTGGTAAGATTCGTACTCCCGAGGAAGCAGAGAGAGCTTTCGCTAGCGGCGTCGATTGGATTATGCTCGGAAGAGCAGCCATTTTGCATCATGACTTCCCAGTGTTAATGCAAAAAGATTCTGGATTCATTCCTGTGCAGTTACCAGTGACTCGTGAACATTTGGCCAAGGAAGGCTTGTCAGAAAAATTCATCGATTATATGAACACTTGGAAAGGATTTATTGCTGATTGATTTATGTAACACCAGTGCATTCGGTGAGCGATTAGAACATTTGAGCAGATGATAGATGGAGCGGTCTATTGATCATGAAAATGGAGATAACCCTTATACTTATGTGCCTCCCTCTTGTTTGAAAGCAATTTCTGGTTATTCCAGTATTATATTGCCGGCTGGCTTTATCGATGAATTACCGATAGGGTTGCTTTTCTTTGCTGACGCTTCATTCATCTCTATTGCCTGTGATTACGAGAAAAGAGCGTTGGCCCGAAGGCCGCCAAAGTTTCTGCCAACTAATGAATATTTAAAGGAAGCCTAGAAATGAAAAATCACTTAATTCAATTTTTTTTATGCATGTTATTTGTCAGTCTGCTTCCTATTCAATCTTTTGCCCAAAGAGANAATTGGAGCCGCCCTTTCGAGGGGTTCCAAATAATCGGCAATCTTTTCGGTGTTGGTAGTTACGACTTAAGTGTATTTCTCCTCACTACCGATGAAGGCCATATACTGATAAACACTGGGTTGGAAGATTCTACTCAGATGATTAGGGACAACATGGAATCTTTAGGCTATCGCTTAGAGGATATAAAGATTCTTCTTACTCAGCAGGCCCATTGGGATCACACCGCCGCGTTGGCTGAAATAAAAGAGATATCTGGTGCCGAGATGTGGGCAACAGTTGGTGATGCGAGAGTGCTTGAAGATGGCGGTATTAGCGATCCGCATTTTGGTGGCGATGAAAGCTTTCGCCCCATCGATGTAGACAAAATTATCCGAGACGGTGAAATCATCCGCATCGGCGAATTAGAGCTAATGGTGTACCACCATCCTGGCCATACTGAGGGCAGTTCTAGTTATTCAATGGTAGTTAATGAAAACGGTCGAGAATATAATGTGTTGATCGCGAATATGGGTACGATCAATGCGGGTAAGCAACTGACTATCGATCCCACTTACCCTGGTGTTGCGGAGGACTTCCTTAACACTTATCGTAGACAGAAAGCCATGGAAGTAGATATCTGGGTTGCAGCTCACAATAGTCAGTACAATATGCATGAGAAATATCGAGCAGGCCAGGATTATGATCCCGAAACCTTCGTTGACACGGCGGGATTTATCAGAGCCATTGAGTCTCTCGAGCAGCGCTATGAAGATTATGTCGAGGCAGAACGAGAAGGGAATTAAGTGGATGTTATTTTTGTTTGATGGATATTGAATGATCAAGGTCACGCAGGGTTTTGCTAAGCCAGTAAAATAGAACAACTGTTATCATTAATAATATCGACGCGCCCAAAATGGCATTAGCCGCACCAATTTTGTCAGCTGCTATGGCCAGTGGAAACACTCCAATCGGAGTCAATCCAAAAGACAACATCATAAAACTGCTCATCCGGCCCCGGACACTATCATCTATCAGTAATTGGACCGCCGCATTGTTTACCGTTTGGCTAGCACTTGCGCAAATATTTGCTAGCAATAACGGAAGTAGTGCAATAAAAAAATTATCAGTTTGAGTAAATACCGCGATAAAAATACCGAAACAGAAGGTACTTCCTATCATTATGTTTAATCTGTCGTCATGGTCGTTTCTTCTCGCAATCCATATCGCGCCAAGGACGCCTCCAATTCCGCCAGTTGCCATTAGTATTCCAACGCCAGTTTCTTTTGTTTGCCAAGCTTCTTCCGCCATCACAACTAATATATTTTGAAATGGCATGACGAGGAACATTGGTACTAGCCCAAAGAGTAGACAGATCAGGACTGGTCGATGATCAATAATGTACTTAAACCCGTAAGCTATGTCCGCTAAAAGGGGTTTCTTTTCAGTACNGTTTTCATTGGAATAACTGGGCTTGATACCGAACATGCACAAAACGGCGCAGCTGTAGAGGAAAATAGAAAGGAAATAAGCTGTTGTAAAACTATGCTGGGCAATGATGACGCCCATAACCGCAGGGCCTAATACTCGATTTAAGTTCATCNCTCCCGCTTGAAATGCGAGAGCTCGTTGCAATCTTTGTGGGCCGACAACTTTCACAGTAATTGCCATACGAGCAGGCATAATGAAAGGAAAGGCGCAGCCTGCGATGAATGCTGTGCATAGCATGTGCCAGAATTCCAATCGCCCGAAAAGCAATAGAGTAACAATAAAAACTTCATTAGCGACAATTAGGCTCTGACCAATAATTATTAGTTGTCGTCTCTCTACTCGATCGGTTATAGCGCCACCGAAGAGAGAAGCAATAACCAGAGGGATAGCCACCACGAGGTTTATATAGGCGAGAGCAGTGGCTTCGCCCGTCAATTCCCACGCTAGAAGGGAGCGCGTAAGCATTTGTCCTTGCATGGAGAAGAAGAATGCAACGTTGCCAAAAAACAACCATCGAAATTGCGCGAGGGAGAATAAATCAAAAGTGTTGTGGGTTGGTGTTTCTCTGTCTGATTCGAGACTGGGAATGGCTCAGCTCCGCGAAAAAAGTATGAAGCCTAACACTGATTGGCTTGGAGGTATGCAAAAATGCCTTCTTGCAATCCGACATAGGGTCATGAAATTATCCGCTCTAGATAATATAAGGTGGGTATTTTGTTATATTTTCAAGCTTTAGTAGGCATTGGCGTATTTATAGGGCTCGCTGTTTTAGTTAGTGAGCAGCGTAAATTTCCCCAGTGGAAATTAATTGTGGCTGGGCTCGGTCTTCAGTTTGTTTTCGCGTTTATCGTTTTTCGTTTGGACCTTTTGCAACAAATTTTAAATGGAATTAATCGCGGAGTGTCGGCAGTGGTCGAAGCTACCGAAGCAGGCACGTTGTTTGTATTTGGTTATTTAGGTGGCGATCCTGCTAATGTTGCCTACCCCTTTACAGTTGGTGACCCTAGCGCCACAGTAGTGCTTGCCTTCAGAATATTGCCTCTTATTTTAATTTTTAGTGTGCTCTCTGCCATTCTTTGGCATTACAAAATTTTGCCTGTGGTAGTTAGAGGTTTCGCATACGTTTTGAGACGTGGGTTGGGTGTGGGAGGAGCTGTAGGGCTCAGCGCAGCTGCAAATATTTTTATTGGTATGGTGGAATCACCGGCGTTGATTCGGCCTTATATAAAAGCGTTAACTCGCAGTGAATTGTTTATAGTAATGTCGGTTGGTATGTCAACAATTGCTGGCACAGTTATGGTTTTGTATTCCGTAGTTTTAGAGCCTGTAATTGGCAATGCTTTGGGGCATATTCTTACCGCTTCGGTTATCAGTGCTCCAGCGGCGATTATGTTGGCATTGATCATGGTACCTACAACTAGCTCAGTATCCGCTGATGATATAGCCGACGATGGTAAAGAATTTGGTCCCAAATATCATACCTTGATGGATGCAATTGCGAAAGGAACCAGTGACGGAGTCGCATTAATGGTTAATGTGGGTGCCATGTTGTTAGTTTTGGTTGCCTTGGTTGCTTTATTCAATAGCTTTTTGTCTATAATTCCTGTTCCTGGCTCTGAGCCCATTACTTTGCAGAGGCTCTTTGGCTATTTGTTTGCTCCTGTTGTTTGGTTTATGGGTGTGCCATGGAGCGAAGCGCTCGCAGCTGGCTCGTTAATGGGAATAAAAACAGTACTTAATGAATTTCTTGCGTTTCTAGCTATGGCGCAATTGCCGGCGGATACTCTTTCGGAAAAATCAAAAATCATCATGACATATGCTATTTGTGGCTTCGCAAATTTCGGTAGTTTGGGAATTATGATCGCTGGCTTAAGTGGTATGTGCGCAGAGAGAGCAAGTGAAATAGTTTCGCTTGCTCCTAAATCAATTTTTTCTGGAACTTTGGCAACCTGCATGACAGGATCAATTGCAGGATTGTTATATTAGTTAATTTATTCGCTTGTGATAGTTAAGAATTCGTAGGCTGAGATACTACGCCCGCAAAAAATTGGCCTCTTATCAAATCGTGGCTGAATATTTGTATAAGGTGTCGGTTGCAGTCGCTTCTGATTCAGTCTGAAAATTACTGCAAGTGCCGGTGATTTAGCATGAAGCTAAGAAGATTGTGCTGATTACTGTCTTATGCTACTGGATGCATCGCGAATTGCTTTAAATTCGTTTCCTTGGAACCATTCAGGAAAATCAATCGAGTTTGCCAGACGAGTGCTAATATTGAAGTACAGTTCAATGTCTTCAGCGGCTCCGCTAAGGTCCCAGTTTGGATCATATTCGTCACTCGGTGCATGATACCGGTTATCCGTGTAGTCCTGTGCTTGAGCTGCGCCCCATGCCCTGCCATTTTTGATACTGTCTTCCCCAGATTCCGCAAAAAGAGCTGGAACACCAACTTTTGCGAAATTGAAATGATCGGAGCGGTAATAATAACCCCGTTCAGGATTTGGCTCGGCAGTCACGTAACGATTTTGCGCCTCTGCAGCATCTGCTAAGTAGTTTTCCAGTTCACTGCTACGTNCGCCGACTACGACTACATCGTGCATGCGCCCAAAAGTGTTAAGGTTATCCATGTTGATATTGGCCACGGTTAACTCGATCGGATAAATAGGGTGTTCCGCATACCATTGCGAGCCAAGTAATCCCGATTCTTCAGCAGTTACTGCGAGAAAAACTATAGTTCGCTCAGGTGGATTCTGTCTCATATGCATTTCTGCCAGGGCAAGGAGTCCCGCTGTGCCAGTTGCGTTATCGGCCGCACCGTTATAAATGTTGTCCCCTTCTAATTCTGAATTGACACCTAAATGATCCCAATGAGCTGTGTAGATTATCGTTTCTTCGGGGTGTTGTGATCCCTGGACGGCTGCAATTACATTTTGCGAGGTAGAAGTGCGTACATTGTTTTCAATACTNACACTTGCCTGAATATTTCCAAGGGCTACTGCTTCAAAACCACGTTGNGCCGCAGCGTTTTTTAGTTCTTGGTAATTTAATCCAGNGCTTTCAAAAATTGNTTCAGCAGAGTCTCTGGGTAACCACCCCTCGATTTCCGTGCGATCGCTGTTTAGGTTATCTGCCTCAAGGCCTATTTGTGGCCCTGACCAACTCCTACTTACTACTTCCCATCCATAACCTGCTGGACCAGTTTCATGAACAATGAACGCTGCTGCTGCGCCTTGTCTGGCGGCTTCCTCATATTTATAGGTCCAACGGCCGTAATATGTCATGGCGTTCCCGTTGAACAAGTCTGGGTCTTGAGTAGCATAGCCAGGGTCATTTACTAAAATAATGACAGTCTTATCCGTAACGTCAATTGCGGCATAATCGTTCCAGTTTCGCTCTGGGGCAACGATCCCATAGCCTACAAAGATAACGTCGCTTTCCTGTACTGTGACATATGGAATCTGTTGCTGTGTGCTCACCATCATTTCTTCGCCGTAATTAAATGATGCCTCGTAGTCGTTGCCTTGCAAATAAAGAACTGCATCACTAGCAGTTGTTATTTCGGTTACTGCGACCGATTGAAAATAAGAGTCGCCATTACCGGGTCCGACGCCTAAGTCCGCGAAGTTGTCTCGTAAATAATTAATCGTTAACTCTTCGCCCCGTGTGGCTGGCGCACGACCTTCATATTCATCTGATGCCAGAACTGAGATGTGCTTATGCAGTGTTTGTTCGATACTTTTAGTCCCAATTTCACTGGGAATTGCAATAGGATCGGAGCTCATAGTGGTTGACGAATCGCCGCAACTTATAAGTGTTATGGCAAACGATATCGAAAAAAGCTTCTTGTACATTTTNAAAAACCTTAAAATAGGATTCGAGATATTTCGTATTTGGNAAAGGCGAGCATATACGGGATTTTACGAACTAGTCCAGTGTCAGGCGATCTTGATGGTTTATCTCTTAAANTTTTNAGAAATAATTCAGAAGTTTAGTCTGCTAGACTTGCTGCTTGGTTCTGGCTTTTTCCGATGGAATCTCCAAGATATTGAAAACGTGGAATTTCATTGCCATTAATGACTAAAATTTCAAAAAACATTTCGAAGGGCCTAACCCAATGGTCGAAGTCTCCATACAATGCTTGATACAAGACTAGGGGCTCATGGGTCTCGCTGTGGTGGACGATATCGATTAATTTATACTCTCTGCCCTTATAGTGGCGATATTTGCCTCGAGGTATTTTGACGAACTTGCTTTTATTCATAATTAGAAATTTTGTGGAGGAGGTCCTCCAACGGGCGGGAATNCACTTCTACCCCGACCTCTTCGAGCCTCCCGCTCTCCTCGTGGGCCGCGCCTTTGCACGAATTCTTGGGCGGTAAGTCGTTCTTCTCTTGTTAATTCTGAAAGCAGATTAATAGATTGTTTATGGGATAATTCTTGGTAACGACTACTGCTGCTGCGCAATTGTCGAAAAGCTTCTTCTATCTCTTTTGTATCAAAATCGTCTGCTCGCATTAACGCATTAACACGGTGCATGGCTTGAAAAACTTCGCCTCTTAACGGTCGAATATCATCATTGCTTGCTTGCAACTTTGGTCTCAGTTCTGTTTGTCGCTCTTCACTTAGATCTCTTATAGTCCAACCAATGCTAGGGGGTAATGGGCGAAGTCGAGGCTCTTGTAATGCTAAGGCGCGATAACCAATCCCNCCAATAAAAACTAGGTTTATAGTAATGGAACCAATCAGAGTAAATAGAATGATCTTATTTTTATTANTCATTGCGNCTCACTCCCATTGAAATCAGATATTGCGAGGAGAGCCAATTCGTCATTCCAATAGTCTAATTCGTCAACATCAGTGATAATGCCGAAGCTATAGAAATTGCCGAGCACTATGCCAAATATTAAAGGCACGCAGGCTGCCATCGCTGGTCGCCAAAGATTTAAGGTGATATTTTCGGTAGGAATTAAACAATTAAGTATTCGATCAAGTAAAGAATGATTTTTTTGAGGCAATTCTTGATTAAGAATTTCATACTCCAAAGATGAAAATTCAGGCACTGTTAACCCGTTTAGATGATGTTCAAGTTCTTCGAATTCGCTCAATAAAGATCGTCCTACTTCATTGTTAGCAAGAAAAGCTTCAATAGGTTTCTTTAACGATTTAGGCCAATTGGTCGNATTTGTCCCGTGAACTTCGAGTACGTAGGTAAATTCTTCTAGTGTCATCATTTCAGCATCTCTTTATTTTGGCTGCGTGTAGCACTAAATAGCTGATTTCTCAAAGCGCGTTTCGCTCTAGAGATCGATGATTCCAGTGCTTTGACAGATACATTCATAATTTCAGCGGCTTCTTTATTNGAAAATCCTGAGTAGTGGCACAACATTAGGGCGCTGCGTTGCTTTTCCGGCAAGCTGTTAACCGCATTTTTTAGTAGTAGCTTTTGTTGATTGTGATCGTCTTTAATTTCGTAACTGTCCTGCGCTCCAACCATATCTTGTTTGCCTTCTTCGATGCTTTGTTGCGCTCCTAGACTCCCATTTTTTCTCAAATAATCCACACACAAGTTGTGTGTAATTCGATGCAGCCAGGTAGATAATTTTGATTTTTCTGGTTGCCACTTTTCAGCATTAATCCAAAGTTTAAAAAATGTTTCCTGTGCAATATCTTCAGTATCTCTTTGATTGCCTAAAAGCCTGAAGGCATAATGACTAATAGATTTTAGATGTTGTTTTACAATTATTTGATAGGCGGATTTATCGCCGTTACAAACCGCACGCATCAATTCTTCATCAGTCATATATGTTGGGGGATACTAAAATATCCTAGCAAATAGACGCAGATTGTCCTCCGTTAGCTCCTTCAGGTCTACTGCGACCGCGTCTGTTACCAGTCGCTTTGCGACGAGGTGGCTTCAACTCTTCTGCGTTTAACACTCCATCTCCATCGCGATCCATGCGCTCAAAATTTGCTTCCTGAAATTCATCAAGGGCAACAATCCCATTATTATCTAAATCCATTGCATGAAACCGTTGCGTTACTCTAGCAGTAATCCTTTCCCGCATTCTCCTCCGACGCTCATTAAACTTATCGTCGTCATCGCCTGCATTGGCATTATTGCCTCTACTTCCGGCACGGAGGCCGCGCGACGGCCTTGCATTAAGGAATTCATCTAGTGTTAACATGTTATTTTGATCCGTGTCGAGGCGAGCTAGTGCATTAATGTCACTTCTCTGAAACTCGACGAAGCTGATTACTCCGTCGGCATTCGTATCAAGACTTTCGAAGATGGGAGGCATACTCTTATTGGCGGCTAAGCTTCCGCTGCTGATGCCTGATGAGATGCCCGCAAATAATAGACCGATGATTAGTTTCGACTTCTTCATATCTTCCGCCCTCACAATATCAGTTTCGATGCTTGTTTATACGAAGCAAACATAAATTTCCGTCGATAATATTTGCGAGTTTGTAACTGGTTGTTATGTCTGCTTGAGTGTAAGCTTAGTATTCGTGAATTTGCCGTACTAACCAGCTTATTGATCGTCAGAGAAACGGAGCTAAGCATGAACCATTTAAAAAANTTTTTTAAAANAGCTATTGCTATTTTTCTTATATTTAATACNAGCGGNGCTATTTCGCAGGAGTATGTAATGGATCCGGATTGGCCTAAACCGCTTCCAGAGGGTATTGCGTGGGGTCAAGTGCCTAATGTCACGATTGATGCTGACGGTTACATTTACGCTTTTCATCGTGCTGATCCTCCGGTACTTAAATTCGATGCTGAGGGAAATCTTGTTGACTCGTTTGGTAGTGAAGTATGGGTTTCAACCCCTCATGGTTTTAGGGCAACCCCTAGCGGAAATACAATATGGGCAACGGATTATAATCCTCAACTTGGACACACAATTACTAAAATAGATACTGCTGGCCGGGTATTACAGCGCTTTGGCGCAAGAGGATTTACAGGTACAGGGCCAAATACCTTTAATGGGCCTGCAGATGTTGCGCAAGCGGAAGATGGTTCGTTTTTTGTGGCTGACGGACATTGGAATAATCGTATTGTTAAATTTGATAAAGATGGCCGCTATCTAATGGAATGGGGAAAGAAAGGAGGGGCTCCCGGAGAATTTAATCTTCCTCACACCATTGTCATTGATGGAAGGGGCAGGGTCCTGGTTGGGGACCGTGGTAATTTAAGAATTCAAATATTTACTCAGGAAGGCCAGTACATTGAGGAATGGGGGCAGTTCGGGCGGCCTAGTGGCATGTTTATCGATCAGAACGATATTCTTTATGTGGCCGACTATCAGGAGCTCCGTGGTGTAACCTATGGTAGTGCCGAAGATGGCACAGTTATGGGTTTTATCGAAGGTTCAGAGCCTGAAGGAGTTGTCGTTGATGCTCAAGGCAATGTTTATACCGGCGAAGTAACTGGTGGAGAAGGTGGTGAAGGACGAATAATTCGTAAATTTATCAAGCAGTGAGAGCGAAGATGGGTCACGGTATTCAATCTCTTACCAGGGATCCGCCTGGATTATTCCGCTAGAGTCCTGCCTCTAATTAACTCGGACGTGACACAGCGAATTTAAGTCGTGTGGGCAAAATTCTGAGTCGGTGATAATCCCTATAATTTGTTTATGACCAGAAGCTGGGGTTTTTGTTATTCCTAGATTGAGATGCAGTTAGTGAAAAAAAAAGCAGATGGACACTATCATCAACAGGAAGAAATTCTTGATGTGGTTGTGCGATTCGCCGGTGATTCTGGTGATGGTATGCAGCTTGTTGGTGCAAATTTTACTCAAGCTACTGCATTATATGGCAATGATCTTTCTACTTTTCCGGATTTTCCTGCCGAAATTAGAGCGCCCGTGGGCGCAACTTTTGGTGTTAGTGCTTTTCAGATTTACTTTGGTGCCGAGGATGTAACTACCGCGGGTGATAAAGTTGATGTTCTCGTGGCCATGAACCCCGCAGCACTGGTTACGAACTTGGAAAATCTTATCGATGGGGGTTTAATCATAGTTGACTCAGGAGCTTTTAGCTCCAAGAACCTTGCGAAGGCAAAGTACGAGGGCAATCCAATAGAAGACAATACGCTTGATCGTTATCGAGTTTTATCCATCGACATACACAAACAAGTGCTATCAGCGGTTGAGCCCTATGGGTTAAGTCACAAGGAAGCCCTGCGTTGCAAAAATATGTGGACGCTTGGCTTGGTCATGTGGTTATTTGATCGCGATCGATCTCCCTCAATTGAGAGCTTAAAGAAAAAATTTGCGAGTAAACCGATTATTGCCGATTCGAATATTGCGGCTTTAAACGCTGGTCACGCCTATGGTGAGACTGCTGAACTGCCAGCTGGTATCCATGTCTATAAAGTGCCGAAAGCAAAAGTTTCACCTGGCACTTATAGAAATATAACCGGAACCCAAGCGTTGGCTTGGGGGTTAATTGCTGGTTCTGAAATAGCGGATATTGATTTGCTTTTTGCTTCATACCCAATTACACCAGCCTCGAATCTCTTGCATGAGCTAGTTATTCAAAACCAGTTTCGAGTAAATACTTTTCAAGCAGAGGATGAGATTGGGGCTGTATGTGCAGCAGTAGGTGCTTCTTTTGCAGGAAGCTTGGGTGTTACATCCAGTGCTGGGCCTGGTATTGCGCTGAAATCAGAAGGAATTGCTCTCGCAGCTGCATCTGAATTGCCATTGGTAGTTGTTAATACTCAAAGGGGTGGGCCTTCTACGGGACTCCCTACTAAGACAGAACAATCGGACTTTAATATGGCTCTATTTGGTCGCCACGGTGATACACCTATTCCGGTTATTTCAGCGGCAACATCCTCAGACTGCTTCGATGTTGCGATAGAAGCAGTGCGTCTAGCCACTAAATATATGACGCCCGTTATGCTTTTATCCGACGGTTATCTGGCAAATGCCGCGGAACCCTGGGAGATTCCGAAAGTTGGATCGCTTCCATCTTTTAAAGTTAGGCATTACGATGACCCGAAAGATTTCAAGCCTTCTATCCGTAACAAGGAAACACTAGCGCGTGTTTGGGCTAAACCCGGTACTCCGGGGATGGAGCATCGTATTGGTGGCATCGAGCGTAGTTATGATACTGGTGATATTTCCTATGACCCCGCCAATCACCAGAAGATGACGGATTTACGCAAAGCCAAGGTAGAAGGCATTTCAAATGACATCCCATTGCAGCAAGTCTCTTATGGGAATCACAGTGGCAAGTTAGCTGTACTTGGGTGGGGCTCAACTTTCGGTGCTATTCACCAGGCAGTGAAGACCGCGGTTGGTAAAGGACTGGATGTTTCGCATATTCATGTGCGCTATTTATCTCCGATGCCAAGTAATCTGGGTCAACTGCTTTCAAATTTTGAAGCGGTAATTATCCCGGAAATGAATACAGGACAATTTATACGAATGGTCAGGTCAGAATTCCTTATCGATGCTGATGGCGTAAATAAAATAGCAGGCCAGCCTTTTAAGATTCAAGAAATTCTTGACGCAATTTATAAGAAGCTTAAAGAGTTGGCGCGTTCGGGTGATCAATCATGAATCAGTCTCTGCCTACCTTAACACTTAAAGATTTTGCTTCGGATCAGGAGGTAAGATGGTGTCCAGGCTGTGGTGATTACGCGATTTTGAAGACAGTTCAAAAGTTAATGCCGGATCTAGGAACACCTAAAGAGAGACAGGTCTTTGTATCAGGAATTGGATGCTCTTCGCGATTCCCCTATTACATGAACACTTTTGGATTTCATACTATCCATGGCCGGGCGCCTGCTATTGCGACTGGAGTCAAGTTGGCCAATCCAGAGCTCGATGTTTGGGTTATTACTGGAGATGGCGATGGCTTTAGTATTGGCGGTAACCATATGATGCATGCATTGCGGCGCAATGTGGATTTACAGATACTCTTGTTTAATAATGAAATCTATGGATTGACAAAAGGGCAATATTCGCCCACGTCCCAGGTCGGAACTCAATCTCCTTCCTCCCCTACCGGTTCGATTGATACTCCGCTTTCACCTTGCTTAGTTGCAATGGGTTCAGGTGGTTCTTTCATTGCTCGGTCAATTGATACTGAAGCTAAGCATCTTGCTGGGGTAGTTAAGCGTGGTAACTCTCATGAAGGCGCTGCGTTTGTTGAGATATTGCAGAATTGCCCAATCTACAACGACGGAATCTTTGAAAAGGTTAAGGATAAGAAAGTGGCGCCTGACTTCAAGGTGGAACTGGTGCATGGCGAGCCAATTAGGTTTGGAAAGGATAAAGAAAAAGGAATAAGCCTAAATAGAGGAAGCCTTGAACTAGAAATAATTGCGGCTTTGGGGAATGAAGACAAGCTGTTAATACATGACGAGAAAAATAAAATACAGGCACAGTTATTGGCGGCGATGGAAGGGCCAGATTTTCCCGTAGCAGTAGGCATCCTTTATCAGCAAGAAAAACCTGCCTTTATTTCAGATGCTCAGTCTCGGCTAAGGAAGGCTCGTAATAAAGATTCCTCTATTGAAGCGCTTCTCAACAGCGGTGCCACCTGGGAAGTGAAGTAGCCTGCCTAATGGCCAAAGTATAGGCAGGTCACTAATCATTATAAAATTCCCGGAGATTGGGATAGTGCATTCTACCTAATTTACTTGGTTGCGATTTAGGTTGCTAACTGAGTAGTGAAAATAAGTAACAACCATAATTTGATACTATGGTATCGCCAGAATAACTGGGATATACACTAATTACGATATTTGCTACGCTCGAAAGAAATTAGTACTGGAGAGCGCAATGGCCAGGAAAAATCCGAATAAAAACAAGAAAAACGCGGATAAACTTTTAGATCCTTCCCGCAGGAATCTATTAAAAAATGCAGGTATTGTTGGTGCCGCAGCCATGGGGAGTGGTGCGGCTAAAAATGTTATTGCTCAAGACGGAGCTCCAACTCCAAAAAATTCTAATGTTAGTCCGGTCACTCGCGAAGCTTTAGAGGTTCTAACAGCTGAAGAGGCAGAAACTTTAGAAGCTATTTGTGATTGTTTAATTCCGTCGGATGCAAATGGGCCAGGTGCCTACGAAGCGCGTGCAGTTCACTATATCGATCGATCGTTAGCGAGCCACAATAAAGGCGCGCGAGAGAGTTATATGGTGAGTCTGGATGCAATAAATAATTATTCTAAGAAGACTCGCGGCCAACCTTTCTTTCGTTTGATAAAGGATGTTCAAAATTCAATTTTATTAGGCGTACAAACAGACAAGGTGCCGGGATGTGCGCCAACTGGGAATGGCTTCTTTAGCATGGTCCGTAATCATACTATTGATGGAACTTTTTGTGATCCTTACTATGGCGGAAATCAAAATTTTGTTGGCTGGGACTTGATCCGTTACCCAGGAATACGGCTGAGTGCTTCAGAAACTGATGTAGCCAAAGGATCAGCTTTAGATGCTAATCACCAATCAGCATACGATCATGACACCTATACTAAAATGGCAGCCAATATGGCTCTGGGTCAGCGAGGAGGTTCCGATAATGCCTAAGAATCTTCCAAAAACTGATGTTGTTATTGTAGGGATGGGTGCGGCCGGAGGAGTGGCAGCTATGCCTTTAACCAATGCTGGATTAAAAGTCATTGGGATAGAGGCAGGTGGTTGGTTGAGCCCCAGAGATTTTGCGCCCGATGAATTAAGGAACGGAGCTCGGAATTGGCCACAATCGGTTCAAAAGGCAGCTTCAGAAGCACCTACCGTAAGAGCTTCATCAGATCAAAAAGCAGTGCAAGGCGGCCACCCTATGATGAACGCTATCGGTGGAACCACTATGCATTACTGGGCTCAGAGTTGGCGCCTCAATCCCTGGGACTTTAAGGTGGTAAGTGCTACTGCTGAGCGATATGGTGCAGATCGAATTCCTGCCGATTCAACCGTAGAGGATTGGCCGTTTGGCTACGAAGAATTAGAGCCTTACTACGAAAAAGTTGAATATGCAGTCGGGATTTCTGGCCAGGCTGGAAATGTAAAAGGAAGAATTAACCGTGATGGAAATATTTTTGAGGGTGAGCGTCAGAACGATTATCCGATGCGTCCGCTGAGGAGTTCGCCATTTACAGACTTAATGAATAAGGCAGCGCGGCGATTGGATTGGAATCCTTTTCAAGGTCCGGCTGCGATTACTAGCGAGCTTTATGATGGCAGACCGCCTTGTCAGTATCATGGGTTTTGTAACAAAGGTGGTTGTCATGTACAGGCAAAAAGTTCTACGGCATTCACGACAATTCCGAAAGCAATTGATAGTGGAAATTTAGAAGTTGTTACTTATGCACGGGTAACAAACATTGTCGCTGATAATGAAGGCAAAGTGACAGGTGTTGATTATGTTCGTGGCAGTGAAACTTTTTTTCAGCCAGCCGATGTAGTTTTGGTTGCAAGCTACGCTTATGAGAATGTGCGACTGTTGCAATTATCAAAATCTCGTCTGTTTCCTAATGGTCTTTCTAATAATGCAGGCCAGGTAGGGAAACATTATCTAAGTCATCATCAGGGCTCGCCTGTCATCGCGCTGTTTCCACAAGATTTACATAATTGGTATGGACTGCCCGCGCAAGGTGTCGCTATAGACGATTGGGCTGACGATAATTTTGACCACGGTGGTCTAGATTTTATTGGGGGTGCAAACCTTTGGGTGCACACTGACCGAAAACCTATAGGAGCCGCTAAAATGGGAACGTTTGGTAAAGTACGCAACTGGGGTTCAGATTGGAAGAAATTTGTTATGGAGAATGCCGACCGCACAAACGTCGCTTATATACAGAAGACGACGCTACCTTATGAAGGCAACTACTTAGATTTGGATCCGACTGTAAAGGACCCCATGGGTTTTCCGGTTACACGCATTACTGCTCGTTACAGAGAAAATGAGTTAAAAATCGCAGAATTTTCTCAAGAGAAAATGGAGGAATGGTATAGAGAAGCGGGTGCAACGGAAATAACAAGGACAGGCTTAGGCAATGCTATGGGTGCTTCTACACATGCCTACGGTGGAACACGAATGGGTAATAACAGCGAAACCAATGTGGTTGATCGATGGGGTTTTTCTCACGAAGTGCCGAATTTAGGGATACTTGGCGCTTCTGTCATGGGGACAAGTGGGGCGCGTAATCCAACTTTGACTGTTCAAGCTTTATCCTGGCGCACTGCTGAACATCTAGCGAATAACTGGCGCTCTTTTGTTTTTTAGAGTAAAGCGCTTTGCATGTATCAATTTAGTTTACATCTATGACGGGTAGGAAAAAGCATCTCATTCCAGTGCTGGATATGTTCCGGCTAGTTGCTGCCCTCTTCGTTGTGTTGGTTCACTACGAAATTATTTTCGGTAGATTTGTTATCTATGGGTCTTTTGGAACCACAGCGCTTTCTTGGTTCTTCATATTGAGTGGGTTTATAATTGCTTATAACTATCCGAGGCTAGATGCCCTGGCTGATTATAAAAAGTTTTACGCCCACCGCTTTATTAGGATTTATCCTGTTTATTTCCTTTCTGTACTTATCTCTGCGCTTTTTGTTGCTGTGGGCTATAGCATTATGGGAGATCAGTTTTTTACCGAGGTTAGAAGACCTTTTGAAATTTCCTATGATCTTCCTGTAGAGAAAGACACTTCTTTTTGGGTCAATACCGCACTAAGGCACCTGACTTTTTCCCAATCAATCGGTAGTATTGAAACTCTAAAGCTGGTATTTAACGGGCCGCTTTGGTCTTTGGTCTTGGAGATTTATTTTTATCTCGTTTTTCCGATTTTTCCTTTTTTGCTGAAACCAGTTAATACCATGGGAAGGATATTAACTGCTTTTATCGCAGGATATATCCTCCAATTCGCTCTAATTCAGTACTTCCTGCCCGATTCAGATCAATATGATGTTATGAATTTGAATGTGCCGATCTACACAAATCCTGCAATTCGTGGCCTTGAATTTGTTTTCGGTATGCTGCTTTACAAGGCGTACAATTTGTTGCCAGGAAATACAGGAGAAGAAGAACTAAACCTAAAGCCGCTGTGGATAACAATAATAGCTTATCTTGCTATAAATTTTATTGGCGAAAGATATGTGCCTTACCAATACAGTATGTTTTTCTTAGCTGTGCCCGTAGTTTCCATGTTGGTATTTACTATGGCTCGATCTAATTGGTACCCGAATGGCAATCTTTATAAATTTTGTTTGTGGGGCGGCGGGATAAGTTATGTACTTTATTGCTTTCACTGGCCCATAATGGAAATGATTCAATTATGGGATATGGTGCCTCAGTCTATTCCATTCCCGCTGCATCTTCCTTTGCTGGTGTTTGTGCTTTTACTTGTTTCGCAGGTCATTTATAAATGGATAGAAACACCAATACGAAGATTCCTATATGCCCGGCTTGATTCGGCACGAAAATCTATACACCACTAAAAGGATATGAAGTAAAGTTTCAATTTGGCACAAATATCTAAAGAGAGGCGTGGTGGATGAACATTTTAGCGGCAAGCTTTGAAATAGGGCGTTTTTGCTTTTGTATATAAAGATTTTCATGAGCTCGTTAATAAATAAATCCGTGTTTGTAACTCCGGTGTTAGATCCTGCGAGAGCTAGACACTACCTAGCAATTATGATTATATCGACGGTCTTGAAAGTGCTAAGAAAGAAATGCTAATTAAAAGTAAAAGGTAGAACTATGAAGATTCAATGGCTGCTAGTAGCAATCCCAGTATTTTTCGCAGGGTGTTCACCCGCTGAGAACACAACTGGCGAATCTCAACCACAATCTGCACAAGTCGCTGCGGCGGCTGAATCAGGAGGTAGCGATATACCTCGCACTCCAAGCGGCAGGCCGGATTTCAACGGTATTTGGCAGGCGTTGATGAATGCAAACGACAACATAGAGGCTGCGCCACCTAAAGCGGCTTATCAGCTGGTTCCAGGCGATTTCGTACCCGTCCCAGCGCCGGAAGTGGTGGCTATGGGAGCTTCGGCGGCAGTGCCAGCTAGTTTTGGAGTGGTTGTTGGTGGCACGATTCCCTATAAGCCCGAAATGATTGCTCGTCGAGACGAAAATGGCGATAACTGGTTAGAGCGGGACCCTGAAATAAAATGCTATATGCCTGGGGTACCAAGAGCTAATTATCAGCCACACCCTTTTCAGATATTTCAGAGCGAAAGCGCGTTCTTTATCGCCTATAGTTTTGCAGGAGCCGTACGTAACGTATTTCTGGAAGATCCTGGTCCCGCACCTATAGACTCTTGGATGGGCCAGTCTTATGGCTATTGGGACGGCGACACTTTTGTGGTCGAAGTGACAGGAATGGACGATCGAACCTGGTTTGATCGTGCCGGAAACTTCCACAGCTATGAGCTTAAGGTAACCGAGCGCTGGACGATGATGAGCGAGAATCACATTATGTACGAGGCAACGATGGAAGATCCTCAGGTTTATGACGAACCTTGGACTATTCGTTTGCCACTTTACCGACGTCTCGAAGAGGGTTACGAGTTACCGCAATTTAAATGCGTGGAATTCGTGGAAGAGCTGATGTACGGTAGGTATCGAAAGGGCCGAGAGGCAGAACTCGGTTTCTAGGTAAAAAGATGTAAAAAGGGGTTGAATTTACATATTTCTGCTTGGAAAAACGCCAGTCCCTTGTATAGAATATAGAGCATTGATCGCTTAACTGAATTTAGAGGTGTTCTGGGTAAGGGAAAGTAATTAAACCAGTGTCAGAACACATAGAATTGAGCTAAAAATGGGGTGAAAACACTATGAAAATGAAATTATTGGCTTTAGCAGCTATAACCGCAGTGGGAATCGTTGCGATTAAGCCTCCAGCAACAGCGCACCACGCGTTTTCTGCTGAATTTGATGCGAATCTTCCGGTTCGTCTAGGTGGCCCGATTACCCGAGTCGAGTGGATAAACCCGCACACTTGGATTCACCTGGATAATAATGACCCAGAGTCAACCCGTGATCCTGGTGCTTGGATGGTCGAGGGTGGTACTCCGAATACACTGCTGCGCAGAGGGATTAACCGAAATTCTTTGGTGCTGGGCACAGATATCGTAGTAACTGGTTATCAGAGCAAAGACCGACTTTGTGAGCCTACTTGTCGAGCTAACGGCCGTGACATAACTTTCCCAGACGGACGAAAGTTGTTCATGGGTTCGTCCGGCACTGGTGCGCCTCGTGATGGTTCAGATGCTTCAGAGCCAGCACAAAATTAGGTTTAAGTAAATTTAGGTTTTTTGAAAAGAGCCCTGTGCGCAAGCACAGGGCTCTTTTGTGTTGAGCATAGGAAGAGCCCTAGGAGCAATCTTAACCTCCTTACTTCGCAACTGCGATTATTTCAATCGCAAATCAAATTACATACCCTCAAATGCAGGAGGGTCTAGCGCATTCGCAAGACGGTTCGATTTTGGGAAGAGATCTTTTCTATTGTGATGCTATGGGTTCGATAACACGAGAGTAGTCGCCACCATCTCTGAAAACAGTTGAATCTAGGAAGAACCCCGACGCATAAAGGCGAACGACCACCGTGTTCAAGCCTCTATTTTCCCAGAACCAACCGTGAATTCCGTTAAATGGGGCATGGAAGGATCCAGTTCGGCTTATATCAGTTCCTTGTTCAAAGCTTTCAGCATATTCTTCTCCAAGTCCTGCTGGTTCAGCATGCATGTCGAAATACACCTCGTCATCCGAGGTCCAGGTGAAAACCATGGGCGCATCAAGGTCCATTGTGTATTTATATTCTACCGATTGAAATGGGCCTAATTCGAACTCCACATAGTCAGTGCGATGCATTTCAACTTGGGCCTCGAATGGGTTCTCCGCCCTAGATAGAGCGCTAATACCGGTAAGTTCACCTGTCCCCAGTGGATCGATGCCAAATTCTGCCGGTAAGATAGCGGTAACTAGAACGGCTACCCCTGCGACGAAAGCGACGCCGGTTGCTATAAGTATATTTCTGCTGGATGGTGTCTGTGTTGAATCGGGGCCAGGCATAACTATTCCAAAATTAAATAGGGGGCGAAATCATATAGGCACTCATTTGGTAACCTGCTAAAAGAAAGCCACCAGTCATCAATGCGGTGTTGGTCGCGAAAGCGTGGCGTAAATAGCTTTCGTTAGTGCGCCAAATACTCAATAAGATAAACACGGTCGAAAGAGCTAGAATCTGGCCTATCTCAACGCCGAGATTAAAACTAACGATGTTTGTTACTAAACCATTGTTCGAGATTGTGAATTCCTGCAGTTTAGTTGCTAATCCAAGTCCATGGAACAAACCGAAAATAAACACGGCCATCTTTGTGTTTGGTTCAAACCCTAACACAAGCTTAAATCCATCGATATTTTCAAATGCTTTGTAAACTATAGACAGGCCAATGATGGCATCGATGATGTAGGCGTTAACTCTTAGGTCTGCTAATACACCAAATAATAAGGTGATGCTGTGCCCGATCGCAAACAGGGTAACGTACTGAACGACATGTTTTGGCCTATAAAGAAAAAAGATGACGCCTACTAAAAAAAGCAAATGATCATAGCCTGTAACCATATGTTTGGCGCCTAAGTAAATGAAAGGTAAAACAGCAGGGCCGTCAATTGCCTGAACAAAGCTAGCATCAGACCCTTCGATTGTATGTCCGAAAGCACTCACTGTGAGCAACATCAAAAATGTAGTTGCTAAAAAGCCCAACACTAGACGTTGGCGTTGCTTTAAAATATTCATTTTTTAGTTAGTTGATCCATCTATAAATCGATTGTTTATTTCTGGGCTGTACGCTTGATGGCAGGCGGTGCACACAGAATAGAGCTGCCCGCCCGCATCAAACCAACCTTCTTGGTCTTGTGCTGCGGCTGCTTCCATTGCTAGTAAGCCTGCAGTACTTAGCCCTTCCGAATAGATCATCCAGGCGTCGTTATCTACTGCTCGTCCGGGTAGCGCTAACATGTTTCCGGTTTCCACCACAATCGCGGCCTGCGCTCTCACGTAGGCCCAACCATCATCAGTTGTAGGCCAAAGTTCTTCGTAACCGGAGGCATCGACCACCCATCCACCAGAGTCCCACAGAATATCCGATGCAGGTTCAAGTACTAAAGCCATAAGTTGTTGGACATCTAACTCGGTATTATAGCTCGTTCCCGTGACTACTTCTTCAGTTGTATCTTCCGAGGAACAAGCAGTAATACTGGTTAGTAGAAGCGCCAACAGCCAATTACACATGCTTACTGAATTTTGCCTAATCATAAGGATTGCCTGACAATTTGTTAGTTTACGGTCATTAACCATTTAGAGGGCCTTAATTCTCAGCCTTGCAACTGCTATCATGTGCTGAAAATGGCCATCAAAGGCGATAAAGTCTGCCTGAAAATGCAGGTTTATTCCACTTCTTAAACATTCAGAAAAGCGTGGAATCTGATTTATGCCACTAAAAATTCAATATTTTTCATTGCTAATTTCCTTGACGTGTTGGAGTGTTATCAGCCAGGCTGATGTGGTTGTTCAGGCCACTCCTGATGGCGGTATTCAGCCTCGTATCACCGTGGACAGACACGGCGATACCCACTTGCTCTATTTTAAAAAGCGTTTAAACACTCCGGCTGCAAGAGAGGGCAATCTTTATTACCGTCCATTAGACAAGGAAACAGGCCGATTCGGCCTCCCAGTCAGAGTTTCGAGTTCTGCTTTCGCGATGCAAACATTTTCTATCGCCCGCGCTTCAATGGCAATCTCTGATGATGGGCGAATTCACGTGATGTGGTATTACCCGCGGTCTGCAGAATTTATTTATAGTCGGAGTAATCCTGAACGCACTGCTTTTGAGAAACAGCGGTCGATTGTAGAGAACTATCGCGAGGGTATTGATGCTGGCGGTGATATAGCGGCACTGGGATCACAAGTGGCTATAATTTGGGGAGCGGGTGATCTTCGGGCAGAGCAGGAGCGGACGATGTTTGCTCGCTTTTCTCATGATGCTGGGGCAAGTTTTGGTCAAGAATTTATGATCAGTAATGCCGACCTTGGGGCCTGTGCTTGCTGTTCTATGGCAGCAGACTACCTTGAAGATAACGAACTGTTGGTAGCTTATAGATCTGCTATCGATGGTATTGGAAGGCATATGCAATTGTTGACTGTTAGCGAAGTTGATAAAAGGGTAATACATGCTTCTTATGGGGCATTGCACGAGTTGCAAAGATGGGAAGCTTCCTTCTGCCCATTAAGTACTAATGATATTGCGCGAGATTCTGATGCTGGGCGCTGGTTGGTTTTTGAAACGCAAGGCAGAATCGTGCAAATGGATATACATAATCAAGACGATGTCTCAAAGTTGGCTGAACCCTATGTGGAGACGCGTCAAAAAAATCCCTCTATAGCAATTGGCCATGATGGCTCACGAATAGTTGTTTGGGGTGAGGGTATTAGCCATGCGCGCGGAGGACGTTTAAACATCAAGGTATTTGACGGCAACGGTGAAGATACTGGTTATGAATTAAAAAATGAAATCGAAATAACTGATTATAGCTTCCCGGCTGCTGCAGCTTTGCCGAACGGAAATTTTCTGGTGCTTTATTAGAGTTAGTTGCTTGGTAAAGATGGTCGATAAATTTCTTGTCGAATTAATTCGTTTTGCTGACGATTCCACTGTCTTTCTATTTGCAGGTTTGTGCGTTGCTGTTGTTCCAGCATTCTATTTTGGATCAGTCGACGCTCTTTGTTCGCGGCCTTTTCAAATTCAAGCTCTGCTATGCGCCTCGTTGTTGTGTTGGTCATCTGCGTTCTTGCAGGGGTGCCTTGCAGTAGATTGAAAGTGCTAGCTACGAATTCGGTTCTTTTTTGCAGAGCTCCTTCCCCACAGGCATATTCTATACCCCGCATTAGCGCCAGATTGGCTTGAGAATTCTCTTGCGGGTTAAATTCCCCCGACACATATTCATCTCGCCATGATTTAAGTAATTCACAGTTACTCAAATAATCAGCTAGCAGAGCTCCATCGATTGACTGGAGGAATAAATTGCAACTCGTTATGGTTTGATTTGAGGCTGGTTGCTCTAGCTTATCCAGGCAAGACTTTGCTTGTTCATCCAAGGTTTGCAGTGATTTAGTGGCAGATTCAATTCGAGAACTGAGAGAGGTTTCCTGTGCATAATTACTCGTGGAAAACAAAATCATGGCAAGCATATAACTGAGCGAAACCAACTTAATAGACTCTTGATTATTCGTAGATTTCGAAGCGACGTTCCCACGTCTTGAAACGCTTGCGGCAGTATTTCTCCAGTTCCTTGTGAGAGGAAAACCAGAGTTCAACGGCTTCTTTAATCCTAATATCATATTCGCAATAGTCATTAGTATATTCCCGGCAGACCCAAGGACGAGTGTCATAAATACTACAAACCCCCCCAGGTAGCAAATGGTTGCAGTTAGTATGTATATGTATGAACCAGCCATCAACATCTTTGAAAATATTTACATTCTCGTGAGAAACTTGCCATAGCAGATGGTCGAAGTCTTCTTTAGATTTCGGTGCTGGAATCTTTTGATTAATGGAATTACAACAAATCGACTGAGTACATTTGCTACATTTTTTGTCTATTTTTGCTTCGCCGATCTCTATGGCGTCAACCATTTTTATTTTATTCTTAATATCCACTTAGTGATTCGCTCAATTAAAGAAATTCGATTATTATCGACGCAAGATTCATAAAACGGGTATTCTAACATTACTCGTATTACAATGGTGACTTAGTAATTCACTAAGATTTTCGAAGATAAAGCTCTGTTGCTAATTGACCCGCCGGGTATACATACCATGCGTAAAACAATTCTACTCTACACCCTTCTAACTACAGCAATTATTTCTGCTTGCTCAACTGAAGAGCCAATGGAAACTGCTGGCTCAACAGAAATAGAGGTGGCTCGATCGGCGATTTTTATAGAAACGCTTTCGACAAAACCTTGGTTAGTTACAGGTGGTGACGTATTAGTTGAAGTAACGATAGCGGATGGAAGCTCCGTGGATTTATTAGAAATAGAGTTAAACGGTATGGATGTGACCCACCATTTCATTAATGTTTCGTCAAAGAGTAAACAAGCTTTATTAAAGGATTTACCTGACGGAGAAAGCGTGTTAACTGCGGGCCTGTCGGGTGGAAATGACCTAACAACTTTAAGGATTACCAACTTTCCAATTAATGGCCCTATTATTTCCGGCCCTCACCAGCAGCCTTTTTATTGTCAGAGTGAAGAATTTCTATTGATCAGTGGTGGAGTGCTTGGTGTGCCTTCAGACGCGAACTGCTCGGTTGCAACTAGAGTGGATTATGTATATTGGTCGGTTGAAAACGAAGCTTTTCAACCGTTCTCTTTTCTCATGAGCGAAGCTTTTCAGAATGCTGAGAACCCAGAAGATCTCGGAACTATTACTTTAGCAACCGGTGAAGTCTTGCCATATATAGTGCGAGTAGAGACCGGGACTGTTAATCGAGCTATTTACGAGATTGCTATGTTGCATCAATCGCCACAAGAGCAAGTTGATCCATGGAATAGGAGCTCGTCCTGGAATGGTAAATTAGTTTACACCCACGGTGGAGGATGTCGCAGTGGTTGGTATCAGCAAGGAAATCGCACTGGTGGAGTTATGCGTGAAGGTCTTTTCGCCCAAGGCTACGCAGTAGTGTCGTCAACACTAAATGTTTTTGGTCAGAATTGTAATGACCTATTGGCCTCTGAAACACATATCATGGTTAAAGAGCGTTTTATTGAAAATTACGGTGTACCGGAATATACGATTGCAACTGGATCGTCAGGAGGGTCCTATCAGTCTCACCAAACCGCGGATAATTACCCCGGGGTTTTTGATGGTATTATTGTTGCAGCTAGTTTCCCTGATGTGACTTCTGCAACGATATTTACAGTCAGCGATTCGCGCCTTTTGAATTATTACTTCACAGAAGTTGCTCCGGAGATGTTTACATTGGAGCAACAAAGGGCTGTCTCTGGGTTTGGATCCTGGGCTTCGATAGCTAATCTTGCGAGAGGGGCAGCTAGGCTCGATCCACTTTATCAATTCGATGCCTCTTTGGAGGAGCAGGGGGGAGAAGTCAGCATATCTGCGCTGGGATTGCAGCTCTATGGCTCAACATCACCGCAAGGTATTCGTGCTACAGTCTATGACCATACCGCTAATGTTTATGGCTTGGTTGAAGGAACCAATATTGCTCAGCGACCTTTAGATAATTTTGGAGTGCAATATGGACTGAGGGCTTTAAACACGCTAGCGATTACCCCGCAGCAGTTTATTAATCTTAATCGAGACATCGGAGGGTTTGATCATGACATGAATCATGTATCGGAAAGGCATCGTGCAGATCCGGGGGCCAGAAAGCGTGCATTGGAGTCAGGCCGAATTCTGAATGGTGGTGCTGGCCTTTCTCAGATACCTATCATTGACTATCGTTCTTATCTTGATGACGCCTTGGATGGCAATATTCACATGCTTGTTCATCAATTCTCCACTCGGCAAAGGTTGTTGAATCAAAATGGTCAAGCGACAAATCATGTGATGCAAATAGGAGGGTTATGGGGCTTTGACGAAGAGTCACCAGATCTTGGTGATCTGTTCCGTCAAATGGACCTTTGGATAACGGGAATTCAAGACGATAGGAGTGGTAGCTCTCCCTCAGAAAAAGTCGTTGCTAATAAGCCTGCTAGTCTGAACGATGCATGCTGGGACAACACAGGCGATGAACGAATAAAGATAGACGAAGAACAAACCTTCCGAGGAAGTAGCCGCTGTAACGAGCTTTACCCCGCATATCCAACGCCGCGCCATGTTGCAGGAGCCCCTTTGGCGAATAACATTGTGAGCTGTCAATTAAGACCAATAAATTCTGCGGACTATGCGGTTGGTTTTACCCAAGCTCAGTATGCAGAACTTGATAGGGTATTTCCCGAAGGAGTGTGCGATTGGTCAAAGGGTGATGTAAGCGCGGCGAATCATCAGGGGACCTGGAGATCTTTTGGTCCATCGCCGGTTAATCTTCTTTATCAACTTGTAAATTAATTTACCTGTTTTATGTTCCTGGCTGTTGCCAATTGTTTGCGGCATATAGCCCACTTATTAGCCTATTATGGCCTACTGCACAGTCACCTCAGAAACAGGCTCTGAGTTGTTCTCTACAATTACCATCGTCATTTCCTTGCTGATTTACCCGGCCGTTGCGTTTTTGCTTTATCGCAAGTTCACTAATGGGTTGTTTTCGGATTATGCCTAGCCCAGTGACCTTGATAAATAAACTTATGTAGGCTACTTTTCAACGATTGAAAACAATAACTTAAGTACTTAGCAAAGAGATTACTATGGGTATTTTTAACAGCTTTCTTTCGGTTTGCGTGGTATTGGTTTGCAGTGCCAGTTTAGCTCAAGACTATCAGCCACCCCGCACGGCAATAGGTAAACCAGACCTGCAGGGTTATTGGACTAATGCTTCTATTACCACTATGCAACGTGCCAGAGATCTTTCCGATATTGGTCTGGTAATTCCGGGCGACCAATTACAACGACTCACCGCAGGCAATCACCAAAATGTCCGTCAAGCGACTGACGATAATCAGGTACAAGGGCAATTACCTGATGGCACAGACTTGCTTCGTGGTCGTGGCTACAATGCGTTCTGGGTAGATCCAGGTTCACAGTTTGGGAGCGTCCGCGGCGAATACCGCTCTTCATGGATAACTTTCCCGGGAAACGGACGTATTCCTTATTCTGAAGAAGGTAACCGGTTACGCCGTGCTGCCAGAGAACAATTTTCAGGCTATGGTGGCCCGGAAGGTGCACCTTTAGCTGAGCGCTGTTTAATCGGGTTTGGCAGTACTTCCGGCCCACCCATGAATAGTGTCTTGTATAACAATATGTATCAAATCGTCCAAACTGATGATTACCTCATGATTTTGGTAGAAATGGTCCATGATGCGCGCATTATTCCAATTAATGGTACCCACCGGCCAGATGAACTCGAGCAGTGGATGGGGGACTCTATCGGATGGTGGGATGGCGATACCTTGGTCGTGGAAACTGTTAATCTGCACCCCCAACAGAAATCTCGCATGATGGCTTCTCTGTCGGATGAGGGAAAAATTATCGAACGATTCACCCGTTATTCCGATGAACAGATTTTTTACGAGTTTGAAGTAAGTGATCCTGTTTATTACACAGAAAGTTGGGGTGGTGAGATAGCCTTTAATTCTACTGAAACAAAGTTGTATGAGTATGCCTGTCACGAAGGTAATTATGGTTTGTCTGGTATTTTAGCTGGATACCGTCGCCAAGAACTGGATGCAACTGGAGATTCTGAATAATAGTGTTTTTAGATGTGAAATAGTTTTAATTGATGGTTGGTATCTATCTCGATGTTAAACGTTTCCGGAGAACGAATAATATCCAGAGTGCATTTTGCTACCAGGATATTTAGTGGGTCAGAGAATAGATTAAGTAGTTAATGCCTAATTGGTAAGCAGAGTTAGCATATTCGGTAGGATACCAGCGATCGTAGGTGTGTTCCCAGCCATCGCCCATGTCTGAATTCCAGTTAATTAGCACCATAACTCTCCCATCATCATCGAGAATGGCGTGATTACTGGCGACATTCATTCCAGCTTGGCCAAACCCCTGTCGACCGCCTCGACCGGGTATCATTTGGGGGCCGTCAATATCATAAAAAGTATGGAAGATCTCATGATTTGATTTAAGTTCAACTATCTGGCGGTCCGGGAAGATTCTGGAAAAATCTGCATAGAAAGCATCCCATTGCCGTTGACCCCAGAAATCATCGATGAGTAAAAATCCCCCTCGCAATAAATATTCCCGCAGATTTTCAGTTTCTTTTGGTGAAAGTGAAAGGCCTCCATTGCGACCCATTTCGAGGGCATAGAGAAATGGATAGTCGAATATTTCTTCGGAATCAAAGCGCAAGATAATGGGTTTACTCGTGACTCGAACATTAGTAAGTCTCGCCACCCCTCTCAGAAAATTTTCATCAGAAGCAGGAAAATCTGTTGCCCACGGTCCGCCATACCAGCCGCCATCATAGTAACTGTCGTACTGAATACGGACAAAAGCAAATTCGCCGGCAATATCGTATAGGTCCTTGTTGTCTTCTTGGGCTATAACAGTGGATTCTGTAATGAGCAGCCAGAGAAGCGTTAATCTAAGTAGTTGTCTCATATGATTTTGTGTCAAATGGATCAAATTCCGAACTAGTTTGTATCGACAAGGCGAATAGATCAAGTTATTGTCGGAAACTTAGCCCGAAGATGTATATAAGTTACCAGTGGTCAGTTTGTGTATCAATAAACGATTATCAATCTATTTATAGAGCCATAAAGATAGAGATCAGGTTTTTTATGAATTGTCTATTCCCAAAGCCTTCACTGCTCCTAGGTTTAGTCCTTTTGTTTGCGCCCTCGTTTTGCCTTGCTCAAACCAATAGTATTGCAACCAGCAATGATAATTTACGGGAATTGCAGCGCTATCAATCCCAGCTTGAAGAGTTTGAATCTGAGTTTGGGCCGTTCAATATTCAGTTAATAGAACCGCTTTCCAGTATCATAAATATTCATGCTGAGCAGGAAAATTTTGAAAGAGTCGCTGAATTACAAGTGAGGCAACTTTCTATAATGCGCATGGAGCTTGGTATTGAAAGTCCAGACATAATTCCCCTTATACGCAGCATGATAGAAGTACAGCAGGTGCTAGGCAATTGGGGCGCTGTATCGGATCATCTCGACCATTTGAGGTCTCTGAATGGTTCCAATTACGGGCCCGAATCGGAGGAATTACTTAATGCAATGGAAAATCAAGCCCAATGGCTGCTCGCCGAATTTTATTTAGGTGAAAGAAGGAGTCAGTCAGATAAATTTCTTGATGCACGTGAAATTTATCGCGATATATCCAGACTTGCTGAAAGAATTTATGGTGAGGATTCTGCTGCTTTATATCCTTGGTATTACAAAAGGGCCTACAACCTCGCGATTTTAGTACAATTGTTAAATACAGAAGATGGTTTTTCACAAGACTTTGTAAGAGATGTTTATGAGAGGGATGGGCCTGGTCGATTGGAAGGAAGGTGGGGTTCTTACACTCAAGACTTGTTTCGGCGAATACCCGTAGTAGAAGATCGTAATGGTGTCGTGGGGGAGGATTATATCAAGCAGGGAATTGGTTATATAAATGATATTCGATCGATTGCTTCAAATCTAGGTGATTTGGAAGCGGAGGCAATGGCAGATCTTTATCGGGGAGATTTTAATATATTAATGAAACGTAGTTCTGGGAGAAGGCAATTTAATGAGGCAAGGGAAAAATTGTTAGTAGCTGGCGTGGATCAAGCAGATATAGATAAGTTTTTTAGTAATCCTATGCCATTGCCAGTGCCGGAGTTTTTTACTCGATTTAAAGACTTATTGTCTTATCAGGAAAGAATTATTGGAGAGGTCGAAGGTCTTCCAGAGGGAGTGGTGCACTTGGGAGCGTTTCGGGCTTGGCACGAAAATGCGCGTGCAGTTTTGAAACCTATTAGTAAAGATCCTCTGTTGCGAATAGGGTTGCCGCAATACCAGGTAGATCTTGAGTTTAATATAAGTTCTCGAGGAGTTGCTTCCAGTGTAGATATTCTGAGTTCTATACCTGAAGGTCGTCATGTCACCAGGGGCGCCGTTCGCGCAGTTCGCGAAATGAAGTTTCGTCCTTTTTATGAAGATGGTCGTGCAAGAAGAATACGCGATGTACAGATGAAATATTTTTTTCCTCAACAATAAATTCGAGGATATTTGTTTTTGGATTTTGTAGTTTAAAACTCTAAAAAGGGGCTAAAAATATATTCTAGACTTAGTTTTTTTGGCGCGACTAAATTATTGTTCAGCAGGTGTTGGAGTTCTGGCCTAATAAATAAAATTATGAAAGTTTCTGGTTGTATCTGCATGAATAAGCTGTGTATTAGTTTTTTTTTGCCTCTATTTGCTAATTTTATATACGCGCAAGAGTCGTGGAGTCCGCTTACAGAATATGGTCATCCAAATTTACAAGGTTATTGGACGAACCCTTTTCAAACTCCTCTAGAAAGACCTGTCAGCCTAGGTAAAAGGCGAAGTTATTCGGTATTAGAGGCGCAGGCACTCGTTGAGCGAGCAATCGGCTTGGATAGGGAGCGTCGCGCACCACTCGATCCTGGCAGGCCGGCACCTGAACCTGGAGGCCTTATCAACAATCAGGCAGACGGTAATTTCGAGATAATGCCCATTGAACTTGCTGAAATTGATGGTGAAATTAGAACATCCTTTGTAATAGACCCAGAAAATGGGCGCATACCACGTAAAACTGATGGTAAAGATATCCACGAAATTTGGCGCGATCAGGGAAAGGCGCGATTTGACGGACCTGAAGGACTTACTCCTTTAGACCGGTGTTTAAATCCGGGTGCGCAACTACCCCTTATTTATATTTTTGGGGGTGTAGGTCATGAATTAGGAAACCCTGCAGGAGATAACCCAGTTAGAAATATTCAAATTGTGCAGAATGAAGGGTATGTTGCACTGCTAACTGAATATTTTAGTTTGGTTCGTATTATTCGTATTGATAGCGAGTTTCGACCAGAAGTTGGTAATAAATGGATGGGAGATTCTATTGGATTTTATGAAAATAACTCGCTTGTAGTTCAAACTCGATATTTCAGGCCTGAACAATCAATCGTACCGCTGCGTTCTTCAAGTGAGTTTACAGTACAGGAAGTTTTTACTAGGACTGGGAAAAATGAAATACTTTTTCAGTACACAATTACCGACCCGAATATTTATTCTCAGCCATGGACTGCAGAAATTCCCTTGCAACGCATGAAGGAAGGGTCAAAGTTATATGAATATGCTTGTCATGAAGGTAATTACGCTATTCCTTCTATGTTGCGCGCTGCTCGCATGGAGGAGGCAGGGTTGCTCTAAAGTTTGGTTCCGACGTGTTATTCTAATGGTCAGGTCGGTTTAATATGGTTCCAAAAATAAAACCCCTCGTTAATATTAAAGGAGGAATGCATGAGCTATGGTAAGTATTTTTCAGCGCTTGCTGTCCTAGTCTTATACTCGGTATCTCTCGCGCAAGAGCGTTTTCCCATGGAAACCAATGAAGATTTTCATCGAGCTATGGATGAGCTTTCTAATTGGGGCCGTTGGGGGCTTGATGATGAGTTAGGCCAAGCCAACTTTATTACTCCAGAGAAGCGAGTGCAGGCAGCGGCTTTGGTTCGTGATGGATTAACCGTTTCGCTAGCTCACGATGTGGTTCAGGAAGATGCGGTAGATACCTCGGCCTTTTTAAATAGAGAAGTTGTCAGAGTCTCACCGACCGGCGCCTCCGATAGATTGTCATATACAGGTAGCTATCATGGGACGATTCACAGTCATCTTGATTCTCTCGACTGCCACATTATGTATGAGGGCAAGGGTTACAACGGTGTAGGCTACGAGGAAGTTGAGGCGGCTAATGGTTGTCCCCGTGGTAGTATCCATGCTCACCGAAATGGAGTAATTACTCGAGGCATATTATTTGATGCTACGTTGCTACCCGAAAAGGTCTCAGAAGAAGGCTGGCTGGAGCCGGGGATCCCAATTACTTATGACGATCTTGTCTCTTTGGAAGAGATTCAAGGTGTCCGGGTTGAACCTGGGGACGTCATACTTTTGCATACTGGCCGCTGGAAAAGGCGGGAAGCACTGGGGGCATGGCCAACCTCTGGTGGGGTGGCAGGATATCATGCAGATGTAGCATTTTTCCTAAGGGATCGTGGTGTTGCAATGATAGGTCACGACATGTGGAATGATGTGGCGCCAAGCGGAGTAGGCGATATTTCTCTGCCCTTACACAGTTTAGCCTTGGTTTCCCTCGGTGTTTCAATCTTCGATAACCTAGATTTTACTGAAGTGGCAGATGTGGCTAAAGAGTTGGGACGGTATGAGTTTTTATTCATGGCTTCGCCTCTCCGAATCGAGAAAGGGATGGGCTCCCCCCTAAATCCAATCGCGGTTTTTTGAATGCTTAATTAGCGATTATTTAGATTAAAGAATTTTTATCGGACTTTGTGGAATCTTGATTTCGCCTTGCCATAGTGCGGATCAACCCTGGATCTCGCGGTTTTGCCAAGTATTTAGTCTTTCTTTTTTTAATTAGTTTAGGTATATGTCCGACAGTATTTTTATGGAACCATTTTTATCGAAAATACTACTCCAATTGAATTCTCTAGAGTATAGGTATGTTAGGGTAGTTTATTATTTCTGCAATCGTTTGTTAGCACTAACGCCTCTGTATATTTTTAAACACCCCAAATTTGCTCCGCTGTTATGACGAAAATTGTTATCTGGCAGCAGCAGGAATTTAGACTGTACCTCAGGTCAACTGCTTTTTCGGGCATTGCCTTTGCAATGCAGCAGCTGCTCTTGGGCTGGATTTTAATAGGGACCCTAGAATTACCTGCTACCCAAGTTGGTATTATTCAGGCAGCAGTTGGCATTCCGGGCTTGTTTGTTATGTTACTCGGAGGCGCGAGGGCAGATGATCATGACCCTCGAAGCTTGCTCATCAAAGTGTATTCCTTCTCGCCCCTGCTCCCGCTTTTCTTGATACTAATCGTCAATTTAGATCAATTAACTATTTGGTCTGTTTTAGTATGGGGTCTAGGTATGAGTTTCTGTATCTCCTATTCGAGCCCAGCTCAACAAGCAATTCTAAATCGTATAGCTAGTACCGATTTGCAAGTGGCAGTTTCTGCATCGACAGCGATTGCCTTTATGGTCCAGATGTTAGGGCTAGGAGTGGCAGGGACAATGGATGATTTGGGATTAATTCCAGTTTTATTCTTTCAGGCTGTTTGTGTGGGCTTGGGAGCACTAGCTATAAGAGGCTTAAATCCGCAACCATCTAATTCTAGAAATACCGAATCAGCTATAAGTAATATTTTAGCTGGGCTGAATGCGGTCTATAAACAAAAAGTAATTCTGCAGACACTGATCATTAATTTTGTTTCTAGCATTTTTAACGCCGGTGCTTTCATGACAGTATTTCCATTCATTGTTAAGCGTATTTATGAAGGAGATGCGTTATTACTCTCATTTTTGATGATTGTTTTTTATGGTGGTGCTTCAGCATCAAATTTTATTATGATTCGCGTCATGCCTTTGGTGCGACCAGGCAGGATATTTCTCATTATGCAGCTTTCAAGAATGCTTATTCTCGGCGTCATGTGGATTCAGCCAGCGTTTTGGATTTTTGCTTTAGCGGCAATAGCCTGGGGGCTTAATATGGGTGTCACTACGACCTTGGCTAGAACCATTGTTCAGGAATCCGCAACTGAAGAATATCGTGCGCGCATTATGTCGGTATATAGTCTTGGGCTAATTGGTAGTGCTCCAATTGGAGCACTTATGCTTGGGTGGATCATTGAAGTGTTCGGCACACTCAATGCGCTAATTCCAGCAATCGTGATTTCCATCATATTATTCTTATACGGAACTCAGTTTACTAGCGTATACAAATATCAATCCCCTTAGATAGCTTTCAATGTGACTGTTTGATACACAATTCGCTGGATTATCAGTAATAAAAAAGCGTAAGCTAAGTTTATCTGTAAGGAACAAAAATAAGGTGTCTACATGAAAATTCTTCTCCATTTTAGTGCGGCTTTGCTTGCTCTTGCGCTCTCAGCCTGCTCAGAAAACTTTAGCCTAGATATGGATGCACTATCCCTAGCGCAGATAAATAATTTTCGTGCGCCAGAATCTGGAGTTCTTTCAACGGGCCAGCCGACTTCTGATCAACTAAGCATTATGGCAGAGGCCGGCGTTAAACATATAATTAATCTGCGACCGCCTGCGGAAGATGTCGGTTTTGATGAGCGAGCACGAGTGGAGGCTCTAGGCATGACTTATCACAATATCCCAGTGTCCGTCGGAGAAGGTGGGATTAATTCAGAAAATGCGCAATCCTTGCAGGCTCTCTTAGCCGAATTCGACGGCGAAGGAGTGGTGGTACATTGTGCCACGGGCAATCGTGTTGGAGCGCTGATTTCTGTTTATGAGTTTGTTGATGGGAATAGCGTCGAGGGAGCGATAGCCGAGGGTGCTCGTTGGGGTATGACCTCGGAGCGATTGCAGGGAATAGTGCGAGATAGTCTTTCCTCCAATAATTGAATGGAATGGGCACGTCTATACTGCGTACCTCCGATGGCGTAAAAAACAAAGATCTGCGGAGTTAGTAGCGAGCCGCATTGCGCCGTTTTTGCTTTCTTCTGATAAATTCTTGCGTGAATGATTAATTATATTTTGTGAGGCAAAGTTTGGTGAAAGTTATTTATGTATCTTTAACCTGCTTTTTGCTTTATGCCTGTTATAGCACTGATGTGATCAATTGGCCTCGAGAATTACCAGAACGAGACTATTTCGTCTCGGCTTATAGAACAGATCCGGTTAATCGGGAGTTTCAAACTCGTGAGGCGTATTTGCAGTGGATAGTTAGTTTTTATCAAGGTACGTTAGTTGCGCCCACTGGGTGGAGCCAAATCCAATTACTCGTGGTTGGATCGGCGCCGCCTTCGCTGAAAGATGAGCTAGAGGAGCAACTATTTTTGTTGGGGCGTCAAATTGCGGCAGAATGGGCCAAAGATAATTCCAGCCGGTTAATAGACAGCCGTATGCTAGGGATATGGGGGGCGGTTCTGCAGCTAGCTGAAGGGCCGAGCCAACAATATGCTGCAATTCAACTGATCAGGAAGGATGTGAATGAATTGCTACTCGGTAAGCTTCTGCCCAGCGAGGTTAATGATGCGCGCTATGAGGAAAACCTCGGATTACAGCTTTTTGGTGATATATGAATCGTTTTGCCGCTCAAAAAACGAATTTTAATACTTGATTGCTTGAAACTTCATTATTCGAACCTAGGTTCAACCCTGATTGATATCTGGGCTGGAGGAGTGCGAGCTAAGTCTATGCAAAATCCTTGAAGGCCCCATTCTAGGGCTATTGAAGCTCCCAGGCGGCGCCTTAGATACTAATTTGACGGGTTACTTTTCGGAGTCTTTTGGTCCTTTGTCTGCTTTGAAAGCTCCAGAAGTGCCGAAACAAGCTATTGATGAAGTTATGAACTGTTTTCGAGAAATGATCGTATATATGTAGGTGTTTTATAGATTTCCAAACTGTAAGATTTTTTCGGGAATTTCTTGGAGTTCTTGCCGATACGGCGGATAACTTACCGATGCATGGACTGACAATGCATATGAAGGCCCGCGTTATAGACCAAATAATGCTTCTTGGCTTGGTTTTGAAACTCCGACGGGAGGATATAAGTGGCGCATTATGGGGTCTGTGAAAAGCAGTGATGAGTAGATGTGCTGATCTGGCCTATCCTGCGCTACGGAAATACTTTAACGCAGTTCGAAAGGCAGTCATTAAGATGCTTGCGGACCGCACAGGTGGGGTTTGTAGGCAGCGTGTCCTATTAAAAGAACGGACTGTCTTTTTAGAAGAAGCAAAAGTAGAAGTAATGCGTATATTTGCAGTAACAATCTTGTCGGAGAATTTTGGAGTGTTGCGATGAAACGGATTTTTTTACCTATTTTCATTCTGGGTGGCTGCGTCGTTGTAGCGTTTTATATGCTTCGGACGCCAACTACGGTTGATGTGGTTGCGCCAGAGATAATCCCAGTAGCAGTTCGGGTTGAGGCTGTTGAGTTGAGTTCAGTCCAGTTGACTGTGGAATCTCAAGGCAAGGTTCAAGCTGCACAGATCGCTAATCTTTCTGCCCCTGTGGCGGGGCCCGTAGCATGGATTTCTTCGACTATGGAAGCCGGCGGATTCGTGGCTAAAGGCCAAGAATTGCTTCGACTTGAGACCAGTGATTTTGAAACTATGCGAGCCCGCAGTCAGGCGACTATGCAACAAGCTAAGGCTGAATCAGATCATGCAGCTCGAGAGTTCGAGCGAATGCGAGAGCTGGCTGAAGAAAAATTAGCAAGTCAATCTCAGTTACAAGACTCTCAGCGCTTGGCTGAAGTCACCAGGGCGAGACTCGCTGACGCGCAAGCAAATTATAATCAGGCTGAATTGGATCTCGAACGCGCTACAATTACATCGCCTTTTGATGCTGTTATCCAATCGAGAGATGTTGAGCTTGGTCAATATGTTAATAGAGCTCAGAGTGTCGCTGTACTTTACGGTGCGAATGAAGTTGAGGTTAGAGTTCCTCTAGCCATTCGGCAATTAGGCTACCTTGATATACCACTGGGCCTCAGAGGAGAACTGTCCGAGCAAGAAGCACCAGATGTCACCCTGAAAGGGCTTTACGGCGGTGAAGAATTAATGTGGCATGGGAAGTTAGTGAGAATAGAGGCACAAATAGATCCAAACAGTAACACCGTTCAAACTATAATTCGGGTTCAGCAGCCAAAAGCAGTTGATACGAAAGCCCAGGTTCGCAGTATACCGTTACCTATAGGTCTGTTCGTTGAAGCGGATATAACCGGCAAAATGATCGATGACATTATCTCTTTGCCGCGTTCTGTGATCCGAAACAATAATCAAGTTCTAGTCGTAGATGCGGAAAATAAAATGTATTTCCGTGATGTAGATATTTATCGTCTTGAAGAAGATCGTGTACTTATAGCCGGGGGGTTGCTTCCAGGAGAGCTTATTTGTGCGTCCCCAATCCAAGCCGTAGTTAATGGGATGAGTGTTCAGCCCATCAAAGAATCTTTTATATAAGGATATCCCTAAGTGCGTACTCCCATATCATGGTTTGTCTATAACCCTGTTGCCACTAATTTGTTGATGATGATTTTTTTGGCCGGTGGGTTCATTGCATATCTCAACCTCAATCAAGAGGAATTTCCTGATATAGATTTTGGTGTTATTCAGGTGAGTGTGGCTTACCTTGGAGCCACACCAGAAGAAGCTGAGTCGGGAGTCTGTCTAAGAATCGAAGAAGCTTTAGAAGGTACTGAGAATGTTGATCAGTTGACCACGACTGCTCGGGAAGGCGGTTGCGATGCAACTGTCCAACTCATGACGGGTTCAGATTTGAATCGCGTTCTTAATGATATAAAGGGCAAGATTGATGCAGTAACAACATTTCCGTTAGAAACAGAGAAACCCATAGTTCGTGCATTCAGCAGTACAGGTAATGTTATGACTATGGCATTAGCGTCAAATACGGACGATCGGTTTATGAAAGAAGTAGCAGAAGAAATAAGGAACGCGATCATAGATCTTGACGAAATTTCGTCGGTCAATATCGAATATATCAGGCCATTCGAAATTTCTATCGAAGTGTCTGAACTTGTGCTTCGTCAGTATGGCCTAACGCTAGATCAGATCTCTCGGGCTATTGACAGGGCTTCATTGGATTTGCCTGGGGGTACTATTCGGTCTGAATCAGGAGAAATATTACTTCGCACCAAAGGGCAGGTTTATACCGGTGACGAATATGAAAGCATTGTAGTGCAATCTTATCCTGACGGAACTCAGTTAACTCTTGGCGAAATCGCTACAATTCGCGATGGGTTTGAAGAGGGTTATTTGGACGCACGTTTGAATGGCACTAATGCTGCTATTATCGATGTACTCAGGGTAGGTGAAGAAGATATCGTAACAGCCGCAAAACAAGTGCGTGCTTGGATGGCCTCGGAAAATTTTCAGCTTCCAGAAGGCATGACTTTGCAAGTTATAACTGATTCGGCGGTAGGTACACAGGTTCGTATAGCCACGGTCGCAAAGAATGCTTATACAGGGTTAATGCTGGTCCTAGTTATATTAGCTCTATTTCTACGATTTAAACTTGCTATTTGGGTCGCCGCGGGAATTCCTATTGCCATTGCAGGAGCTTTGGCTTTATTCCCTTCAATAGGGTTAACAATTTCTTCTTTAACTGTGATGGGATTTATTTTGGTGCTGGGGATAGTTGTCGATGATGCCATAGTGGTGGGCGAACGCATTCACGCGTATGAGCGCAAGGGCTATTCTAAAGATGAGGCAGCTATAGAAGGTACTTTAGAGGTTTCTGTACCAGTAATATTTGGAGTTCTAACAACCATCGCAGCGTTTTTGCCAATACTTCTACTTGATGGTCAGATGGGCTCTTTTTTTAATGCCATCGGCGGTGTCGTAGTTTTTTGCCTGATAGCCAGTCTTATAGAGTCGCAATTGATTCTTCCTGGGCACATTGCGCATAGAAAGACTGAGGGCTATTTATTTGAGAAGTCACCGATTGTCAAGAATTGGCAAAATCTGCAAGGCAAGATCGCCTCTGGCATGGAGTATTTTGCTGAGCACAGTTATCGGCGAGCACTAAAGAAGGTGTTGGAGTATCGATATGCGGCTTGGGCAGCGGCGACCGGCGTAATCATCATTACTACGGCCCTTCTATTCAGTGGTCGGGTAATTTTCCAATTCATGCCGAGTGTTGAGGGAGATGTTGTCTATGGCTCAATACAGATGCCTCCAGGAGTGCCAGGTCAGGTAACCGAAGAAGCTGTAGGAATTATTGAAGCTAAGGCTATAGAAATTGTTTCAGAATTGGAAAAAGAGTTAACTGAATTAAAAGCGGCTGGTAGAGCCCCGGCGACAACCGAACGAGCAGTTGAATCTATTCTTACAATTGTTGGAGGAAGAGCTCCACGTGGTGGCCCAGGTGAAGGTGGTATGAGAAGCGCTGGCTCAAGCAATCAAGCTGAAGTAGTGATATACCTGGCTCCTTTTTTCGACCGAGGGCAAATTAGCTCGGCTGAGGTTCGTGATCGATGGCGAGATAAAGTTGGAACTATACCTGATGCGTTAGAGCTAACATTTGTATCTGATGTGTTCTCTGCTGGTGATGCTATTAACTTTCGATTGGAAGGACGCAACGAAGACAACTTAAAAATTGCTTCAACACAATTACGAGAGGAGCTAGCTCGATATCCCGGTGTGTTCGATATTACTGATTCTTTTCGAGCCGGAAAGCAAGAGGTGCAAATTGAATTGTTAGAGAGAGGTAAAACTTTAGGTTTAACTCTCAATGATATCGCTACCCAAGTACGTCAGGCTTTTTATGGGGCAGAGTCTCAACGTATTCAGCGAGGTACGGACGATATTAGAGTCATGGTGAGATATCCAGAGGAAGAGCGCCGTTCATTAGGTAATCTGGAAGACTTAATGATTCGAACTCCGAGTGGGGCAGAAGTGCCTTTCTTAAGTATTGCCGATTTTTCATTAGGGAATAGTTACTCCAGTATCAATCGACAGGATGGACGCCGCATTATCACAGTGAGAGGCGACGTAGATAGAACAATAGTTAAGCCTGATGAGATCCGGCGTGATGTGATTGCAAAATTCCTTACGCCATGGGAACGGGAACTTGATGTGGAAATGGTTATTGGCGGTGAGGGCGAGCGGCAGCTAGAGTCTTTGTCGGATCTGTTAGCAACTTTCCCTATAGCTATGATGGTAATTTTTGCCCTGTTGGCGATCCCCCTTAAGTCTTATCTTCAACCGTTAGTTATAATGAGTGTAATACCCTTCGGCGCTATAGGAGCGATCTGTGGCCATTTCTTATTAGGAGCTGATCTAGTATTCTTCTCATTACTTGGAATAATCGCGCTTAGTGGTGTAGTGGTAAACGCCAGCCTGGTACTAGTTGTAACAATTAATCGTTTACGGTCAGATGGTGTTGATATCGTAAGCGCCGTCTCTACAGCTGGGGAGATGCGCTTTCGCCCAATCATACTAACGTCAGTCACTACTTTTATGGGATTAGTGCCACTAATCGCTACTGCTAATCCAGCAACATTTTTCATCATTCCTATGGCGATCTCTCTCGCGTTTGGCGTCTTATTTGCTACGCTTATTACTTTGTTTTTAGTTCCAAGCCTCTATCTCGTGCTCCATGATTTTATTGGATATACAGAGACTGAAAACGAAAAAGGACTGGCCTACCAACAATAAATCATTTAATGTTTTGCCCCTTAATGGCAAGGTTACGATAGACGCGTTTGGTCGATGCTCTTTGCTATGAACAGTGAAGTTTCTTATGTTTAGAATTTTATGCTTTTTAGTGCTCAGTGTGATTGGTAGTCTTGCCAGTGCGCAGAAAAATCGAATTGACCTGGTTGATGACGCTGCACCAGAACTTGCCAGATTTGGTAACTATGATGTGGGTGTCATGACCTTTGAAGTCGTTGATCAGGATCGAATCGATATTTTGAACACTCAGAGAGGGAGTGAAGCCGTTTTTTATGATCGCAAACTCACTTTGGAGATTTGGTACCCTGCTGACTTGCAAGGCGCTGATCCGGGCACACAATATAGAGTGGTTACACGTAATCCAACAATAATCGCTACCCTATCTGGCCGGGCCGTCCGTGATGCAGAACCATTGAGAGCGGAAGGGCCTTACCCCCTAATTATCATCTCGCATGGCTACCCGGGTAATCGTTTTTTAATGAGCCATACTGGCGAAAACCTTGCCAGCAAAGGGTATACAGTTGTTTCTATAGATCATGCAGAGAGCACCTACGATGATCAGCAGGCATTCGGTTCTACTCTCTATCATCGACCTTTAGATCAGCGCTATGTTCTAAGCAGTATCGCCTCGATATCTAAAAAGCCAGACGGAGTGTTCAGTAATATTATCGATGCAGATAATACCGGTATCATAGGTTACTCCATGGGTGGTTATGGTTTAGTGAATAATCTTGGGGGTGGCTTTGCTGAAGACAGTATCGATGGATTTATGGCGCCGCCTAACCAATTACTGAGAGAGCATGCTTCTTCCAATCCTGAATTTCGTCAGCGCCTTGATGATCGCATTAAAGCGGGATTTGCTATTGCTCCTTGGGGAATGAATACTGGATTCTGGAAAGCTGAAGATCTGGCAGGGGTTGATGTTCCAACATTTTATCTCGTTGGTGATCAGGACATTGTGGCCGGATATGATAATGGCCCAAGAGCGATTTTCGAAGGCGCCGTCAATAGTGATCGCTATTTATTAACTTTCCATGGTGCCGGCCACAACGCTGGAGCTCCAATTCCAGTTCCAGAAGAACTAAATAATGAAGATAACGAACAGGCTGCAGGTCATTACCGAGATGAAAATTGGGATAATGTGTTGATGAATAATATCATGGACCATTATGTTACTGCCTGGTTTGATTTACATCTTAAAGGAATCGATCGGTCTTCTATAATCGGCAGTGTACCTCCAGGCTATGATGGCCAGCTATCGCTAGAGTATTTGCCAATCGGTCAGTAGCAATTAAGGAGTCTTGTGTAGATCAAGACAAGTTTCTAAGGAATTCTAGCAATAGTTGCGACGTTGCTTCTGCCTGCTCCTGTTGAACCCAGTGACCGGCACCTTCAACCAAATGCACGGAGCGCAGATCGGTGCAGGCGGACGCTTGCATACGTTCAAATGAACCAGGATTTTGATAGGTTCCCCAGTCGCTGGCACCACTGATAAACATAGAAGGTTGATCTATCGTTTTGCCTGCGTAGATCTGTGATTCTGCTGCGCCGATTCCGCTAGCGCCCATACGATAAGAATTCAGACCACCCTGAAAACCGGTACGTCCAAACTCTTCGGTGTAAACCGCTAATTCTTTCTCCGTTAACCATGTGTTTGCAGTGACTTGCGATGGGCTAGGCTTTTGAAGATCTACGGTTTCAGCCATGCCCATATTCAGATCCATAATGTAATATGTGGGCATTTTCGCCCATTCTTCAGCAGTGCGGCCCGCTAAGCGATAAGGACGATTTTCTTCCCAGTCCGCACTCTTGTGGTGGTAATAGGCGCGGATAAAATTGCTCAGCCCTTGCTTAGCGTGCCACATATTAGGATTTGCTTCCTGGGTTTGATAATAGCGTTGATAATGCTTGCGTGGACGTGGGAGTGCGGCAAGGTCGTCATAAATACTTGGTCCGCGACTAGTTGTTTGTTGAATCGGATTGCTCACGGTATTGAAAGGGATTGAACCAGTTCCGCCAAACGGAGCACTCATCATCGTGACTGCTTTGAATATATCGGGACGAGTGACTGCACACCAGGCAGCAAGCGGGGAACCAAAGTCATGGCCAATTACTGCTGCCACAGATTCATAGCCGAAGGCGTAAACTAGACCAATACAATCACGTACTTTGTTCAGCATGCGAAAAGGGGTTAGATCTGCATTGTAGTTGCTGTCATAACCTGTTGTTCTTCCGTAGCCCCGGAGATCTGGGACTATGACATGATAGCCAGCGTCAGCCAAAGGTTGCATAACATTGCGCCAGCTGTAGGCTAGTTCAGGAAAGCCGTGTAGTAAAAGTAGAGCAGGCCGGTTCGTTGTTTCATAGCCTGCTTCCAATACATGAAAACGTAGTCCATTTATGTTATCTGCGAATCTTGAGCGTACACCTTCCGGTAGCCATTCTTTGGGGTATGGGTGCGCAATTCCAGCCAGTGTAAATTGATTTTGCGCGAACGCTGTCTTATTTACCACTATCGTTCCTGCACTAAGTGCTGCCGCTTTAATAAAGTTTCTACGAGTTTGTTTTTTCATAGTCATTGTTCTTAATTTAAAGAATAGGTATTAAATCGTTTACAAACCTGCCATTTCGATTGCGAAATTCATTACCATACCGCCAGCGCGATCGTCGTGATCAAAAATTGCCAAACGGTCAAGGTATGAGTCTAGTGAGGTCATTTTGCCAGTTGATGTGCAAGCATTAATAAATACACCATCGACACTGGTTCGAATTTTAACGGCTTTCCAAGCTCTATCTAATACAGGTTGATAAGTTTCTTTTTGTAACCAACCCTTGTCCAGGCCCCGTTTAATAGCNGTGCCAATCATCGCTGTTGAACTTATCTCCGAAAAGGAGCCGGGGTAATCGATAACCTCATGCCACATCCCGTCAAAGTCCTGATAAGGCAATAAAGCTTCAAGATGATCAACCAACATCCCAAGAATTAAATCTCGACCCGGATGGGTTGCTGGGAAATCGCTAAGGGTTAAAGCCAATCCCAGGGCTGGAAAACCATTGCCGCGACCCCAGGCCACATCGGCCTCTGGCGAGTGCCGGTACAAGCGATTATCTCTGAGTAACATATTCCGCATATAGGTCACATGGCGCAATGCCATATCAAAGTACTTTTCATTGCCAGTTAGTGCGCCTGCTTTTGCGAGCAATGGAGTAGCCATGAAAAAAGAATCACTCATTTCATAATGCATTGGCGCGACCTCGAGAGGCGCCCCAGACTCGTCGAATGCCAGATCGGCAGCTCGCAATGTTAACTCTAATGAATTTTTATTTCCGGTTCGTGCTGCGTGTTCAGCGAAAACTAGTTGACCAGCTAGCGTCGATGAATTTGAAATATCAAATGACTGTCCGTCTTGGTATGGAGCTAATAATTCTTCCACTTCTTCTATGTAGCCCAATCTAAGTCTGCCGATGACGCTCATGCCTGGTACGTAGACAGGCGTCGAAAAGTCGTGGCCATAAATAGATGCAAGTTGCTCTGCTACTATCTGTGGCGTGCGCGCTATTCGACGTTCTAATTCAACCCTTGCCGGCGAGTGTTGAATTCCTGAATTGGCCAGTAAGTACTCGATTGAATGATTAGCTGAAGAAAGGTTGATTATAGGAATTGATCCAAATCCCGCGATACCGTCGTTTCTGATTGCTTCGCGAAATCCAAAATCGTTGTCAGTATCTATAATTATTAAATCTGGTGCGTGGGAGCCAACCCAGCGCCATAACACATGTGAAACGGTATTTTCAGTATAGGCCTGCCCAGAGGGAGGGAATTCTAGTTGATCTCCATCGGGATTAGCATTTGAGATAACTATAAGGTTGATGTCTTCTGGTTTTGCAATTTCGGCATAGGTTTTTGCTAATTCATCAAGATTGACGCTTCCCGATTTTTCCCCATCCAGGCTGCCAATATATAAAATAGTGCGATTACTCTCATTGTTCAAGACTCCTTGCGCAATAATCACTTCGCGGTTTTTTGTTAGGCCGACATCCCAACTTACCTCCGCTGCGTAATTACCACCAGTACAAAGGAATGAAAGAAACAGGCTAAGTATAGTATTTCTCGTCATTTTTAAGTTAGGTATTAATCTAGCTCCATGAGTTCTCGAATCTGATCCATAGCTGAGTTGAAGATCAGATCGAATCCGACCTGTCCCAACTCTACTGTGGCAATGGTGGGATCGCCAGAAACTCCATCTACATCGGGGCCGCGGCCTTTTGATATGCTATCGGTGCGGACGTGTTCAGGAGCAATAGCAAGTAATAAAGCAGTATCCCTCAACCCGGCATGAGTTCCAATTTGCTCATAAGTCGATCCTTGTGAAAGTAAGTATTCATCGAAGACACCAACTTTGTACCAATTCGATATATGCATAACTCTGACACCAATGCTTTCCCATTCATTAGATAGTTGCTCTGCAATTAACTCCTGTGGTCTTTGATTTGGACCACTGTCGCCTATAAATAAAATATCCGTAAAACCATGTTGTTTTAGACTGCGTGCGGTATGTTCCAGAACCGATGCAAAGACGTCTATGGGAATAGATATAGTACCGGCATACCGCATATGACCCGATGGGGGGTCAATGTCACCTTCTGGTACATATGTCATTGCTGGTGCAACTAATGCATTCTCTAGAGCGCGAGCAATTCTCTCTGCGCCGGCATTTATTCGATATTTGTGTTTTCCTAATACCATATGAGGACCATTCTGTTCAGTACCTGCGGTGGGCACGATTATGGTCGTAGTGCCGTCATCTATAGCATCGCGAACTTCAGTCCAAGTTAGCTCTTCCAGGAAAACCGTATCAGGGGTTTGAGCGATTAAATGCGCGGGCAGGGTCGTTAAGAGAAGCAAGCTCAAGCATATTTTTTTAAACATGCCTACTACCTCCTAAGAAAGAATGTGAAAATTGTACTCTATTCGGTTGCGCCAGCAGCTTCTAAAACGGTTATAACAGAGTCTAAGCGGCGTTGTTTCGCAAAGGCAAGTGCAGTTTGTCCTTCAGCATTTTTTGCGTTGATTTCTGCGCCAGCGGCAAGTGCAACTAAAACAGAATCGAGAGTTAATGACTCCCTATCCTGTAATTGACCAGCTCTTCTTTCCGGAGTGCCCCAGCTTACTCTTAATCGCCAGTGGCCCATCCCTACTGCTGCCATTAACAAGTTAATTTCCCCTTCGTCACGAATAAAGTGCTCGAGCATACGCTGTGCAGGATAGCTCATATGATTAACCACCATCGGATTCGCTCCTGCTTCTATGAGCTCTTCCATTATCTTTGGCTCGGAGAAACGCGCAGCTAACCAGAGTGGGGTTGCACCAATTAACGCATCATGGAAATTATAATCGGTAGATTGACGTCTGACTGGTGTTGGTTTTTCCAAAATTGCTTCGAGATTGGCACCATGTTTGATTAGCAGGTTTACCGCTTTTAAATTTCCTCGCTGCACAGCTGCGTGCAAGGCAGTGTGTCCACTTTCATTGGATTCAATGTCGGCGCCATTTTCGATAAGGTATTCAAGAGCGTCAGCATTACCCCCGTGGATTGCCATTATCATGGGACTGGTCCCAAAAGCAGATAATTGATTAACATCCGCTCCAGCATCGACTAGCAACTGCACGGAACGCAAATCACCGGAACGTGCTGCAAACATTAAGGCTGTATTCCCACCTAATTCGGTCCAATACTTGTAGGCGGGATGACTATCCTGCTCTTTTTCTGATTTTACGTAATGTTCTCGAATTTCTGATCGAGCATTTAAATCTGCGCCAGACTTTATCAAAGCTGAAATAACTTCAGCATGTCCTCGGCCCGCTGCCCACATAAGTGCGGTTTGTTCTCTGGTCACAGCTACATTAGGGTCACCGCCTGCTTCAAGCAAAGCCCTTACCACGGCGCCATTACCAGCTTGCGCTGCTGTCATTACGATAGTTTCGCCAGATAACAACTGAATGGTTGGGTCAGCCCCTGCTTCAACCAACGAATCCACCATGTTTATGCTGCCGTTTTCAGCAGCTAGCCAAAGCGGTGTTACTCCAAGGTCGGTTCCTGCGTTAACATCTGCTCCAGCCTGCAGCAATTTAGAAGTAGCATCCAGATTGTCATGATAACTGGTCCAGTGCAGTGCAGTAGTACCATCGCCATATACAGCATTTGGATTAAAGCCATCTTCTATTAAAGTGAAAAGTTCGTCCCATTTTTGTTCTTTTGCGAGGTTTACAATAACTGGGATATTCTGCGCTACGGACAGGTCAGCGAAAAGGAGCAGAAGAAAAAAAACCACCTTTCGCGAGATTAACAACATATTCAATATCCTAGATAGCTAGGGCGCCAGTGCTGCCGCCCATCTGAGCTATGGACAACCCAAATTTTTCCATCAGGCTTAAGTGGAGGTCAGCCATAGTCGGCTCGTTGTCATAGAAAACATATTCACCTCCCTTAAGCCNCCCAGCGCCGCCACCAACTAGTAAGATTGGTAGGTTAATGCCGGAGTGAATTGTGCTGTTTGACAAACCGCCTCCATACAGAATAGTCATGTTATCAAGTAAAGTTCCATCTCCTTCAGAAATTGAAGCTAGTTTGTCCAAGTACTTCGAGAATAANGTCGTGTGATAAGTGTTTATCTTGGACATGCGCTCGATCAATACAGGGTTATTGTTATGGTGAGAGAGAGGGTGATGCGCGTCAGGCACCCCAATTTGTGGATAAGGGCGAGGGCTTTGTTCCTTGCTCATCATGAAAGTAATTACTCGAGTAAGGTCGGTTTGTAACGCCAGTACTTGCAAGTCCTGCATGATTTCCATGTGATCTTCGAACACTGGTGGTACACCTGCTGGTTGTTCTAATTCTGGAAGATCCATGTCGATTTGTTCTTCCGCTTTTTGAATGCGGCGTTCGATATTGCGAACCGATTCAGTGTAGCTATTAACGAGATGCCGGTCTTCGTACCCCAATTTCTGTTCTAATCCAGACAGCTTTTCCCTTACCGCATCCAGAATACTAGATTGTTGGCGCAATCTAAGCTCTCGAGCTTCTTTCGCAGTCGACCCGCTATCGCCAAAGAGCCGTTCGAAGAGTGAGCGCGGGTTATGCTCGGTAGGGAGTGGCTCTGTCTTACCCCGCCAGGATAAGGTGTGGGTATAAACACAGCTCAGATTTACGGTGCAGGCACCAGCTAAAGCCGGCGCATCCATCGATAATTCCAGGGAGGACAGCTGAGTTTCCTTGCCTAATTCGTTGGCAAGTAATTGGTCAATAGAAATGTCAGCTAAGATTTCAACCTCTGTCCTACCACCTCGGGTAATACCTGTTAAGAATGAACCGCCTGCACCTGCATGGGCGATATTCCAGTTTGCTTTTAGTCCGCCAACGATGCGGATCTTTTCTCTATAATCAGCGAGAGGTTGCAAAATAGGTGTTAATTCATAATTGCGCCCGGTAATGGTCGGCGTCCAATATTCCATAGCCATTCCGTTCGGAATATAAACGGTCTGAAAACGATGTATTGGGTCAGGGGCGTTGGCAAAGGCTGGTGTCATGGCATCCAGCATGGGCAATGCAAGGGCTGCACCGGCGCCCTTAAGTATCGCGCGTCGGGACATCGCTTTCCCGGTATGAATGTTTACCGCTTTAGCAATTTTGGTCCGTTTAACCTTCATTTTCGCTACCTCTTGGGAAACAGCAGTTTGAATCTTACACCGTAATTAACCTAAAAATCAGGATTTATATTCAATTTCCTGTGGTTATTGCTGCCTGATTTCTAGGCAGACCCCCATTACTCTGGGCGAATTGCATCGGTACTCGACTGGATTTAAAGGCTGGGCTATTCGCTATGCCTAGAACAATCTGGGACCAACTGTAATTGCTATCCGCAGCCCCACGAACAATTTGTCGCACTATGGGCTGATCATAATATTCGACTCGTCTACCCAATGCATAGGTCATCAGCTTTTCTGTTAGTGTGTGTGCAAAACGGTCGGGCCTGTCCATCATCCAATCTCTTAAATCAGCAAAACCCGCAAATTCAACACCGCCTGGATAGTTCCCATTTGGATCGACAGGGTTACCCACTTCATCAAAGTCTCTCCAGGCGCCGATAACGTCAAAATTTTCTAAGGCGAAGCCTAAGGGATCGATTACTACGTGACAGGACGCGCATACAGGGTCTTCTCTGTGTTGTGCCAGCCGATCTCTAATGGAGGCTGGTATTTCACCTGCCTCAGCTTCAGGAAGAATCGGTACATTTGGTGGAGGTGGAGGCGGTGGTGTGCCAAGTAAATTATCTAGCAACCATTTGCCTCTCAAAACCGGCGACGTTCTGCCCGGGTAAGAGGTAACGGTGAGTAAAGCGCCATGAGCTAATAAGCCGCCACGTTTTTTCGTATCCGGCAATGAGGCTTTACGAAAACGGCTGCCGTAAACTCCTTCGATGCCATAGTGATCGGCTAATCGCTCGTTAACAAAGGTGTAGTTGGCATTCAATAAGTCCATTACACTGGCATCAGTCTTGATTGTTTCGCCCACGAACATTTCAGTTTCTGTTTCGAAAGCTTCAATTAAACTAACATCGTATTGGGGAAACAGAACGGTATTAATGTTGACTTCTTCCAATCGACGCAGGTTTAACCATTGCGAAGCAAAATCTGTCACCAGAGTGTTAATACCGCGCTCATCAGCAAGCATGCGACGCACTTGTTGGGTGTATACTGGTGGATCGGATAATTTTCCTGCTTCAGCTATTTGAAGTAGCTCTTCGTCTGGCGCGCTACTCCATAAGAAAAATGAAAGGCGGGATGCTAATTCCATGTCGCTTAGGGGAAAGATCTCATTGTTGGCCAAGTTGGTTGGTACTGAATAAGAACGAATCAAAAAGTCTGGATCACTTAAAATAAACTCGAGCGCGAATTGGATGCCTGCATCGAAGCTACCGCCTTGCTCGCGGCCGCGATTAAAAAAATCAAGCAGTAATTTGTTGTCTTCTTCATTAATCGAACGCCGATAAGCTTGGCGTGCCATGCGGGAAAGAATTTCTTGCGCACATGCGGCCTCTTCAGACAATTGTCCTGGGTAGCATGAAAAAATAAGTTGCCGACTAGGTGATTCGCCAGATTCTTCTGAATTAGAATAGGGCCCCCCGATTTCGATTGCGTGTACTTTTTGATAAGCGAGGTAGGCTTCTGAGTTTGCAGGTAGGCGGCCGCCTTGTCTGGGTTGCGGTATCTCCTCCTGTTCTACCTGTTGGCGCACATATGAAGCGCTTACTGAGTGGGGGCCTGCGGTAACAGGAATAGTGACTTCTAAACCTGCCGTTTCCTCAAAGAGTACATATTGCTCCCAGTCGATGCTGCCTGGCTCGCCGGTTCCGCTAAAACTTAGGGGTGTTGGTGTGCCCGGGGCATCACCCCCAATAGTAAAGCGTTCTACCAAACGGCCGTCCAAGCGTACATCAAGAATCTGCGCCCAGCCCAATCCCTTGACGTAATCTTGGTAATTGGTTTCCAGATCAATTTTGATTGTATATTCACCGTCTACTGGGAAGTTATGTGAGATAGAAATGCCACCACGTGAACCGAAGGGCATGTCTTCGTTTTGGCGCCAGTCTTGGCTCATATAGAGCGGAATTTCGTAGGTTGAAATGCTTGGGCTTAGAGGAGGAAGCCCTGTGGCGAGTCTAGTTACTTGTCGCGCAACAGACATGTAACGTTCCATGTGCGCGGGAGTGTATGGCAAGGACTCCGCAATATTGTCGAAGCTGCCATCGGCGGTCGGATCTCCCGGTAATAGATCCATAATATCAACGTCCAGTCCCAACAATTCGTTAATAGAGTTGTTGTACTCATAACGATTCATACGATGCAGAGGGGTCACGCGACCGGGGTTAGGATTAGCTGCCCAGGCATTGTCCAACTCAGTCTCTAACCAATGGGTTATTACCTCATAAGTTTCAAAAGCCGTGCGTGTCATCCCTGCCGGTGGCATCATATGGGCGCGGAGCTTTTTAACGACTTTTTCTAAAGTCTCGGCATGCGTTGCGATGTCAGCGAAATTTACACTTTGCAGAGATAGACCAGAAGTAGCAAGGGCATCGTTGTGACAGGCCAGACAATACTGATTGACCACCTGCTGCATATCACCGGTGCCAAATACGGCCTGTGCCGAAACTTGTCTATAGATAACAGGGTCCGCGTTTAGCAGACAAACAAATATTGCCGCTAAGGTTCTAACGGCCGGACCGAATTTGATCCAATTCTTCCTGATTGGTTTCATATGCGCTCCGACTATCGGGGCTCAAAAGCTTTCTATTTCAATCACTTACTTGATCTTAGCTGCAGGTTAAATTGCCGCTATTTTAACCCGATGACACTACCTCACGCGTGTTCATACTGCAATAAATAAAAAGAAACAAAGCGTAACGAAAATACGCTTTATCACGGTACCGGCGCCATCCACATTTTTGCTTGCACTGTGCTCCCACCAAAAGCGCCTCCAGCGACATAAATGATTTCATTAATAATAGCGGCAGCTGGCGAGGACAGAGGGTTTGGCAGTTCGCCTACTTTCTGCCAGTGACCAGTTGGTGCAAGTGTCAAAACATCAGGGTCTTGCGCTTTGGTGCCTCCCGCTGGCGTAGTGTGTCCGCCAATCATCCAGATTTTGTTGTCGTGTATGAAGGTAGCTCCTTCGGCGTGAGAATGCCCTTTAGGTAAAGCGGGCCCCTCGCTCCAGCTCTTTGATTGCGGATCAAATATGTCAACTCGGGATTGGTCAAGCTGCTGACTATCGTGATTGAATTGCCCGCCTATCGCGTATATTTTTCCTTGGAACGTAACAGTGGAGAATTGATTGCGTGGAGTTGGCATTGGCGCGGAACTCCGCCATTGCCCATCTCCGCTTGCCCATTCATCGAGGTCTAGTACCCAGTGATCGGGAGAGTCAGTATCTCTGTCTGACATTAACCCTCCGAAATAATGCAGTTCTTTATTTATAATAGCCAAGCCACCGCCAGCACGAGGTTCGGGCAATAATGGGCCGGCGGTATAGCGATCGAGGTCTATGTCATAGTTCCAAACCTCTGCAATAGCATGGCCGGGATAGCCATCTTTAAACCCACCTGCAAACCAGATTTTACGCCCATCTATCGCCATGTTCATATGAGTAATGGCGCTTGGAAGCTCTTGGATTGAAGTCCAACTGTTGTCAACAGGGTTGAAGTAATCGGCTCGCTTACTGGATATAACCCCTGTCTTGTAGCCACCGAACAAATAAAGTTTGTTATCAAAATTGACGACACCAGGCTCCCATTTGCCTTCAGGCATGTCAGGAAGAGCCGTCCATTCTTCTTTTCGTTGAGCGGATAAATCTGTAAAACAACAGGTGAGTAGAACGCAGCATATTACATGTCGGTGGCTCATTTTTTTCTCCGAGCTTGAACGGGTTTGGTGAAGCCAGGATATCACTAAACCAAGATACATAAGTACAATTGTTGGAGAGATTGGTTTTGCTTGCTAGAGTGTGTTTTAAATAATATTAACTACAGTGGGTTTTAAATAAATTTTAGTCAATTTTACATATAGGGATTGTTATGAATTATATGCTCTTGAGAATTATAATTATCGTTTTTGCCGTTTATTGGTCTATCTCAGGTTTTGCTCAGTCTGACATTCGAAGTTTTGTGAATGTTACGACTCACTACTCCGTAATTCCCAACCTAACTTACCAACGAGCAGGTGGAATTGATTTAAAATTGGATGTGTATCGACCAACTGACGTTGATGGGCTTAACTCAACTCTCATGTATATCCACGGCGGGGGCTGGACAAATGGTAGCAAAGAGGGTTCATCCTTAACCTTTCTCCCTTACTTGGAAACAGGGTGGACGGTAGTAAATGTCGCTTATCGCCTTGCGGATCAAGCCCATGCGCCGGCGGCGGTAGAGGATGTCCGTTGTGCTTTGCGCTGGATTTATCGTAACGCAGAGCGTTATGGCTTCGATAGAAAAAACATAGTAGTGACAGGAAATTCCGCCGGTGGCCATTTAGCACTAGCTGCTGGTATGTTGACGTCACAAGTTGGGATGGAGCGACAGTGTCCAGGAGATCGGATGCGCAGTACTTGGAATATTGGGCCTACCAACACCGAAAAATTAGAAGTAGCAGCGATTGTTAACTGGTATGGCATCACTGATGTATCAGACTTGCTTAATACTGGTCCTGGCGCTTCCGGTAATTTCACTGAAGCTTGGATAGGTAGTTCACCAAATCGTTCGGCTATTGCTGCACGGGTTTCACCAGTAAATCATATACGGCAAGACTTGCCACCTATCATTTCCATCCATGGGGATGAAGATAGTATTGTTCCCTATTCGCAAGGCATTAAATTGCACGAAGCCTTGAATAGAGCGGGATTACCTAATGAGCTAATTACAATAGAAGGTGGTGGTCATGGCGGATTTAGTCCATCTCAGATGACGGATATTTATGCTGCAATCTATCGGTTTCTAGATGAGCATGGAGTAGGGAATTAATCCCAATGAGCTGAGATGCCATTAATTACGATCCATGGAATTTTCTCAGATTTTTTAGCATGACAAATCGAAAATACTTGTCTTTTTTTACAGAAAATTGGCAATAACTCCTGGATCAAAGGAATGCCCGCTGACAGTGCGCATAACTTAAGTGAAAATTTTTTGCGCACTGCTCGCTGATGAGGTGTTGAAGGGGAATGATTAATGCGGTTGTTGACAGGATATATCTTGCGAAGCTCGCTTTAGGACCTGAATGACAGTAATAGATTAGGGCTTAATTGCTAACTTGATAGGATGCACTGTAATGTCTTGCCATACGCCTCCAGTGACGTAGGGATCGCTTTCTAGCCAGGAATCAAGCTCTTCTCTAGTTTCGAATTCTACACATAGTGTAGAACCAATCATTTTGTTTTCTTCATCTAGAATTGCACCTCCAAGAATAATATTGCCAGCGTTATTTAATATTTGGGCGCCTTCGAGGTGAGCCGGTCGTGCAGTGGCTCTTCGATTTTGAGCCTCTTCATCCTTGCCGTCATAAGCTGTGATCAGGAATTGCATAAATTTCACCTTTTGAATTTAAAAGATATCTTGATTGCGGTGGTCTCCGAATTTAGGGCGCACAACACTTTTTAATGGAATATTCATTCCATCGGTTGTCTCCAACCACCGATAAATGTCGCCAGCAAAGCCTCGTATGCGTTCTTGGTGCTCAGGGGCATCTATTAGATTATCTATTTCATTAGGGTCGGTGTGTAAATCGTAAAATTCATTGGTATCCCAAATGCCATGATAACGAATGTACTTGTAGCGATCAGTTCTTACACCAAACATAGTCGGCGTCTGCGGAAAATCCATTTCCCAATAGTACTCGTAAAATATTCTATCGCGCCAGGGAGTTTCTTCTCGCGCAAAGAGCGAAATGAAAGACATACCTTGCATATCCTCGGGTGGTTGTAATCCCGCTGCTTCTAATATGGTAGGAGCTATATCGATATTCTGAACTAGATGTTGAATTGGAGCCCCACTTTGCAACTTTTCTGGCCAGCGTACTAACAAAGGAACTTTTGCTGATTCCTCATAGAAATGACGTTTGTCGATGAGGCCGTGTTCCCCAAAAGAAAATCCGTTATCTCCCATATAGATTACCAAAGTGTCTTCTGCCATCTCATTTGCGTCTAGAAAATCTAATATTGCTCCGACACTTTCATCGACGCCTATTAAGGTTTCAGTATATCGATAAAAGAAATCTTCAAAGTTGATATTGCCGTGATACATGTAATCTACGCCATGCCAGGATTCTCGTTGCTGCTTTACCCAGTCGGGTACACGGTTGGGACCATAATATTCTCGACCTCGAGCTGGCTTACCGTCATTGCCCCTGCTTGGAAGAGTTGTTGTGTTGTAAAACGGTGTTGTATAAGAAAGGGGATAGATAATTTCTTGATCACCATTCTTGCCCATGTGTCTCGCTGCTGGAGCGAATTGGCTATGGACTGCTTTATGAGATAAATACATAAAGAATGGCTGTTCTTTATTCCGTTGCTCTAGCCATTCGATGGCATGTTCCGTTAACAAATCAGTAATATATACCTCTTCATTGTACGTAGTGCGTTCCCCATTAATATTTAAAGTAGGACCGTAATAAACACCTTGGCCACGAAAGCTTTCCCAATGGTCGAATCCTGGCTGAGGTTCGTCGCTATGGTTGCCCATATGCCATTTACCGAAATAACCAGTTTGATAACCTGCTTCTTGTAAATACTGGGGGAAAAAAGTTAGGTTGCCTGGGTCAGGAGCAGCGTTATCAACTACTGCATGGGAGTGAGAGTATAGTCCAGTTAAGATTGAAGCCCGAGAAGGCGAGCATAAGGAAGTTGTAACATACGCGTTTGGAAAATAAGCGCCTTCCTTCGCTAACCTATCTAAATTCCGCGTCTCTAACCAGGGTACTTTGCCCGTGAAACCCATGAAATCGAATCGATGGTCATCGGTGAGGATAAAGATTACATTTTTAGGAGTTGAGTTAGCGAGCTTTTCGAGTTGCAGTATTTTCTTATCGGGGTTACAGGCTCCCAATATAAGTAATCCAAACAAAACAATGCATAGTGATTTTTTCATTTATTGCCTGCTTGCAAAATTATTGCATCTAATTAAACAGTAAATTGTTGGTAGAGTTCTAGAAATATAGGTACAAGAGACCCCATAAGTAATGCTGCCATGGCTATGTTAAAGGTTCTCACATAGGTGGGCTTTTGCAAAACGTCTTTTAGGGATGCTCCAAAGCATAACCACAAGAAGGAGCAGGGAGCTCCGAATATCGTAAATAATAATGCAATAGTTATAACCTGGGATATATAGGAATCGGATATTACGGTGTAAGTCACGATTGCGCCTACCGCTAGAACCCATGCTTTGGGGTTTACCCATTGGAATGCAACTGCTTGCAGGAATGTAAAGGGTTTACTTTTTGTTTCATTTAATCTCGAAATCGGGGCGGCAGCGATGCGCCACGCAAGATAGCTAAGGTAGGTTGCCCCAACAACTTTAAGCATAACATGTAGGATGGGGAATTCTTCGAACAGCCTTGAAATACCAAGCCCAACTGCTACGAACATAGCTGGAAAACCTACCCAGATTCCGAAAAAGTGCTGTAAGCTTCTACGAATCCCATAGTTCAGACCTGAGGCCATGATTAGTGTATTGTTAGGGCCAGGTGTCCCACAAGTGCTAATTATGAATATAATAATGGCAAGGTATTCCATGAACGGCTGGTAATTTGCGGTAAACGTCTGAAAACGGTGGATTTTACTATGAAATTAGCTGTAGCGCTTATTATATTCTGGTAAGAGGATAAATGAGTCTATAGACTGCGCGCATGTTAGTTAATGCATTTTTGCCGATTTTGGCGATTATCTTTGTTGGTTTTTGCCTTTCTCGCTTTTCTGTATTTAGTCGATCCATGTGGGAGGACATTGAAAAACTCACGTACTATTTGTTTTTTCCGGCATTGTTGGTGCTTCGTTTATCGGTATCGAATTTGGACTGGGAAGTACTCTATGATACAGCATTGGTCATTATTCTAGCTTTGATCACAATTACTGTATTATTTGTCATATTTCATAAGTTTACCTCTAGAGATCTTGCCTCGCTCAGCTCGGTATATCAGGGAACTATTCGATTTAATACCTACATAGCACTGGCTTTGTTTGAAGCGCTATATGGTGATAGAGGAATTGCTCAGGCAGCAATAGTGATTGCTGTGTTCATCCCTCTCGTTAATGTTTTGAGTGTTGCTTCTTTGACTTTGCAAAGTGAAAAGGGACTTAGGAGAATTTTCGTGGTTTTTCAAGGGGTAATCACGAACCCTTTGGTTGTAGCCTGCGCTATTGGTTTAGGATTGGCCTTCACAGGCTTGGCCATTTCTGATTTGATACGAGATTCGCTAGAAATACTCAGCCAACCAGCGCTACCTTTGGGGCTATTGGTAGTAGGGGCAGGAATAAAGCTTATTAGAATAGGAGAACAAACTTGGCAATTGTGCCTTGCGGTGCTTAACAAACAACTCATTTTTCCTAGTATAGTCCTGGCTGCTTGTTTATTGTGTAGAGTTGATGGGCTGGTTGGCATTACAATTTTGATATTGTCTTGTTTGCCTTCTCCTCCGAGTGCCTACATTTTGGCAAGGCACTTGGGTGGAAATGTTAGTTTGATGGCCAACATTATTACCGTGCAGACCTTAATCGCCTTCTTTATGGTTCCAGTTTGGGTTGAGCTTGCAGGTAGGTTTCTTTAGACGTTGGTTGAATAAAAGAATTATAGTTATTAATCGATAAATAAGCCTAACAAATACGAGTCAAGAAAATTAAACAGAAGTGAAAGGACTCCGAATTTGAATTCTAATTCTCAGATAGCNAGCGGTTACAAACCCAAAAAGATTTTACAAGGGGCTAATTTATATTTACCTCATTCTGTATTGGTAGCTGATTTGGATGTTAGTTTTNGTGCTAAAACTATTGACCTGGGATTTTTCGAAACAGCAAAAAAAGTGCTCAATAGTTGCAGGTCCGCTGCAGCCAAGAGAAATATCGATTCTATGCCCTCGTTGGCTGATACCCTCACTGATTATACTTTAGCAGAAGTTCTGACTTACCTTGCTCTAACTATTCAACGCTGGTGTGGATTACCGGTTAAGTTTGGCAAGGTGCTGCAAAATTCTAATAGTATTCAAGTTGATCGCGTCGTTTTTGAATGTCGCCTTGATCATCTTGCAACAGCGGCTGGACAAATTGCAGCGGAAGTTTGCTTCCATTGCATTAATCCCGAGCTCATAACTATGGGAAAGATCGAAAAGATGATTATGGAATTCGATCGTGCTTTCATCATTGGAAGAGCTTCTCAAATTCCCTTTATCTATCAGGCAGAACAAAAAGGTATTCCTTGGCTCCCCTTAACTGCGGACGGCGCCATATTAGCGTTTGGTCAAGGGTCAAAATTAAGAAAAATTCATCAAACTTTTACCAGTAATACGAGTTTTATAGCTTCAAAAATAGCGACTGAGAAGCACACCACCGCTAATTTGCTGCGTGCTCAGGGCATACCAGTCCCTAGGCAGATTGTCGTTACTACAAGTGAGGGGGCCATCGAAGCTTCTCAAAGTCTAGGCTACCCAGTAGCGGTAAAACCAGCTCGCAGGGATTTAGGCACTGCTGTATTCGTTGATATTCAAGACGAAACCGACGTTTCTAAGAAGGCGGCGGGCTCATTGGTTGCTATCGCCTTTAATGAGTCAACAAAACACGGCCCGGTTTTGGTAGAACAATTAATTTTTGGTGAATTACACCGATTGATGGTTATAAATGGTAAGTTTCGTTCGGCTCGCAAACAGATGCCTGCCTATGTAACCGGTGATGGCAGTCTGTCTATAAAATCCTTGATTGAGCAAGCCAACCGAACTCGCTTTTCCAATGACTGGCGGCCCGATGAAGAAGCACAGTCACAGTTGAGAAAACAAGATCTAAATATAGATTCGATTCCAACTGAAGGGGAATCGGTGAAGTTGCGGCCACAAGTCGATGGCCCTCCTATACAGGATGTAACAAGCTTTATTCATCCGGCCAACGTGCAACTAGCGGAGCGCGCGGCGGCAATAGTAAATATGGATGTTGCAGGGCTGGATTTCGTCACCAGTGACGTCAGTAAACCTTATTGGGAAGTTGGGNCCGCGTTCTCTGAAGTAAATATTCCGCCGGGACTAGTTTTTGATGAAGAAGAAATCATTCTTGACGAATGGTTTCCAGAAGGCGAACAAGGTCGGATAGTTACAATTGTTTTATTGGACTCTCCCTCGCAGAGAAATAGAGGCTCGAAAGTTGCCGCACAGTTGCAATCCAAATATTCGAAGGTATGTCTAGCGACCAAGCGCGGCTTTTTAATAGACGGCGAGTTGGCGTCTCCTGCTAATTTCTCTAGTCATCGGGGGTTGCAAGCAGCACTTTGCGAACCTGGCGTCAATGCGGTTGTGCTGGAAATAGATAGCGATGAATTAGTTAAGAACGGGCTCGGCGTTGATTGTTGTGATTTATCAATTTTCACCGCTCCACAGGAAAATGACGACCAGAAATTGACGCTAGCCGCCCGGAAGATACTTGAATCAATAAGTGCTTGTGTATTGGACAAAAGCATCGTGAGAGAGGCAGCATGGGCTTCCCCTGATGCTAAAAAACTTGCGAGAGAAATTAATATGAATTTACGTTAAGGCGTCAAGCGGCATACATAGTTTTTCCTCCCACCACGGTGCGCACGATTTCGATATTTTTGATCTGATCTGGGTCAACATTGTGCGGGTCTTCAGCTAAGATCACGAAATCTGCCAGCTTGCCCGCAGTAATGCTACCTTTTAAGTTCTCTTCGAATGAAGCGTATGCGCCATTCATGGTGCAAATACGCAATGCCTGATCTACAGTAATTCTTTGGTTAGGACCCCAAACTCGACCATCGAAATCTTTGCGCGTCACCATGCTTTGTATAGCCATCATCGGCTCGTATGGTCCTGGAGTGTAGTCGGACGCTGGTGCCACCGGAATTCCATAATCGAGGAATGACTTATGGGCGAACATCCATCTCATCCGTTCCTCACCGTATTCTGTCCATTTGTTGCCATGGTAATGCACATATGTGTAAAAAGGAGCAGGTACAACGCCTAAATCTCTAATTCGCGCCAATAAGTCTGGATTCACTAATGAGCAATGTTCGATTCGGTGTCGAGTATTTGGTCTCGGCCATAGCTGTTGTACTCGTTGATAAGCATTTAAGACCATATCGATCGTGACATCGCCATTAGCATGAATTGCTACCTGGAAGTCATTGCGATGGGCATTTTCTACGGAATCATGGATTTCTTCTTCGGTCATGTAGAGTAAGCCATAGTCGTCAGGCCTGCCTTCGTAGGGGGTGCTCATACGCATAGTGCGCTCAGAAGCGGAACCATCCGCTGTAAATTTAACGGCGCCAATACGAAAAACTTCGTCACCCATTCCTGTGCGCACTCCGGCGTTTACCAGATCATTAAATAGTTGTCCGCGAGGGAATAAATACATTCGGAAGCGCATTTCTCCCGCATCTCTGGCATCTTGGAAGGCAATCATATCATTGCGGCCGCCGCCAGTTTGATGAACTGATGTTAAGCCGGCCTGGCTCATTAATTCGGAGATTAAAATTACGCCATCTCTTCTTTGTTCGCGGGTAGAGTCTGAAGGAATAAGTTCGCTGAACACTGAGCGAGCTGGTCCTTGTACTAATCCGGTTAGCGTGCCATTCGCGTCTCTATAGAAACGTCCTCCAGGGGGGTCGGGAGTTTCAGCAGTAACTCCCGCCAGTGCTAAAGCCATGCTGTTGTATACGCTAGTATGTCCACCGCGATGGCTTACGACTACGGGATGGTTAGGAATTACCCCGTCGATATCAAAACGATTGATAGGGCGACCTTCTTCTAACTTCGTATCGTCATATTTAAAAGCCCTGACCCATTGACCTTCGGGTGTAGTATTGGCTCTTTCCCGCAGCGTAGTTGTAATATCTGAGACTGATCTCAGATCAGCATTTACTTGAACAAGTTCATTTACACCTGCGCCGGAAGGATGAGAATGAGCGTCAATAAAGCCTGGGGTTACCGTCATGCCTTCAGCATCAATTATTTCTGTCCGAGGTCCAGCCATATTGTTGATATCTTCTGAGGAGCCAATAGCAACGAAGCGATCACCCTTGACGGCAAAGGCTTCGGCAAGGGGTTGATCTTCATCTATCGTAAAAACCCTTGCGTTGACTACTACATAATCGGGAGCGCTTTGATTGCTTGAGACTTCCGCTTGAGCAAGGACTGATTGCGTCGGTAGGCCTAATCCAGCTGCCGCGAGTGCGGTACTGGAACCGATAAACTTACGTCGAGAAAATTTGATCACGAAGAATCTCCTTCTATTTTTTGCCCTTTGTTAATTTAGGACTGACAACTTACGTGCAACTACAGCGCTACCCATACATCAATTCAAAAACGAAGCATAAGGATCTTTCCAATTGAACAGATGTTCAAGGATGTATCTTAGCTCAGTCGGATGTATTATCCAGCATTACTTATTGTAGCTGATTGAAAAACCAGATAATCAGAGCAAAAACTAGAGAATTTCGCAAGGGAGCAAAGCGTTCGGCATGTTTGAGAAGTATTTCATGATTGTTATCTATTTTTGTGTCCTTATTTTTTTGGGTTATCTTGCTTCGCGTCGAATTCGTAGTATGAATGACTTTGTTGTCGGGGGTAAATCTTTGAGCTTTTGGATAGCTGCCTTCTCGGCGCAAGCGACGGGTGAATCCGCTTGGTTATTGCTCGGGCTCACAGGTATGGGAGCCATGGTAGGTTTTTCTGCTTATTGGGTTGTAGTTGGAGAATTTCTCGGTGTTGCGGGTTGCTGGTTCTTAATGGCAAAACGCTTTAAACGTTTAACTGACAAATACGATTCCATGACTGTGATCGATTACATGGTNCGTCGCTTCCAATCTAAAACTCATTTTCTTCGAATAATTTCAGCTTTCGCTTTATNTGTTTTCGTGCTTATTTACATCTCCGCACAAATTGATGCTACCGGTTCTGCCTTTGAAACATTTCTTGAATGGGAGTATTTAACTGGAGCCATCGTCGGTTTTGTAATCGTAGCAATTTATTGTGTAGCTGGAGGTTTTCTTGCTGCGGCCTGGACTGATATGTTTCAGGGGGCTGTAATGCTTGTCTGTTTGATTTTGCTGCCCATAGTAGCTTTCCTTTCGATAAATAATGCAGGATCTATCTATGATGGTCTCATCGCTATTGACCCTGGACTGGTTAATATCTGGGGGGCAGGCGGATTTAACCTGATGAACCTGTCAGTTGTTATTGGGATGGCGCTCATTGGTCTCGGGTTTTTAGGCTCCCCGCAGGTCTTTGCACGTTTAATTGCTATTAAAAGCGAAAGACAAATCGATCGTGGTAAATGGGTAGCAGTACTTTTTACTATCNTTGTAGATNTNTCTGCTGTGAGTATAGGTGTTCTAGGGAGGTACGTTTTTACTTCACAAGGGATGGAGCCGGATATGGTATTAGGGAATGGGGCTCAAAATGTTTTGTCTGAACTTGTTGAATACACATTTCCGCCTTGGATTGTCGGCCTTTATGTTGCGGCGGTGCTATCTGCCNTCATGTCGACAGTATCGTCTCTTTTGGTGATGGCGGCAGGGGCGCTCACGCATGACATCTATGAAGTAATTTACCAGCCGGTGTTGTCTGGTAGAGAGGCCGCTAGAATGTGTCGTCGAATTACTATCTTATTGGCGGTTTTTTCATTAGGAGTGGCTATTATCGTATCGTTTTTGTCTCCAAGCCGAACTATTTTTTGGTTTGTTATATTTGGTTGGGCAGGTATTGCGGCGACTTTTTGTCCGATGATTATTTTATCTTTGTTCTGGTCTAAATTTACTGAACGTGCTGCTATTGCGTCTATGACTACTGGGTTCTTCATGACTATAGTTTGTAAATTTGTTTTCCAGGAAATGGATTCAATTGGTTCATATTTTACTGCACTGGAAACTATGCCACCATCATTTTTGTCTGCATTGCTAGTAGGTTATGTTGTAACCTTATTATGGCCAGACGAAGAATTAGAAAGCTCGTATAAAAAGGACTTAGTTAGTATCGATATGGCCGATTAAGAACAATTACTAGCGGAATATGCCTTAGGATTTGATAACGTTTGAGATGGAAGTAAGGAGTTGAGTAAAAGTGACGTTGGATAAAGAAAAATTAGATGCACACTGGATGCCATTTACCGGCAATCGTCAGTTTAAAAGGGATCCGAGAATACTTGTTGCTGCCGACGGTTTATATTATACCGCCGAGGATGGCCGTCAAATTTTTGATGGGTTATCAGGTTTGTGGACTTGCGGAGCGGGACATAATCGAAAAGAGATTAATGATGCGGTCTCTAAACAGATGTCAACCTTGGATTATTCGCCAGGGTTTCAATACGGCCATCCCTTAAGTTTTCAATTGGCAAACAAGGTAGTAGAGCTGACTCCTGTTGGGCTGGAAAAAGTGTTCTTTACTGATTCAGGTTCTGAGACCGTTGAAACGGCATTGAAAATTGCGCGAGGATACTGGCGTAATTTAGGGCTGCCAAGTAAAACTAAATTTATTGGTCGTCATAAAGGCTATCATGGAGTGAATTTTGGTGGCGTCAGTGTTGGTGGTATTGGATTTAACCGAAAACTTTTTGGGCAGTCCGTTGATTCTGACCATATCCCGCATACGATATTAGAAGAAAATAAATTTAGTCGGGGCATGCCTGAGACTGGTGCCTATCTTGCGGATGAACTAGAAGAGCTCGTTCTGCTTCATGATGCTTCAAACATTGCAGCGGTTATTGTGGAACCAATGTCTGGGACGGCTGGAGTATTGCCGCCACCTAAAGGCTATTTAAATCGCTTACGAGAGATATGCGACAAACACAGCATTCTTTTGATCTTTGATGAGGTTATCACTGGTTTTGGTCGTATGGGCTCATTGACCGGCGCGGAAGAGTTTGGCGTTACACCAGACATAATGACGCTCGCCAAGCAGATTACTAATGGTGCTTTGCCGCTGGGGTGTGTGGCGCTGCGGGCGAATATCTACGATGCATATATGGAAAATGGTGGGCCAGATTACATGGTGGAGTTTCCTCATGGATATACCTATTCAGCTCATCCGGTAGCTTGCGCCGCAGGTTTAGCGGCTCTAGATTTATTGGTTACGGAAAATCTAGTACAACAAGTGAAAGAGATGTCTGGGGTGTTTCAGGAGGCAGTGCACAGTCTAAGAGCTGCCTCATTTGTGACTGATATCAGAAACTATGGCTTCGCGGCAGGCTTAACTTTAGATCATTATCCTGGAGAACCTTTACGCAGACCATTTGAAGCGGGGTTGAAATGTTTTGAAAAAGGTTTCTATATAAGGTGGGGTGCGGATACTTTGCAAATGGCGCCACCTTTTACCGCTACTAAGGAACAGATTGATTCATTTGTGAATGCAGTAGGAGAATCACTCAATGAGCTCGCTTAAATCACCCGGTGTTAAAAGTGCAGAACTGCCTATCCTTGGTCACTACATTGATGGTAACGAAGTTTCAGGAGGAGAGCGAAACTATGATGTGTTCGATCCAGCCACTGGTGAAATCAATAAAAAAGTGGCGATCGCCGACACAGATACATATGAGCGTGCTGTAATTACTGCGCAATCTGCATTTCCTGCTTGGCGTCAAACTCCGCCGCAGAAACGAGCGCAAATTATGTTTCGATTTAAGCAGCTGTTGGAGGAATTTGCCGATGATATTTGTCATTTAATTACCACTGAGCACGGGAAAGTTATAGATGATGCTCGTGGTGAGCTTAATCGCGGAATTGAAATTGTTGAATATGCTTGTGGTATTTCAGAGTTATTGAAAGGTGAGTTTTCCAAGAACGCAGGCCCCGCTATNGATAGTTGGTCAGANTTTCAACCTTTGGGAATAGTGGCNGGTGTTACACCTTTTAACTTCCCAGCTATGGTGCCTATGTGGATGTTTCCTATGGCCATCGCTTGTGGCAATGCATTTATATTAAAGCCTTCTGAGCGGGACCCGTCTCCAGCCATTCTTATGGCAAAACTGTTGTCGCAAGCGGGCCTCCCTGACGGGGTCTTTAATGTTCTAAATGGCGATAAGACAACTGTTGATTTGATTTTGAGTGATCAACGTATAGAGGCAGTAAGTTTTGTAGGATCTACCCCAGTTGCTAAGTCTATTTATGAGAAAGGCACGAGTGCTGGTAAACGTGTACAGGCTCTAGGTGGGGCAAAAAATCATGCGCTCATTATGCCTGATGCAGACATTGAAAATGCAATAAGTGCGCTTATGGGTGCTGCTTATGGTTCTTGTGGTGAGCGTTGTATGGCAATTTCTGTAGCAGTATGTGTGGGTGAGGATACAGCAGAAAAAGTTGTAACGAGATTACAAGACAGAGTTAAAAAGTTACAGGTTGGGCCTGGCGCAGATGCTTCTAACGATATGGGACCGCTTATTACTAAGGAAGCGTTAGAAAGAATTCATTTTTATATNGAAAAAGGGCTGGAGCAGGGCGCTACTTTGCTCGTCGATGGTCGTGAATTAGTNGTTACTGGACATGAAAATGGTTTCTTCATTGGAGGCTGTTTATTTGATGAAGTTACAGCAGATATGAGAATTTACACTGATGAGATTTTTGGGCCGGTATTGTGCATCGTAAGAGTTGAAAATCTCAGCGAAGCGATGACATTAATTAATAACCACGAATATGGAAATGGTACCTGTATTTTTACACGCGATGGTGAGACTGCACGTTACTTTGCGGACAACATCCAAGTTGGAATGGTTGGTATTAATGTTGCCTTGCCAGTTCCAGTTGCCAGTCAAAGCTTTGGTGGTTGGAAGCAATCTCTCTTCGGAGACCTTTATGTTTACGGCCCTGATGCTATCCGATTTTATACTCGTCGCAAAACGATAACCCAGCGTTGGCCGGGTAGTGATAGAACAGAAAAGGCAAAATTCAGCTTCCCAGCGACATAGGAGATTTCTTTGAGTGCAGTCTTAAATCCAACATATTAGATGTTTTGTGTAGATTATCTAAGACTCCTTGTTCTCTCGGCTTTTAAATTTCAAAAACATGTTTTGCAAAAGGTCAGTTTGTTGCAGATAGTTCTACTTTTTTGGTTCAGTTTTTCTTCGATTAATGACAGTTAGTTAATTAAATTTGAGATTGATTATAGCCAAAATAGACCTTGTTAAAATTTGATTTTATCAAAAGACGGTTTGTTGTGCTGTAAACCGCGGCTTTGCGGTACTTAAAAATCTTTGTCGGAAAGTAGGATTGCAAATTGTCACAGTTGGCAGTGCATAGCACCCGTATAATGCGCCAACCCAGACTGCCTGGTCTGGCGCCTCAAATGACAAATAGTTAATGGAAGCATAGTTGAAGAATTTAACTGTTACACACAAGATTGGTTTAATGCTATTTAAATCAATTATCGCTCACGGGGCTTGTTCGATACTTATGGTGTTTGGGTCATTTTCCTTCGGCCAAGACAATGTCGGCGATGATTCNACGGTTGTCTATACCTCAGNATACTTCGCAGAGTACGCNCCGGTCACGGCATTAGATATGTTGAATCGAATTCCAGGGATGGAGACCTCGAGTCTTAGTCGCAGTGGACGAGGTGGAAGCGGTGGTGGTAGTAGCAGTGGAAGGAGTCGTGGCGGAAGTTTTGCTAATGTGAGTCGTGGNGGTCGCGGTTTAGGATCGGGCAATAGCGGCGTGCAAATTCTTATTAATGGTAAACGAACGGCGGGAAAGAACAATGACACGGAAGCACAACTGCGTCGGGTCGATGCGGGTCAGGTGAATTATATTGAAATAATTCGAGGTACATCTAGCGATTTAGATGTACGGGGTAGTACGCAGATTGCAAATATTGTTTTGTTTGATGAGCTCTCTAATACAACTTTAAATTATGAGCTAGATACAAGCTATTACTCGGATAATCACTCTGAACCAGGTGGTTCGCTAACTTATGCGGGCCAGTCAGGCAATCTGAATTTTTTAATTAGCGGATCTGCAGCTCCGGGTTACAATAATACTCAGCTCCGTGAAAAAAGTATTCTGCCAGGTGAGCTGCCCAATGATTACATCGATGAAACTCGGATTCGAGATAACACTACTTACACGCTTTCTACGAATATAGATTATCAATTTAATTCAAATAGCAGCTTTCGTTTTAATGCGCTAGTGGCAGAAGATGACGATCCCACTGAAGTTGAAAGACTGACAGTGGATCTTCGCGGGGGTTCCTTGTTGCACAATTACGAAAGAGAAAATATTCCGAGTGAGAGAACAAATTGGGAAATAGGTGGTGACTATGAGTATCGTCGTGATAATGGCGATCGTTTTAAAGTTTTGTTTATTACTAACCAGAATGATAGTGCTGTTCTGCGTGAGCGCTGGGATGTCTATGATGATGGTGCCGAACAGAAAAACCTGTTTCTAGATACTGGTAGCATTTTAGAAGAGCGAATTATCAGGAGTTCCTACACTACAGATTTTATGTTCGGGGAGGATGTCGAATTTGGTGTGGAGCGAGCTCAAACTATTCTCGATTCGAATCTTGCTTTGGGAACATTTTCTTCTATTGGTAGTCCTTTGGCGACATTTGGCGGATTGACTCCCGTTTCTGTGCCTAATGCCAATACCAGGGTTGAAGAAGTTCGCTACGAACCTTTTGCGATACATAATTGGCGTATTAGTCCTCGCATGTCTCTCGAAACTTCGTTCGTTTATGAGACTTCTGAAATTTCGATGAGCGGCGATGTAAACAATAGCCGTGATTTTAATTTCTTCAAACCGAAACTGGATTATCGCTTCGATGTAACACCTCAATTGCAATTACGCGTGCTGTTGGAAAAATTTGTTCGACAATTAAGCTTTACCGATTTTGTTGCTACCAGTGATCAAGAAGACGAAGATTCCAGCGTCTTAGCTGGTAATTCGAATCTTCGTCCAGACTACTGGTGGAACTATAACTTTCTTGCGGAATATCGATTGCCTAATGATGAGGGCGTGGTGAGTGCTAATTTTTATCACCACCGTCACAAAGATTTCTTGCAGCGCATTGACTTGTCTACTGGGCCCGATGATATTCGTTCGGCTGCCGGGAATATCGGAACTGGCGATATGGTTGTATTTGAAGTAAAAGGCTCTTTACGTTTATCGCGNTTAGGCATGCCAAATGTTTTATTTACTAGCACGGTTAATGCTAGAGACTCGTGGGTTAATGATTCTTTTACCGGTGAAACACGCCGTTTTAATAACTATCACCGTGGTGAAATTAATTGGGGCTTTCGTCATGATATTCCATCAAGGCGCTTAAACTGGGGCATCGATATGCGAAATCGTATAGATGGCGGTACCAAGCGGTGGGATGTGGAAGATATTGAAAACGATCATGCGGATCCATATTTTACCGGTTTTATTGAATTAATTGCATTCGACGATATTACGTTTAGACTTGATATACGCAATCTACTCGATGTTGAAGTATGTCGAGACCGGATCCGCTATGAAGGTCATATCGCTTTAAATGTCCTCGAAGAAGTAGAGTATATGTGCCGAGCTTTTGGACGAACCGCTTCGTTAAAAATCAGTGGTACCTTCTAGTCCGATTTTCGAGCAGAGGTGCTTAGTCTTGGTTCCCAACTTATTGTCAGGCTTTCGTTCAGGAATCGTACCTAGGTTTCACTTGGAAAAAATTACTATTTAGCGTAGTTTGATAGTTCCTGATTCTCTTTTTACTAACTTATTCAGAGCGAGGGAGTTTCAATGAAGAGCAGAATCCTAGTTCGATCCAACTTGGCTTTATGTGGGTTTTTTCTGAGTTCGTTGGCCAGCACGCAGCCGTCAGAAATTTCGCGGACAGAATACGGGCATCCCGATTTTCAGGGTACTTACACCTACCGCACAATTACGCCTCTGAATCGCCCCAGGGAGTTAGAGCATCTCGAAATACTAACGGCTGATCAGGCGGCAGAATGGGAAGAGTTTGAACTAAGACGGCAGAATAGAGATTTGATAATTGATTCTGTTGGTGGTGCTGGCTATCCACCGGGTGTGATTTCCTACAATAATTTTTGGTATGAACGTGGAGACAGCACTATCGCTGACCGGAGAACATCACTAATTTACGATCCGCCTAATGGGCGTCTACCCGCTTTAAATGAGAAAGGGCTAGAGCGTGCTAGAATTCGCGCTGAAAATAGACGGCTTAGTATAGGTCCTGAAGCGCGTACCTTAGCGGATCGTTGTTTGATGAGCGGCGGCGCAGGGCCGCCTTTGGTACCCGGAGCATACAATAACAATGTGCAAATTGTGCAAACCAAAGACCATATTATGATTCTTAGCGAGATGATCCATCGTGCACGAATAATTCGTTTTGACGATGCTCACCAGACTCGTCATACAAAGTGGGACGGGGATGCCATTGCGCACTTTGATGGTGATACNTTAGTGATAAATACGCGTTATTTTTACTACCACGACAATGGCCGCGGCGCGTCGGCTCAAATGATCCTCGAAGAACGTATTCGCCGCATTGATCAAAGCACTTTAGAGTATGACTTCACAATCGAAGATCCATTATCTTGGGACCGGCCTTGGTCTGCAAAATTTCCGCTGCGCGCGATTAATGATCCGGTGTATGAATATGCCTGTCACGAAGGCAATCATGGTCTTGTTGGTATACTTGCGGGATGGCGCCGCTACGAATCTGTGGGAATGAATGGAGATGGTACTCCGTTAGACGAAAATTAATAGTCAGAGTGATTTGGAGAAAAACTAATGAAAGTTAGGCTATTAAAGTTAATCCGTTTGTGCGCCTTGATTGCTTCCGGGTTTTCTTTCAATGCTTTTGGGCAGGCTCTGCCTGGACCTGATCCCTTACAAATGGAAGTAGCACCTGACCTTGGCTATATTCCGGTGATGCATGGATTGCAAATTCCTCATCATGTAGANCTCGGGGCAGCGACCAGTGTAGTTTGGACTGAAGAAGATCATTTAATTCTTTTCAATCGGGGACCGAATCCATTAATGGAATTCGATCCACGTGGTCGCCTGCTACGTACCTGGGGTCAAGGCGAATATCTTCGACCTCATGGCATGCGACTCGATCCTCAAGGTAATATTTGGACTACAGATGTAAATGGTCATACCGTGCGAAAGATGAATTTGGACGGAGATGTTTTGCTAACAATAGGAAAGCATGGTGAAGCGGGTGAGCCAGAGGATGGTTTATTATTCGAACCCACAGACCTTGCTATCAACGAGAAAGGTGAAGTCTTTATTCTCGTCGGTCACGGCCGCGGTACTCCGCAATTACTAAAGTACGATTCCTCCGGTAATTTTCTTATAAAATGGGGAGGCCCAGGTACTGCTTCCGGTGAATTTGACACGCCGCATTCGATTGTCGTTGATAATGAAGGTCTAATTTATGTAGCGGATCGCCAAAATCGCCGTATTCAAATTTTTGACGATGAAGGTACTTATCAGAAAGAGTGGCAATACAAAGGTTTGCCATGCGGATTGCATTTCGATGAAGATGGTACTTTGTGGATGGTAAGCGGCTTCGCTGGCGAAATATTAAAGCTGGACAAAAATGGAAAAGTTTTAGCTGCAACGGGTGAGCCAGGCAAAGGGCTCGGTGAGTTCGGTGAGGCCCATTACATGACAATTGCACCGGGTGGTGTCATCTACGTTGCCGATACTATTAAACCTGATTTGCATAAGTTTATTACTCGCGGATCACATTGATTTTCTTGAGTCCTAATGTAGCAGGAGTCCGGTCGGGACTCCTGCTTTTTTGTTTTGGNCTCTTGAATTTCGCTGAGTTGTCGGCGCAGCCTCTAGGCCTTGAAGAGGGTGTTTATACTAAACAACAGGCTGCTCAGGGAGAAGAATTGTATAATCTGCATTGTGCCCATTGCCACGACTTAGAGTTTTATAAAACTTCATTGTTGTCCTGGAGTGGCATGACGATATTAGATTATTGGTATCGCATTCTTGGCAATATGCCTGCGGACAAACCCAAGTCACTGAATGAAGAGCAATATCNAACTATAGTCGCATGGGTGCTCTCTATTAACGGATTTCCTTCTGGAAATGAGCGATTAGAAATTGGTAATTATCTTGGACGATTAAAAATCGACTGACAGAAAAAATATTGAACAACCTTTATCAACTAGCGGCCGATATTGTTCTCGTAATTCATGCGAGTATAGTAATATTTATTATAGGAAGTGCTCTGGTAATCTTTACTGGGGGGTTGCTCAATTGGGGCTTTATAAGTAACCGTATTTTCAGGTTATTGCATTTAGTAGCTATTGGTGTAGTAGTGCTTCAAGCTTGGTTGGGTAGATTATGCCCTCTCACTATCTTCGAAATGTGGTTACGNAGGCAAGGTGGGGAAGGGNTTTACCAAGTTTCTTTCATACAGTATTGGGTGCAACAATTCCTTTATTACGATTTCCCATTATGGGTATTTGCGATTGGTTATACTTTGTTTGGTATTCTGATAGTCGCATTGTGGTTCTTAGTTCCGCCTAGGTCCAGAAAGTCCCTTAGCTAAATTCCTAGCGATTGCATAAGATTCCAAAGTTTGTTTGGTGTAACCGGCATATCAATATGTCTAACTCCATGATCGCTTAAAGCATTGACGATTGCATTAATGATTGCTGGTGGAGCGCCGATGGCGCCGGCTTCTCCAGCACCTTTTATGCCTAGTGGATTGGTAGTGCAAGGTTCTTTATTCAAATTAAAGCGAATCGGTGGGAAGTCATCAGCTCTTGGCATGGTATAGTCCATGAAGCTAGCGGACAGTAATTGACCCGAATCTGATTCATATTCACAGCTTTCTAGGAGTGCTTGACCGAGTCCCTGGGCAATCCCGCCATGAACTTGACCCTCTAATAACAATGGGTTGATCACATGGCCAAAATCATCAACTACAGTGTAATCGATGAGCTCAATTTCGCCGGTTTCTTTATCGATCTCTAATTCGCAAACATGGGTGCCGTTGGGATAGGTAGCTTCGCTAGGAGTGAAGGATTCTTTTTCATCGAAAGCAATCTCGCCATCGGTTGCTGCTTTTGCGACTTCATGAAATGTTTGAACGCGGTCTGTGCCGACGATGCGAAATTCACCATTATTGAACTCGATATCGCTTATCGCGGTTTCCAAGAGCTCCGCAGCAGTTTCTTTTGCTTTCTCAAGGATTTTCTCTGAGGCCGAGCCTATGGCTGAACCGCCTATAGGAACAGAGCGGGAGCCCATTGTGCCGCCGCCAGTTTCAACTAGATCGGAATCACCTTGAACGATACTTATATCTTCGAACGAAACACCAAGTCGTTCACATAGAATTTGTCTAAACGCAGTTTCGTGGCCTTGTCCGTTTGAGAGGGTGCCTATGAACAATGTGACATGGCCTTCTCTGGATACTCGTAATCGTGCTTGTTCTGGTGATCCTCCGGCACAGCGTTCAATATAACTGGCCAAACCAATTCCGAGTAATTTGCTCCGCGAGTTAGCATCGTTGCGGCGAGACTCAAACTCTTCCCATTTTGATAACTTTAAGGCGTCTTCAAGATTTTGTTGGAAATTGCCTGAATCGTAATTGGAGCCGAGTACAGTTGCGAAAGGCATTTGGTCTTTTCTTATAAAATTTCGTCTACGTATTTCCTCTGGCGTCAGCCCGAGATCGAAGGCAGCAACATCCACTAATCGTTCTATAGCGTATATTGCTTCCGGTCGGCCAGCTCCTCGGTAAGCATCTACCGGGACAGTATTTGTAAAGACACCTTCTACTTCCACATGCGCCGTAGGGATCGTATAGCAGCCAACTAACATTGGCACACCAGCAGCCGTAGCGACAAACGGTGCAAAATTCGATAAATAAGCACCGAGATTGGCGACGGTCTTTACTTTTAATCCTAGTATTTTTGCATTTTCATCAAGAGCTAATTTAAGATTACTAATATGATCTCGGCCATGGGTGTCATTCATGAATGCCTCACTGCGATCGGAAATCCATTTTACTGCTCGTCCCAATTTTCGNGCTGCGAANAGCGCGCAGACATATTCTGGAAACAAAAAAATCTTCATGCCGAAGCCGCCGCCTACATCNTTACAAGTGATATGGATATCTTCTTCGGGGACATTAAAAATTTGGGTAGCTAATAAGCTACGTATGATGTGAACACCCTGACAGGAAACGTGCAGGGTTAATCGGCCTGTGCTTTCTTCAATAGAAGCAACGGCGCCACGGGTTTCCATCGATGTAGGAATAACGCGATTGTTTATTAAATCTAGCTCCACAGTGTGGGTGGCTGCAGCAAAAGCCTTATCGGTTTCTTCCGGATCACCTTCTTCCCAGTCAAAGCACCGGTTATTCTTGGCTTCATCCCAAATGGCAGGCGCATCAGTCATCGTTGCTTTATTGGTTTCAACTACCGCAGGTAGTACGTTGTAATCTACCCAAACGGCTTCTGTGGCATCCAAGGCTTGTGACCGGGTTTCGGCAATGACTACAGCAACTATGTCACCAACAAAGCGCACTCTGCCTTCAGCGATTGCGGGGCGNGGNGGCATGACACAGTTCGTACCATCCCTATTTTGAGCCGGCGCCATGCAAGGAATATCACCAATTCCGTCAGCTCTAAGGTCGGTGACTGTATAAATGCTGAGAACACCAGGAAGAGCTCTTGCTTCAGTTAGATCAATGGAATCGATAGAAGCGTGGGCATGAGGGGAGCGCACAAATGCAGCGTAGCACTGTCCTGCAATATTTATGTCTTCAACATAACGTCCTTCGCCAGACAACAAACGATTATCTTCATATCTGGTTGCTGCTTGACCGATTCCAAACTTCTGCATGTTACGGTTCCTTTTTTGGGTTATGCGTAGGCAGAAATTAGCACAGATTGCACGCCCTTTTAACTTTACTCGTAACTAAATAAGCTATCCTAGAGGCTTGATTTTGGTTGTAAAACATGTTGATTTTTTCGATGAAACAATTAAGGCGGCACGACCACCAGTAAACTGCAACTAATTCTCGTTTATGCGTCCTGGTTCTCGGTTCTCAGAGCCCATAGTGTCGGTAAGAGAATCTCCCAATTGTTCCCTTTTTAAGTTGGCGAGCTCTGACAATCGCAGAACAACTTCTGGATACTCGTCGGCGATATTAAATTGTTCTGCTACGTCATCGCTTAAGTCATACAATGCTAATTCACTTGCAACGTCATCGTTATAACGTCCGGGTATGCCATCTAAGCCTGGCGCTTGACCGTCCATCGTACGATAGCTATGTGGAAAATGTAATTTCCAATTCTGACTACGCACAGCTTGCAGTTCATTATTGCGGAAATAAAAATAGTATGCTTGCTGCACGGCATTAGTATCCGCACCTGTTAATAATTTAAGTATTGACTCACCATCTATCGGCAGCCCGACCTCGTGATCATTGAGTATTTCTTTGAAGGTGGGGAAAAGGTCGATAGTCATAGCAGGGGTGTGTGCTTCTAGGCCGCTTGGAATTGCGGCTGGCCAGTGTGCGATAAAAGGCACTCTTACGCCGCCTTCAAAAACTGTATGTTTGCCTTCCCTCAGCGGCAGAGCCGAGCCTGCGTGATTTCCGTAGCTTAACCAGGGGCCATTATCGGAGAGGAAGATCAATAATGTATTTTCCGTTATGCCTAAAGATTCTAACTTAGTTGCAATCGCTCCAATCGACCAATCGATATCCCGAACTACGTCACCATAAAGCCCAGCACCGCTTGTACCTTCTTTTTCTTCTGAAATGAACAGTGGAACATGGGGCATGGGATGTGCGAGGTAGACAAAGAACGGTTCATTATTTCTAACAGACTCTTCTATAAAGTTAATGCTACGTTCGGTGAATTCTGCGGTGAATCGAGTTTGATCGGTGTTGTAACCGACGATCGTGTCATTTTCGTAGAGAGGCAGGTCGGGCCAAGCTTCTGGGTTTTCCGGATGAAACGGCCACATATCGTTAGAATAGGGAATGCCGTAGTAATCATCAAAGCCATGCTTCGAAGGATGAAACTGAGGAAAGTTTCCCAGGTGCCACTTTCCGTAGTGGGCTGTGCGATACCCATTGCGCTGAAACAACTCCCCTAGGGTCGTTTCGTTTTCGTGGATACCGATTGGCGAGTTAGGCCCCAGGGCGCCATTTAACCCGATGCGATTCGAATAGCTCCCGGTTAGTAATGCAGCTCTCGATGCAGTGCAGACGGGCTGGTTCACATAGAAATTGGTAAATCTTGCGCCTTTACTTGCTAATTTATCCAGATTGGGAGTTCTGTAGTTTGTGGCTCCGTAGCTACTTAAGTCAGCGTAACCTAGGTCATCGGCTAAAACAATAATGACATTGGGAGGAGCGATTCTAAAAGTTTTTTCACTGCAACCAGTAAGGCTTAAGAAGAGATAAATAAAGATTGCTTTTTTGTTTAGCAAAGAACTGCATGTTTGCATAGTAAGCATTAAATTATTGGTTTCTCAAAGGCAAAGACGAATCTATCGGTTTTACCTTGCACATCGAGGTCAAAAACGATCATAGTGCGGTCGTCTTCTGGATTGCGAAGCGCATCGGAAGATTCAATGAATTTAAATCCTGCGGTTTCAATTTCACTACGCACAAAATCTTCCTTAATTCGATGAAGATCCGCAACCATTTCATGTTCCATTGCAGAATCACCCGAATGATCAACAATAACAAATCTGCTGCCTGGCTTTAACGCTTCATAAACTTGGTGGAGGAAGTATTCAGTGTTGGCAGTATTGCCGACAGGTATGTATTTTTCACCATTATAGCGTTTTGGAACAACGTAAAGATCGTGGTATGCCATTACTATTAGTGCTCCGTCCAGTGAATTAGCCTCTAGATCTAAGTTTATTCCGCTGCGCGTATGTCTAACGATGTTTCCCGGCTCTCTTTCTTTGGCGAAACGATCTGTTAAACCGTTTACACCCCATGCTTCGAATCCACCATTATTGTGAAGAATTGCTTCGCCTTCCGCTCCAACAACCGTCGCTAATAATTCAGTGTAGTAACCGCCCCCGGCAAAAATGTCTAGGACCCGATCCCCGGTTTCCAAAGACAATAGCGGAATTACTGCTTGAGGTTTACTCCGCTGATCTCGTTCAAGATCTGCGGAAAGTCTATCTTGTTTTTCCATCGCTGCGATTACAGCGGCTTCGCTGATAATTTCTGCGAATGATGAAGAGTTAATTAGTAATGAGCAAACAAGAAAGATGTTTTTGTACTTGCTTAATCTGCCCATTCTCGCTCTCTCAACTCAATTCGACGAATTTTTCCACTTACCGTTTTTGGTAAAGCATCTACAAACTCTAATTTTCGCGGATACTTGTAAGGTGCAGTAACTGTTTTAACATGGTCTTGAAGCTCTTTACTTAGCTTTCCGCTCGGTTCAAACCCCGGTGTTAAAACAACAAATGCCTTGACTACTTCTCCTCTTGTTTCGTCAGGGCTTGAAACTACAGCAGACTCTGCTACCGCAGGATGCTCAATCAGCGCACTTTCTACTTCAAATGGGCCGATACGATAGCCAGCAGATAAAATAACGTCATCGGCTCGAGAGACAAACCAAAAGTAGCCTTCTTCGTCCACATAGGCTCGATCGCCCGTAATGTACCAGTCATAGCGCATAGTATCGGCCGTGCGTTCAGGGTCGTTTTTGTATTCTTTAAATAAACCTTGCGGCTTCTCGGGTTTAATCTTTACAGCTATGTCGCCTTCAGTGTTAGTGCCTACTTGGTTACCGTCGTCGTCAATTACGGAAAGGTGTATCCCCGGTGCGGGCTTTCCCATTGAACCGAATTTTGGTTCAATGAAATGAAAGTTTCCACAAAGAATACCGGTTTCAGTTTGTCCATATCCATCTCTGATAGTTAATCCAGTTGCGGATTTCCAGGTATCAATGATTTCGGGATTAAGTGGCTCGCCAGCGCCGACGCAATGTCTTAAGCTTGAAAAATCATAACTGGACAGATTTTCAAGTACTAACAGTCTATATATGGTTGGAGCGCCACACATAGTTGTTATTGGGTACCTCTCAATTAGAGAAAGGGTTTGAGTCGCACTGAATCCAGAGCCATGGTGTATGAATAGGGCTGCGCCGCAGGTCCAGGGGCCGTAATAGCTGCTCCAGGCCGCCTTGGCCCAACCGGTATCGCTAATATTCCAGTGTAAATCGTTTTCACGAAGGTTTAACCAATGAGGGCCGGTGACCTGATGGGCAATAGCGTAGTTATGAGTATGAATGGTCATCTTAGGATAGCCGGTTGTGCCAGATGTGAAGTAACACATCGACTCTTCATTGGCTGTTGTTTTAATTTCGGAAAAGTCGTCGGAGGAGTGTGTCAGCAGATCAGCATAATTCAACCAGCCCTCGAAAGCTTCATCAATTAGAACTTTAGTTTTGAGCGCAGGACAGTTTTTGGCAACTTCATCCACTTTTGTTACGTTTGCAGAATTAGTTATGATGCAGGTTGCGCTAGCTGCCTGAAGTCGATACTCGATATCCTTTGCAGATAACTGTGTTGTGCCGGGCGATATTACGGAACCCATTCGGAGTACTGCGGTGAAAACTTCCCACCATTCGATTTCCCGACCCAAAATCACAATAACGACATCACCACGCTCAACTCCCGCGGTGCTTAAACCATTACTAATTTTTTTTGAGTTTGTGGAAATTTCTGAAAATGTACGCGATTTTTCATTGCCATCATCGTCCACCCAGAAGATAGCTTGTTTGTCCTCGTCTTTGCCAGCCCACTTATCGATAACATCAGTTGCGAAATTATAGTAGCTGGGCCTTTCCCAGTTGAAAGAATCATAGATTGATTGATAGCTCAGAATTTTTGCCATGTACTGAGAACTCTTTTTTTATCCTGGAATAAAAAGACAGCTCAACTGAACTGTCTTTTGTATTGAGTGCTAAAAATAGCGATTGTTGAGGATCAACTCAAGGTGTGACGTTTACTGTGACGTAAGTATCGGCATAGAGTCCGCCGTCATCGGCACGCCCCCAGAGTACGTAGGTCCCTGGTTTGTCAAAGGTGACGGTTGTTTCAATCATACCATCTTCCGGGATTTCTGGTGGCAACCACAGTGAACCCCAAGGAGAGTTGGCCCCAACACGAGTGTCTTCCCATACTTTTGTTTGCGGAGGGTCGAAATTAACTGCACCGTCTCCTCGATAGACATTCCAGCTCAGAAACAAGGCATTAATTTTGTTAACAGTGGGTTTTTGTGGAGCGCGAAACATTGCTCGATGTAAATCTCGTTCTGACCTAGTACTTCGTACTCTGCTTCTTGGTAGCCCATCATCCTCAAGATGTGCTATTAGAGTGATTTGTTCACCAACATTGGCTGTTCGAACGCTATCACCTTGCAACGTTAGCGTCGGAGTAGTGTTCGATCTGGACTCAGGACTACTAACTCCAATTCCCAATGAACCAGTCTCGGAGGCGATTACCATATTATCAACTAGATAATCGGGCTTGAGGGTTCCGTAGGCTTTGGTCTCTACGCCGTTGATATTTAAATTCCAGACCAACTCGCGATCGCCCCAATCTGCAGGCACTGTAACTTCGAAAGTGAAACGATTTCGACGAGGCATAAAATTTGTCGGTTGGCCTCGATCTATTTCTCCCGGTGAGAAAAAATTATTGTCTCCGATTTCTACGCGTGGTTCTTCTTCCCAGTTTTCATTCATGTAACCAAACATAAGATTAAAGGTACCGTCCGAGTTTGGGCGCCAGCCCTCGAAGGCTGGATAAATAGGAGCGCCATGTAAGAAAGTTTCAGCCGTGACTAGTTCGGGTAGTAAAAGCAATAGTGCCGCAAGCAATAGAGGCTTTCTTCTATCCTCACGCTTTTTATCTAGTTGGCCCGCTTTTTCTCCAAAAAGGGAATCGAACATGTTTAATCTTCCCCACTGATTGGTGATACTAGGGTTGCTGTGCAAAGAGGGCAACCTACTACGTGGTCGTTTGGACCCAAATTGAGGACTTGTTGTCTCTCTTCCATGGCTTCCAAGAACTGCTCTTGATTCATGGACACTCGAATACCGAGATCTAAAAACATGTTTGTCACAGAACGATTGCCAGATCCTTGCCAATTGCGTGGGTCTGGGATGTTAATATTGCTATCCGTATTATCCATATAGCCCGTAATGTGTAGAATAGTACCCTCGGGTAAAAGCGGAGCAGCAGAATCCTCAAACTGGTACGTTCGAACCCAATTATGGTCGTATCCTGCGCAGGCGAGTGTTTCTATTTGATGACCCCAGATTGCCTCTAGACACATACGGCTCCCAGGGGCGTGTAGGTGCGGCTCGAAGGAGACGATCTTGGTGTGCGCTTGGAGAATACTATAAGCGTGTAGCTCTTGATTTTGCTCATTCGGAACAATGCTTATATCGACCCCATTACCTGTAAAATTGATCGAATCTCTATACTTCGGTTCGAAGTCTCTATCATGGAAGATAAAACCAATCTCCAGGTGACCCGTGGTATCTACGCCATTGGAATGTAAATGAATTGAGTCAGAAACTATTGCTGAATTTGCTTTCAAAAGACGGCCGGTATTATCGTCAAAGATATCTGCATTACGCCCAACCTCGTGGACTGGCCATGGCGCATCGAACATTCCACGGTTCAAATTCCCCTCATCATCTATTTCTGCGGTCATCCAAAGCATATGATGAAAGATATAGCGACCACCGACGGTTCCAGCTAGATTGCTCATATCGACGTCGTTAACTTCAACGACCTCTACAGATTTTACGTATCGATCTTCCGTCATCCCGGTTGGCACGGGTTCCAGCTCACCCCACCAGTCCGGAGTTCCAGCCAGTTTGGTAATTTCAGGAAGTTTGACGACCAGATCCGGTTCGCCGGCTTTCCACTTTAGGCTGTCGTCGAATGTCAATGGCTCTGGTGCGGTCGCGGGATCTCCCTTCAACACACCATTTTGGGCCCAAGTCGATATAGCGGCAATTTCCGCATCGCTCAGGGAGTTGTCATTCTTATAGCTTTGAATACCGATATTTTTCTCAATATACCACGGTGGCATAGCACCAGCTCGGTCCCGCAAGCCTGTTTTATACTCAATCAAACCCGCGAATGGCGCAACCTGGTCATAGGTGACCAATGGCATCGGGCCAGCTCCTCCCACTCTATGACAATTTTGGCAACTGCGTTGCAAAATTGGCTCGATATCTTTGTGGAAGGTTATGTCGGTAGTTTGTCCGTGGCTACCAAAAGGAATAGCTAATGAAAAAATGACAATTGAGAGTTTTGCCCTAGAGCTGAGTTTCATAGCGAGATCTCCGGCAATGCGTTATTTATATGTAGTTATAAAGTTACCAATAGGTTGCTCCGTTTAAAAGAGCTGGAGTCACCATTTAGCGTAAATTTATTCTTACTAGTCGCTTCCTGCTAGTGAACGGGACTGTTTTTCTTTTCGGTCCGCCAGTATTTTCTCATACCCCTCTTCGTCAAGGTGAGTTATCGCAATCCAGGCATGCGTCATTTCATCAGCCGTCCGGCTTCCACCGAATACCCATTGGTCAGGATCAGGGTTATTGGGGTTATCAGCAGTATTGTCATACCACTGTTTTAGCACTAATACTGCGCCTGCAGGAATTAGTGGTGCAACGTCGGGTTCGTAGATATGGCTATGGTGCCAGGTCGCACTCCAATTGGAAATTTGGCTAACTGCTTCTGTGCGTCCGGTATCAGGGTAAAAAATTTCTAGCGAGGCAGCACGCATACGAAGATGCCCATGCGGCTGGAAGCTATCTATTCGCACTGGATGATCGAAAGAATGAAACCCCTGAGTCATTTGATAGCCATGGGGTGGGATAACAAGGCGCAGGTCTCTTTCTTCGCGTGCAAACTGAATATTGTATTGCTTCAGATCCTGGCTATAGCCTACTTCGTTTTCATAGCCTTCTGGGTGTAACCAAAGTCCAATCTCTACAACGTTGTCTTCGATAATTGTTCCCGGGGCGACGGCTCCTATACCACCTGGATACATATGAATACTCCAGCGTACCATTGAGTTAGAAGGGAATATTCGACACACATCTTCTGGCACTAACTCGCCCCACTTACCCATGGCGTATTCAGTAAGCATGCCATAGCGTTCGAGTTCACCGTCCGCATTAAATACGTCTATGTTGGAATTAGCATGATGAACCACTGTTTTTGCATTACCACGAGGCTTAACCTGAATCGCTTTAATGCATCGATCACTACTTATTCCGTGGGGTACATAGTGGGTGCTCCACAAGTCGTTTCCATTGGCCGGAATATCGATAGGAACGGATGGGATGATTGCATCCGGTAGGCCAAGCTCGTCTTCAAAGTTCCATGCATCGGGATCATTCAAGTCAGCAGTTGGTAGAGGGGAATCTGGATCACCTATCGGAGCACCTTGATTTACCCAAGTAACTAAGGTATCTATTTCTGACTGCTCTAGCCGCCAATCACCTTGTAGCTGTTGGATACCGATACCGTGGTCGTAAGCATAAGGCGGCATTTCCCGGTTGGCCACCTTGAGTTGAATTAGAGGCGCCCAGGGTCTGACCTGATCATAGGTCTCAAACTGCATTGGACCTATTCCACCTTCACGGTGACAAACTACACAATTTTCATTGATGATACGCCCTGCTTCACCATTGTAGGTAATCTCCCCGGGTACTTCTTGGGCTTTAATTTGACCAGCAAGAGCTAGTGCGCCTATGGGAATAATTTTTCGGCTGAGGTTTTTCATAAGATTCTCGCCCGCGTTTGTGGTTATCTTCAATTGCATAAAGTTGGTGATGTGCGCTACTGCTCTAATGACAGTCCTCAGATTAAACGGGTGGTTTGCCTGGAGTCAAGTAAAATGCGGCTTGCAAGCGCTTTCAGTGTGTTTTCGCGCATTGATTTTTTTGTTTGAATCAAGTTTTTATATTAATTGATAATCATTGCCCAGACGCCCGTGCTTTGGTTGATTTAGGTAAATATACTTAAGGCAACCGCAGTGCAATTAAAGCGCCAAATTGTCCTCGCTTGACGCTACCGGATTGCACAACAATGTACTGCTTGCCTTTATCCATATATGTCATCATGCCGTATTGCCCTGGTGCCGGTATTTCAACTTGAGATAGCACCTCACCCGTAAGGAGATCACGTGCATTTAGAACCGGGTTTCCTTCGATGTTTGTCTCGGCATCGCCCCGAAGATCCTCTGTCGTTTGCACAAGTAGGTCACCCATGACCATTTGGATGGAATGGCCGGTGCCACCGGTAGCAGAGGTATCTATTCCATCCAGTAAAGGATGATTGCGGATATTTTCGGGAGTTTCTCCAATCGGAATGTCCCAGAGTTTTTGTCCGTTGTTCATGTCGTATGCGGCGAGCCCTTGGAATAGGGGCTTATAAACCGGCAATCTCTCTATCAGTGGAAGAAACTCTCTATTTCTGCCCGGTGCCCACGCTGCTACTGTAGTTCCAGTCGTTGGTGTGTGTCTCTCCCTACCGCGCCAAGCTTCAGTGGAAATCCCCGGAAGTCCTCGTTCCTCATCCACTCCATTTGTAAGTTCCATAAATGCCGGAGCATTGCATCCACGCCGGTGAGAAGCGTACATAATTCCGGTAGTTGGGTCGGCCACCGGAGGATGATAGATATTTAATCCTCCTACGCAGCCGACGACATTTCGATAGGAATTGCTATGAGGATAAGGTAAAGGTGGAACATATAGGCCGCCCACCTCAAATTCAGTTAATATTTCTTGTGCGCGTGCTTTTAGTTCTGGTGTGTAATCCAACAAGTAATCATCGGTAATCCCATCAACAACAATCGAATCTAAAGGCTCAGGGCGCGTAGGGTAGGGTTGAGTAGGGGCTGTATAGTTTCCTGGCACTTGGGTTTGCATAACAGGTCGCTCTTCTATTGGCCAAATAGGTTCGCCTGTGGCTCGGTTAAAGGCAAAGATTAGCCCCTGTTTAGTGTTTTGAATTAAAGCCGGAATTAATTCTCCATCTACCGTCAGATCCATCAATATTGGAGCTGTAGGGATATCATAGTTCCATTGGTCGCTATGATGAATTTGAAAATGCCAAGCGCGTTGACCTGTTTCGACATCAAGAGCTAGGACACTGCCGCCAAAAAGATTGTGACCGGGTCGGTGTCCAGTATAAGACTGAACGGTTGAAGCGTTCGTTACCAGATAAACTAACCCAAGATCCGGGTCTGCCGATGCTGGGGCCCAAGTAGACATATCACCCGAAAATTGCCAGGCACCGTTCTCCCAAGTTTCGTGCCCGAATTCCCCTGGCCTAGGGATAACATGAAACTTCCATAAGCGCTCACCAGTGTGCGTATCAAATCCCATTATATCGCCGGGTACATTTTCGATTCTGGTCTGATCATAACTGGGTTCATGTCCCACCAAGGTCACGATTACATCATTGACAACGATGGGTGGCGCTGATGCCGTTACCATTCCGAGACGTCTTGGTATTCCATGATCAGGGTCATAAGATTCTTCTCTCTCTAGCCATCTCGGCCAATCACTGACCAAATGAGGGATTAGATCGACCACGCCAGTTTTCGCGAACGAAGCTATACCTGTGTCAGAACCCCAATTCTCTATTGGCCTGCCGCTCTTGGCGTCCAACGCCCATAAGAAGAAAGCAGGGGATGTTGCATAGATAACTCCGCGACCTTGTATTTCTCCGTATGCAACGCCTTTACCGAAATCCGTTCTAGGAGAACGGAGATAGCGCATTGTTTCTGGTTCTCTGAAAGTCCATAGGGTTTCCCCAGTCGTAGCATCGATCGCTACTACTTGGCGTCGCTGACCAGCGACGGTATATAAAATGCCATCAACATAAANAGGAGTTGATCGAAAAGTATATTCCACACCAGGGCCGAAATTGTCGCCGCGCCATGTCCATGCCACCTCCAGGTCAGCAAAGTTTTCCGCATTTATCTGATTAAGGTGCGGAGATGCTCTTGTGTGCCCAGCGTCTCCGCCTAAATATTTCCAAGAGCCATTTTCTAATCCCGGTAGTTGAGCACTTGTACTTATGTGGAAAGCAAAAAGAGCGGTGCTTAATAAGGGTATTGGCAGTTGTTTTAACTTCATAGTTACTCCGGCCTGGCAGCCTAAAAGATGGTAATTTATAACCAAAGTAGCATCGACGCCAAACCTGAATCAATATGATATTTGGTTATTCATTGTATCTACTGGGTGCTTTATTTTTGGCATGAGCTAGCATGATGATATGGTGCCCGCTTTATGCAAAGCGGCGAATTTTGTTTCCTTCATTAGTTAAACAACAGGGCAAGTAGAGGCCTGAGAGGACTACTTTGAAAAGAATTATCAGTATGTTTAGTTTGACAATGATCCTATCCAATTATTCTTGATGGTTGGCTCAGTATGATAACGATACCGGTCTTCCAGCCGGNCGAAGCCAGGCCGATGTTGATGCTTACAACGCAACGGTAAGTTCAGAAAGCAAAAAAGTTCGTGTACGAAAGGGCAGTCGTGATAGGTTCAAATCTTAGGCAATGGGTTTGTATGACTGTTGCACAAAGAGATTGATTGGCGAGAGAAACTCAAAATATTCTCCAGGATTTTACTCCAGGAGTGAATTGAGAGGGCGGTTTTTGTTGTCTTTAATAGGCTTTCTGAGTTTTTTTGCGACTTCGGCCCCGCCAAATCAGACTTTTGTTATTTCTTAGTTAAATATGGGACGGGCGCAGGTCTGTTCATATTTTATTTCAGCGATGCTGCCCCAACTTATTTTATATCGACTAATTTGCAGTCCTAATTTGAGTCTCAGAAGACTCGTGTTGTAAATCATCTTCAAATACTTATTGCGTAGACATTAATTCATTGATTACTCTTNAAACTCTTGGTCCCGTAAAATCCATATTAAATCAGGAGCGAAAAGGGCATGCGTTTCTTTCTGACGTTAATTTCGGTCATTTTTGTTACGTCTTTGTCTCAGGGGCTGGCAGCCCAGAGTAAAAATGTTGGTGCTATATCTGGTACCGTGGAAACTATAAACGGAGCGGAAGCCGGGGTTTGGGTTATTGCCGAGACCGATGACACACCAACTCATTTTACAAAAATTGTTGTTACTGATGACGAAGGACGCTTCGTACTGCCAGAGCTTCCAGAGGCAGTCTTCCAGGTTTGGGTCCGGGGATACGGCTTGGTAGATTCTGAGCCAACCTCTCTTAGAACTGGAGCCAGCGATGTGAATCTAAAGTCATTCATTGCAGAAGACCCTCTATTGGCAGCTCAGGTCTACCCTGCCAATTACTGGTACTCACTGCTCGAAGTTCCTAGCCAAGATGAATTTCCCGGCACCGGGTCAGATGGAAACGGGATTTCTGAGGGTATGCGGAGCCAAGCCCAATGGATCGACATGACGAAGCAAGGTTGTCAACTTTGTCATCAACTGGGTAATAAGCTGACTCGTTCTTTGGATCATCTAAGTCATTTGGGTTTCGAAACTAGTCTCGAGGCCTGGCAGTATCGAACCGCAATGGGCATTAGAGGGCCATTCATGGCCGGTTTCGCTGGTCGCTTCGGTCCTCGTGGTATGCAGATGTATGCTGATTGGACAGATCGCATCGCTGGCGGTGAAATCCCTCCTTCTCCACCAAGACCCAGTGGAATAGAGCGTAATATCGTAGTTACTCAATGGGACTGGGGTAATGAATCTTCTTATATTCATGATGAGATAACGACCGATAAGCGAAACCCAACGATTAATGCAGGCGGATTAGTTTATGGTGTGGATGGTGGGCATGGTTCTCTCTTGGAGTTAGACACACAGACGCACAATTGGCGTGAAATAGTTATTGCAGTCAAAGATAATCCAGACAACCCTGCTATATCTCGATTTGCCCAAACTTTTCCTGTGCCCTCGGTTTTCTATGATGATGAACCGCTGTGGCAGCGGCCTGCTGATCCTCACAATCCCATGTTTGATGAATTGGGTCGAGTCTGGATGACTACTAAGGTGCGCGGCGATATTCTTCCCGAATGGTGCCAGGAAGGTTCGGATAATAAGTTTGCTCAATACTATCCTACTCGGAGAAGTACTCGACAAGCTTCATACTATGATCCTGCAACTGAAGAGTTTGGGCTTATCGATACCTGTTTTGGCACCCACCATTTGCAGTTTGGTTTTACGGATGATCGTATGCTTTATTTCAGCGGGGGTGGGGACGTAATCGGTTGGATTAATACAAGAATTTGGGATGAAACTCAGGATGAAAAACTCTCTCAAGGCTGGTGCCCCATGGTGGTCGATACAAATGGCGACGGGGTAATTACTAAGCCATGGAATCAACCAGTTGGTGCTCTTCGGAGCCAGAATGAAGGCGGTGGTGGTGGAAGCTTAATCGATTTTGATCCTAATTTAGATACTCGGATGAGCCCAGGCAGTTATGGCATTATTGTAGACCCTGTCTCTAACGTTGCGTGGGGAGCCGGGACGGAGTTTCCGGGGCGTATCTATCGAATGGAAATAGGTAATAACCCTCCTGAAACTTGTATTACTGAGGTTTACGAGCTACCGGCAATTGATGGTCAAATAAACGCATTTGGTCCCCGCGGTTTAGATGTGGATACTAATGGTATCGTGTGGACAGCGCTGTCTGGTAGTAGTCACCTGGCGAGCTTCGATCGCAGTAAATGTGAAGTTCTAAATGGTCCCAGTGTCATTGATTCACAGCACTGCCCAGAAGGATGGACTTTCTATGAATCACCTGGCCCTCGTTTGAAAGGCACAAATGTGAAGGCGGATTTTCATTACTATAATTGGGTTGATAATTATAATGTGTTGGGACTGGGCGAAAATATACCTATAGCAACTGGGTCTGGTTCTGATTCATTAAAAGTCCTGGATCCACAAACTGGTGAATGGGTGGTAATGCGTGTACCTTATCCGTTGGGATTTTATTCTAGAGGTTTAGATGGTCGCATTGACGATACTAATAATGGTTGGAAAGGTCGGGCTGTTTGGGCTAATTATGGAACAAATTTTAACTGGCACACAGAAGGTGGAAAGGGCACTACCAGCAAAATGTTAAAGTTTCAAATTAGACCTGACCCTTTAGCTAGATAAAATCTAAGTTTTAAAACATTGGAGAATGTATTATGAGAAAAGGAGAGGTTGTAGGGATTTCATTAGGAATTTTGGTNTTGCTTGTTTTATTTGGATGGGTGTTTACCGCACCTTATCTTAGCAACACCGGATTAGGTCGGACTCCCGGCATTATAATCGGAGGAATGCTTACCGAAGCTCCTGAAGATTTTACGTCGCTCAACGAGACTGTGCAGGGTCCGTTACTTATGAAACAAAGCGGATTTCCTCCCTTTGTGCATTACCTTTCGTGGGTCGGAACCCCTGAAGGAATTATCACTGCAACTCGCCCTGATGGCGGCTTGTGGGCTCAAAGAGTTCGTGACCGCGGTGGTGATGGCCTTCTGCGTATAGGTGAACAAACCTTCAGAATGGAAGCAATCGAAATTTTTGGCGAAGAGCGCCTTGCTATGATGCAGCAATGGGCAGACAAATCAGGTAGGTCATTAGATGAACCTCTTTATGCCGGATCAGAGCCGCTAAATGAATGGGAAGTCTTTTTCTGGGTACCTCAGGAATCTTGATTGGTGGTTACCTAATCTATTGATCGGTTTTAAAAAAATAATTAAATTTCAGTGAGCGAATAATGGAAACAAAAATTGATGGTCTCGTTGATGCGCGCAACTTCCGGCAAATTACTCGACGTAAGTTTTTAGGCTCGCTTGCTGTTTTGGCAGGTTCTACTTATTCAGTCGGCAAAATGCATAAGGCAAAAGCTGCGGATAACTCACCGCCTATTCCTATTTCTGCTTTTAACCACATGACAATCAGCGTGTCTGATCCCGCAGCTTCCTTAGGCTGGTATCAGGGGCTATTTGGTTTTCCGGTTGCTGCTCGTCAGGCGAATACTATTGTTATGCAAGTAGGCGATGGTCCTCAGTTTATAGCGATAGGTGGTGGTGTGAGTGATAACCCGCGAATATCTCACTATTGTTTTTCAGTAGATAATTTTGATGATGAAGACGCAATTCGAATATTGGAAGAACACGGCGTAGAGAATACGGGCAACTCAAATGCTATGGAGTCTAGGATCCGAATGCGCGGTGCGGATTTTGGCGGTCATTTAAGTGGGACACCTGAATTATATTTTGGCGATCCAGATGGGATTGTAGTGCAATTGCAGGATTCAACTTACTGTGGCGGCGAAGGATTGATTGGGGAAGTGTGTATAGAATCTCCTGAACCTGCGCCGACTGAAGGTTTGCTAGATGTTCGCGAATTTAATCATTTTACTTTGTTTGTCGAGGACCAACAGCGAGCTTTGCGGTTTTATCAAAATCTGTTTGGATTTCCGATTGATACCTATCAAGGTGCGATGCCAGTCTTGAGGGTAGGTAATGGACGCGAGTTTCTGGCTTTGGCGGAGGTGCCTCCGCTTGCTGGTCGTATTCATCATGCTAGTTTCAATGTAGGCGATTTCAACGTGGATAGAATCTTCACTGTTCTCGAGGATTATGGTTTGGAAATCTTGGGTGAAGCAGGAGGGGCAAGTGGCTCACTGCAAGCATATGTAACAATGCGCGGTGCTGATAGGGGTGGAGCGCCCGAAGGAACACCAGAAGTTTATTTCACCGATCCAGATGGCATTCTTCTGCAGTTGCAAGATGAAAGATATTGTGGCGGCGCCGGTTATTATGGCGAAGTTTGCGGTACTGAGGGTAATCCGACTGGTCGCAGCGCCTAGTTTTTTCAATAGCTATAATTCTCAGAAAGGCTGATCTTTCGGACTTGTTTGCTTAATGGTCGCAAATACATGCAAAAGCGACTACATTGAAGCCTTACGTAGTCTTAGATTGAGACTTGAAAGAAAGCTGGAGACCTTAATTGCTGCAGGTGCTAATTTAGATGTGCGCTCAAAAGTACGGCCTAGATTGATGTTCGCTGATGCCACAAATGGTGGAGCGTTCGACCAAGGAGTGATGGAAAACTTGGGTGGATATACACCTTTATTATTCGCGGCAAGTGCTGGTCACATAGAAATTGCAAACATTCTCATTAATGCGGGTGCTGACATCGATGGTCAGGCAGGAAATGGTGCCAGCCCCTCTGGTAGTGGCGACCCACAGTGGTCACTCGGCATTAGCTCAGATGTTATTGGTTCAGGGTGCTGATCCTGATTCATTCGGAGCTGGTTACAGCGCCCTCCATGCAGCAATACTTCGCGGTGACCGGGACACCGTTGCGGCACTTCTCGCGAATGGTGCAGATCCGAATACTAGGCTCGAAAAAGCTAATCCAGTGCAAAGAGCTAGTGAAGACTGGGTGCTTAAGGCGCCTTTAATTGGTGCCACACCTTATTGGATAGCTGCCAGCTTTCGTGAAGCGGAAATTATGAAAATTTTGGTGGGTGGCGGTGCTAACCCATTGCTTACCAGTCTTGAACAGTTTGAGCGCCCCAGAGATAGAGCGGCTCGCGAGGATCTTAAGCCATTGAGAGTGCTGGGAGGATTTGAATCCGCTCTGCAGGCAGCGATAAAGGGTGACAGCACCCGCCAGCGTTTTTACGTTACTCCCAATCCTAATCCTGCCGCTGAAGAACAGCTCTCTCTTGCGGCCGTGCGAGCAGCAATCGAACATGGTGTGAATCTCGATCATACAGACCACAATGGTTCCATGGCGATTCATGATGCTTCTCTAAGATTGCTACCTAATGTTATAAGGGAATTGGCAGAGGGTGGCGCCGATGTTAATGTACGAGACGGCATGGGTAGGACGCCGCTGGACCTAGCTATTGCATCGGAAAGGAGACCTAATTTTTTTGGATTTGACACCAGTATTCCGGGTCAGACGGCGACCGAAGTTCTTCTCGAATTTGGAGCTCTCAGGTCTGATCAATTTAAACTATAATTGTTTAATAATGACTATTCTTGGATCATCTGAATTTGGAGGATTTATGAAAAATTTGTGGGTTATTATTTCTAACTCCGCCTTATTGGCGCTAATACTTTCATTTCCCATGTTAGTAGCTGCGCAGTCTTCGCCACCGAGTACAGCGCCTGTAGACTGGGGTCCGGTATCAATCAACTTGGATGAGATTGAATACCCATTTCCAGTCACTTACATGAACTTAAGTTTATACGGGGAAGATGCTCGGATAGCTTACATGGATGTCGCACCCGCGAGTTCTTCTAATGGCAAAACGGTTATCTTTCACCATGGAGGTCTTTATTACGGTTGGTACTGGGAGGAACAGATTCGTGCCTTAAGCGAAGCCGGCTATCGCGTCATTGCCAAAGACAGGCTTGGTTGGGGGAAATCTTCCAAACCGCTTATTCCATACAGTATTAACCTGTGGGCTTCCAATACCGCGCGTCTTATGGATCATCTTGGTATTGATCAAGCAGCATTAGTAGGCCATTCAATCGGTGGCCAAATGGTGACTCGTTTCGCATTTCTTTATCCCGAGCGAATCACGCATCTAGTTACGGTTAATCAGGTGGGTTTAACTGATCGACGTGGGGGTAACGGATTTCGCCCGCTAACGGGGGATGTGAATGCAAACCCTGATCCGAATGCGACTTATGAGTCGCTGTTGCGATGGGCGAACGAAAATTACATTACCTGGCAACCGAAATTTGAGAAGCATATGCGCATTCGCTATGGCCAACGGCTAAGTGGTGGCTGGCCCCAAGCAGCTGCGGTAAATCAATTAACCGGGCACATGCGTGGCATGGATACGGTCGTTAATGATTGGCAGTACATACAAACGCCTACACTAATTTTGGGCGGGGCAGATGACTATCCTACTTATGCCGAAGAAGCTGAGCATGCCGCGGCAATTTTTCCAAATGGAGCTGTCATTAACATTCCTGGTGCTGGACATAATCCTCATGAAGAAGTGCCGGAAATTGTGAATGAAGCCTTGCTTAATTTTTTTGAATCGTAAAACTACTTAAGGTATGTCATGAAATTAACATTCTTTCGTTCTGTAATTTGTATTTTTTCTCTTGTGTCTATTAAGGTGTCGGCTGATACCAGTATTTTATTCATAGGTAATAGTTTTACCTACGGTTGGGGGTCAAGCACCCGGCACTACCGTGCCGATACCGTTACGGATTTAAATCATGAGGGCATAGGCGGTGTCCCTGCTTTATTTAAATCCTTCGCTGATCAGGCTGGTCTTGATTACAATGTTTATTTGCAGACGAGAGGTGGGGCTGGTCTTGATTTTCATCTCTCGGAAAAGTTAGGTGTAATCGGAAGGCGTCCTTGGGATCAGGTAGTCATGCATGGCTACAGTACACTCGATGCTAATGACCCTGGTAACCCTGAAACGTTGATTTCGACTGTTGGGGAAATGTCAGAGTTTTTGCATGATTTAAATCCGGAAGTCGAAGTGTATCTNACTTCGACTTGGTCTCGTGCAGATATGGTTTACATTGAAGACCGTCCTTGGTCTGGTCAAACTATTTATCAGATGGCAAAAGATGTTCGTGCCGGGTACGACAAAGCTGCAGCCGGAGCTATAGCAGTAAAATCAGTGAATGCTGTGGGAGAAGCCTGGAATCGCGCGATGCAAAATGGTATTGCTGATCCCAATCCTTATGACGGCATTGAGTTGGATAAAGTCGATCTTTGGTCATATGACCACTATCACGCTAGCAATTATGGTTATTACTTAGAAGCCTTAGTAGTATTTGGAAATGTTACCGGATTAGACCCGAGGTCACTTGGTGAAAATGAATGTTCAGGTTATGAACTCGGTATGTCTAGACAACAAGTAAGCGCGTTGCAAGAAGCTGCTTATGAACAACTTGTCAGTGAGTCTAGGGTTACGGCCGGACCACTGGAACTTCCTGTTCCAGTCGCACCTCAGCGGTGTAACTGAATACCAAAAATAATTAATTCGGTTGCTCTGGCAGCGCAAGGACTACTAGTTTTGGTGTTGGTGTTGCGTTAACACTTAAGGCAATGAATTGCTTACCATCGATGGCGAAACTCATTGGCGCGCTTTGGGGGCTCCCTGGTAAATCGATTGCTGTCAATTCTTCGCCATTTTCCTTATTGCGTGCCACAAGAACAGGTCCGTACCCTTCGTCTTTGCCATGAATTAGTAGTGTCGATGTTACAAGTACAGGATGTCGGCCGCCCCCTCCCAGCGGAGGAAGGTTGATACCTTCAATTGCGGGATTGTTTTCCACGCGTGCCATACCGTCGCCATTAGCCACTTGCCACAATATTTCACCTTTATTCATATCGAAAGCTGTAATAGTTGAATAGGGGGGTTTGAGGAGCGGAAGTCCTCTTGGCCCAGGTATACCTCGGTTTTGTAAGCGGTAATAGCGAAAATTTGATTCATTTTCTGGCAATGTACCCATGAAAGGTGTGAACGCTCCGTTGGAAGCAGGCACAAACAAGACATTGGTTTCAGGATCGAATCCTGCTCCGGGCCAGTTTGCGCCCCCGCCTGCGCTTGGCACAAAAATAGATCCTCGTTTGCCAGTGGTTTCATCTGGAAGACTTGCAGGAGTGAAGATTGGTCCATAGATGTAATCATCGATTATCTCAAGGGCCTCGGCTTTTAATTCTGGAGTAAAATCGACTAGATCGTCTTCAGTTAATCCTTGCAATGCAAAGGCGGGCGGCTTTGTTGGAAACGGTTGGGTTGGCGAAGCCCGTTCTCCAGGTATCAACCCTTGGGGAACAGGTTGTTCGGGTATCGGCCACACCGGTACTCCAGTAGCGCGATCGAAGACATAGGCCCAGCCTTGTTTGGTGACTTGTGCTAGGGCCCTGATTTCCCGTCCTTCAACACTTATGTTTATCAAATTTGGTGCGGCTGGTGTATCGTAATCCCAGAGCCCATGGTGGATCATCTGGAAATGCCATACCCTTTCGCCTGTAGCAGCATCTACAGCAACAACACTTTGTGTAAATAAGTTGTCGCCGGGTCGGTGACCACCGTAATAATCATTGGTGGGTGCTTCGGTAGGTAAGTAGACATATCCGAGATCCAAATCAGCACTCATCTGTGTCCACACACCGCCATTGCCTGTATAACGCCAGGACTCTTCCTGCCAAGTCTCGACACCATACTCTCCGGCTTGAGGAATAGTATTAAATGTCCAGATTAACTCCCCAGAAAGAATGTTGTAACCACGAACAAAGGTCGGCGGTCTTTCTTTGTAATGGGGTCTGTTAGAAGTGATTTGATTAACCACTACTATGTCGCCGACGACTATAACAGGCGAAACAGTCCCCAAAGGGACTGCGCCAGTGTAGTCGCGAATGCTCCTGTCTGCTCGGGGTATACCGTTTGTCATATCGATTCGACCGCCGGCAAAACCTGCGTCTGGTTCGCCAGTTTCGGCATCNAANGAAAATAAATATCCATCATTGGTNGCAAATAAAATGCGAGCCTCATTTTCATCGTTCCAGTATGCGGCTCCTCTGTGGTGATATCCCAGCGGACTGATCGAGTAACCGGAGAGGTAAGCTTGTGGATCAAAAGACCATAATAGTTCTCCTGTGGTTGCTTCTAGCGCAGCAGCTTGGTTTAAGGCAGTTATGATAAATAATACGCCATTAACCATGAGTGGTGTGGCTTGTAAGCGACCAAAGCTAATATTCTCAGCGGCATCATTACCCAGGATGGATTCGAGATCGATGTCAGCATCGATTGATGTCCAACTCCAAGCAACTTCTAATTGGTCAAAATTCTCAGGGTTGATTTGCTCGAGATTAGTGTATTTTGTTGATCCGGCGTCCGCGGCATAACTTCGCCATTCACCGTCATTACTTCCTGTTTGCGAAAGGGCTTTGTTGCTGATAGGGATAAGATTGCTACCGATAAAAAGAAGCCCAAGTAACTTGGAAATCAAACTTAATTTTCTTATTTCCATTTTGATCTCCGCGACTCTATATTTAAAGCGCCCCTGCGAACATTTCTCACTGATATCATAAGTGATGTTTATATCATTTAATGGGCTTATATTCAGTATGGTAAAACCTACAATCTTCCCAGATGCAAGTAACTTGTAAAATTTGTTAGGAAAGAGAGAATTTTACAGAAATAGATTTGAAGGTGTCTTCATGATTGTTTTCTATTCATCCGCATTGTACTGTAGAGCATGCAGAACTTTCAGTCATTAATTCATTAAAGTCCGTTTTGGGGTCATGGCTGCTTTAATACGAGCGTGATATGAAAAAAATAACTTTAGTCTTTCTATTGCTGGCTGTTGTAATTGCATTACCATTATATGCACAACTGCCGGGCATTCCTGAGATTGATCAGGAAGCGCCCCTAGATACTGCGGTAACTATTTCCAAAGAAACTCTATTAGCAGCATTTGGCCAAATTAACGAAGAAAACATCCCAACCACCCGCATTTTGGAGGGTGGTGAATTTAACGTAAATATTAGACATATCGAAAATGTTACTCTAGAGAACATGCGCATGTTAACTCACCTAGACACAATCGATGTCTGGATTGTGCAGGAGGGCTCAGGGATTCTAAATATTGGCGGTGAATTAATAGATGGTATTTTGCGAGGAGGGAAAGAACAGTTTATTGAGGCCGGAGATATAGTGTATATACCGGCAGGCCTGTCACATGGTGTTAGAGAATCAGCACTCATTACTTGGTTCAATATTCGTTTTCCCGAGCATCGCAATTAATCCATTATATAGAGAACTTTTTTAGACCTTATAGAAGAGTTGAACTTGTTAAAAAATATTATTTGAGGAATTCACTATGCAACGATTTAAAAACTCCTTTGTTCTTCTGATGACTAGCCTATTTTCAATCAGTGTTTTGGCTGAGCCAGAATACGTAACAGTGGAGCTAGAGATAGACATAAATAGGTCTGCCGAAGATGTGTGGTCCAGGGTAGGAGGTTTCTGTGACATTACTGACTGGATGGGTCTTCCATGCGAATTAACTGAAGGGTCTGGAGGAATAGGCACAGTAAGGTCCTTGCTGGAAGGGAGAATTACGGAAGTTTTAGTCGCAAAAACCGATTTATCCTATGGCTATACCATGCCTGCTGTCCAGGGTGAGTTCTATAACCTTTATCATGGTTTTATGGAGTCAAAGGCAGTAACTGCAACCACGTCCAAGATGCTCTATACCCTAGTTTGGGACGTATCGAATCACGCTGATCAGGCCGCGAAAGATGGCGATATTGAAGGGCGTACAGCTACTTTCACCAATGCGTTGCAGGGGATCAAGGCCTACGCAGAGGCTAATTGATCATGATTCTTTCTTGAGAATTGAGTTTCTGATTTTTGTGAAAATATAGTAAGAGGTATTCGATGAGTTTAAAAATGCAAAACTATAAAGTCAGTATCGCAGCAATTTTTATATCCCTGGTTGCGGCGGCTATAGTTATAAATAATGTGATATTCGCTCAGACAGAACGACACGATAATGCAACTTTGACTGGTAAGGATTATGAAGAGATCAAGGCTCTTTATTCTCGATATAACCAAGGTAGTGATTTCCGTGATACAGAGCTTTTCCTTTCGGCCTTTGCGGAGGATGCGATTATGACGCGCGAAGGTGGGGACATAGTTGGCATGGAAGGGTTAAGAGCAGACCGTGCTCGCAGATATCAAGGTGAAAGCGGTGATGTAGGGAGAAGGCATTTAAATGGCAGCTATTTGATTACAGGCACGTCAGAAGGCGCTGAAGCTAAAACTTATTACATTTTAATGGATGTAACCGAGCGCCCGCCTAGTGTTGTCGGATCGGGATATTATTATGATAAGTTTATAAGGACTGATATTGGATGGAAGATTAAGCATCGCACTCTATATAGGGATACACTGGATTAAAAGAACCTGTCTATGTTTCAGCTAATCGTTTGAACCTAAAAATTTTGGATGATTATAGGTTTAAATGTGAGGAATGATTATGCATTTGTTCAATTTCATCATTACATTTGGAAATAAGCTTGGTTTTTTTCTGGAGTTGAAAGTGAAGAAAATTGATTGCGCTCTTCTGGGATGCATTGCGGCTATGCTAATTCAGAATCTTGCTGTGGCTCAGCAGAATCAAGAAGAGCAGGAGGCGGAAAATGGAGGCGGCATTATCCAGCGCTATGGCAGGAATGAAGCCAATGGCATTTCTTCAGTAATTGCCGATCCGTCTTCATCCGATTTGTTGCGCAATTACTCTTCAGTTACCGATTTGGTTCTGCAAACCCCTCCAGACTCCGATTGGCTTACATGGCGTCGTACATATAACAACCAGGGTTTTTCCAATCTAGACCAGATTAACCGTCAAAATGTTTCCGAGCTTCAGTTAGTGTGGCATCAGGAAGTGACGGCTGGAAACAATATGCCTACACCACTGGTCCATGATGGCATCATGTTTCTATACAGCGCAGGAGATATAGTGCTAGCGCTAGACGCAACTAACGGCGAAATGTTATGGCGTTATAGTCATAATGGCGATGCTGTAACCAGCCATAAGTTTGGGATTGCGCTTCACGAAAATAAAGTATTGGTTCCGACTTCTGAATTTCATATGGTGGCGCTAGATGCTCGATCTGGTGAAGTTATTTGGGATCACGCTATCGACATGGAAGATGAAGAAGGTTATCAGCTCAGATCCGCTCCGACTATTGCTGCTGGTCAGGTTATACAAGGAATGGCTGCTTCATTTGTGCCCGGTGGTGGCTTTATTTTTGCTATCGATTTAGAAACAGGGACTGAGACCTGGCGCTTTAATACAATACCCCGGCCTGGTGAGCCAGGCAGTAACACTTGGAATAACATCCCTTTAGAAGATAGACAAGGTGGATCAGTATGGAATACTGGAGCTTACGATCCAGAGCTGGATTTAGTTTATTATGGTGTTTCGCCAACGTATAACACTGGACCTCTGCTATATTCTTTAGGAATTGACGGTGTTACTAACGAAGCTCTCTATACTAATTCAACTTTGGCGCTGCGCCCTGCGACAGGAGAGCTTGTTTGGCACTACCAGCACGTTGCTAATGATCAGCATGATCTTGATTGGATATTCGAAAGAACAATAGTTGAATTAGAAGTAAATGGCCAGACTAGAAAGGTAGTGGTGACTGCGGGGAAACCGGCTTTATTTGACGCTATTGATGCGGAAACGGGACAATATCTCTTTTCAGTCGATCCTGGTTTTCAAAACCTATTCGCTGCGATTAATCCAGTGACTGGCGCGAAAATCCCAAATCCGAACATCTTTCCAGACGCAGAAGAGGTGCGAACTGTTTGTCCATTTTGGCAGGGTGGTCGCAATTGGCATGCTTCGTCTACAAATAGTGAAACTGGCTTCTTGTTTGTGCCGATGTTCGAAGTATGCATGGATACACTACTCGACGGCAGCGGCACGTTGCTTTCAACCGGATTACGCGCTGACACCAGACCTTCTCCGGATAATGATGGCAGTTATGGTCGTCTGCAGGCGATTGATTTGAAGACCAGAGAATTAGTTTGGCAACACCGCGAAGAAATCGTGCCGGCTTCAGCTAGCCTTGCCACTGCTGGTGGATTGGTATTTCTAGGTTATCTAGATAATAAGCTCAAGGCATTTGACCAAGATAATGGAAATGTGTTGTGGGAAACAGAACTAGACGCGATACCGGCAGCATTCCCTATTACCTATAGCGTCGAAGGGAGACAATTTGTCGCCGTAGTTGCGGGACAATTAAATATCCATACTGGTATCTGGCTTGGATTGCAGAATCAGTTTTCAGGTTTTGTTCCCGAAGCGCCTGGGCCGGCTGCATTATGGGTGTTTGCGTTGGATTAAGTTATTCAATTGGGATAGCTCAAAGAAGTTTAACCACTCACTAGGCTTTCGGGCTGCAATTAATCTTAATCACTTTTGGATTATCTAACTGTTGGTATTCGCTCCAAAAGTTCATTGAGAGGTATTGGTTATATCGTTGCGTAGAGTTGTATTAAATTAACTTTTTCCTGATAGCACCATTGGAGCGTTATTGTTGTCATTGTAATCTCCTAAGTTTATCCATCCATACTATAGGTTTAATTGATCTTTAGGTGTGAGATAAAGGCTCCACACAAACTTATGGCAAAAAATTGAATGATTAACCTTTGGATAAAATTGGGAGAGTTATGAAGAAAGTCAGCTTAGATGTATGGATTCAATTCTTAGGCATGCTCGGCGTACTGGGGGGGTTGGTTTTTGTGGGCATGGAAATGCAACTTTCGCAAAGAATAGCTTTGGCGGGGCAAGTACAGGCTAGAACACAGATGAATGTGGAAAGGTTATTATCACCGATGGAGGGCAACTTGGATGCATTAAGACTCTGGGCGCCAGAAAGTTTTTCCTTTGAGTTGCTAAATGAGGACGAAAAATTGATAGCAGTAGCAATTCATCAATGGCGATTTAATATGCTAGAAAACAATTTTACTCAATATCAAATGGGCTTGTTTGCAGAAGATTATTGGAAAGAGGCGCAGCAAAGAATCGAATTATACTATAACGCTTGCGATCTGAGGTTTGCTGTCGGCGAGCGAGTAAGAAGCTTTCAGGATTATCTAGACACTATCCCAGATCGTTGCCAATAATAAGCAAGGAGAAAAGAAATCAAAGAAATTTTCCTTTTTGGAGAGGAATTATGAAAATAGATAAGATACTGTTCAGAGAGGGCCCTTATTCAGAATACTTTTCCCAAGGGGTCCAGGTTGGAAATATACTAACTCTTGCGGGTCAAGTAGGTGACGGAAAAGATGGAGAGATTCCTGATAACTTGAAAGAACAAATGGAAAATTGTTATGAAAATATCCAGAATGTTCTCCATGAGTTTGGAGCTTCTCTTGAAAACATAATTGATGAAACTTGGTTTGTCACTGATGTTAAGGAATGTATGGATAACGTTGTGGAAATATTTCTAGCAAGGGAGCGTATTTATGGTTGCAAACCAGAGGTCTCTCAAACCTTGGTTGGAACTTCAGGGTTGGTATTGCCAGCTTATAAAATTGAAATCAAATGCATTGCTTCTCTTTAGTTACTGAGTTGGTTGCGTTTTTCTAGTTCTTCTTGTACCCGAGCGCCGCGCAGGATATTTACCATGCCATAATTTCCTTCGTGGCACGCGTATTCATAGATTTGCCCAGCGACCTTGTAGATTGGAATTAGACCGACGATCTTGTCAGTGAATGTATAAGGATCGTTTATCGTAAATTCGTAATCGATTTGGTCGTGTGCGACTCGAGTGAATTTTTCAACTAAGTGTTTGTTTTCTGAAGAGCCAAAGAAAGAGAACGTATTTGTAAGCCCATTAAAGTTTCTTGTCTCAACTATCAAGCTATCTCCTTCCCAGTAACCTAGTGAATCTCCAGTCCATAAACCGATTTGATCAGGGACATGAGGTTTTTCTCCAAGCTTTACGATGCGCGCATCATGCACCATCTCAGTGATAATAACGATGTGGTCTTTATTTTGTACTATCTGCAAATTGTTGTTATAGAAACTAGGGGTTATAGGAGGGCCTGCATTGAATCCAATAATACATCGATCGGACAGCGGCCGATCCTCTGGCCCGTCGGAGTTAAACACTATACCCAAAGCATTTCGTACTGGGCGCTCTGGCGGTTCTCTTGTGTTGCTCCTGAGTGCATTTTCCTGAAGGGGTGGAAGGCGTCCATCTTCTGGATAGATTATATGGGAAGTCAGTCTTGCTCTGCCTAGTTCCGCGCTTTCTATCCAGAAATCATTATAAGCTTCATCGACGCCGGTACCCGGGATAGCTGCATCTGATGCCTCATCTAGGGCGGCAGATCTGGCTAGCCTTTCTCCGATTTCTTCATCGGTTAGATACTGTCGTGAACCAAATTGGGAGGGTCGCTGCATTGGTGTGCTTGAGGAAAAGTTCCAAACACCTTCCAAGTCCGGTATCCCCCATTCGGTTCTTGGGTTTTCGTAATTTTCGGCGCCAAGGCTTAACCGCGGAGCTAAAAGAAGTGCGATAATTATCTTAATTGATAGAGATCTCATGAGTTGATCCCCTTTTCAAGGTTTTTTTGCTTAGATTAATAAGGAATTCTTCTGATAGATATTAAATTTAATTCCAAAGATTTAGTGTTTGTCAATTCAAAGGCTGCTTCGAAAATATTCTCCTCTAAGAGGATGATATCTGAATAAATACCAGTGTTCATTTCAAAGGAGCCGCTGCAGTCTGGTCGTTCATTGTATTTAGTGAGTGCGTTAGTTGGATTAAACTGTCTTGATTTTACTGCGCGTATTTTGCCTTCTGCTGTAGAGCTAATTTCAAAGCCTATAGCAAATTGCTCAACTCCATCTATAGTACTTGTTTCACCATTTTGTAATACGCGCAGGCATGAGTAGATTATCCCATCATTTATATTATAGTACCCGATATTATTTAACTCTAGCTGAGAATGATTCGGAGGAGTGATTCCATTGTATTTTGCAGGCCAACCGGATTTAGTTTTGCTATAAAGCCAATTGATAATTCTTACCCTATTTGAAGTCGTGACAGGTCTTCCAAAACCATGACCTCCCCCAACGATTGTCCATAATTCTGTGGACCCCTCTTCGAGGCAGCCAGAATTAAATAGCATCACTTTCGTTTCAAGATCCGGTAGTGATGGAAAAAAATCTTGATAACTTATATCTATATCAGTTGTAGAGCACTCATTATACTTAGCCCATTGAGTAGCCGTGGCTATAGCGCCAGGGTAAATTTCGCCTTGAATTGTGCCTCCCTCGTACAGTATCGAGATGTCTTCGGTACCATGTATTTGAAGAATATGAACTCCTTTGTCTAATGGATTGCGCGAATTAAAGTGAGATGCACCTGCGCTACTCACAACCGCTGCGACAAGTTCTGGGAACTGGTACGCAAATTCTAACGCCATAAAACCCCCATTGGAGTCTCCCACTACATAAATGTGGTTGTCATCAATAGTGAATTTGGTTTTGGTTTCTTGTATCAACTCAAACAAAAATGAAATGTCATCTGCAGTTGAATTATAAAAATTACAACAAGCCGGAGTGGCATTCCAAAATGGATTTTGAGCCTGGTCGGTAGTTCCTGACGGGTTTATATAAATGAAACCATACTTATCAATACTTTCAGTAAAGCCCCAGATTCGCTCAGCGGTTTCTCCATCAAAGCCATACCCATGCAAAAGTAATAATAAGGGGTATCTTTTTGATTCGCTATAGCCATCAGGGGTATAGATGTGAACTTCGCCGCGGCTCGTCAAAATCTGCTGTGCATAGAGATCGTTGATCAAGAATAAGAAGAGCAGAGTGTAAATGTCTCTTAAGGACAGATATTTAGCCATATAGAATTTATTTTAGATTTTTATAAAACTATAGTATGGATAGACGCTAAGATTTATTCATGATTATGAATAACCCATTAATTTGAAGAATTCAGCAAGTCTCGCAATTTATCAATCCCGATGTTACCGCCGCAAATTAATATTGCGACTTTCTTTCCCTGGTACTTATTTTTAACTTTTTGAAAAGCGGCAACAGCAACCCCGGCGGCACCTTCAACCATCATATGATGATGCTCCATCATCGATAGCATGGCTAGTTTTATCTCCTCTTCCTCAACCAAGATAGACTGGTCGATATATCTGCAACATAAATCAAGAGTTATGGATCCTTCTTCGACTCCTCCGGCAGTAGCATCGGATAACGTGGGGTAACAATGCACATCGATTATACTTTTTGCTTCCATGCAAGCGTGCATGGCGGGCGATTGACTCGGAGAGCAAGCAATTACTTCGGTTTGGGATGAGGCTTGTTTCAAAAACGCTCCGATACCAGAGATTAGCCCTCCGCCACCGAGGGAAATAAAAACTGCATCT
>PBNR01000016.1 GCA_002723195.1 Gammaproteobacteria bacterium | reverse complement strand
GTGCTCCTGGCGGACCTCCTCCTGGTGGCGGTGGTGCTCCTGGCGGACCTCCTCCTGGTGGCGGTGGTGCTCCTGGCGGACCTCCTCCCGGTGGTGCTCCTGGCGGACCTCCTCCTGGTGGTCCCCCTCCTGGTGCTGTTGGGCAGGGGCCAGATGACGGCGGTGATGGCATGTCTAAGGACGACGTCGCCGCTCAAGTTGGTTCGGCTTGCGCACAGTATGTGCCAGATGACATGCCAAGTGACCCACAGGCGTTTCTTGCAAGTGTTCCAGACACATGCAAGGCCGCTTTTGAGGCTGTAATGGCAGAATAAGTAGTACGCTATTAGTTGCCACAATCAGGCAAGGTAAGAAGACCGAGGTAGTTTAATGGCTACCTCGGTTTTTTTTGGTGTTATTTTGAATGTTTGATTGCAAAAACTTAAGTATGGAGCGAACGCTATCACTTAATTATTGGCTGATATGTGAGCATTGGTATTTTCGATTAATAAATTAGATGAATTATGTCTAATCAGCTCGAGTGTATTTGTTAAGGTTCTATGAGCAGCGATGGGCTCTTTTGCGTTTTCGAAGGGGGAATTAAGGTCTACTAGGAATGCCGGGTTTAGCAGATATTGAATTTAGGGTAGTTAGTTTATGGCCATGGTCCAATAACTATAATCGCAAGTAGGTGAAATTTTAAGGGCGAAGTAATCATTCTCAAGCTTGTCTTTGTTGAGTTTACTTTATGTATTAGACCGTGAGTTGGTATTCCTCCTTGATGCAGTGTCTACAGGCTTTAGTGTATGTACGAAATCCCTTGTTTAGGGATTCGCAGAAATTAATCGGAAGTATTTTATATCCGCGCTGCGGTCTATTAAATCTATATCCCAAGTAACGAAATTATAATCTCCATTGCTGACGGCATCTGTGAAAAAAACTTTTATATTCTTACCATTCCTCCAGAATGTGCCTCTTAAGGGCGATGTAACCAGTGTTCCATCTTCCATAATCACTCTTGCGTCACCCATCATAGTGCCTGAATTCTCTGTAGAATCGATTGATGTGAATTTTTGAGAAATATATGCTGTGCCATAACCGTCTACAGGACCTTCAAAAAGAATTTTAGTGTAGCCTTCACCGGGCTCGATACTAACTATTTTAACTAAACCTCTGCCATCTGGTTTGGAAAGATCCATATAATGCTCCTTATATTATGCGGTTTTAACGGGTGATAATTAAACTACTTAGCATGGTTTATAACTGACTTCAGTGCATTCAAGTAAATTTAACATTTCTTAGAATTTAATTTCATTCTTTATCGGTATAGCCAGGACAGTAATCCAATGAATCTTCTGGAAAGTACCGCTTTAGTAAGCTGTATAGCCCCGGATGTTGGATCGCGATATCGCTACGAGTCGGGAACAAGCTGCTAAAAGATTCACCTTTATTCATTACGTAACCTTCGACCGCTTGCGCCCAATATTCACCTAGTGGAGAATCCAAGGGCATTATTCCGGCTTCTCTAGCGGCACTTGCCAAAGGAATAATCAGATCGTACCAATAAGCTTCATTTACCTCTTCGAATACAAGGTGATTTATAGTATGTCCTAACTCATGTATAGCTGGATTACCGCCAGCAACCAAATTTCCCGGATAACAAACCCAAGTAGCATTTGCGGTCATCGTGGCGTCAGACCGGGTCTGAGCAAATCCGCCTATTTCTCCTAGAGTACTTGCGAACTCTGGCAATTCTGCTGAGGTTTCTGAAAATAAAGAAATCCTTGCTTGGTTTTTTTGTAGGATGCCCCTAATTTCCTGCCTGCCAGACGTCATCCACATGAAGGCATCTCTGGTAGCTAATAGTGCTTGATCGTCAACGTTTTGGCCTGCAACAATAATTACCCCACCGCCTGTGGTGTATTTTTGGTAATACTCAAGCCCCGCTGGGCTAGGAGATGGGATTACATTGTGTCCGGTTTCTATATATTCAAACTGAGGCCAATGGGTTGCGTGACCTGGAAAGTCGGTGCCAAATTTCGTAAGTCGTGAAGCTTCAATATAAAGATTGGTCTTAGATTCATTTTCCAGATAAGCATCGCATAGTGCTTCTCTGTACTTAAGATATGTTGAATAACTGACCTCTCCCATTTCGGCGGTTGTGAAATTTGAGAATTCGTTTACGGTTACCATCTTTTCATATTGGAGAGCAGCCTCGTAAAACCAATGAGTTACCGGGCCGCTCTGAGTTTTTTCATGTGCATCTTTAGTTGGGTTGTCCACAAATTTTGTATAAGACCGAGCTTCCGTATCTTCAAGCATTTCTAGAACTTTGTTTATATAAGCGATAGGAGAAACTTCAACAGAATCTGCATACAAATCATCGCAATTTTTTGTGATCTTATTGCCATAATCAATTAAATCGAAAACTAGATTGCCTGAGGGCTGGATAGGTTTGCGCAGATTGCTGAAGTCGGCGGTGACAAAAAAAAGCTCTAATTCATTGGTATTAATGGATACCTTATTGGTCCTAAACGATGCCCAATCGAGCTCTCCTTGTGTGTCGAGGGTAAATTCTAAAATATCCTCACATCCGATCAGAGGTTTAAAGTTTATCAAGTCATATTGGATTAATTCTAGGCCTTGTACGCTGAGAAATAGTTCAAGGGATATCGCTTCAGGTAAGCCAATCGCCGATGTCTGCAGTATAGCGCAAGGTGATGAAAGAAGATTTGTTGAGGTATTGAAGTTAGTAGTAGGCAGATAAGGCTTCAACGGGTCTGCTGAAACGGCAGGCATTGATAGGGTTGCAGTAATACCGAAGAATAGCCACTTATAAAGAGAGTTAAGTATTATGAAAGCCTCTATAATTAAGCTTGAGAAAAATGTTGCTGGTAATTTAACCAGGAACGGTGTTAAACGAATATATCTAAGCTAATAATAAGGCATCAATGAAGCAACTGATAGTACAAAGCACTCTGTTAAACATCAGCTCAGTTATGTTCTCACAAGTTCCTATTTTAAATGAATGAGAAATTGAGTCGAATGAGGTTTCAAATGGCCCTAAAAAATAAATTGGCTTCCTTCTCGGTATGTGCGCATCTATATTATCGAATTATCCAAAACTTGTTCGGAAATGCAGGCGCCTTGTGAGTACTAAATTATCCCAATTCACTTTTGTTTAAATCCATGTGTTAGGTATAGGCAGCATGTTGTTAAGGAGAATCTTATTTGTAAAGGCCGTGCCTTCTGTCTCTTGGAGCGCTCACCATCCGCTAATTTTAAAACCTAAATTCTCTACTTTGGCGGCGCTTTTTTCAGGTCTTACAATTTTTGGAGTTGGTGAGGCCATGCTAATAGCCGCTGGNGCAGGTGTAAGTCCATGGACAGTGTTGGCTCAAGGAATTGCTTTGGTAACAGGATTATCTATCGGCTGGGCAACGTTTTTTGTTAGTTTGGTTGTATTGCTTAGCTGGATTCCACTAAAACAGATTCCAGGTATTGGTACTGTCGCTAATGTTGTAATTGTTGCTATAGCTATTGGTATGTCGCTGTATTATCTCCCTACGCCAGAAAGCTTTTTCTTTAAAATTCTCCAGTCAGTGTTTGGGATTCTGATGGTGGGGTTGGGAAGTGGCTTTTACCTTATAGCCAATCTGGGGGCAGGCCCAAGAGATGGCTTAATGACGGGATTACAACGAATTACAAATTCCCCAATTGCTTGGGTTCGCGCCTTAATTGAAATCATAGTAGTTGTGTGCGGTTGGATTCTGGGAGGCAGTGTAGGCTTGGGAACAATCATGTTTGCGCTTGGTATAGGTCCTGCGGTGTCGATAGGCTTGTTTACCGTAAATCACTTCTCTCCAGAGGCGAACGAACTATAGTTGTTTTCTTAAAAATATGACCTTCGTATCATTGAACAGAAATATTGAAGTCCATCATTACTGGATGGCGCAGGCACTTGAACAGGCAAAAATAGCCAAGCAGTTAGGTGAAATCCCAGTAGGGGCTGTGTTGGTAGATCGTGATTTGGGTCAATTAATTGCCGCTGCCCATAATCGGCCGATTAGTAATGCGGATCCAACGGCTCACGCGGAAATAGAGGTTTTACGTCTCGCTGCTCGGCTGCGAGATAACTATCGGCTGCCGGGCACTATACTATATGTCACGATTGAGCCTTGTACTATGTGTATTGGCGCTTTGATTCACGCTCGGGTAGACGCAGTGGTATTTGGTGCCAGAGAGCCTCGAGCGGGCGCCATTGTGAGCCAGCAGCGGTTGGCTGATGCTCCATTCTTTAATCATCGTATGGAGTATATTGAAGGCGTATTGGTCGAAGAGTGTTCTCTTATTATGCAGGATTTTTTTAAGNTCAAGCGGAATCAAAATGCTTAGTTTTTAATAAAGAATTATTCAAGTTAGTTTTTTCTGAATTTCTTCGTCAAATAGATTATGATGGTCCCTCGTTCATAGAGCGATGTTTCGTAGTCACTCCGGTTATTGCCGGTATCTTTTTTTGGGGTTCCGTCTAAATGCAAGCATTGTTTGGAGCGGCAGCTCTATCTGCTTTCAGATCTTCAAAATTACTCCAAACTCTACAAGCTTCTTTTCCGAATGTAAGCGATATTCATGCACAATTTGTGCATTTTATTGATTGTGAAAACGATTTTGCTGCGGCCGAGTCGGTCGTATTGAGCTCGCTGCTTCAATATAGTGAAGCACCAGGGGGAAAACTCGAAGATAGAAATACTTTTTCCAGGCTAGTAGTCCCGAGGCCTGGGACGATTTCACCATGGTCTAGTAAAGCTACTGATATTCTTCACAACTGTGGCCTGCATCAGATAAAGCGAATAGAACGGGGCACCATGTTTTACCTGAGCTGCAGTGGCCGACTGGATAGTTCGAAAATTACTGAATTGGATCAATTCCTTTGCGATCGCATGACCCACTCGGTCCTGAACGACATCGAAAGCGCAAAATCTTTGTTCCAATCTGCGGTACCTTCACCGCTAAAAAAAATAAATTTGTCTTCTGGTAGATCTGCCTTAGAGCAGGCAAATGAGGCAATGGGATTGGCATTGGCTGNTGACGAGNTCNATTATTTATTTGAACAGTTTCAAATCCTCGGTCGTGCTCCCAATGATATTGAGTTAATGATGTTTGCTCAGGCGAACTCAGAACACTGTCGTCATAAGATTTTTAATGCCAGCTGGACTGTGGATGGTGAGGATAAAACGCGCTCTCTTTTTTCGATGATTAGGCATACTCATGAACAATCTCCAGGTGATGTACTATCGGCCTATGCAGATAACGCTGCCGTCATGCGCGGTCATTTTAGTTCACGATTTTTTCCTGATCCTTGTACAAAACAATATGGTTTTAGCGAGGAGCCAGTTCACATTCTAATGAAGGTGGAGACCCATAATCACCCTACTGCGATAGCACCTTTCCCCGGTGCTGCGACTGGGTCGGGTGGGGAAATACGAGACGAAGGTGCTACAGGGAAGGGAGCCAAGCCAAAGGCGGGTCTTACTGGTTTTAGTGTTTCTAATCTGCGATTACCAGATTTGCCTCAGCCTTGGGAAGAAGATTTTGGTAAGCCTGTTCATATTGCCTCAGCATTAGACATTATGGTCGAAGGTCCGATAGGCGGCGCAGCCTATAACAACGAATATGGTAGACCAAATCTTTGTGGTTACTTTCGAAGTTTTGAAGATAAGGTAACTAATGAATTCGGCGAAGAAGAAGTTCGTGGTTATCACAAACCCATCATGCTCGCTGGCGGTATTGGGAATATTCGTGAGCCTCATGTGGAGAAAGGCAAGATAAAAGTTGGAGCGAAATTGATAGTACTTGGTGGGCCCGCCATGTTAATCGGGCTTGGTGGTGGCGCGGCATCGTCTATGGCGTCGGGAGCTGGGAAAGAAGATTTAGATTTTGCTTCAGTGCAAAGAGATAACGCAGAAATGGAGCNACGTTGCCAGGAAGTAATCGATCGGTGTTGGCAATTAGGAGTTAAAAATCCTATCGCTTTTATTCATGATGTAGGTGCGGGTGGTCTTTCAAATGCGTTGCCGGAGCTGGTAAAAGATGGTGGTTGCGGAGGAGTTTTCGAGTTACGCCGAATACCTAGTGCAGAGTCACAGATGTCACCGTTGGAAATATGGTGTAACGAGGCTCAGGAACGCTATGTTCTAGCAGTTTCGGCCGAAAATCTGAAAGTTTTTGATCAAATTTGTTGCCGGGAGCGCTGTCCTTATGCCGTAGTTGGCGAAACTACAGATGAAAAGCATTTGCAGCTATGTGATGAGTACTTCGGCAATAACCCGATCGATCTGCCAATGGAAGTACTGTTTGGTAAACCACCAAAAATGCATCGCGAGGTTAATACAGCAAAAGCTCCTATTTATAGCTTTGATATCAGTGCGATTGACATCAACGATGCCATAAAACGAGTTTTGTCTTTGCCAACAGTCGCGAATAAAAACTTCTTGATTACTATTGGAGATCGCTCAATAACAGGCCTTGTTCACCGGGATCAGATGGTAGGGCCATGGCAGATTCCAGTTGCCGATGCTGCTATCACTGCTAGCTCCTATAATCATTATACGGGTGAGGCAATGGCAATCGGGGAGCGGTCAGTGCTTGCCTTATTTGATGCGCCAGCTTCGGGTCGCATGGCTATTGCTGAAGCAATTACAAATATCGCTTCAGCGCCGATCGAAAAGATCAGCGACATTAAGTTATCGGCAAATTGGATGGTTGCAGCTGGTCATGGAGCTGAAGACGCCAAACTTTATGAAACAGTTGAAGCAGTTGGGATGGATTTATGTCCGCAGTTAGGAATTTGCATCCCGGTTGGAAAAGATTCTATGTCTATGCGCACCGTTTGGGACGATGGTGGTCAAGAGNTTAGCAATACGTCACCNCTTTCACTGATTGTTTCTGCATTTGCACCAGTTAATGATTTGCGTAATTCAAGCACGCCACAATTGCGAACGGACTGTGGGCCCTCGAGTTTGTTGTTGCTGGATTTGGGCAAGAGTAAAAATCGTTTAGGAGGATCGGCATTAGCTCAAGTATTTCGTCAGCTGAACTGTGAAGTGCCGGATTTAGATAATGCCGAGGATTTAAAGAATTTATTTTCTTTTATTCAAACTTGTCATCAAAACGACCTATGCCTTGCTTACCATGATCGTTCAGACGGAGGTTTGTTAACTACAATTGCTGAAATGTGCTTTGCCGGTCACTGTGGTGTTGATCTGCAACTCTCGGATCTATCAATGGAAAATTCTGTGCTAGCTAGTTTATTTTCCGAAGAAATTGGAGTGGTAATACAGGTTCTTGATACAGATCTTGAATCGGCGGCAGAATTGGCACGGGATCATGGATTGCAATCTTGTCTCCATGTGATTGGGAAACTAAACCAACTTGATAAGATACAAATTACTCTTGGTGAAGCGCAGATTTTTTCGAAAAGCCGTATCGAATTGCAGCGCGTCTGGTCAGAGACTAGTTATCATATCCAAAGTATTAGAGATAACCCTGAATGCGCCAAAGAAGAGTTTGACCAAATTCAGCGGCAAGATGATCCTGGTTTGAACGTTGTGCTTGGTTTTGATCTTAACGAAGATATTGCCGCGCCTTTTATAAATATAGATGCCAAGCCCAAAGTAGCCATATTGCGAGAACAAGGAGTCAATGGCCAAATTGAAATGGCGGCTGCTTTCGACCGCGCGCATTTTTCGGCGATTGACGTACATATGACTGACATCATTAGCGAGCGCGTGAAGCTTGATGATTTTAATGTTGTTGCAGCTTGTGGTGGGTTTTCATACGGTGACGTGTTGGGTGCGGGCGGTGGTTGGGCGAAATCTATCTTATTCAATGAAAAAGTTCGTTTTGCATTTACNCGCTTCTTCGAAAACCCTAACACGCTAACTTTGGGTATATGCAATGGTTGTCAGATGATTTCCTTGTTACAGGGACTAATNCCCGGCACGGATAATTGGCCCACTTTTGTGCGAAATCGTTCTGAGCAATTTGAAGGACGTTTGTCACTGATCAAAGTCGAGCAATCCCCTTCAATATTTTTAGAGAACATGGCTGGATCTCAGTTTCCACTAACAGTAGCACATGGCGAAGGAAGGGCCTTTTTTTCAAGCGACGCCGCCCGAGAGGCGCTTACGGCTGCTGAAATGGTTAGTATTCGTTACATTGATAACGGAGGTGATATAGCAGATAGGTATCCTGCGAACCCAAATGGTTCGCCCGATGGTATCGCTGGACTTACGAGCAGAGATGGTCGTGTGACTATAATGATGCCTCATCCGGAGAGGGTGTTTCGAGTTAGTCAGAACTCGTGGCACCCGGATGACTGGATCGAAGATGCTCCTAGTTTGCGCCTGTTTCGTAATGCCCGTGCTTGGCTAGAATAATAATGACCGAAAGGCTCTTGAAAATAGAATTCTATGTCCCTGCAAGTCATCTGGAGTCAGTGAAATTAGCTATGTTTGATGCTGGTGCTGGAAGAGTGGGTGACTATGACTCATGCGCGTGGCAAACTTTGGGTCAAGGTCAATATCGGCCGTTGAAGGGCAGTCAGCCCTTTATCGGTGCTCAGGATAAGACTGAAACGATAGCAGAGTATAAAGTCGAAATGGTGTTCTCCGAAGCGGATATACTGCCGGTAACCAAGGCCCTGAAATCCTCTCATCCTTATGAAGAAGTGGCTTATTGTGTTATTCGAATGGAGGCGGTGGAGTAAGTGCTTTTTGTTTACTTCATGCTTAAATATTGCTTAATTAAAAAACAGGCCCTTAGCTTGCTAATTTCCCAGAGTAGCTACGTTTTACTAATACTGATCAATTCAATGGTAATGTCCCGTTCTAAGCTGTGATGCACGTCGAACATTCGTACCGGGAAGTGGTTTGATTTTGAATCTAGGAAGTAGTGCTCTAGTGTGCTTTTTACCACTGGGAACGCAATCTCGGACCAGGGAATTTCCTCTTCTGAAAATAGCGCTGTTGCTTCTGACTCAATACCTGGGTTGAAATTGAGGTCTAAGAGGTCGGCTCGAAAAAACATATAGACTTGGTTTATTGCAGGCAGATTGAATAAAGTGTAGAGGCTGTTTTCTCCTGTTAAGGCTGTTGCTCCAGCCTCTTCTTTGGTTTCTCTGATTGCTCCGCTCAAACTTGACTCGCCATTTTCCATGAAGCCGGCTGGTAAGGTCCACTTACCGATACGTGGTTGTATGGCTCTTTTGCAAAGCAAGACTTTATTTTTATAAATAGGTACTGTTCCGACTACGTTCTTGGGGTTCTGATAGAAGATCGATTGGCAGTCATTGCAGCAGTGACGTGGTTTATCGTCGCCTTCGGGGACTCGCACAATTAGAGGTGCAGCACAGTGGTGACAGAATTTCATAGCTTATTTGGATTATCGGGCCGTAACCATACAGACGCTAAGTTTACTTTGTTCGAAGTAGTGTGGGCAAAACCTGAATGATTTTGATTCACGCACAATAATGCAGTTAACTCGCCCGGTACACTAGCGTCGGCTAAGATAATGCAACCCTGCTTAATATAAAAAGTCTCCGCTTGTTTACGGTTAATTACTAGTTGCCTATTGCTTCATAGATCATGCGCTGTGCTACATTAGCGTTGAAAGGAGAAGGTGGTCCTCCTCGTTTTTGTTCCATATAAATCATGTAGAAGTCGTTCTCTTTGTCTACAGCAAAAAAAGTTCCGGCTATACCGCGCCAGCCAAAATTATGGGGCCCATTAGGGTTGTTAGTGGTTGGTTGTAAATGAAATCCCAGCCCCCAGTCTCCCGTGTTTCCATAGAAAAAAAACTCCCGCGAAACTTCGTCACCAATCTTTTTCTCGAGCATTTGATTAAGGGTTGATTCTTTTATTATGCGATTATCATGATAAATACCGCCGTTTAGTAACATTTCTGCGAACCGAACGTAGTCTTCAGTAGTTGAGTTCAGTCCACCATCACCAGATAGCATCTTTCGCGGAATCGTACTGTCTCCCAAATTTTGCCCTTGAGCGGGTTCTGCAATCCGATATTTTTTACTAACAGGCACGAAGAAACTTGTTTCATCCATCCCTAAAGGATCGAAAATTCTTTCTCGTAAAACAGCATCTAAATTCTTCTTCCCAACAACCTCCAGCACGGCTCCTAACACATTAGTGGAATGGCCGTAATGCCAAGCGCTTCCCGGCTCAAAGTAAACAGGTAAATTAGCTAACTTTTCCGCGAATTCAATGGCTGTGCTGTCACCTTGAAGCTCATTGCTATACATTCTTCCCAAATTGCTGTCTGGAGAGAATATTGCTTGAATAATTCCAGATTGATGAGTAAGTAAATTTTCGATAGTGATTGAGGACTCTGATGAACGAGTTGCGCCAGACTCATCATCGATTATCTGAAGATCTGCAAATTCGGGAATAAACTTTTCAAGAGGGTCATTTAAATTAATTAACCCGTCTTCGACCATGGTCATAATAGCCACACTGATAATGGGCTTTGTCATTGAGTAAATCCGGAAGATAGTATCCTTATTTATTGGAGTATTGTCTTCTGGCCCTTGCATGCCAACAGCCTCTAATACGCCTACACCATCACCGTTTCCTACTAGCAATAAGGCGCCGGGAAGAAATCCTCCATCAACTGCGGACTGCATTTCTTTTTTAATTTCTTCAATTTCAGTCTGATCAATTCCAAAATTGGTAGAGTGAATTAGGCTAATTGAAGATAGATTAATTGGTTGTTCATTGTATTGCGCGTGTGATTGCAACAAGGACATCAAAGCAAGTAAAGCTATTATACTTTTGAAAATACTCAACTGACTATTCATATACTCTCCTTATGCGCATATTGCAGTGGCGCGAGGATATTAACCGAGGAGGGGGTTTCCCACAACCGAGAAGTTCTAATCGGCTATTCAATGAGGCGAATTACTTTAAGCGAAATCTCGCACTAAAGCTTGGATGATTTCTTTATCTAAGCGGCCTATATAATTAAAGAGTATTGGCTTGGAGATTCAAGATTATCCAAGCCAATACTCATATATGTATTTATAAGGCCTAATCAAAAAGAAGATTAGAAAATGTCAAACCGGTCTAGATTCATTACCTTGTTCCAGGCAGCAATAAAATCTTTCTCAAACTTCTCTTTCGAATCATTAGCCCCATAAACTTCGCAGATAGCCCGAAGCTGAGAATTAGAGCCAAATACAAGATCTACCCTTGACGCCGTTCTAACTTTTTCGCCTGTAGAACGATTCGTTGCTTCGTAGGTATTACTCCCTATGGCTTCCCAAGTTACACTCATATCGAGCAGATTAACAAAAAAGTCGTTGGTTAATTTATCTTGTGTATCAGTGAAGACACCATGACCATTGGAACTGATACCTAATCCCCTCAGGCCTCCTACCAGCACGGTCATTTCTGATGCTGTTAGCCCTAGTAACTGAGCTTTATCAAGCATCATTTCTTCTGGGCTTACTGAAAACTCGGTCTTTTGATAATTACGGAAACCATCAGCAACCGGTTCCAGAACGTCAAATGACTCTACATCTGTTTGTTCTTGTGAAGCATCACCGCGCCCGGCACTAAATGGAATATTCACTCCGGTTGCTTGCTCGATACCAACATTGCCGGCAAGAACAATTACATCTGCAATGGATGCTCCTGAGTCGCTCGCTATTCCTTCAAGAATACCCAAGACGCGGTTAAGCTGCTCCGGTTTGTTGACTTCCCAATCCTTCTGCGGTGCTAGACGAATTCGTGCACCATTAGCACCACCGCGCATATCTGAACCACGGAATGTTGAGGCGCTAGCCCAAGCCGTTTCAACCATTTCTTGGATAGTTAATCCACTTTCAGAGATGCGAGATTTGACAGTATCTAGATCGTAGTTGGTATTACCTGCTGGAATGGGGTCTTGCCAAATAAGCTCTTCTTGAGGAACTTCGGGGCCCATGTAACGGCTAATCGGTCCCATATCACGATGGAGTAGCTTAAACCATGCTCGAGCGAAGGCATCGGCAAATTCATCTGGGTTCTCATGAAAATGTTTAGAAATTTCTTTATAGATTGGATCTTCACGAAGAGCCATATCCGCCGTTGTCATAAAAGTCGGGACACGCTTTGATGCATCTTCTGCGTCTGGAGCTAGATCTTCATCCTTTGGGTTAATAGCATGCCATTGGTTAGCACCTGCAGGACTTTTAACAAGCTCCCACTCATAGCCAAATAATAGATCGAAATATCCATTATCCCAGTGAGTAGGATTAGCAGTCCAAGCTCCATCTAAACCGCTTGTGATGGTATCTCTTCCATGACCCGATGCATGTGCACTCTTCCAACCAAATCCCATTTGTTCAAGAGGAGCTCCTTCTGGTTCGACGCCAACGAGTTCAGCATCGCCAGCACCATGAGCTTTACCAAAGGTATGACCTCCAGCAACTAGCGCAACTGTTTCCTCATCATTCATCGCCATCCGTCCAAATGTCTCACGAATATCCTTTCCGCTTGCTAGGGGATCTGGAACTCCATCTGGGCCTTCTGGATTAACATAAATTAATCCCATTTGTACTGCCGCAAGAGGGTTTTCAAGGTCCCTTTCTCCCGTGTAACGTTTATTATCTAACCATTCATTTTCAGCTCCCCAATAAATGTCTTCCTCTGGAGCCCAAATATCTGGTCGCCCTCCGCCAAAGCCAAAGGTTTTACCACCCATTGATTCGATAGCAACATTACCCGCTAGAATTATTAAATCAGCCCAACTAATTCTATTACCGTACTTTTGCTTAACAGGCCAAAGAAGGCGGCGAGCCTTATCTAAATTACCGTTATCGGGCCAGCTATTTAATGGAGCAAAACGTTGCGCGCCAGTGCCACCGCCCCCCCGTCCATCACCTGTTCTATATGTACCTGCTGCATGCCAGGTCATACGAATAAAAAAGGGACCGTAATGCCCATAGTCAGCAGGCCACCAGTCTTGTGAATCTGTCATTAGATCATTTAGATCCTTTTTTAAAGCTTCATAATCAAGTTTTTTAAACTCTTCTCGATAATCAAAGTCTTCATCCATTGGGTTAGATTTTTGATCATGCTGGTGGAGAATGTTTAAATTTAATTGATTTGGCCACCAGTCTCGATTTGATGTGCCACTAGCATTATTACTAGTCAAACCGCCATGCATTACTNGGCACTTACTCTCTGTATTCTTACTCATGCAATTTACCTCCTGCGAGTATCTCAATTTAGATATAATCTTTAAAATTTGCAACCGGGCTAGCGAAAAGATTAACTTCCTCNAAAANGCCTGAGCTGATAANTCTNACCGTNATTTAATTTTCATGCTTTCTAGCATGGCTCCCATTTTCTGATGTAAAGCATTCACGCCTNGTAAAGGCCGTATAAACACNTTGAACTCAGTTATTTTTTGATCACTATTCCATGTTATCAAATCTACTCCATTAACTTTTACTCCATCCAGTTCTAGTTCAAACTCCAGTGAAGCTTCATTTTCTTTGATGAGCTGCCTAACATAAGAAAAAGAATTACCTTCAAAAACTTCTGCTGCTGCTGATAAATATATCTTGGTTATCGCTTTTCCCTTTTGAGGCGTAAACGTCACGGGTGAATAAAAAATCACGGTATCATCCAAGATTTCTTCTAATAATTGATAATTCTTAGTGCTAACTGCCTCATGCCATTTATTAATTGGCTCCATCTTATTTCTCCTTAGTTTCGGCTACAAGTTTTATGGTAAAACAAAGCTGCTATGAAGCCCTGATCAGATGCTACTATTTCATTAATGCAGAAACAGAGACTAAAATTGGATCAAATTCGGCAATGAAAGTTTACACGGTTTCCGATGTGCACGTGGATTATCCAGAGAATATGAACTGGGTATTGTCACTGAATTCTACTGCCTATCTAGAGGATATCTTGNTTNTNGCTGGCGATGTTAGTCATAATCTTGAAGATCTCACACGCGTGTTAAACTCTCTCAAAAATAAATTTAAGGCGGTTCATTTCATTCCGGGTAACCATGAGCTCTGGGTAGAGAATGACAAACTCAGCTGTTCTCTCGAAAAATTTGAGGCGGTGGGGGAGCTTTGTGATTCTCTCGAAGTGAAATCAAGGACGGCGAACTACGGGCGACTCAGTGTTGTGCCTTTATTCAGCTGGTATGACTTTTCTTTTGGCGAGCCGGATAGGTACCTTGCACTAGCTTGGCGCGATTTTAGAGCATGTTCCTGGCCGGTTCATTTGGAAAGTTGTGCAGATGTTAACGATCATTTTCTAAAATTGAATAGAGAACAACTAGGTGTATCAAACGAAGTAGTAATTAGTTATTCACATTTTCTCCCGAGAATAGACGTTATGCCTTCCTACATCCCTGAAGATCGCAGGCGAATTTACCCAGTCCTAGGCAGTGATGGTTTAGGCGAGCAGGTAAAACAATTAAATCCTGATATTCATATCTATGGCCACAGTCATGTCAATCAGTCAGTAGAATTAGAAAATATTCGCTATGTAAACAATGCTTTCGCCCGCCCTACTGAAAATCAAATTGCACGTAAGCAGCTTCATTGTGTTTTAGAGTTGGATTTTTAGATGTTGAGCTTACCCCAAAGTGAAATTCATCTCTGGTATGCAAATCAGGCTGAATTTAATGGTCCTGAGTTGGAGTCGAATTGCTTATCATGGCTGACGGAGTCTGAGACTATACGCTACCACCGCTATATCTCTGATTATCATCGTAAGCAATTCCTATTGGGCCGGATGATGATTCGGAACAGTTTAAGCAAATATGCAGAGATTGAACCTCAGGACTGGAAATTTGAAGAAAATAGATATGGAAAACCGGTCATAGTTTCATCGCAACGAGCAAAACCTCTTTTTTTTAATTTGTCACATTCAAGTGAACGATTAGTCTTGGCTATTGCAGCTCATGTCAGTATCGGTGTGGATATTGAGCTCTGCAATAAACCACGGCGAGTGATTAAGATTGCCGACCGTTATTTCTCACATTCAGAATTAGAAGAGTTGTGTGCGCTTCCGCAACATGACCATCTTTCAAGATTTTATGACTTGTGGACCTTGAAAGAAGCTTATGGCAAGGCATGCGGCCTAGGCTTGATAAAGTCTTCGCAGGAATGTAGTTATCATTTTCCTTCTGATTGTCGTGTGTCGATAAATTTGTCAGATTCACATCGCGGCGATGTTTCTGAATGGCAGTGTTGGCAGATTGACCTCGGTAGGCTCTATAAGGTGGCAGTAGTTGTTAGAAGCGGTAAAACAAAGATTAACTCGATCTTTTCGAAGCGCTTAGTCGCTTTAGATGAATTTATAAATATGGATACCAAGGTTCTGCGAGGTTGAGAGCTAATTTGTCTGCACTGACGGTATTGCGAACCTTGCGATTCTTATAACTAGACAAGAAGGTATTCAATTACGAATTTCGAACCGTAGAATCCAATAATCAGTAAACCAAAACCAGTCAAAGTACCTCGAATTGCTGTTCGTCCCCGCCAACCTAATCGATGACGCCCCCACAAAAGACCGGAAAATATTATCCAGGCAAGAGAAGAGAAAAAAGTTTTATGAATCACGCCATCTGTTTCCAAAGATTGATCGATAAAAGTTAATCCCGTTATGATGCCAATGCTCAGAAGAATTTGCCCTACCCAGAGCAGCTCGAACATAAATGACTCCATATCCTGCAGAGGAGGCAGCTTTTTTATCAAGCTAGAAACATGATGATGCTTAAGCTGATGACTCTGAAAAGCAAGAAAAGCAGCTTGGAGCGCAGCAATAGTTATATAACTGTAGGCTAGGATAGAAATTAGTACATGGCTCGCCATCCCGAAATTTAAGTTTGTGGCCGGGAAATCGCTGCTAATTGTAAGGGAAGCGATAATCGTAATTATTGCTAAAGGAAATAAGCCCAGAAACAAATTGTCCAGCGGTTTGCGAATTGCGCTTATTAACACCAGAAGTGAAATTGAGGCCGCGATTAGGGTAGAGATTTCAAAAATTCCGAAGTGGTAGCCATCTGCAGTTTTAATAACACCATATGCGCTTATTGCATGAGCCGCCACTGCAATTGCTGCAAATGTAAAGACTCCAGTCTTAAGATCTTTTTTTGAAGTGAAGTTCAGACCTTGAAAGAATGAGCTCATCAAGTAAAAGAAAACTGCAAATAATCCAGAAATTAGAGTAACGTGCATGGCGTATAGACAGTTATTTAACACTTAGCAGTGTCGCACAAACCTGCATGATGAGCAATAGATAAGAATGATAATCATTACTATTTAATGGGTAGGTGGTTGTTATTACTCGTATCAAATAACTGAGCTATTAGTTCTGTCTCTTTGCGTCATATTGCTGCAACGTACAGTTGTCTAATGCTTTTATGAAGTTGTGACTTTGTCTCAACAATGAACCTAAAATGGTTTAGTGATTCGCAATTGGCTATAATTTATTTGTATTTAACTCCGTGGAAAAGCCTGTGTTTGATAATTTAACTGAGCGTCTTTCTGGAACTATTCGATCATTAACTGGCAAGGCAGCGCTTACTCAAAACAACATTCAGGAAACTATGAGGGAAGTGCGCCGTGCTTTATTAGAGGCCGATGTTGCGTTACCTGTTGTAAAAGAGTTTATAGAGCGAGTGAATGCTCGAGCTATTGGCCAGGAGGTCTCGAAGAGTCTGAGTCCGGGACAAGCTTTTATTAAAGTCGTGCAGGCGGAACTCGAAACGATCATGGGTTCGACGAACGCGGAGCTGAATCTTAAAACAGCACCACCGGTAATAATCTTAATGGCCGGCCTTCAAGGAGCTGGCAAAACTACTACAGTCGCGAAACTGTCAAAATTATTAAAAGAAGAATCGAAAAAATCGGTGATGGTGACTTCAGTTGATATCTACCGTCCGGCGGCGATGCAGCAATTGGAAACTCTTGCAGAGAGCGTTGGAGTTGAATTTTATGGCGGTAATTCTAATCAATCTCCGGAAGAAATTGCTGTTGCTGCTAAAGCATTGGCGCGACGAAAACTTATCGATGTATTGATCGTAGACACTGCTGGTCGTCTAGCTATAGATCAAGAGATGATGGATGAGATTAAGCAACTTCATGAGCAATTAAATCCTATTGAGACCTTGTTTGTTGTTGACGCAATGACCGGCCAGGACGCGGCTAACACCGCAAAGGCCTTTGATGATGCTCTGCCTCTAACTGGAGTCGTGCTCGCCAAGGCTGATGGAGATGCCCGAGGAGGTGCAGCGCTATCTGTCAGGTATATTACTAACAAACCAATAAAATTTATTGGGGTGGGTGAGAAGGCTGAAGCACTTGAACCTTTTTATCCAGACCGAATTGCTTCCCGTATTCTTGGGATGGGGGACATGCTTTCTCTCATTGAAGAGGCAGAGAAAAAAGTCGATAGGCAAAAAGCTGACCGCCTTGCTAGGAAAATCAAAAAAGGCCGCGGATTTGATCTAGAAGATTTCAAAGAGCAATTGTCTCAAATGCAAAATATGGGAGGTGTCAGCAGTATTATTGATAGAATGCCAGGCATGGGCGCGTTCGCACCAGGCGCTGCAAGTACCGTTAATGAATCGCAGTTTCAGCGCATGGAAGCGATCATTAATTCAATGACTATGAGGGAAAGAGTTAATCCAGAGATTTTAAATGGGTCTCGAAAGCGGCGAATAACTGTGGGTTCAGGTACTCAGATTCAGGACCTTAATAGACTGCTGAAGCAACATAAGCAAATGCAGAAAGTTATGAAAAAAATGAAAGGTGGGAATATGGCTAATGTGATGCGTGGGCTTGGCGGTATGCAAGCTCCAGGGGTAGATGGATTGCCTCCATTTCCCAAAGGAAAGTTTCCGCGTTTCTGACTCTTGTAAAGTGGAAATTTCGTCAACGAGAAAACAAGACTAAAAGCCTCAAAAGTCAGGCGTTACAGTGCTTCCAATAAGGCCCCAATTGCCTTAGAATACCGGCCTTTTTATCTGGGTAGCGGACTTTAGCCGTATAACATAGGCTTTAGGTTGGCCGCTTCTCTGGATATAGAATTGGTTTAATTATTAGGAACTTATTTATGGTGACAATCCGCTTATCGCGGGGTGGTGCTAAAAAGAAGCCTTTTTATCACATTACTGTGTGTGACAGTCGCAAATCTAGAGATGGTCGGTTTATCGAACGTATTGGCTTTTTTAATCCAATGGCGCGCGGCCAGGAAGAGAGGTTGCGGTTGGACATGGAGCGTATGTCCTTTTGGAAGTCGAAGGGCGCTCAGGTTAGTGCTCGTGTTTCCAGTCTTGTTAAGGATGCTGCTGCCCCAACTACTAAAGCTTAAAGCGCCTATTTGCCGCTGTTTTTTATGACTCTAGATAATGATCGAAAGCGAGTGATACTAGGGCAGGTTGGCAAAGTTCACGGCATAAAGGGCTGGCTTAGATTAAATTCCTTCACTACCCCGCCTGATAAAATTCTTGCGTATGCCAGGCTTTTAGGTGCCATAGAAGGCGAATTGCAGGTGTTAGAAATAGACCAGTATAGGCGACAGGGCGAAACTTTGGTTGTTCATTTTAAAGGGTTCGACAACCCTGAAACCTCAAGGTCGATTGTCGGTAAAGAGCTCTCTATTTATGCCGAGGATTTGCCAGCTCTGGATAAGGGAAGCTTTTATTGGCATGAGCTTGAAGGTATGGAAGTATTAAACGAAGCGGGCCAGACATTTGGGGTAATCGATCATCTTTTAGAAACCGGGGCTAATGATGTGTTGGTGGTTTTGCCCATCGATGGCAGCATAGATGATCGAGAAAGACTGATCCCTTATATAAAAGGCTCGGTTATAAAAAACATTGATACTGAGAAAAGAAGGGTTTTGGTTAATTGGGAAGCTGGCTACCTGGATTAGTAAGACCATTCACTTAGTCAGAGGTGTACAATGCAATTTGGTATAGTCACCTTGTTTCCAGAAATGTTCTCCGCCCTAACTGAGTTTGGAATAAGCGGAAGGGCAGTTAAACAAGGAATCGTCACTCTAGAGGTTTTTAACCCCAGAGATTATGCGACAGATAAACATCGTACTGTCGATGATAGGCCATACGGCGGCGGTCCGGGCATGTTGATGAAAACGGAACCTCTTGTAGCTGCAATCGGTGCAGCTAAAAAGTTTCTTGGTGATGTCGGCGATTGTGTCAAAGTAATTTATCTTTCGCCTCAGGGTCGGCCGGCTAAGAATCGAGATGTTATGGACCTAGCGACTAAAGAGAAAATTGTTTTCTTGTGTGGGCGCTATCAAGGAATCGACAATAGGATAATAGAAAGCGAAATAGATGAAGAATTATCAATCGGCGACTTTGTAATAAGCGGCGGAGAGCTTGCTGCAATGGCATTAATAGATGCCATGATTAGGTTTCAGCCTGGTGCGCTTGGTGATGAAAATTCGGCTCAGCAAGATACTTTTACTAACGGTTTTTTGCACTGTCCGGAATATACTAGGCCTCATGAAATAAACGGGAAAAAGGTGCCCCAAGTTNTACTAAGNGGTAATCATTCAGAAATTAGGACTTGGCGATTAAAGCAAAGTTTAGGTGCGACCTGGTTAAAAAGGCCAGATCTCATGGTTGGAAAAAATCTGGATCAAGAACAACAAGATCTACTCGAACAATTTAAAGATGAAAATAAGTTGCGATAAATTAATATAAAAAGACTATTGCAAGCAACGATTCCAGGAGCAGAAAAATGAGTAAGAATAAAATCATCCAGCAAATCGAAGAAGAGCAGATGTTAAGAGAGCTGCCTGAATTCGGTCCGGGTGACACTGTAGTTGTTCAGGTCAAAATCAAGGAAGGGGACCGCGAGCGTCTACAGGCTTTTGAAGGAGTAGTTATTGGAAAGCGAAATCGGGGACTAAATTCTTCATTTACTGTACGTAAAATTTCTCATGGCGTCGGAGTGGAGAGGACATTTCAATCCTATAGCCCTCTGGTAGACAGTGTTAAGCTTAAGCGCAGAGGTGATGTTCGTCAGGCCAAGCTATATTATTTGCGCGAATTGACAGGGCGTGCTGCTCGAATCTCAGAAAAATTGGATAAAAAGGCCGAAGTTTAAGGGCTTCTATTGGAGTGTCTAGCCTTGGCAGCGATGCTTTGCTTACTATCTGGCTTTGCGCTGGTTAGTTCAACCTATATACAGGCGCAAACCCGTCACAATTTATGACATATGCTAATTACTTTGATGACTTTACGGTCTTCTTTTACTAAGTAAAACACAATAGACTCAAAGACAGTGCTATTGGAGGCTAACGATGAAAATACTCGTGAAACGATTAATCTTTCTTATGGTATTGGCCCAACTTGGGATGGCCGCGCATGCGCAAGAGTTTGCAGGAACTCAGGAATTGAAGGATAAGCTGGTGTTGTCGATTGAGGTGTCTTCTCAAGGGCAGCTAAAAATTCTGGCGATTAAAGAAACCCCGCTCGATAATATATTTGAGGTGGAACTTAATACGGGTGAATTGTTGTATAGCGATATTTCCGGTGATTTTTTGTTTGCTGGAGATATGTATCAGACCACCAGGGATGGCCTGATGAACCTTTCTTCTGAAACGCGCCAGATTAGAATTCTTGAACGTATTGCAAATATACCCGAAGAGCAGATGATTATTTATAGCCCTGACGATGATATTCGGGCAACTTTGACTGTTTTCACAGATGTCGATTGCACATATTGCCGCGCATTGCATCGTGATATAGAAGATCTTTTGGCGCGAGGAATTNAGATTCGTTATTTAGCTTATCCACGAGGTGGCGAAGCAGCTGACTCTTATGACAAGATGATTTCTGTTTGGTGTTCTGAGGATAGACGTAAATCATTGACTCAAGCAAAGAACGGTCAAAACCTACCCGCCAGGGAGTGTGATACGCCTATTTTGACTCATTATGATCTTGGTAATCAGATTGGTATCTCAGGAACACCAGCGTTAATATTTCCCGATGGTCGATTAATTCCAGGATACATGGATGCTGAACGGTTAGTTACAATGCTTAATATAAATTAGCGGTAAAATTAACTATTAATTCTCTGAAAGGCCCGCCATTTGGCGGGCTTTTCATTTTTTATACCAAGCTACTACGACACTGCCCAAGTTTCTGCGCTGGGCTTATGGCTTGATTCCAGTATAATTCTCGCCCTGTCTTGAGCTTTGCCTCACTGAGGGATGAGTCGACAAGAGGTTATATCATTGAACGAAGAAGCTGCGAAATCCTTACGACTAGGCATCTGCGGATTAGGCACAGTCGGCACAGGCACGCTCGATTTGCTTCGAGAAAATGCTGATGAAATCAGATATCGACTTGGTGCTGAGCTTGAGGTGACCCGGATAGCAACTCGAACGCTCGAAGGCAAGAAGATCGATAATATTAAACATGTAAGCACGAATGTTTTTGACGTTATTAACGATGCCTCCATTGATGTAGTTATCGAAACTATAGGTGGCTATGACCCGGCGCTTGATGTGATAAGAGGGGCGCTTATTAGCGGGAAGCATGTAGTTACTGCAAATAAAGCACTGATCGCTGAACATGGGAATGAACTGTTTGAACTTGCTAGGGAAAATAATGTTGCATTAGCATTTGAGAGCAGTGTAGCTGCCGGTATTCCAATAATTAAAGCCTTAAGGGAAGGTTTAGCGGGAAATAAAATTAGTTGGCTTGCTGGAATAATTAATGGTACTGGTAATTTCATTCTGACGGAAATGGAGTCAAAGCAACGTCAGTTTGAAGAAGTATTGAAAGAAGCGCAGGAGCTTGGTTACGCTGAAGCAGATCCTACATTTGATATCGAAGGTATTGACGCAGCGCACAAGCTGAGCATTATGGGATCTATCGCTTTTGGTATTCCTTTACAATTCGACAAAACTTATACAGAGGGGATAAGCTCTATTACGCCCGAAGATTTAAATTATGCCAATGAATTGGGATATAAGATAAAGCATTTGGGAATTGCAAGACGTTCCAAGAATGGAATAGAAATGCGAGTGCATCCAACATTACTTTCTAAATCTCGATTACTCGCTAATGTGAATGGGGTAGGGAATGCGGTTTTAATCCACGGCAATATGGTAGGTGCCACTCTTTATAGTGGGCCTGGGGCTGGATCGGCAGCGACTGCTTCAGCAGTTGTCGCGGACTTAATTGATCTTGCGAGACATATTCAGAGTGGCATTACCTCGCCCGTCTATCCTGCGCTGGGCTATTTCGAAATGCGCAATGAGTTAACAATAATCGAAATAGGAGAAATTGAGGCCGAGTATTATTTACGTATACCGGCTGTCGATCGAATAGGGGTAATGGCTCAAATTTCCGGTATATTGCAAGAGCATGATGTGAGTATTGAGGCTGTAATTCAAAAAGAAGCGATAAGTGAAACTGTACCAATAATTATCCTCACTCATATCGTAACTGAAAAACGACTTGATCAAGCAATTGCAGAGATCGAGTCTCTTGCCGATGTAGCCGGAAAAATAACGCGTATTCGCGTGGAACCTTTTAATGGCGAGGCGGCATAGCGTCGAATCAACCCAATGAGATATATCAGCACCCGCGGAGGTGGTTCGCCTCAAAGTTTTGAAGAGGTACTACTCACTGGATTGGCGAAAGATGGAGGGCTATATGTCCCAGAATCGCTTCCNAAGATTTCACTTGCTCAAATGGAGGCCTGGGGGTCACTTAGCTACCCTGAACTAGTACTTGCGATTATTACTCCTTTTATAGGAAGTGATATTCCGAAGAAGGACTTGAAGCTGATAATTGAGAAAAGTTATGAAGATTTTGCACATCCCCAAGTGGCTCCTGTCACTCGTCTAGGAGAAAACGAATATCTACTTGAATTATTTCATGGTCCGACCTTGGCATTTAAAGATTTTGCCCTACAAGTATTGGGTAGAATGCTGGATTACGTCCTGACCAGAAACAAACAGCATGTTGTAATTCTTGGTGCCACTTCTGGCGACACCGGCTCAGCGGCATTGGAAGGTTGCCGGCATTCTGATTATGTTGATATTTTCATACTCCATCCTTATAAACGGGTTTCTGAGGTACAACGGAGACAAATGACAACCGTAGAAGGCGATAATGTTTTCAACCTAGCTGTAGAAGGAAATTTTGATGATTGTCAGCGGATAGTCAAAGCAGCATTCGCCGATCAGTCTTTCCTACATAGGGGTCGGCAGTTGGTTGCGGTTAATTCCATTAATTGGGCTCGGATCTTAATGCAGATCGTCTATTACTTCTATGCTGCTCTAAAGGTTGGAGCGCCAGAACAGAAAGTGTCTTTCTCAGTACCGACAGGGAACTTCGGTGATATTTATGCAGGTTATTTGTCCAAGTGTATGGGCTTGCCTATAGAAAAACTCGTTGTGGCAACGAATAAAAACGACATATTGCATCGCTTCATAAGCAAGAATGAGTATTCAGTTTCTGAACTCAATAAAACATTCTCGCCAAGCATGGATATTTTAGTTTCTTCTAATTTTGAACGCTACTTGTTTGATTTGTTTGATCGAAATGGTGCTTTTTTGACAGAATTTATGCTCCGCTTTGCTAGCGAGAGTCTAAGTGTTTCGCGCGATCAATGGCTTCAAGTAAAAAAGCATTTTGATAGTTATAGTGTTAACGATGATGAGACTTGTGAAATCATTACAAAAGTATTTAGTGATCACGGTGTGCTTCTAGATCCTCATTCTGCGGTCGGTGTTAAGTCAGCCCGGGAATGTCGACAAGATAAGAACGTACCGATGGTCATATTGGCTACTGCACACCCTGCAAAATTTGCTGAAGCGATAACAGCTTCGGGTCTCCAGGAACCTGCGTTGCCAGCCCATTTGCAGGATTTGTTGCAGCGGGAAGAGCGTTACAATGTAATAAAAAATGAGTTGGGCGAAGTAGTAAGTTTTATAAAAGCTAATACTCAGCAGATTTAATGTCTACTCAGGTTCAACATAGAGATAGTAATCCTAAATTAAATTTTTCTGATTCAATTCACCCTTTGTTGCAGCAAGTCTATAGACAGCGACCTATCCAATCCTCTGGAGAGTTAGAATTGGGACTTACCAATTTGTTGCCTCCCGAGGGCTTTAAAGATATAGGTAAAGCCGTGGCATTACTTGCTGATTGCCTAGTAAGCAAGAAGCGTATATTAGTTGTTTCAGATTTTGATGCAGATGGTGCTACTAGTTGTGTGTTAGCGATTAATGTTTTGCGGCAATTCGGCGCGCAGCATGTCAATTATATCGTTCCAAATCGGTTTGAATTCGGTTATGGCCTAACACCTGAGATCGTCGAGCTGGCCAAACATCGGAATCCACATTTAATCATTACAGTAGATAATGGAATCTCCAGCGTCGACGGAGTCAAGGTTGCAAATAGCGTGGGAATAGATGTATTAATTACCGACCACCATATTGCGCCTAAGCAACTTCCTGCGGCTCAAGCAATAGTGAACCCTAATCAGCCAGGATGCGCATTCGGTAGTAAATGTATAGCAGGAGTTGGCGTTATTTTTTATGTCATGCTCGCGCTGAGAAGTTATCTCCGAAAAATTAATTGGTTCCACGAAAATAATTTGGAAGAACCGAATCTAGCGCACCAGCTCGATCTAGTTGCATTGGGCACGATAGCTGACGTAGTGCCACTTGACCGTAATAACAGAATCCTAGTCGATGAGGGATTAAAACGGATGCGTTCTGGGCAAACTCGCCCTGGTATAACTGCTTTATTACAAATCGCTAATCTAAACTCCAAACGAATTTCTGCCAGTAACCTTGGGTTCGGCATTGGTCCGCGGCTCAATGCGGCCGGTCGATTGGACGACATGTCTGCGGGCATCGAATGTCTCTTAGCTGAGTCGCTTAGCGAGGCGCACCCCCTTGCTTTAAACTTAGATACCATGAACCAGGATCGTAAAAAGATAGAATCTGGAATGCGTGATCAGGCTCATAAGTATTTGCAGGAACTTTCGTTGGAAGAAGAACATTTGCCCCCAGCGTTATGCTTATATAATGAAAATTGGCATCAAGGAGTGGTTGGAATTGTTGCGTCTCGGATTAAAGATAAATATCACCGGCCGGTTATTGCCTTCGCTCGCGGTCACGAGGGCAAGAATGACTCGATTGAATTAAAAGGTTCGGCTCGGTCTATCAAAGGATTTCATATCCGCGACGCTTTAGATAGCGTAGCTACTAAGAATCAGGGATTAATAACGAAGTTTGGTGGTCATGCCATGGCTGCTGGATTGAGCCTGGAGTTAGATTATCTAAAAGAATTTGAGCGGGCATTCGTGCAGGAAGCTTCAAATGTATTATCAAAGGAGCAGCTAACTGCAAAAATTCTAAGTGATGGCTCTGTTGAACCTCAATGGTTAACCGTGGAAACTGCAGCTCTTATTAATGATGCTGGGCCTTGGGGGCAGGAATTTCCGGAGCCATTATTCGATGGGCGTTTTAATCTAATTCAGCAACGTAAAGTCGCGCAACGTCACTTAAAAATGGTATTAAGCCCAGTCCAGGATCCGCGTCGATTAATTGATGCAATTGCTTTTAATGTCGAAGAAATATGGCCTGATGAAAGCTCAAAACAAATTGATATAGCTTATCGTATGTCAGTAAATGAATTTCAGGGAAAAGTAAATCTACAGTTAATAGTTGAGCAGATTCTAGCAAGCGCATGATTAAGTTAGGTCATGTTCTTTGGCCTAAAGGTAGTGGAATATTTCTATATTAGTACTCTTTTTAAAACATTAGGTTGGTAGTTTTCTAGAACGATAATTTTTTTAGTGGCGGGGCCATTATTTAACATTGACGGGGTCCGGAAACGAGAGAAAATCTCAATGATTAATCGTGAAAGTGCCGATAATATCCGTAAAGTGGCATGACAGAAACCGCCTGATTTGTTACCTTTTGGCACAGTCAAATTTCCAGCTAACTAGAATGCAGAGAATATTTCATAAAATACTGATATTTCTATCTTTTGCTCTCATAGCCTACAACGGTTATGGGCAACCCCATATAACTGAACAGATAGAAGTAGAACTCGTTTCGGAAACGACCAATGTGGTGCCTGGTGAAACGCTCTGGCTTGGGATTCGCCTTGACCCAATTGAGCACTGGCATACTTATTGGAAATTTGGTGGTGACAGTGGTGTTGCAACTTTTACCAGTGAATGGCAAATTCCAGATGGAGTTCAAGTAGGGGATATTGTTTGGCCTATTCCTGAATGGACTCCATTTCTTGGTAGTGAGCTAGTAACTTTTACCTACGAAAGGGAAATATACCTGCCTCTCCCAATTACAGTTCCTGCTGATTTTGATGAAGATTTTTTCAACCTGGCTACAAAGATTGATTGGCAAGTTTGTGAAGAAATCTGTATTCCTGGTTCTGCAGTTTTTTCATTATCGCTGCCTATTGGCGATACTTTTAAGATCGATGAGCGATGGGTAGCGGGGTTTTCCGAGAGCAGACAATTAACCCCAACTCCTATTGGTGAGCATAACCTTGTCACACAGTTTAATATTCATGATGGGAAAGTGAATATCATGGCACAGGCTTTTGACGCTGAATTCGATGGGGTTGATGAAGCCTACTTCTTTCCAACGGAACGGCGTATTATGAAATATGCGCCCTACCGAAAAGTTACCCTGGATGGAAATAGAATACAAATTTCCACCGAACAGCATCGCCGTTATCCAGAGGATTTGAATGAGTTGGATGGTACTTTAAAGCTTATTGATGAAGATGGGTCTTGGCGTGCATTCGATATCGCTCCAGTGCTAACCAATATTGCCTGGGATCATAGTATCGAGGTGGAATTACTTGCAGAAACCACCAATATTGTTCCTGGTCAAAAAACCTGGCTAGGTATTCGTCTTGACCCTGCTGAACATTGGCATACTTATTGGAAGATGGGTGGGGATAGCGGGGAGCCTACTAGCCTCAGTGAATGGCTAGCTCCGGAAGGGACGCAGATTGATGAATTACAGTTTCCTGCCCCGCACTGGCTGCCTTTCTATGAAACCGATCTGGTTAATTTTGGCTATGAGGAAGAGGTACTTCTGCCCATCGCAGTGACTATTCCTGAAAGCTATGAA
>PBNR01000015.1 GCA_002723195.1 Gammaproteobacteria bacterium | reverse complement strand
CCACGTGGGCACGTCGTCGGGGGGCAACGTGACCGTTTGCAAAGGAACCCACGTGCCGTGCCGCACACGGACGTCGACCCGCACAATGCGAGGCGCGCCGTCGCCGCCTCGGTCGGTCCGTCGGGCCATCAACGACACACCCAACAACGGACCTGCAATGGCCCGCACGACGACGGCGTCGTCGCGACACCCCAACGTCACGGCCGTGGTATTGATACGGGCCGGATGGTCCACAAAGAACGCGGCGTTTTCTTGTAACAACGTCCAGGCCCGTTCCACCGTGCCCCCCAACACCAAGGCAGCATAACACGTATCGACGTCGGCGCCCCCTGCAAACGTGGCCAACGCGGTGGCTGCTCGAATGCGTTGCAAGACGTCGGGGGCAGCTCCGGCCGCGTCGTGGTGGACACATCCATCGAGGACACGGACCGTGCCGTCCACGCCGGTCGTGCCGTCCGGCAAGACGTCTGTCCACGTCAACCCACACGTACCGGGCACGGCTTTCCAATGGTACCGTCGGGGCAACCGGGCATTGGAACACATGTGGGGGTGTGCCCAATCGGTTTCGTTCGTCCGGAACCGACACGGTCCTGCCACATGGACGGGGTCCCGATTGCCGTCGGTGTACTGGTCGGTATTCGTACACGTGTACGTATCGGTGACGGAATCGTACCGTCCGTAATGACGGACGGCCACACACCGTCCACTGGGTCCTCCGCACCGTACTGGACGGTCGACGGGACACGGGTCTTCCCGCACACACGCAGCCCCGTGTCCCGGCAAGTCCGGCAAACACCGAGGCGTACCGGTGGCCGTCTCGGACGCACACGGAACCAACCCCACGGTGGGTTGGCCCACTGTCTCGGCCAAGGCGGCCAAGTATGGAACGGTGGTGTGGTCGTCGGGGGCGGCGTCGGTGGCGGGGTCAAAGCACGTGGGTTCGCACCCGTACGGCCCGTCGGACCGTGTACTGGTGGGATGAAACCCATGGCCATAGTACGGATGGCCATGGCCGGAACAAATGCGGTCGTCGGGACCTCCTCGAGGACACGTTCCGAACCAACAGCTCGGTCCATGGTGTTCGCTGTCGCAAAAGCACGCGTACGCATGGGGGACGGACGTGTTGATCCACGTATAATCGGGTCCAAAGTCGACGCGGACCCCGCAGTAAGGTCGATTCCACAAGGCTTCGATCGACGGCACGTCCATCAACAATTGTTGGGCTGCCAAGGAGTACCCATTGTACCGCAACCATTGGACCCGGCCGCCGGCACACTGACACCCCGTCCCAGTCCCTAAGGTATCGTTGGTAATGAAATCGACGAACGGGTCTCCGTTGCCGCTACAAATCTGGTTGGTCGTGTCGGTGGGACACCCGACCAACGCACAGTCGGGTCCAAAGTACGGGGGGTCGCATTGACACCGCGGTATTTCGGCGGGGTCGACGGTCGCCAAGTTGAGGCGGGCACGGCACGCGGACGACGTCCACCCGGTGGCGGATGAACGCAATTGAAACCCGTTGGCGGCGGAAGGGGTGGCCTGGATACACGCCGACGTGGACGGTCGGGCCACAAAGGGATTGCACTGGCCTCGGCCCAAACACATGTGGTTGGAGTCGACGTCGTACCCGGGACACGCCGTGTCGCCGCACGCGTCGCCACTGAACAGAGGGTTGACACACGCACAGAATCCGGTCGACAAACACGTACCGTGGGGCGCATTGCACACGCGTCCGGCGACGGTGGGACACGCGGTACGGAACACGCCGGCGTATTTGAGCACGAGCAAAATGGCATAGACGGTGACGGGGGCGGCCACGAGACCCACGACCATGGCACAGGCTTCCAGGACGGCGGCGGGCCATGGTGGTCGTGGACGGGGTGTGGTGGTCGGCGGACGGCGAAACCACGGGAGAGGGATGCCCGGGGCGGCATTGAAAAACGTCCGTATGGTCCAAGGGGGGGCCGCATGGACTTTGGGGTCGGCGGCAGGGCGAAGAGGGGTGTCCTTTGGTCGCCGGCGTTGACGCAGCATGGTCGTCTGGGCGCGGGGGGGACCGAGGGCCTTAATATACGGAGGAAGGTTTTTCCCGGACCGTCGCTATAAAAACCAGGGCGGCGGCGGCGGTGAGCACTGTGGCCACCGGCCATGCTAAATGTCGGCGTCGCACACCCCCACATCTGCCGCCTCGTCGGACGCACCCCAAATCTTGGGCCTCCGGTTTCAAAACATGGACTTGATTGGAGCGAAGAAACATGAACGTTCGGAGACAGACGAGGGGGGCGACGAGAGGGGTGCGAAATTTGCACGGCGAGGGCGGGAGATGCCGCAACGACACACGGATACTCCGTCAAAGAATCGGACTGACGGCCATCCCACATGGGAGGAAGCACAGGTACTGTCCGAACGGCGTCGCAGAGCTACAGCCGACAAACAGGCGGCACGTGTGGAGAAGGCAGAGGCGGAGAAGGCCATCCGTGAAGCACAAGATCGGCAAGATACGTTGAGTACAGACCTTGACCGCCACTTTGCCAAAATGAACCCGGATGACATACCACTTTTCAGGTCGGAAGAGGACCAACGGCGGGTGGAACGGGAGAAAATTTTTCAATTTTTATCGCCCGGGGATCTGGCTCGGTTGTGGGGGACAGGGCGCGGCGGCGCGGCGGTGGCGACTCACGCAGAAACGGTGAAACGTGTTCTGGACGAGCGCTACGGTCCCGCACGGACCAAGAAGCTGTTGCACGCAGCACACACTGTCGACCCGTTCCTCTACAAGTTTCATGGGCGGAACCATTGGTTGCGGGTGTTGCAGTACGCCGAGCGTGTGGTGTTGGGGGAAGCACCTGTGAGCATCCTTAAGATCCCACCAAAAAACGCCGCGCGTGTACGGGGGATCCAAGTAGATCCCACTGGACACTTGTACTTGACCACGCGCGACGCAGGGGTAGTCGTGTATACCAAGGAGGGAGCGCCGGCTTTGTCCTACCACGGGAATAGTGGCCTGAAGACACGCCGTCTGTTTCGCATGGCAGTGGAACCAGGGCCGGGGGGGCGGATGTTCGTGGCCCAAGACCGGCCTACTGGCAGGCGCATCGCGCCCTTTGCGGCGATCAAAGTATACACGAAAACAGGTCGGTACCAGGGTGTAACATGGGACCCCCAAGTCGGCTACGTCGAATCCATCGTTGTGGACCCACAAGGCGGGAGTGTCTACGTGGGTGGGAACCATGTGGATGATGCAGGCACGCGCCGACATGATATCAAGCAGTTCGCGCTAGATGGTTCCCTTCTTCGTACAATACCGACCGTACATTATCCAAATCGTCACATGTTGGGCATGGCCGTGGATGCCACCCGTATCTTCGAGCTCGTTACTGGACCAAACAACAGCGAAATCATTGTCTACGACAAAGCGAGTGGGAACCAGGTGGCCGAATGGACGCGTTGGCAGTGGAGGTCCGGGAACAGTATATGCGTCGACCAGGATGCAGGAGGGTACCTGTACCTCACCAACCAATTCGCGAGGGAGGTATTCGTATTGGACAAGCAAACGGGTGCGCCCGTGTACACGTTCGCCCTGCCCGAAGTGGCCGACGCGATGCACGCGCTCCCTTGGCGCGGTCACGCATTGCGACCCAGACGTGCGTCCGTGTGCGTGGAGCCAGGTCCCAACGGTCGGTTGTTTGTGTTGGGAACCGATCACGAGGTCAATGATCATGCGTATTTTGGACGTGCCCCTGCGTACATCTGGGTCTTTTGGAAGAGGAACAGCCATCGAGTATAATCCATTTATTATACAGCCTCTCTCTCAAATCAGCGGTTCCCATGCACGGCGCAGGGTGGCCATGCGAGCCGCCGTGTCGGCCACGCGCTTGTCGTCGCCGGTCGGCGGCAACGTCGTCGGGGTCAACCAGGGTTCGGCGGCCTCCAAGGCGACGTCCGTCATGGCCAACACATGGAATGCCGGCGGCGCCGTGTTCCCCGGCAAGGCAGCAAACAAAGCCCCGTTCGGGGATCCGGCCACAAACACGTACTTGAGCAAGGCCCGTTCGTATGCCCGCAGGTACGCCACCACAAAGTGTCCTTCGTCGTGGACATGGTCGCGAAAAGCGTGCGCTTGGTCCCGCAACAAATCGTCGTGAATGCACCGCACGGCATCGGCACGGGCAGGGTGTTCGCCTTCGGTCCGCAAATGGAACATGGCCGCGGCGTACAGACGGAACAAATGATGACTTACTTGGGTCGGTGCGGGCCACGGCCTGCCGGTGACCAAGGCCAACACCCGGGGTGTGGTGACGAGGCATGGGGCACACGGCAACGACGCCACCGCCACGTCCAAGGCGGCTGCCCGGGTGGTCAAGATGTGGTGCATGGCCGGCCACGGCAACAAGCACGGGGCCGGTCTTTTGGGGGGAGGGACTTTCGTGACCCCGTCGGCCGTGTCGACGTCGACAGTGGCAGCGTCGAGGCGGCGTTGGACGGCCTCGACGAGGGCCGTGTCCACGAGGTCGTCGACGAGGGCCCGGGCCATGGTGCGGGCCTCGACGACGGCGAGTGACGGTGGCGAAACGGTCGTCATGGGGGGCTCCACGCAGACGTGCCTGCGAGGTTATGGGCGAGCCTATATAGGCAGAAGACTCTTGGACTCACCCTGAAGGGATGGTTTTCTGGGCCCCGTCTGTGGTGTGTGCATGCGGCGCCGTATTTTGGTATTATACCATCTTGTGTGCATTGTATTAGCGGACACCCCCCCTCCCCCCAACCCCGAAGAAGCTTTGTTTGGCGCCCACGAACCCACCTCGTTCGAAGTGCACTTGGCCGAACATGGGATAGGAGGACAGGCCTTGCTGGACAGACTTGCCCACTGGGCAGCGCGGGAAGAAGAAGAAGAAGAAGAAGAAGACTCCTACTACGATCTCCACGCGGAACACCGGGCCGGCTTTTTCAGCACTACAGCAACACCGGACGACGCGGGCCGCGCGCACGAGAAAGAGTGATGATGATGGCGTGTGTCAACGAAATGTAAAAAAAAATATCTCACTTCACACTCTCTCGTGCCCTAGCTCTGGGATGCATGGGAACGGTGCACGTGTTTCGCGAGCGTCACCACCACGAGACCCAACAAGAGCAACACGCACGGCAAGAGCAACGTTTCGTGCCATAAACCCGACGCCCCGGTCCCCGGTCCTCGTTCCACAACCAAATGAATCGTCACTTGGAGGACGAGAAACGCCAACGTGCGTCGAATCAACAAGTACGCTTCGTGGGCGATTTCGTGGTGCAATCCAGGAGGCGGGTCGGGTTTGTCGCCGTCCTTTGGGACCGGATGGCGCAAGGGCGACCATTTGGCGTACAGCCCAAACAACGTCACGAGGAACAACCACGTCCATCCGTCTTCGCGGTACGCCAACAAGTGGCGTTTCAGTGTGTCGGCAAAGTACATGCTCAAGGCATAAAAGATTTCTTCCGGCAAGCGCGACGTCGACATGGGAGGACGCGGCGGCGTCGACGAACCTTACGACGCCTTCTTATAGCGGCACCCCCATCCCTCAAAAACAATTATCGCACCACAGGTCATCTCCGTTCTCCCGTACCCACGAGGCACAGTCGCCGTCGTCGTACGCCCACGTGCCGTCGTCCTTGCGTCCTGTGTCCGGGCACGCACAGAGCGAGGTAGGCGTTGCCGTAGGGACCCCTGTGGGGGCCGCCGTAGGTGTGTCTGTGGGCGCGTCGGATTTCGATGCATGTTTTTGGTATAGCTCGAATCCCTCTGCATTCCGGTCGTAATCCGAACTCGAGTCCGTACAATGTGCTGACGCCAAGCACCGTTTTTCGGCGGCATTGTATTGAACTGAAATGCAGCCACCTTCCCATGAAGTGTACACGGCACATAAGCCGATACAATCGCTAGCGGTGTCATAATCCGTCGCCTCGTGTATGTAGTCCGTGCTCGTACACCTACCAGGTACTCGAGTATACCCTCTGAGGTCTGTTGCGGCCACCGTATACGTACTCACCACACACCAGAGGGGCAGAAGTGTGAACCGCATGGTGACGTCGTCGGCGGAAACAGGTGTGTGTTCCCTTTTATAGTTGTTACGCCGTCCGCCACGCCTTGGACGCGGCCCGTTCCGGTCGAAACCCCCCTCGGGCCACGAGGTCGGCCGCAAACACGGCCGCGTCTTCGGCACAGGTGTACAGGTAATGGTCCCGTACGGCCCCGCGGGTCCGCAACCCCATGGCCCGGAACCCTGCTTGTTCTTGGCGCGTGGCCGCCCGGTACGCGGGCCACACCAAGTACGGGTACGCCAACGGTTGGCGTTCCGACGGGCCCCGGCGCAACACTTGGGCCACAATGGCTTCGCACTGGTCGTCGTCAAACACGTGCACTACATCGCGTAAGATTTTCTCCAACGGGCCTTGGAACGACCCCAACGTGGCCGCGGCGTACCGGACGGCCCCCACCGTCCGGGCCGGTCCTTGGAGGGGCGGCGTCCCGGGCCGTCCTGCCCATTGGTCCAAGAACGTGGCCATGTAATCGTACAACCGTTTCGCCCGGGTTGGACCGACGTACCGCAAAGCCGTCAAGACGGCCGTGTCGTCGGGCCACGTGACGGTGGTCGACGGCACCAAGCCCGACGTTTCCACCGCCGTCCGCAACCCTTCGACGTCGGCCAACGCATTGTGGGCCCCTTCGAGGGTGTGGCCCGTGACCCGACGGTACCACGACCCCAAACTGGCCGGTGCAGGGTCCGTGTCGGCCGCCGCCGTCGCCGCGACTTGGCGTCGTACGGGTTCCAGCGTGTCGGCCAACACGTACCGTGTGGGATCCCACGGTTGTTCCCGGTGGGGAAAGGCCCGTCGCAGTTCTTGGGCCAGGACCACGGCGTCGAATCCAAACATGTTGTGGGCGACCAAGGTGACGGGTCCCGTCGGTTGGAGGACGGTCGCAATCCACGTTTCAAACGCAGTCCACGCGGCTTCGAACGACGGTGCATGGGCCAACGCAGCATCGTCCCATCCATGGATGGCGGCACTGGCGGCCGGTACGTGGACATGGGGTTGGACGGGCGTGTCGAACGCGGGTGTCGTCCGGGGCAAGGGACGGCCCACGACGGCACTTAATTGGACGACTCGATGGAAAGGACTGAGGAGGGCGGCGCCTCCGGGACACCCGGTGGTTTCGACGTCGATGTAGACGTACGCACCAGTGGGCGGCGGCGACGACTCCGACGAGTCCATGAGGGTGGACAGCGACGGGTGATGGGGGTGCTTATAGGGCAATTCCTCCTCCTCCTGCACCGACCTACCCCAAATCTTGGCCGTACCCGGTCACCATGACCCGTAAACATCCCCAGTACCCGTCGTGGCAATACCCGCGAGACACACAAGGGCGGTTCATGAAGGTGTGCGACAAGCACCAGCGCTACTTCAAGCGCAAGAGGAAGTGGAAACGGTGGCGTCCGCGGCACAAGAACGGTCAGTGGAAAGCAGGTACATTCGAGACATGGTCGGAGGCAGACAAGATGACGTGGTTGGCGGGCAGCGGCCCGCCGATATTGCACAGGCAGTGATCGGCGGCGGCGTGTGTGTGTGTGTATATAGCAGTGAAAGACAACAGAGAGAGAGGGGGAGGGTACCCATCACCAACACCTGTCTCCAAGTTTTTTTTCCTATATCCACATCTGTTGTTCCGTAGTGACGGCATCCAATGTTGCGTGCGGTCGTCCGGGTCGTTGCGGCGTCGAAGACGCCACGTGCACAACCACACTTCGGGGCGCGTGGTGGCCACCGATCGGCATTGCCGCCGTCGGGTGTGCCAACGCCGCCGCCGCCGCCGCCGCCGCCCGACCAAGATCCCAGCATGTTGGGTTTGGGTCTCGCCGGCGTCTTGTACACGGCGTCGATAGCACTGACGGGGTACGCNCTCGGTGCNCACGACACGCGAAGGTGAGCCTTACCGCCCACCAGTAGCAACAGCAGCAACAGCAACACCCGCACTGTGNGTTTCCTTCACCCTGGTAGCCGTCGGGGCCGGGTCNACCGTCGCCGCCAAAAACGCCCGGGTGGCGGGCGCAATGAGCGTGTCGGCGTAGGCGTGTAAATTGTTGTGCCCTGCCCCGGGCACCAACACCACGTCGCGGACACACGGACACGTGGCGGCCAACGTGCGGGTGTTCCGCACCGGCACGACATGGTCGTTCGTCCCGTGCACCAACAACGTCGGCACGGTACACCGTTTCAGTCGTCGTCCAGAACACATGGCGTCGCACCATGTGGGGGCCGTAAAGGGCAATTGCGTGGCGACGAGCGAACGGAACGGGGCGTGCAAGATCAAGGCCCCCACGGGCGGGGCAGGCGCATCGGCCGTGGCGGCGTACACGGACGGGGCCGTGCCGAGGGACCGTCCAAAGACCACGGGACCATGGATGCCGTGTTCTTTCGCCAAAAACTGAAGGACGGCGACCAAGGCGGTGTTGAGGCGGTGTTCCGTGGGTTCTTGGGTGTTGGTGCCGTACCCGGGGTAGTCCCAACACCAGACGTCGCGGCGGTAACGTCGGGCCAACGCACAACACGTATCGTAGCACGTGCCCAAGTCTTCGCCGTTGCCGTGCGTGTACACCAAAGGAGGCGTACCGGGCTGGACCGGTTCGGGAGGCACGCACCGTACCAACGGAATGGCGTCGGGACTGAACGGCACGTTGGTGCCGTGGACGGGGTCGAGCCAGGTGACGGGTACGGGGACGTCGGGGTGGCGGTCGAGGCGCAAGAATAAGGAGGCGTTGGCGGCGGCGGCGGGCGCCAAGGTATGGTACGTGGCGTGACGGGGACGGAACCACGTGGTGGCCGCATGGACCAAGAAATCCGGCAACCAGCGCATGGCAACGGCGGCGGCGGTCGCACACCGTGGGCGTGGTCACTCTCACTCTCTATATATAGAGAGGGGAAGGTGGCATGTACACGCCGTCCACTGCCCACTGGTCTCATGGCTGCGTTGCCGGATGTGTCCTTGATTGCCGACCGTGCTGCCCGCCAGCGGGCCATGCGACAATACGAGACCGATCGGCGCAATGCGGCTGCGTACGAACAACGCCGTCGGAGTCAGCCGCCGCCGCCGCCGCCGCCGCCGCCGGTGGTGGTAAACGTGGAATTACCGCCGACCATGGCCGCTGACATGGCGGCCGCGGCCACCCGCGCTGTGGCCACGGCGATTATCGAGGCCGATGCCGCACGCGCCGACTACTTCAACCCTTACGGAGACAATGACGAGGAAGAGGAAGGGGAACCTTTGAGCCCGCCAACACACTCCTTGGCAGCAGTGCGTCAACAGACCCCAGACGAAACAGAAACGGTTGATGCTACTGGCAGCGACAAAGTCGGCGGTGACGTTGGCGCACTCACCGCTCGGCTAGAAAACCTAAGCATGGCTCTCGCACGCCCCCGCCGCCGTGCCCGCCCGCCGGTCGCGGCCCAACAAGCGCGCGGGAAGGGCACAAGCGCGAGTAGCGAGTCGCCCTTTGCACGCGAGCGGCGGCGCTCGCGCAGCGCAAGCAAGCAACCGAAGAGCCGACCGCCGCCGCCGTCGCCGGCGGACGCCGAGAGACAATCGGCGCGCCAGCGTGCGGTGAAGGCATCAGAACGGCCGCCACCGCCGCCACCGGGAGCGGCGCGCTCGACACTGACGCCTGCACGCACCGGGACGGGGCAGGCGAAGGGTGCGGCCGGCGGTGGCGGTGGCGATGCGGCCGAACAATCGGACGCGGACGAGAACGCCGATCTGACCCCCATCGAGAGGATGTTGCTAGAACGCGGCTAATAAATATACAGTTTTTGGACCGTTCACCGTCCCTCTCTCGTCCCTGCGTGCCATCCTCTCTGTTTCCCCTTGTTCCGCCCCGGGTCCACCGGTAGGCGCCATGTCGACCATGCAGCCCAGCGGCCGGCCCATGCGGCCCATTGAAACGCACACCCCGTGCCACACGTCCACGGGTCGTTGGAGACGGGATCCACCGTCGCCGCCATCGCCGTCGCCGTCGCAATCGCGCCGCCGCCAACGCCGTCACTCCCACAAAAAGGACACCGCGTACAGTACCGCAACAACCCGTCGGCCGGCCGCCGTCCCAACGTGGTCAACCAGGTGGCCGCGTCGTCGTTCCACAAGACCGTCGGCCACACCCGTGGACCGATCACCACGCCGGCAATCCACCGGCCGTCCCGGTACAGGACGTTCCGTGCCAACGTCCAAGGACCGTGCACCAACCGCGTCCAAGGCAAGCGGGTCATGGCCGCCACGGCAGGACTCACGGGACACGACGCCACGGCCGGTCGAGTGTGCCACAAGTCGCACGCGACGTGTTGGACGAGGTCAAAGTGGACGTCCGGCAACGTCGCTACCCGAGGGACCCAACGCGACAACCGACACAACCAAGGACGCGGTACCCGGACGTCCCGGACCAAATGGTGGGCCCAACGGGTCCGGTGGGTCCGGTACCGAAGGACTTGGATGGCCCGGGCGTGCCACTGACCTGCCGCCACGGCTGCCCGTTCGCGCGGGTGCAAGTCCCACGTCAACCATTGGCGTTGTCGTTGGCGCAAGTGGATCGGCGCGATTTCTCTACGGGCGTGGCGACACGTGGCGGTCCATCGTACGGCGTCTTCCAACGACAAGTAGAGCGATGCTACGTCAACAACGACGGGGTCGGGTAAACGATGAAAAGGATTCATGGTGGTCCGCCGTACCGACCGTACACGCCGGGACCGCCACTGCCGTCCGTGCTCATAGAGACGTTGGACGCGCAGCAATCCCGGCGGCACGGCCGCCGTGGCCGCGGAACAAGCACGGTAACTCACACACACACACACACACACGGTTGCTGTCTCGCTGTCTCGCTGGTAGATACACACACACACACTGCCCCAACGTTGCCCTTCCCCCCTTACGCGTCGTTGGCGTTGGCATTGTTGCCGTTGGCGTCGTTGTGCCCATTGCTCGCTGCCGCCACCACACCGCCCTCGGTTTTCGCGCGCTTCACGAAGTCACCNCCGAGGGTTTCGTCTTCCGGCGAACGCGCGCGTTTCGNGGTCTTACTGCGCGACAGGTGAAACCCAGCGAACGGGCTCTCTTCTTCCGCCGCCGTCTTGCACGGCCACAAGATCATATCACTGATCTTCACCTTCAGTCCAAACGTATTGCCCGACACCCAAACGTTCCCAAACGTGGCCTTGACGACCGTCTGTGAGTTCCGCGTGATGGCGTCCGCCGTGGCGAGCACGTACGTCTCGCCCTCGCCGTCCTGCCCATTGACGATCTCGCGCACCACCGTGTCGCGGTCAGCGAATTCCGGGTTGCTGTAAACTTTGAAGCGGACGGTGGGTGGATATTGCCCCTTCTTATCTTTTTTAACGATGCTCTCGAAGCGGTCCTCGATCACAGCGCGCGACATCTTCTTCTTGCCGAACCACTTCTCCGAGTTCGCCACTGCAAGGTCGACGATGACGTTCTCGATGGCGACGATGTCCGCCAAGTCTCCCGGNGTCATTTCGAGGTTCATGTTGCGCTGCGTCGTGGCATTCCCTTCGTAGTCCGTGCCCTTCACGTCAAACACGATTCGCGCGCGTTCATACTGGCGGATGGGCGACTTGCGCGTACCCTTCAGATCCAAGTAAATCATCTTACCTCCGTACGTGTTGACACGCGGTTCCGAGACCGTAATGTCGGCAGGAGTCCACTTGACGAGCGACATGGTACGGATGCGATGGGCTTCGGTGTTTCGGGGCTACCTTACTCGGTGGAGCAAGATTTGGGGTACGGCGCGACGATGACGGTGCTCCCCTATATCGGGGGCGAGGTATACCAAGAGGAGGAGGAGGACGACGCACCGCGCACGTACAAGACCCATTGCCACCACACGTTCAGTCCACCCCCAAATCTTTGCCGATCTTTCTGCCGTCCAACCCCATGTCGGCCGCCTACACCGCGTCGGCGTACCAAGCCGTCGCCGCCCGCCATTGGGCGTGCCGTCGCTGTGGTGCTGCCACCCAGTACGAACGCGGCGCCGTCACGTGTCATACGTGCGGTCTGGTGATGGCCGACCGGGTACGGGTCGAAAGCCACGCCCCCGAACGCCAATGCCACCGGTTGGCCCCGCGTCCTCGACGTCAAGCCCACTTGGGAGACCCCGTTGCCTTGAAGTCGTTGCTCCGCAAAACCGAAGCCCATGCTGCCCGGTTGGACCTCGATACCGGCCTCGTGCGTCGGGCAGCCGCGTACTTGCGGCACTGGTTGCACCACCGGCGGCCGTCGTACAGCCACCACAACACGGCCGCCTTGGCCGCCTTGGTCTTGGCCTCGTGCCGCGCACCTGCCGTGCCCGTCCCCCCGCACATGGCCATCTTGGAGTGCCCCGACGGCAACGCCCGCGCACGCGGCATCTTGGGGCGGTACCTCAAACATTTCCGCCACTGTTTGGGTCCCCATGCCCCGCCACGTCCCACGGCCGCGCAATACATTCCGCGATGGGCGGCGTACATGGCCCGTCACGCCCCGCAGTATTGGGCCCAACCCCGAGATACCCCGTTGGTCCGGGACATTGTCCACTGGGTCGACCGGGTCCATCACGTGTGCGAATCGCCCCTCACGGGACCGCACACGTGGCGTCCCCAAGCGGCGGCGGCCGCCGTCTTGTACGTGGTGGCGGCGGCCCATTGGCAAGTCCCCCGCGATGAGGCGGCGGCGGCGGCGGCGCCACCGCCCCTCATGGGTCCACTGGTGCCACTGGCAGGGATGGATTGCATTCGGACGGTGTTGGCCGCGTGGTCGACGCATCCGGCGTTGGTGACGGCACTCCGGACGTCGATGGTACAACGGGCTCCGTGTTGTCCTCCTGAACGGTGGGACACGGCGGTGGGTCCGTGGGCCGCGGCGCAAGCAACGGTCCGCAAAAGTACGCATAAAACATCCGCAACAAGTGCTTGTACGGATACGCAGCCCACTGTGCCGGTGTTTGGACCGCGTCCAATACCGAAGGGGACAACGGGACGGCGGCGGGGTCCGCGGTGGTTCGCAGCCACGCCGCCCAATGCGCCCGCCGTTGAGCGTACACGTCGCCGCCCGCCCCGTCGACGGCCTCCCGCGAAGCAGCGGAAGCAACAGCGGCAGCGGAAGCAGCAGCGGCAGAAGCAACAGAAAGGCGGCGGGGGCCTTGTCCCTTCCCGCCGCCGGGTCCCCCGCCGCCCGCCCGGTACCGGGGTGGTGCCCGCCGAAAAAAACCTTCCGGAGGGTAAAACCACGACCGAGTCCACGACCGTGGTCCCGGAGGCGACCCAAAGTGTGGGTGCGGCGGCGGCGGTGGCGGAACAGACGACGACGACGTCGATGTAGCGGAAGTTTGCGTTCGGGGGCGTTTGGGACGCGTGCCACCGCCAATGCCGGCGCTCCCGGATGACGACGTCCGACGTTTGCGTTGTTTGGCGGCGTAAAAATCCGGCGGCAAAATAGGGACCGTGACCCCTGGACGGACCACCCGACGGTTGCACCCGACAGCCTGAATGTCGACCCGAGGCCAAATGACTTCGCAGTGTTGCAAACTGAGTTTATGGTACGTCCCGGTCACGGGGTCTTTCAAACACGCCACGTCTGCCCCTTGGAACGTCCGCAACCAAAAAACATGGGCTTCGGTCAGTACCGTCTGGTACGCTTGACGCTTGAAAATGTCCAAGCCCACAGGGTACGGTTCGCCGGGTGCCACCACGTCGGCCGACGCCAATTGCGCTTTCGTCAACCGTGGCCGTTTCATGTAGGTCCCAAACGGCTATGAGAACTCGACCGCCGACCGGGACGGCGGACGATATATATCGGGAGCCGGGGGGGGGGAGCATCGTCGCCGTCGCCGTCGCCGTCGCCCCAAATCTTTGCGGCGCTTCAGTCCGTCCTGTAACCCACGTCATGGCCGACGCGCAAGGTTTGGCCGATCCCGACAATCCTCCCTTCACCTTGTCCTTGGCGGGTTTGAACGCGGAAAGTTGGCGGGAAATCGAAGGCAAACTGGACGCAGTGGACGGCGGCGCTGAGTCGCCACCCTTTGACCATGTAGGGGACGGGCAACAAGTCGTGATTGCCGTCGTCCCGTCGCCCGAGGAACAGTCGGACATGGAAGACGAAAGTGTGCCGAGTAGCATGTGGTCATGGGTACACTTTGTCACCACCCTTGCGGCGTCCCCGGCCATGGGGTGTATGGCGCACGACATTCCTGGTGGAGACGCAGACGCAGACGAGGACGACGAGGACGCCGGCGGCCACGCGGGCGGCGGCGGCGGTCGACGGCGGATGTCGGCCAAAGCGCGCCAAGCGGTGAAGAACGCCTTTTTCGAACGCATACAGAACCACGAGATGATCGAGTCACAATGGTGTGACGACTGGCACGTGCGCTTGGCAGTGCCCTTCTTGGTGCAGCACGACGCCCGACTGCTGTTGGTGGTGGTCATCAACGCACCGCGTTGGTCGATTGACTTGGCGTACGAACGGTACATTGCGCACGAACCCTTGCGCAAAATCACGCCGGAAGGCCACATGGTACTGCCAGGCAAACATCATCCGCGTCTGGGGGCGTGGGAAGCCTTGGCCTTTACCCGTATGCGGGCAGAGTTGGGCTTGCCGCCGCCCAAGAAAATGATCCAACACAACGAAGCCATTGGAGGCAGCAACATGGACTCGCCATTGTGGAAACGAGGTTTGGCCGTGCGCGTCATGCGGGATCCAGATGGACGCCACCCTCGCTTGCCACCGATAAACGGCTTGGAACAGATTTTTACCGTCGACGAACACGACCCAACGCTGTTGGTGTTTGCCCATCCCCGCCACGTGTTTTGTCCCATCCAATGGGGCATGCACTTGAAGAGCGCGTTGCGCAGCGGCATGTTTTGGTATTTCATGCGGTATGTGGGGCCGTCCATGCCGCCGCGTCAAGCATCGATCCCGGAACACCAATGGGCTGCTTGGCGCCAAGCGCACGCCGAGACAGTCGGACGCCTGTACCGGAACGCGTGCGACCCGAAAGGGGCAGAGACGGAAGAAGGCGTGTCGACCCAACTGGAACGGGCCCAAGAAAACGCGGCCCGTGGCCTGTTGCGGAGCGACGACGCGGTCCTTTACACGATCAAAGACTTGACGAGGGACCCGAAGGGCCCGGAGGTGCGCCGCGAAGCGCACTTGCGTCGGCTTGCGGCGGCGTGGATGAAAAACCACGCCAAAGGACCGGACCCGACGTTTGCCGTGCCGCCAGACTTGGGGCCTGACTTGCCGGACGACGCGCGCTTGTGGATCCACCTGAATGATAGTCTCGCCACGTGCGAGGGAGTGGTGACGCAAAATTTACCCTACGGAATCATACTCAGCGTGTGTACGGCTGCAACCCAAGCCGCGGGCGATTTCATGCGTGGTCGTGGTTCGCGCCATACCTTCTTCTTTGGTCCGAGAGCCACCGGGAAAACGTGGATCCTGCGGGTCACGGCGGCCATTTTTGGGAAAACCTTTGTTCGATCCAGGGATTTTCAGAGCGCCAAGTCCATGTTGGTGCCCCAACTCGCCCACGAGGACAAAAATCCTTTCGAATATACCCTGTACATACAAGACGAACACACTATCGTCGATGAGAAGATGTTGGACATGATGAAGTCCATGATCAGTGCGGGTTCGGAGGGGTATTACTACGAACGGTGTGTCAAGAAAAAGGGCGGCGGCGGATTCCAACAAGAAAAGGTGCGGGTGGGGGTCACCGGTATCGGTACCGCGTCCAGTGGCAACTGGAAGAAACCATCGGGCCAAGTGCACGATCAAGAAGGGGCCTACGAATCGCGGATTATGTGTTGTCACATGAAGCTTCTTGGGAGCCACTACGACAACCGCTTCTACAACGGCGAAGACCCCGCTACCCAGCGTCGCCAAGCCGGCTTTCGGCGCGCTATGCGGCGCATGCTCCATTTCTTTTTCCAGATCACACTGACAGGTCATGCATTGTTCCAGAAATCACCCTACCGTCCGTACCGCATCTCCACCGTCGCCGCCGACACGTTTGTGCGGGACTTGGCCAAAGAATTGGAAGGCACCCATGGCATCACGCTGGAAACGCGCGACCAAAACAGGTTGACGATGTACATTACCGTGGCGTCGTACCTGGCGCACATCTGGAAATGCGAACATCCCACGGACGGCACGGCACCACGCGACCCGTTGGACGTGTTTGTGCGCGAAGGGTTTCCAGCGCCGTCGTTGCCCCTGATGGTCTGGATGGCGTCGTTGATTGTTCACGCGGCCGACCTTTTCAACAAAGAGAAGGACGGACCCTTGGTGGCCCAAACCATCTTGGACTGGGGCCAAGAATTGGCGCGAACAACTTTTGACAATGTCGACGTGGCGTCGTACGTGTTGATTCCCATGCACACCAAAAGCGGCAGTCCCGTGGACGACTTTGTGCGGCGGTTGACGGTCCGTACCGGGGCGGCGGGCGACATGCGGAATGGGAGCGACCGTATCCACCAAT
>PBNR01000014.1 GCA_002723195.1 Gammaproteobacteria bacterium | reverse complement strand
CCTTAGCCTTATGAATGGTAAGTAATTGGACCGGAACCTCGTCTTCTGATTGCGGGCACTCTACCTGGATAGGTATAAACGAATTAAGCACTTTTTCTTGGAATTCGTTCAAATTTCTTATGCCTCCGGCTTGTTCGTATGTATCAAGCAATTCAAGATAGAAACTTACACAAGCTATTTCTCGTTTGGTCTCGATGACTGCAGCTCCGCGTAGCAAAATCCAAGTGGATTCAACTATTTCTCTAAGCGATAGTTGGTAACGGAACTCCATTCCATATGACATGCACTTTACAAACTGCTTTAGGCGACTTTTTCCGTCGGAAGAAAGGCCCTGAATATTTTGCCAATTTAAAATTACTTCCCAAACTGATTCCAGCTTGCTGTGATTCGCGATGGTATTTAAATCAGATAGGACTAATCCCAACCAAGGAGCTCTTAAGGTGGCAAACCAGGACAGACGATCGTGCGGGTTAAGTAATGCTTTTGTAAGGCTCAACAGATCCTCAATAATCTGCATAGCGCCTATTCGATCGATATCTGTTGATTCCCATGCGATGTTACTACTGTGTAGCTCGTTTGCGATTTGCATGAGGTGATTTCGACTGCGCACAAGAATAGCAATGCTTTCGGTGTTTTTAGCATTCGTTTCTCCCCGCAACTTGTTTATATGGGCAATTACTTGCTTCGCTTCCGCCGCTTTTGCTGCCAAACGACGATCGCTTGAGTAGGTAATTATTTCTGTGTCCACAGCTTGTAGCATTCCTGAAGGCTTAACCGCTGTGGAGGGAGAGTAGGGTACTGCACCTTTTGAAGGGTTAGGCTTGATAGGAAAGGCTGTTTCGAAGTGGTTATTTATCCAATCAACGATCCCGGGTTCGGAACGGAAGTTTGCACTAAGTTGGAGATTGTTAACTACTATATTGGGTAAACCATTTTGCTGCACGTTCAAGTAGATACCCACATTGGCATTGCGGAATCCATAGCAAGATTGCATAGCGTCGCCAACTAAGAATAAAGTACGTTCGTCGTGTATTTCCCAGCCATTAGTTAATTGCAAAAGCATGTCTAATTGGGATTGGGACGTGTCTTGAAATTCATCCACAAGAATATGCCGAATATTGTGATCTAGCGCTAAAGCTAAGTCAGTGGGATTAGTATCGCTACCCAATGCAGTGCGCGCCGCAGCGCTGGCTTCAGTGTAATCAATTAACATAAAGCGTCGGAAAGAAAGAAGTAGCTCACTACTTAGTTGAGCTAGAATATTTGTTAACGATGTTATAAAGTCCCACTGTTGTTGGCTGGTAGAAGGATTCGGTAGTAAGCGCAAATAATTTAGAGATTCTAGAAGACCATCTTTACAAATAAGTTCATCCTTGAGTTCCAGAAACTGCTTTTTACGCAACTTGTATAAGGCTTGTTGATCTTTTTTAGAGCCATCACCAGTTGGAAATCCATTGAGCTTGTTTACAGCTTTTCGCCAGGTACCGTCTTTGGTTAGTAGTAAGTTAATAATCAACGACCAACTTTCTCGATCTTTCGGCTCTGAAGAAGGGATTGACGATAAATTTTTGAGCTGGGTAAATCTAGTAGGCTCGTCTTCTTTTAGGTTTGTTAGAGAAAAGTTCGCAAGCTCGATCACTCTAGATTTGAATTCGTATAATGCAGCCTTAACTTCCTCTATTGATTCCGTGATTAATTCTTCTAGGCAGGTCTGCAAATAAGCTTTTGCGTCCTCATTATTATTATCTATGTCTAAAATATATGGTAACCATTGATCTCTTTTGAGGAGTAGATTTTTTAGAAGGCGCTCAAGCCGATTTACATCGTTGTCTAGGTGAATCTGAATTTTTTCTAAATCCGAACTAATTTTATGACCTTCATCTAGATGTCTTAAGGTGTTTGCGATGGAGTCGCGAAAACACTGGTCTGTATTTTCAGTAATGGTTGGATTGCCTCCAATGCGACTCATTACGGGCAGTTGTTTAGCTAGATAAAAACAGAAACTATCGATTGTTTGTACTCTTAAACGAGAAGGGTTTTCTAATAAATTCCAACTACATTCTTTGTCCTTAGAAAGTACTTCATTGGCTATTCGTAATCTTTGAGTATCGAAGTGGCTCGAGATTATTTCTTTATCTTGATCAAGTTCTCGAGCCCAGAATAATGTTTGCATAATGCGATTGCGCATTTCACTGGCAGCTTTTTTGGTAAAAGTAATTGCGAGCACTTGCTCTGGTTGCTCGGAGACTGAGAGTAGGCGCAAATAACGTAATGTAAGGAGACCGGTTTTTCCCGATCCAGCTGGAGCTTGCACTATGAATGATTGGCTAATATCGAGAGCCTGATCGCGCGCGGTTTGGTCAATTAAGGCGGGACTCAATTATTTTCACCCTCTGGAGCGTGGATATCCGAGTCGCTCATTTCTTGAATTCTACATAAAGCTTGTAGCCCGCAATAAGTGCATGTTTTACCAGTATCAATGGGATTAACATTACAAACTCCAGCGTTAAAGTCGGCGGCGATCTGTTGAACTTTGTCAGACCAATATTGAATAATTTGTTCCCAGTTGAGATTGGGCGAATTTTCTTCTCCAAGTGGCTTTATTTCATCTGAAAAAGATGAAGAAGCAGCTAGCCCAGAGTAAGAGATTTTTTCTGGGTGAATATGCCCAATTGCTACCGCTACTATTTGATCGAAGCCGTTTTTACTTGCTATTAAATGATAAAGTGGGAGCTGCATATCTTTTGGTCTGTCTTTTAGCCAGTCCTGGGCTGAAACCGTGTATTTTCCTGTTTTATAATCAATCAATGCGGTACCACCATTTTCTAATTGATCGATTCGATCTATTTTTACGTTAAGTGATAAATTTTGATACCGCTGGTTTAGAGTATGTTCACGAGCGATAATTTGGAATGCAGGGCGTTTCCTTTCAATTTTGATAAATTGATTAAGTAGATTAGAAATACATATAAACTCGATTTGTTGAAACTTTGGGGTCATGGTGTCGCGAAAACGCTTAGTTAGAAAATCTACTCCCTTAAGAGCTGCTTCCTTTACTATCTCTGTAAGATTTTCGCTAGATAGCTTGTTGCTTGTATCTATTTTTTCAAATAAATAATCAAGTGCAATATGAATAGCGGTACCTCTGGCCATCTTGCTAATACCGATTTCTATAGGAGGCTCTGGTTGAAGCCGCAATCTATTCTTAGCGTAAGCACGAAATGGACAACTTGATTGTTCGCTGATTAAATTTGTCCCAGCCCTCACTGTTTCAGTTTTGCTTAAAGGTAAGGCTCTGTCGGTAATCAATTCGATTGCTGTATTATCCATTTGAAGAAAACAGGTTTTATTAAGTATGGGGACAGTGTCATTAAAAGCATTGGAAGTCTCAAAATTAAGAATAAAACTACTAGGCCGAAATAGTTGTTCACCATCGTTTTTAAAATAACTTGCTTGTACGGAAGATTTCGTTGCGGACAGCAGTTGCGCAAAAAGTCGTTTTCCGTTATCCAATTGGATGTCACTGTGACTGCCAGGAATAGAAGCCGCTTTTTGTGTGGTATAGGGTATGAATGGTGACGGGTTGCACGGCTCTGGCCAATTTTGATCATTAAATCCTACTAACCATATATGATCGAATTCGAGACCAATCGACTCTGCAATTGAATAGAACGAGATGGCGAGGGAAGCGTCAAATTCATTGGTAATCGTTTGCTGCGAGCAAAGTAAGCGTAATTTAGCTAAAGCAGTCGGATAATCTATTTCCGGTAGGATTCGGGAAGCGTTGCGATACTGATCAAGTATCCTTTTCCATTGCTTCAGAAACTTGGTCTTATTTTTATCAACTACTGCTCCCGGCCAACCGAATATTGATAGCAAGTTGGAGAATAATTCCCCCCATTTTTGTATTGTTTTTTTGTGTTTTATTCTATGAATTTCAGTTTTAAATTGTGTTAGTTGCTCTGTGAATTCTTTGCAATAATGAGAATCTTCTTTAGTTGCAGCCAAATAGGATAGCTCTCTGTTGGAAATGGTGGTTTGCCCTCGGAGGCGTAAACAAGCCGCTAGATTTATTCTTGCTTGATCTTCTCTGATGTTTACATCCAAGCTTTCACTACAAGTAAGGAAAGGTGATTGTAGCAACCTGGTTAAGTCTTCAATATTGTGTCTTTCTCTACCTAGTTCCAGCACTAATAGTGCATCATATATAAACGGGATATCGATTAATCGTTGTGAACTATTTGTGCTGTTAAAAAGTTGCTTTTCATGGGAGCTCCAAAATATAGATGATGAGTTGAGTTCTTCGCGAAGGAGAAATTCAAATTTTTGGCGCACCTTTTCTTTGTTATTGCTAATGATGCCGATATGTGAAGTCGGATTCTCTATAAGGATTTCCTTGACCCATTTGGCACAGCTGCGTAATTCGGAGTTTTGATTATCGAACTCGAATTTTTTCTTGCTGAGGCTTTGGCCTTTGCTTTTATTTTTAGGAATATCTTCTGTAGTGAGTATCAAACTTGAATTGGGGAAGGTGTTAAATAATTTCTGATAGATTGGTGGTGGATCGTAAAAATTAACTAGGGTTATCTCTTTCGGAAAAGTTTTGAGTTTTGCTGATTTTAGTAATTCAGTGAATAGTACGATAGCATCTACTAAATTGATTAACTGAAGATTATTGCATTTTTTTTGAAATATNTGGNTCCATTGTGAAAATGCGGCAACATCGGTAATNCTCGAATTGGCTNATAGATCCNGNGTAAAAANGTTTGGNTCTATCCATTGTCGGGCTAGGTGGTAGCTATGAGCAACCGCGTTTGCTGTTTCTTTTGGATTTAATAGTGGGAATTTGTTTAATGAATCTTCTATTATTTCGTTCCATAATAAAAACTCCTCTTGGCTCGTGAGTAACTGTAATTTATTACAGGGACACACTGCCTTNCGNGCATTAATTTCCCAATATTCTTTTATGAATATGTCCACTGGTAATATATTTGGAGTGAGTATGGTGCTGGAGTTTATCGATGCAAGATATTCGCTTAGAATTGCATCTTTAACTCTTAAACTGGGGACAAGAATAGTAGCTCCGTCTTTTATACTAGGAAGGATCCGTTGCAGATTGATTCTTGTGATTGCCATCTCAGTACTTATTCCGCTTTATCTAGTTCCTGGGCCCAGTTAATAAACTCTACTTTATTCCCTCTGAAGACTATGCGATGTGATTTTTTATCCAACTGATATTCATACATTGGATCGTAATAGCCATTAAGTAGCAACTCTACCCATTCGCGATGGTATACAACGCTTTTCTCTAAATCAGTTTCTTTAAGAGCTAAAATCATAANAGTTCTTATAGAGGTGTANTTCTCTTTTCCGAGCCGACGCTGAATTCGAGCAAGGGCTGATAATAAAAACTCTGAGAAATAATCCTGATAATATCTTGGTACGGATTCTTTGTACTCGAACAAGTTCGAGTAAATATAATCCTTGAGGATGTTTTCAATTCGGTACTGAAGGCTTTCCTCAATAATAGCAAGAGGTGACTCACTCATAGAACGATGTAAATGAAATGGTATGCTTAGGGAACCAATAGTTCTGCTTTCGTCTTCTAGGAATATCTTGTTGGCTTGACTAAACTCCATCTCAATTAGGTCAATAGCGAGNTGATTTTCGAAATTAATCTGGTTGGGTTGTGCCGTTATTCGTCTACCAAAGGCTGATCCGCGGTGATTGGCTCTGCCTTCTAGGTCCAATGAGTATTTTAGATTTTTAAGTACATGAGTTTTTGCGCATCCGGTTTTCCCGCCAATGATAATAAACTTGCCTTGGTGATTAACTTGATCTAACACATTTAGACAATGACGTCTTAAAGCTTTATATCCGCCTTGAATCAAAGGCACTTTAATTCCTTCCTTGGCTAACCATTTCTGTGCTCTTTCTGAACGGAGCCCTCCACGAAAGCAATAAAGAGCCGCAGTTGGATTTTTTTCAAGATAATTAACCCAATGCTCTATCCGGTTTCTTCTTATACTTCCAGAAATTAATTCTTCGCCCAATGCGATAGCTGCAGTTCTCCCAGCTTTTTTAAANCAAATNCCAACCTTTTTACGTTCTATATCGTTTAATAATGGCANATTATAGGCATTAGGAAACGCTCCACGTTNGTATTCGATATGCGCNCGAATATCTAGNAGNGGCTGCTTGTTTTTAAATAAAGAGCTGAACTCTGAANCTGCGATTTCGTCAGGCATGGGGNATGGTCATTATGTGCCTGGATTTAGTTCTACCAGTTGCTTGGTAGTGTAACATCGCTGATAGCCCTAATGAATATATCCCTATCAGGTTTTATGCCTAAGTGTCAAAGATAATGAAGTATATGATAGTTATAGTGAATATGCCTCGAACTGTCTCCGCAGTGGATCAGTTCGATTCGAATTAATTCCAACTTAATTGAGGCGATTTGTAGATTATTATTCAGTTATAATACNAGCTCTTTTTAGCTGTTTTGTTGAAANCTATNCAANATGAGGTCANAAAATTCNAAAATCGAGACTACAAACTCAGAAATTATTCGAGTCTTCTGGTAGTTACTTAAAAATATCCGAAGAAATTAAGAATAAGGGGCCTGCGCCTGTTCATCTATGGAACCCGCCTTTTTGTGGTGATATAGACATATACATTGCGAGAGATGGCACTTGGTTTCACGAAGGAAAACCAATTCGTCGTANAGCCATAGTCAAATTATTCTCTAATATATTGTTACATGAAGCTGATGAATTTTTCTTGGTTACTCCAGAGGAAAAGGTAAGAATTCAGGTTGAAGATTGCCCCTTTATTGTTGAAAAAATGGAAATTGAAGGTACCGNTTTTGCACAAAATATTTTGCTAACAACAAATACTGAAGAAAATATAGTAGTGGATCAGGATCATTTTTTAAAAATAGATAATCTGATGGGAAATAATGAACCTCATCCAATTGTAAATGTGAGAAATGGATTAAATGCGCTCATAAATCGAGCGGTATACTACCGCTNGGTAGAGGCCGGGATTGAAAGGAGTTTTGGGGACTATTCTGAGATAGGTGTCTGGAGTTCTGGTAGATATTTTAGTTTAGGTCGCTTAGATTAATTAACTGATTTGATTTGTGTAGTCTGAGCTTTATAACTCTATAAAGTGTTTAGATTTGACCTGCTAGGTTAAAAACGGCATTATTATTCTTCTTTTTTTTCGGCGGCGTAAAGGATTTCTGCTCGACCGGTCTAGTAATTACTCAGTTAATTTTCAGTACGGAGAATCTATGAAGATTCTTGTTGGTGTTAAGCGCGTCGTGGACGCAAATGTTAAAGTAAGGGTCAAGTCTGACAATGCAGGTATGGATTTAACGAATGCTAAAATGGCAATAAATCCGTTTTGTGAGATCGCTGTGGAAGAAGCTATTCGCTTAAAAGAGGCAGGCTCTGCTCATGAAGTTATTGTAGTTTCTATTGGCACATCTGCGTGCCAAGAACAAATCCGAACCGCGCTAGCCTTGGGTTCTGATCGTGGTATTTTAGTAGAAACCGATGAGACCCTTGAACCTTTAGCAATCGCAAAGATATTTAAAGAGATTATAAACAGAGAAAATATTGATCTTGTTATTCTTGGCAAATTGTCAATCGATACCGATAATAACCAGGTTGGACAAATGCTAGCTGCGCTTTGTGATTACCCGCAAGGTACTTTTGCCTGTAAAGCTGAGCTAAAAGACAATAAAATTGAAGTAAGTAGGGAAATTGATGGGGGAGAGCAAACAGTGCTCCTGAATTTGCCAGCAATTGTTACGACTGATTTACGATTGAATGAGCCTCGCTATGCCTCACTTCCCAATATTATGAAATCAAAGAAAAAGCCGATTGATATCATTACACCCGCTGATCTTAAAGTAAATATAAGTACAAATTTAAAAACTTTAAGTGTAGAACCACCAGCAGCTCGAAGCGCAGGTATCAAAGTTGAATCCGTAGAGGAGCTAATAGATAAACTGCGTAATGAAGCAAAAGTTATATAGAGGGTCAGAGATAGAATGCCTATTTTAGTAATAGCGGAGCACGATAACAAATCTTTGAAATCGGGGACGCTGAATACAATATCTGCAGCACAAGAAATAAATGGAGAAATTAATCTGCTGGTGGTCGGTCACGATAGTGACAGTGCAGCACAAGAGGCGTCGCGAATCAGTGGTCTAAGTAAGGTTATACATGTCACCAATTCTTGTTATCAACATCAATTAGCAGAATCCATTGCACCATTAGTTGTGGATCTTGCTAGTAGCTACAGTCATATTTTGGCACCGGCAACAACTTATGGTAAAAACCTAATGCCTCGAATCGCAGCACTATTAGATGTCGGTCAAATCTCAGATATCGTAGAGGTTAAATCAGAAAACACTTTTGTGCGGCCTATCTATGCTGGGAATGCGCTGGCAACAGTTCAATCTGAAGACCCAATTAAAGTTATTACAGTTAGGACTACAGCATTCATTGACGCTGAGACAAATGGATCTGCAGCTATTGAAATAGCTGATATCGTAATGGAGCAGAATATCGCTCAATTTGTATCCGAGAAATTATCAGCGTCTGAGAGGCCAGAGTTAACTTCGGCCTCTATTATTATTTCCGGCGGTCGTGGAATGCAGAATGGTGAGAATTTCATCTTGCTGGAGAAAGTAGCAGATAAATTAGGTGCTGCAGTTGGTGCTTCGCGGGCGGCAGTGGATGCGGGGTTTGTTCCCAATGATTATCAAGTAGGGCAAACAGGCAAGANTGTTGCTCCTGATCTTTACATTGCAGTAGGTATATCCGGTGCGATTCAGCATTTGGCAGGCATGAAAGACAGCAAAATTATCGTGGCGATTAACAAGGACGAGGAAGCACCTATTTTTCAAATAGCTGATTATGGGCTTGTGGCAGATTTATTTACAGCTTTGCCGGAATTAGAGCAAGTTCTTTAGTTATTTCTATATTGTTAACTTTCTGAAGTTTTATTTCTTTCTTGTTGTCTCCGGCGAACTTCTCGCGGGTCATTTAGAGCCCTTTCGTTAGATATTTTAGCTGGGTCGTCGTTTGCTGGGGTCACTGTTACAGTAGGTTGCTTATCATGATCTACATCGAGTTTTTGGTGGCTACTATCTTCATGTGCCTCGATGTTAGAAGAAATATTGTTATCATTTTGTTTACTGCTTTGTTGTCCGGCATCACGTTGTTGTAAGACTTCGGTATTTAGATTTTCTTCTATTTTATCTTGAGTAGGGTTCAAGTTCTCAGAGAATTTAGAAGTTATCTTTTTTGAATTAGTCACATCTTCCATATTTTTTTCGGGCGGACCTTCGGGTACCGGTGTAAACGTAAAATCGCTTAACACGGGATCTGGCGTACTTTTCCCCTGTGGTTTTTCAATAGCGTTAACATCTATCTCATTAATTGAGTTAATAGTATCGGACGGATCGATTACGTTTGATTGATCTAGGCTGGAACTAGAATCAGAACCTTTATGCTCTGCAGGAGAAGGAGTTATGTTAGCCGAAGTTTCACTTATATTTGTTTTACTTGTTGCTTCGCTAGCGGAGTTCTTATTAATAGTAGCTGCGGCCTGAGATTTGCCAGTATGATCTTGCTCTATTGATGAGATTGGATTTGTAGAAGTGATTCCTTCTGCGGACACTGTTTCTCGTGATTTTTTCTCAATAGCCACTGGACTCTCAGGTACATCACTGCCGCTTAATTTTTCTGTTTGTTCAGGTTTATGACCGCGCCGTCTCTGATTTGTGTTTTTGGGCCGGTTGTTGGTTGAACGTCTTTGCGGTTTATCGCCACGACTTTGTCGCGCTGTTTTTTCTCGGTGCTCTCGACTTTGTTCTCCGTCATTTTGATCCTGACGTTTTTGTTTTCCATCATTATTGGATTTAGTAGGTGAGCCTCCTTCATGCGCTTTTTTGTGATTTTGGTTACGCTTTTGTTGTTCCCCTTGACGATTTTGATTGTCTCTGCGGTGGCCTCTATTTTGCTGCCCTTGCCGACTACGATTACTATGGCGATTACGACNGCGATTTTGTTGTTGCTTGCCTTTTCGTTGTTTTNGTTTACTTTTAGATTCGCTACNCGTAANNAATTCTAAAATTCTNGAAAATAATCCTTTTTTGGGAGGGGGTGTTCTTACCGGTGGCTCGTTACCAACAGTTGGTTTTTGGACCGCAGCTTGCTCCATAGGTTGTTTCTGGCTCAATGGAGATTCTGTTTCATTTGTAACTTCAACCTCGTAGGCTTCGGCGTGTTGATTCACACCAGTAATTTCATAATGTGGTGTTTCCATTTCTGGATTAGGAACTATGACTAGCCTTGTTTGGCTTTGTTGCTCGATCTCGGCTACAGCATTTCGTTTTTCATTTAGCAGATATGAAGAGATCACTAAAGGAACAATGGCCTTCACTTCCTGACTTTTTTGTTTATTAGCCTCTTCTTGAAGAATTCTCAAGATTGAAAGGGACAGTGATTCAATATCTCTTATTGTTCCTTGTCCATTGCAACGGGGACAAACAATAGCGCTAGTTTCTCGTAATGAAGGGCGAAGACGCTGTCTTGACATTTCTAACAGCCCAAAACGAGAGATTCTGCCTACTTGAACTCGAGCTCTATCTGGTTCCAGTGCCTCGCGCATGCGATTTTCAATCTCTCGCTGATTGCGGTTAGATACCATATCGATAAAGTCTATGACTACTAGTCCACCCATATCTCTTAGGCGTAATTGTCTAGCAATTTCGTCAGCTGCTTCTAAATTGGTATTAAAAGCCGTTTCTTCTATATCAGAACCTCGTGTTGCTCGTGAAGAATTGATATCAATAGAAATTAATGCTTCAGTAGGATCAATAACGACTGAGCCTCCTGAAGGTAATTTAACTTCACGTTCGAATGCACTCTCTATTTGTCTTTCTATTTGGTAACGATTGAATAGCGGCAATTTATCGTCGTAGCGCTTTATGCGATTTTCATATTGCGGCATAACTTGTTTAATAAAGGAAAGGGCTTCTTGATAGGATTCTTGGGTATCAAATAAAACTTCGCCGATTTCTTTACGCAAGTAGTCGCGGATAGTTCGAATAATGACATTGCTTTCTTGATATATCAGGAAAGGAGCGGGTTTTTGATCCGCCGCATCTTGAATCGACTGCCACAGTGCTAAAAGGTAGTCTAGATCCCATTGCAATTCCTCTTGATCTTTACCAACTCCCGCTGTGCGCACTATAAGCCCCATTCCATCTGGAATATTTAATTGACGCAAGGCATCTCTAGTTTCTAAGCGGTCATCTCCTTCAATTCTGCGTGATATGCCACCAGCCTTGGGATTGTTTGGCATCAATACTAGGTAGCGGCCGGCCAAGCTGGCGAAGGTAGTAAGTGCCGCGCCTTTATTGCCTCGTTCTTCTTTATCTACCTGGACTATAACTTCTGTCCCTTCCTTAACAAGCTCCTTGATAGTGGTTTTGTCTCTATTGTCTTTTTGAGCTTTGAGATGGTACTGACGTGAAATCTCTTTTAATGGAAGAAAACCATGGCGTTCGGCACCAAAATCCACAAATGCTGCTTCGAGGCTGGGTTCAACTCGGGTGATCTTGCCCTTATACAAATTGGCCTTTTTCTGTATCCGTGTTCGATTTTCTATATCGAGATCATAAAGACGCTGTCCGTCGACGAGAGCAACGCGAAGTTCTTCTTTTTGCGTCGCATTTATTAACATTCTTTTCATGATGTATTCACTTTCCGTTTTTATAACAGAGAGTAAATGCAGGAGGGTAATTTGAAAGTTTAGAACAGCGAACAGCTGTCCAAAAGCTATAGAACAGAATTAAACCATTCTACTTAACCACTATATTCGGACTTTCAAACAATAAAAAATCGACTTTATTAAATATAAAATCGACTGCTCAAACATAACTATAGATAGACTTAGCCAGCATATAAAACTTATGTTTAACTTTAGAGTAGTCCGTTAATACCGATACTTTTACTTAATCTCAGCTCAATTTCTTAATTAGCTGGACTGTCAAATTAGAATTCCTGAATTCTCTCTTTTTGTTCAAAAGATTCAAATTTCTTCATGCCTGAAGCATGGATTTAGTATTTGATGCGTTTTAGAGCGAACTGGCTTAGTCTGCTGGCTCCCTTGGCCAGTCTTAAGCTATAGCCTATTCGCTTTGATGGCCCTTAGTGGCCCAATTCGCGCGATTCTCAGGTTGTTACATCAATAGCCTTAGCCACTGAAAATCTTCGCAATTGCGATTGTCGTTATCTATTCGAGCGANATTAATTAATTCGCAATTTCGCACTGCCATTACTTACTTAAAGCGTGCGGTAGCAATATACCAGTTCAGCTTCACCATAACAACCAATTTACAATGAAAATCGTCGTAAAAACAAAGGCATGCGGTCTAGACTGTGCAGATTCAACCATTGGGAAGAGCTAAACCATACAGATTCTTGCCCTTGATTATGGGAATTAACTATGTTTTCATGATAGGTCACGTGGCTTTGTCGATACGCAGACACACAGGAAATCAGTAAATTTACAAATCGAATAACCCAATATTCGGAAAACAATAAGAAATAGCATCTCTGAATGAGAGTTGAGCTGTTTTAGCGACCGATTCTGTTGCATTGCTTCTTTCGACTGTAAGCGCCTAACGGAAAAAGTGGCTTTTTTAAGGCAGGGACACAAATTATGACGGTTTATGCATACGGAAGAGTTTCCCAGCTTGAAGCATCTTTTGAACCTGAAAAGCTTGAAGAAATTATGGGGACNGAGCTCCTTTCTGTGCAGACCTATTGCTTGGCTCAAGGTTGGTTACTTTCNGCTAATCTTCAAGATTCCAATTGCAGTTGGAATCTGGAGTTCCAGAAGCGGGAAACTGGTAAGAGTTTGATGGCCAACTTGGAATCTGGNGATGTGATTATATGCAGTAAGCTTGAACGCATTGTAAGTTCTGGCAAAGAAGCTATTAAGTTGATACAAGCCTTGAAGCGNAAAAACGNACAACTCCATATAGTTGAACTAGGGGGCAATATCTCTGCGACTGGGTTTAATTCAAATTTCGTAAAAGTAGCCAAAGTATTTTCTGCTCTAGAAAAGAGAAAGTCTGCAGAAAGAATCAAACGTGTTAAACAAACTCAGCGAGAAAAAGGCCGCTATTTAGGCGGCAGTAGACCTTTTGGTTATATGATTCATGATAATGGGCGTTTAATTGAGAACCCAATGGAACAAAGAGTGTTGAAGAAAATTATGGAGCTCAAGAAACAGGGGAAGTCCTTAAGAGCTATCTCAAGTCAGGTTTCAACACCCATAATGCCTATAAGCTTTAAAACAGTTCAACGCCTTCTCCAGCGACATTCTGATCAACTATAAATAACATTATTTTTCGGATGTCTAGTTGGTTTAGGCTAGGGTACGTTGCCTTTTCTAGCTCTACGTTGCAAACTGCAAGGCATGTTTAAACCATTCTCCCTTTTTGTTGGTCTTCGTTATTCTTTTGCGAAGAAGTACAACTTTTTTTTAAGCTTCGTTTCACTCATTTCTGTATTGGGAGTTAGTCTTGGTGTGATGGTTTTAATAGTTGCGCTATCCATAATTAATGGGTCTATAGCAACGATGCGAGAAGAAACCCTCAAGTCGGTTCCTCATGTCACTATTGATGACGTGAATATAGAATTGAATTGGGAGGATTATATTAAAAGATCGATGTCTAATCCTGATGTGGTAGCTGCTGCTCCTTATCTGGAAGGCGAGGCTGTTTTGCGTTTTCAGGGCGCAAATCAATTTGCCAGTTTAAGAGGTGTAATCCCGACATTAGAATCGGAAGTTGTTGATAATCCAAATCAGCCTTATCGCGAACTTTTACAATTGCTCGAAGAAACTGAAAACGGAATTATATTAGGAACACAATTAGCTGGCGCGTTGAACATATATAATAGTGCGGAGGTAAACATAACGACCCTTGGAAGTTTGCTTCAACGATCTTTAGGAAACGCGCGAGGATATAAGGTTATTGGTTTCGCCGACTTTGGGTTTTATAACAATAATAATATCGCTTTAATTAATCTTGAATCCTCTAAAAAATTGTTTGCAAATAATTCGGGAATTGATTTGCGATTACGCTTAAAAGTGAATGATGTTTTAAGGGCAGAAGAAATTGCTACTAGCGTTCTTCCGGAGCTAGGTGATAAGTCTGTAATACCGTGGAATGAAGCTCAAGCAAGTTTATTTAATGCTTTGAATATGGAGAAAATTTTAACTAGCTTCATGCTTTTAATGATCGTTGTAATAGGCGCAGTTAACATAGTATCTACATTAGTTATGGTGGTCTCAGATAAAAGTGCTGACATTGCTATAATACGAGCCATGGGTGCAAGTCGAGCTAGTGTAGTAAAAATATTTGTCGTACAGGGAATGGTGGCTGGATTGTTGGGGACTTTTATTGGTGCGCTACTAGGGGTTGCTTTAGCTAATTATATAACAAAACTGAGCTTACTTCTGGAGCGCTTTATAAATTCAATCTTTGATGATCGTAATATTTATCTAATTTCTCATTTACAAACTTTTATTAATTTTTCAGAAGTATTATTGGTTTGTGTTGCAGCTTTTATAATATGCTTTCTTGCTACGCTTTATCCAGCCTATCGGGCTAGCAAAATTCAACCAGCGGAGGTGTTGCGCTATGAATAGGTTCAAGTGGGATAAGCTTTAGATGGGCATAGAGGAAACTGTAATCAGTTGCAGCCACTTGCAAAAAAACTTTTCGCAAGGCTCTCAAGTGGTAAAAGTTCTCCAGGATGTTAATTTGGAAGTTTTTGCTAGCGAGCAAATTGCAATTATTGGCAGTTCAGGTTCAGGAAAAACCACTTTGCTAAATTTATTAGGAGGGTTAGATTTGCCTACGAGTGGTGAAGTATATGTAGCAAATAAAAACCTGGCTGCAGTCGATGAAACTGACCGCGGTTATTTGCGTAATAAGTATCTTGGGTTTGTTTTTCAATTCCATCATTTGCTGGGAGAGTTTACAGCCTTAGAAAACGTTTCTATGCCTTTGTTGATAGGCGGCGTTTCGGCAAAGACAGCGGCGGAAAAGTCAAGGAGTTTGTTGAATAAAGTAGGGCTCTCTGCAAGAGGAGAGCATAAACCTGGTGAACTGTCAGGTGGAGAAAGGCAACGAGTGGCGATAGCCAGAGCATTAGTTACCCAGCCAAAATGTGTTTTGCTTGACGAACCTACTGGAAATCTAGACCGTTACACTGCGGAAGAAATTCAAAAATTAATGCTTGAGTTAAATCAAAAACTTGGTATTAGCTTTATCGTGGTCACTCATGATGAGCGACTGGCTAATGCGATGGGGCGGAAGCTGGTACTAGAAGATGGACAACTTCATGAGTATTGATTCTATTTCAATTTCTAAGCTTATTGCTTTTCGCTACGTAAGTGTTGGGAACCGCTCCCATCTCGTATCGTTTATGTCGACAATCTCTATATTTGGACTGTCTCTTGGTGTTGCCATTTTAATTACTGTGATGTCCGTAATGAATGGATTTGATAGAGAAATGAGGAATAGCATTCTTGGTGTTGTGCCTCATGTAACTGTACTATCTGAAGAAAACTTAACTAGCGAGGCTTGGCAAGAAATCTCTCAGGCGACCCTAGCTTCTCCGGGGGTTATTTCTTCGACACCTGTAATCGAAGTAGCTGGTGTAGTAGCGACAGAACATAGTAGTAAAGGTGTGCTNGTAAATGGTATTAATGCCACGTTGGAGCCTAATGTTTCGGCTATCGGCCGCTTTATTTCCGAAGGGGATTTATCTGCTTTGGAAAATAAACGTTGGGGTTTGGTAATTGGAGAGACACTTGCAGATAGATTGAATGCAAGTTTAGGCGATTTTGTTGAGCTATACTCCCCTTCGATCACTTTAAACCCACTAACCACATTAGCGAATTTTCGACAGTTCGAGGTAGTGGGAATATTTCGCGTTGGTAGCCAAGAGCTCGATAACGAATTGGTTATGATTAATATAGCAGCAGCGCAAGCNTTGTTTCGTCTCCGTTCACCAATTAACGGACTNCGAGTAAGGNCTACAGATGTGCTACAAGCAGATTCTATTCGTTTGCAACTTTCGGAGGAACTCCCAAATACAGTAACTACTAGCAGTTGGACAGCACAGTTTGGTGCGATTTATGAGAACATTCTTTTTTCACGCAGTATCATAAGCTTTATGCTGTGGTTATTGATCGGTGTTGCGGCATTTAATCTGATTGTTAGTTTAATAATGATAGTTCGGGATAAGAAAGAGGATATAGCAATTTTACGAACTTTAGGAGCCAGTCCGAAGCTAATCAATCGAATTTTTATGTGGCAGGGTTTTTTTATTGGTGCGATTGGTATAATTATTGGGTCAGCTTTAGGAATTATTGGTTCATTGTATATCACTCATATAGCTGAATTTATAGAGAATGTATTTTCCCTTCAATTATTGAATGCTGAGGTTTATCCAATTGATTTTCTGCCATCGCAGTTAAGTCTAGAGGATGTAAGCTTGATAACTTTTGGCGTTTTTGTTTTATCTTTGTTTGCGACATTATATCCGGCCCGACGGGCCGCTGCTATCCAGCCTGCTGAAGCGCTGAGAGCAGAATAATTGCTTTATGAAACGAGATAAGTCTGGATTACGGACATAATACTCGGGTATGGTAATCTAACGCGCACAGTAGATGGAGGTTTTGCGTGGTAGAGATTATTAGAGCTGGTGGGTGGCTGATGTTACCTATCCTGCTTTGTTCGGTTATGGCTATTGCCATAATTATAGAAAGATTTTGGACTTTGAGTGCTGCTCGGATAACTCCTAAGTATGTGCTGGCGCAGGTTTGGACATGGCTAAAGAATAATCAATTGGATCCCGATAGGCTAAAGGAGTTGCGCGTTTCATCGCCACTGGGTCAGATCCTCGCGGCGGGTTTATTGAGCTCGAAGTATGGTCGGGCCGCTATGTTAGACAGTATTGAGCAAACGGCTATGCAGGTCGTGCATGATATGGAGCGCTATTTAAATGCATTAGGAACTATTGCCGCAATTACGCCTTTGTTAGGACTATTGGGTACGGTGGTGGGAATGATAAGAGTCTTTAGCGAAATAATGCTGCAAGGTACCGGAAATGCGAATGCTCTAGCCGGGGGNATATCAGAAGCACTTATTACAACAGCGGCAGGTCTGACAGTCGCTATTCCCACCTATATGTTTCACCGTTATTTTTCTCGGAGAGTTGATTCTCTGATCATTNCAATGGAGCAGGAATCTATAAAGTTAGTTGATGCAATTCATAGCGATAGACGAGTAGAAGTAAAATAGTAAATTGAAATTTAAAAGAACAATCAGAGACGATCCGTCTATTAACATTACACCACTAATTGATGTTGTATTTTTGTTGTTGATTTTTTTTATGGTTACTACGACGTTTAGCCGAGAAAACCGTTTGCTGGTGAATTTACCTGAAGCAGATGCTGAAGCGGTTGAAAGTCAAACTACTCAGATTGAAATCATAGTTGCCGAGGGGGGCGATTACGCGGTAAACGGCATGGCTTTGGCTAACCGAAGCATTGAGGCACTGATTGGTGCGCTGGAGCGTGAATCCGGCGGAGATAGAAATCTACCGATCATTTTAATCGCAGATGCCGAAGCTACGCATCAATCGGTGGTAACAGCTATGAGCGCAATTGGGCAATCTGGCTTCTCAAGATTAAGTATAGCCACACAACAACCTTTGAGTATCGATCAGATTTAAAAAGCAATAAATAATTCTAATGCCAAATCCGAAACTTAAAGATCTGAACCATCAAAGTTGGCGGCTTTATCGCAGGCTTTTAAAATATGTCGAAGGTTATCGACTTGCTATTGCCGGTAGTGTCCTCGGTTATATGATCTTCGCGGCGACAACTCCGGCGACAACTTGGTGGTTGGGGCTAACGGTTGATGCGATTAACTCTGAAAGCTATGAGCAACTTAGGATAGTTAGCCCATTGCTTTGTATTCTTATTGTTGTAATTAGGGGCATTGGTAGTTTCATGGGAAGCTATTCTCTTGCCTCTATTGCCAATCATGTGATTCACAAATTACGCTGTGAGTTACATGATCATTTAATTAGTTTACCAACGATTTATTTTGACAAGAATATGTCTGGCAAACTTGTTTCTAAATTTACCTATGATGTTTCACAAGTTACTGGCGCTGCGTCAAATGCGATAGCAGTAATTATTAGAGAAGGCTTTACTGTATTAGGATTGCTAGTTTTCTTAATGATTATCGATTGGCAGCTAAGCCTTACTTTTCTGATTATTGCCCCGTTTGTAGCTGCGATAGTCAATTTAGCCTCAACTCGTTTTCGTCGTTATAGCACCCAGATGCAAGACTCGATGGGAGATGTTACTCAAATTACTAATGAGTCTATTAAAGGTCATCGTGTCATCAGAATATTTAATGCGGAAGACTTTGTTGCGGAAAAACTTGAACAGGCCAGTGAAAAAAACCGTCGTCAGAATATGAAGATGGCGATGACCCGGAGTGCCAGTACACCCTTAGTACAGTTGGTAGTAAGCCTGGCTCTAGCCTTGCTAGTATGGTTAGCAATGTCTCCGGATTTCTTTTCAGACAAAACGCCGGGGGATTTTGTTTCTTTTTTAGGTGCGGCAGGATTGCTAGCTAAACCTATTCGGCAACTTACACAGATTAATTCAGTGATTCAACGTGGCCTATCAGCAGCCTATAGTATATTTACTGTACTGGATGAAGAGGCAGAAATGGATGAGGGGGATTATGTCGTAAAGCGAGCTGTAGGAGAAATTGAGTTTAGCAATGTGATATTCGCTTACAACGATTCAGTTAAAGCGCTCAATAATGTAAGTTTTAAAATTGAGGCAGGGAAAACTATTGCTTTAGTGGGAAAATCTGGAAGCGGAAAATCTAGTCTAGTGACTCTAATACCGCGATTTTATGATATCGACTCTGGTCAAATAACTTTGGATGGTAAGCCGCTCCAAGATTATAAAATAAATAATCTGAGAGATCAGATTTCTGTGGTAACGCAACAAGTTATTCTTTTTAACGGTACGATCGCTGAAAATATTGCTTATGGCGAAAAGAATTTGGATTATAAAAAGATCAGGAATGCTGCGAAAAATGCTCACGCTATGGAATTTATTGATGATCTTGCGGGAGGCTTAAATACAGAAGTAGGAGACGATGCCAAATTATTATCCGGAGGGCAAAGACAGCGCATTGCTATTGCTAGGGCTTTGTTAAAGGATGCTCCAATACTTATTTTCGATGAAGCGACGTCAGCTCTTGATACAGAATCCGAGAAACATATTCAGGCAGCTCTAGAAATTTTAATGAAGGGTCGGACAACGTTTGTTATAGCTCACAGGCTTTCCACTATCGAGAATGCTGATTTGATATTAGTATTGGATCAAGGAAAAATTGTAGAGTCTGGGGTGCATGCTCAGCTAATAAAAAAAGCAGGGCATTACGCAAGGTTGCACAAGGTTCAGTTTTCAGATAATGATACGGTGCCGTTAAAATGATGTTTTTAGAAAAGGCTTGGTATAAGAAAGCGAAATGGCTAATTATACTTTGGCCGCTAGGAATGTTGTTTCAAATATTTGTCTTCCTGCGGCGCCGGCGACAACAAGTATTATCTCGTCCCGAATTTATTTGCGTTCCTATCATTGTAATTGGAAATATCACAGTAGGCGGTACTGGCAAAACTCCATTGTTAATCGCACTGACTAAATACCTTAAAAAACAGGGCATGAAGCCAGGCGTTGTCAGTCGTGGTTATGGTGGCAGTGGCGCGACTTACCCAATGCTGATTGATGAGTTTACAAGCCCAAATTTAGCTGGAGACGAAGCCGTTTTGATTGCAAAACATTGTAACTGTCCAGTAGTTATTGATCCTGATAGGAATTCTGGAGTAAATCAATTATTGACTAGTGAGAAAGTAGATGTGGTCCTAAGTGATGACGGATTGCAGCATTACAAGCTTTATCGCGATATTGAAATCGCAGTATTGGATGGTCAACGCTTATTAGGTAACACATTTTGCTTGCCCGCAGGGCCGTTGCGCGAACCAGTAAAACGACTTGAAACTGTAGACTATATTGTAATAAATGGTAGGGAAGCAGATGCAAGCTTCAAAGATGCGATTGATATGGAAATGGAACCTATGTTTCTTACAAATTTAGCTACAGGTGAAAAGAGGCCATTTAGTGGAGCCCCGTTTAATATTGGTAATACCTTGCAAGCAGTGTGCGGTATAGGAAACCCAGAAAGGTTCTATAACTCTTTAGAGAAACTGCCTTATCCAATAAAGAGGTTTACCTTCCCAGATCATTATAATTTTACCTTGGATGATTTCAAAAATATGGGTATGGAAGAGCATCAACCCGTAGTAATGACTGAAAAAGATGCAATTAAATGTGCAGATTTTGCTAAAAATAATTTCTGGTTTTTGGAAGCTACTGTGAATTTACCGGAAGAGTTCTTAGATAATTTCACAAATAGAATTAAACAAACAGTCAATATGAAGGAACAGAAAGGGGCAGGGGCCTAATAATTAGCTATGTTAGATAAACGGCTATTAGATATCTTAGTATGCCCTCTTTGCAAAGGTCGGTTAAGCTATGATAAGGATGCGCAGGAATTAATTTGCCTCGCCGATGCTTTAGCTTTTCCTATAAGAAATGCTATCCCGGTTATGCTTAGAGAAGAGGCTAGAGAGCTAACAATTAAAGAGAGAGACAAATATTAGTGAGCTTTACCGTGATAATTCCGGCACGCTATAGTGCTCAGCGTTTACCTGGAAAACCACTTCTAGATATATGTGGTAAACCTATGGTGCAACATACTTATGAGCGCGCTCTTGATAGTAATGCAAAGCAAGTTTGTATTGCAACAGACGATAGACGTATTAAAGAAGTTGTCGAGGACTTTGGTGGAAAAGCATTCATGACTGCTAACACTCACCTCTCAGGTACGGATCGTATTCAAGAAGTTACTAATATATTAGACTTAAAGGATGATGAATTAGTTGTAAATGTGCAAGCAGATGAACCTCTTATTCCTTCATGTGTTATTAACCAAGTAGCAAATAACTTGGCAGAAAAGATTGAAGTAGGAATATCGACTTTGTGTGAAGTCATTTCTTCTAGAGGGGAAATGGAAGATCCGAATATTGTCAAAGTTGTTTTAAATGCAAAAGGAAATGCTTTGTACTTTAGTCGTTCAGCCATTCCTCATCAAAGTAATGCTGGGATAAGTTGTTGTTTCCGGCATATAGGTATTTATGCCTACCGAGTAAATGTACTTAATCAGTTTGTCAAATTACTACCCTCGGAACTTGAGAGTATTGAAAAGCTTGAGCAGCTTCGGGCGTTAACTAATGGTATCCCTGTGCATGTTGAGATGAGCTCTCATCAAGTTCCAGCGGGTGTGGATACGAAAAAAGATTTGGAAACTGTACGTTCGATATTAGCAGGTTAATAGTTAGTGAACGCTAGTCCAAAATCGATCAAAGTACTAATGGTTTGTCTTGGTAATATCTGTCGATCTCCGACAGCGCAGGGCATATTTGAGAAATATGTAGAGGAGAGTCATCTAAAGCAGCATATCGAAGTAGATTCAGCAGGTACTGGTAATTGGCATATAGGTGAATCTCCAGATATTCGGTCATTAAAAGCCGCTGCAAGGCGGGGCTATGATATTTCTGGTCAGCGAGCCAGGCAGATAATGCCCGATGACTATACTCATTTTGATTATATCCTTGCGATGGATATTATGAATTTAAAGGAACTCGAAAGGGATTGTCCGCCGAGATTTAGGCAAAATTTAAGATTATTTATGACGTTTGGGGACTTTGATTACAACTCGGTCCCAGACCCCTACCACAGCGGTCCTGACGGTTTCGAATTAGTACTAGATCTGGTGGAAGAGGCTAGTCAGAATCTACTGGACTATATTATCAAGCTGCACGATTTAAGAAGCGATCAATAAGCTATGGTAATTTCCCACTCTGTAAATTTGCAGCCCTACAACACCTTTGGTGTTTCAGCTGTAGCGGCCCACTTCGCTAACATTCAGAAACGAGAAGAGCTAGAAGAAGCTATAACTTTTGCGGAAGTCGAAGGATTGCCAACACTGGTATTGGCGGGAGGGAGCAATATACTCTTTGTGCATGATTTCCCAGGTGTTATTTTGCATATTGGAAATAGCGGCATTCGATGGTTGGGGGGATTCCCAGGAAGTACTCAGAGAGTCAGAATAGCCGCCGGAGAGAACTGGCATTCATTTACAAAGCTTTGTTTGGATAAAAGACTTTACGGATTAGAAAACCTAGCGCTAATACCAGGTACGGTGGGAGCAGCGCCTATACAAAATATTGGTGCTTATGGTGTGGAGCTTGCTGATTTTTTTGTCGAGCTAAGTGTTTATGATCGGCAAAGCAGAAGCTGGGAAGTTATGAATAAGTCCCAGTGCGATTTTGCTTATCGAGATAGCGTGTTCAAGAAAGCAGGGAAAGGTCGTTACATTGTGTTCGATGTTACTCTCGAACTTAGTGGTATATGGAAACCTAATCTAAATTATGCAGCGTTGGGAAATTATCTAGGTGGAGGAAAGCCTGATTCAAAGATGGTATTTGATGCAGTATGTGCAATTCGTAGATCAAAGTTACCCGATCCTTCGCGACTTGGAAATGCGGGTAGTTTTTTTAAAAACCCTATTATTTCAGATGAAAAATTTACTGTGCTTTCAAAGCAAATGCCAGACATTCCTAGGTTTGATATTGAAGAAAAAGGATTGGTAAAAATTCCAGCGGCTTGGCTGCTGGATAGATTGGGTTGGAAAGGAGGCAGTAGGGGCGCTGCCAGTGTTCATCGCAATCACGCTTTAGTTTTGGTTAACCCTGGTGGGGCAACTGGCGAAGACATATTACTACTAGCGCAAGAAATGAGTAGTTCGGTTTTGGAAAATTTTGGAATAGCACTAGAACCAGAAGTTCAAATTATCTGATTTTTCTAAGCGAATTGATCTACTAAGCAGTGTTTAAATATCTAGGAAAAGTTGAGCCGTCTCTTAGCTTTCGTTACTCTGCAAAGATTTTAGTGATTTGGATGGCCGCATAATTTAATCTGCAGATGAATTGAATGCTTAAAAATACCTCAGAGAAATTTGATCATAAAATCTACCTGGCCACGCTTACTCAGCGCCCAGGGGTTTATCGTATGATTGATGCTGAAGGAAATGTGCTTTATGTGGGTAAAGCGCGCAATTTAAAAAATCGAGTCGGTAGTTATTTTCGAGCCTCNGGCTTAGCTTCTAAAACTATGGCAATGGTGGAAAAGATAGGTGCTATTGAAGTAACGGTAACTAGCAATGATACAGAGGCTTTGTTATTAGAACAAAATCTAATTAAGGAGCTGCACCCCAGTTACAACATCCAGCTCCGAGANGATAAGTCATACCCCTATATATTGCTGACACAAACAGACACTTATCCACGTCTAGCGTTTTATCGAGGTAGTTTGAAGAGATCTGGAACGTTTTTTGGGCCATATCCCAGCGCCCATTCTACGCGGGAGACTCTACAAGTTTTACAGAAAATGTTTCGTGTAAGGCAATGTGAGGATGGTTATTTTAAGAATAGATCAAGACCTTGTTTGCAATATCAAATTAACCGTTGCACTGCACCGTGCGTGGGTTTGATAAGCAAGGAAACATATGAACAAGATGTACATCACTCAATACTATTTTTAGAGGGNAAGAGTGATTTGCTAACAAAAGAACTNGCAAAGAAGATGGAATCAGCGGCAAATACGGAAAATTTTGAACGAGCTGCAATAATTCGTGACCAAATTAGAGGTTTGCGAAAAATTCAGGAACAACAATTTGTTGCCAACCAAGGCGATGATGCAGATATTCTGGCCGCGGAATTAAAACAACCCTATGNCTGCGTGCATGTCATATATGTTCGGACTGGGCGCATTATTGATAGTAAAAGTTTCTTTCCACGATTTAAGATGGCGTCATCGCCCGAAGATGTGCTCAGTGCGTTTATCGCTCAGAATTACCTTACCGATGAAAAATCTACGAAAATTCCCAGTGAGATAATCGTACCCGCTAAGTTGAAAGAGAGCGAAGATCTCCAACTAGCTCTTTCCTATCTGGCTGGTAGAAAGATTAAGCTAGCTCAAAGAGTCCGCGGTCACCGTGCAAAATGGGTCGAGTTAGCTGGAAATAATGCATCCCAAGCGCTTCAAGCATACATTAGTAATAAAAAGAATATTCATCATAGATTTAAAGACTTACAAAGCTTTATTAAGGCTAAAAGTCAGATTTCTCGTATAGAATGCTTTGATATTAGCCACACATCTGGGGAGGCTCCCGTTGCCTCTTGCGTGGTGTTTAACGAAAACGGTGCAATTAAAGCGGACTTCCGAAGATTTAATATCAAGGGTGTCACCCCGGGAGACGATTACGGCGCAATGATGCAGGCGCTGGATAGGCGCTTTACACGGCTTTGTAAGGGGGAAGGAAAAATTCCAGATATTCTCCTGATAGATGGGGGAAAAGGACAGCTAACCCAGGCTAGGGCGGTTTTAGAGAAGTTTTCACTATCGGAGNTTTATTTGTTGGGTATAGCTAAAGGAATTAGTCGTCGGGCAGGGCAGGAAACAATATATATAGATATTGATACCGGTTACAGAGAGATCGCTATACCAAGAGAATCGCCAGCCTTGCATTTGTTACAACAAATTAGGGATGAAGCGCACCGATTTGCAATCACTGGCCATCGTCAGCGGCGCGGAAAATCGCACAAAAGATCTATTCTAGAAGCAATTCCTGGCTTGGGCCCTAAAAGAAGGCGCGAGTTGATAAAGCATTTCGGGGGGCATCAACAAATCCAAAAAGCTAGCGAAGATGAAATAGCTAAAGTTTCTGGGATAAGTCAAAAATTGGCCGAAAACATATATGCTGCATTGAATAACAATTGAGTCTAGCTGAAAGTAAAAACTTTCATTAAGGAAGAAGCCTAGCTAAATTTTAAACTACTTTAGTTAGTGCTTATAAATAATTGATATAGAATTAAATCTACTAAAAAAACTAACACGATGAATTGGGCGAACCTGGTAACTTATCTGCGAATAGTGCTTATCCCGGCCGTTATCGTCTTTTACTTTGCCAGTTTTGATTATGCGAATTTATGGGCTGCAACTTTATTCTCAATCGCGAGTGTAACTGATTGGTTAGATGGCTATTTGGCGCGCAAATTAGGCCTAGCATCAGACTTTGGGGCTTTTCTCGACCCTGTGGCGGATAAGTTGCTCGTGGTTGTAGTCTTAATTACGTTGGTGTCAGTATATCCGGCCCTGTTATTGGCTGCAGTAGTCATTATCTCGCGGGAAATACTAGTTTCTGCATTGAGGGAGTGGATGGCCGGTAAGGGCGATCGTAGCACAGTCGCGGTAGCGTTTTCAGGCAAGTTAAAAACTTTGGTGCAAATGCTTTCGATCATTGCCCTGTTGCTTTTCAGTCAGAATGGCCCGGAATGGATTTGGTATATTGGGTATTACGGGATTTACCTTTCAGCTTTACTTAGCGTGTATTCGATGATGAACTACTTCATGAATGCTTGGACTAGGCTACAGGAAGACTGATCTTTTCTTGACTCACTTCGGATTGACATTAGAATAAGCGCGTTATTTAGGTTGGCGGGGTAGTTGTAATTCGCTTAACCGGTCAAAATAGATGTTATTATTACAACTTATGCGGGAATAGCTCAGTTGGTAGAGCACGACCTTGCCAAGGTCGGGGTCGCGAGTTCGAATCTCGTTTCCCGCTCCAAACTTCCTTCCAATAGTTCTTATTTTGAACTCGGAAAACATGCTGTAATTCGTAGTTTTTGGTATAGTTTCCAATTGGTTAAGATTTAAGAAGAACGTCGAAACTTGTTTGCGTGCGTCCAGCAGGTCTTTTTCGCAAACGGCTATTTATAGTTTACGAAATACATAGATTGGCTGTTTAAAAAGGCAGGAACTCGCGGCCTGATAGCGTTCTGGAAGAGTAAAAAATAGCAGGTTATTTATACTCGAAAGGAAAGTTCATAATGAAATTTCAGTGGGAAACTTTTAAACAGAGCAACGTGGCACGTATTTTTATTGCCTATGCGGTTGTTGCATTTGGATTAATGCAAGTGTTTGATTATTTGTTGCCGATTATTGAAGCGCCATTATGGGTAGCTCAAACTTTGACACTTCTTTTGTTTTTAGGCTTTCCTATTTCGCTACTAGTTGGTTGGGTAACGCAACGCCCCATAATTACTTCTGAGTCAGGAACTCGATCTTCAGATTCTGGTTATGCGCATAGTTTGTCGCGCCAGAAGTTTGTCTTAATTGGTTTAGGCTCGAGCGCACTTTTTGGTTTTCTTGGTTTAATTTTAATGCCATACCTACTAGATCAGGCTTCTTTCAATAATCAAATAAGTTTCGAGGAAACTAGCGGACAACAACCTCTAAATCGTTCATTCAGATCATCGATGATGTTAGGTGAAACTGGTCTGAGACCAGTACATAACACACGGTCAGATGTTGCTATAACAGGCGATGGTACTAAGCTTGCTTATACTTATATGTCAGAGAGTACGGCAGGGCAAACCATCGTGATTAAGGATCTAACCCAGCCTGACTCTGTGAGAGAAATCGGTGCGATGGATGTCACTAACGGCAGCGGATTGCTGTTTTTCTCTCAAGATGACGAATGGCTACATTTCATTGATGGCGGCAATATATCTCGTGTTCGAATAGAGGGAGGATCATTTCAGTCTATAAACACCCAAACATTGGTGTTGAGAAGTGCTTTTTCAGCATTTGATGAAAAAATCATTTTCTCTGCTTCTGAAGATCAGCAACTTTATGAAATGCCTGTCTCTGGTGGCGAAGCTAGCAAGATTCAAAGTATGAATAATACGGAGGCAGAATTAAAGAGTTATACCTGGCCACGAATTTTACCAGGAAATCAGAAATTGCTAGTTACATCATCTGACAATGAGCTTGTCGTCGGTTACGGAGATATTGAAGTGCACGATCTGCTAACTGGCGAAATAAAAACCTTAATTCGGAGTGCGTCTAACGCAAGTTATTTGAGATCGGGTCACATAATATTTATCAGAGATTCTGATCTTTGGGCGGTGCCTTTTGATATCGAAAATCTTGAATTAGTTGGTTCTCAGGTACCAATAATTGAAGGTATAGAAACCAATAGTGTATATGGTCATGCTGCCTATACTGTTTCAGAGACAGGAAAGTTGTTATATCTCCCTGGAGGCGATAGAGGGGCTACATTGAATGAGGGGCAAACTGCATGGGTAACACGATCAGGTGATACTGTGGAAATTGAAGCTGATTCGGGTTCGTTTGCTCATGTTCGCCTATCACCTAATGAAGATCAAATGGCTTTTACTAGGTTTGGAGATGGGACTAGCTCTGATATATTTGTGTGGGATATAGATCGCAACACTCTTGGCAGAAGAACATTTGACGGGTTTGCATCACGGCCCGTTTGGACTCCGGACGGTTCGCAAATAATCTATTCTCACAGTGAAGAGGGCTTGAAGGCGGTAGCTTCTAATGGCACAGAGCTTCCGGTAACCCTTTTTGAAACAACCGATCGAGTACGACCATATTCAGTTTCTCCTAATGGTGAAATCCTATTTGACTGGGGGTCTCCGCCAAGAATTTATGTGGCGGACTTGCCGCTCGACGCCCCCATTTCTATAGAAAGCGAAGCAGATGAACTTCTCTTATCGCCGACAATTTTTATTAATCATCAGAGTCAGATATCGCCAGATGGAAATTGGATTTCTTACGTTAGTAATGAAACAGGTAGTCTCCAAGTATATGTTAGACCTTTTCCAAATATAAATGCAGGTAAATGGCAGGCGAGCACTGAAGGCGGTTTTACGCCATTGTGGAATAAAAATGGGCGGGAGCTTTTCTTTTTTAGTCAAGGCAATTTATCCCAGATGCGGGTAACATATAATGTAGGCGCAGTTGGTCCAAATGAAAAACCAAATCTCATAGATTTTGATTCGCCAGAAAACCTTTTTACACGAGTCACATCAGTGTCTCCAACCACTCAACCGGTTTGGGATTACTCATTGGAAAGAGAAAGTTTTTTGATTATAGAGCCTCCGAATGTTGGTGACGCAGTTGGCAGGATTCTTTCGGCACAAACTAATCTCGTGGTTGTCGAGAATATATTTTCTGAACTGAGTTCGTTGGTAAGGGTTGATTAATAGACCAAGCGTTTAACTATAGCGTTTTAAAAAAGTATTTTATGAAATTAGATTGGGAAAATTTCAAACAAAGCAATGTGGCTCGTATTTTTATTGCCTACGCGGTTGTTGCGTTTGCACTGATGCAGGTGTTTGATTATCTGTTACCGATTATTGAGGCGCCTCTGTGGGTTGCTCAAACACTAACACTCCTACTATTTTTAGGATTTCCTATTTCATTGTTAGTTGGTTGGGTGACTCAACGCCCGATANTTACTTCTGAGTCANGCAGCCAGGCTAAAGATACTGGTTATGCGCACAGTTTGTCGCGTCAGAAACTTATCTTAATCTGCTTGGGTTCAAGTGTGCTTTTTGGATTTCTTGGTTTAATTTTAATGCCATACCTTTTGGATCAGGCGTCCTTTAATCGAGTAGGGCCAGAGTCTATGGCAAGCCAGACGAATTCTGGCTCTAATTACAGGGCATTCCGAGCATCGATGAATTTAGGCGTTACTGGCTTTAGGGCTAACCACAGAACGTCAACAGACATCGCGACGTCTGCGGATGGTATGACCTTAGCTTTTCTTAGGCACAATCAGGGAGCTGCAATAGAGTCGGAGCTTTACATCAAAGATCTCACAAATCCAGATGCAAGTTCTGAGCGCCTGCTTGGAGGTATAGACAATGGCGGCGGCAGTGGTTTGATGTTTTTCTCTGAAGATAACAATTGGCTGCATTTCATTGATGGTGGGAAATTAGCGCGAGTTCGGGTTGAAGGTGGCGCTTTCCAGACGATCACCAATGAGATAAATGTTTTGAGAAGTGGGTACACGACCTTCGAGGACAAAGTTATATTTTCAGATTCTTCCGATAATCAACTATATATGATTGCAGGATCTGGTGGAGCTGCGGAAATGTTACCTATTGACGAACCTGGCAGAGTATTAACCTGGCCCCGGTTGGTGCAGGTTAATGCAGCAAAAATAATCTATACATCTTCTGACTCTCCTCAGACGGTGGGGATTGGCTCTATTAAAATAGTAGATCTTGAAACAGGAGAGAATAGAACAATAATTGAGACCGCTTCGAACGCCACCTATGTCGACTCCGGTCATGTCGTATTTATTAGAGATAGCGCGCTTTGGGCTGTTCCGTTTGACGCAGATGCTATGGAAGTTACTGGGCAAGAAGTTCCCGTTGTTCAGGGACTCGAGACAAATAGTCAACTAGGTCACGCAACTTATTCTGTAAGCAAACAGGGTCGATTGTTCTACTTGCCAGGTACAGACGGGGGGTTATCTAGAGGAAACGGTCAACTGAGTTGGTTAGATCGTTCGGGCGAAACTCAATCTGTTGAATTTAGTGGTAGTCAATACGGTCACGTTAGATTATCGCCAGATGAAACAATGATTGCCGTTACCGTATATGAGCCTAACGGCAGTGCAGATATTTGGGTTTGGGATGTCGAGCGAAAGACTTTAGGAAGAAGAACTTTTGAGGGAAAAGCCACGCGTTCCATATGGACGCCGGATAGTGAGCGCTTGATTTATTCGTATGGTGAAGAAGGAATTAGAATAGTCCTAGCTAATGGCACTCAACCGGCAGCAACGATTCTATCAACAAACGCTTCTGCGATCCCAACTAGTGTGTCGCCGTCAAGTGAGATCGTGTTCAATATGGGGGCCCCGCCTAGTGTATATATTTTGCCTCTGGATGTTGATACGAGTGCAGAAGTGACAGCTGAGAGATTAGAATTAGCGCCTTCTTCTTCATGGCCTAGACCTGCAGCGACAGTCTCTCCCGATGGGAATTGGTTGGCCTATGTAAGTGATGAAACTGGCACTCCACACATATATGTCCGGCCATTCCCGGATATAGTTGGCGGTAAATGGCAGATAAGCGTTATTGGAGGCAGTCAGCCGATCTGGAATGATAATGGAACAGAGCTTTTTTATTGGTCTGGAAATCATATCCAGTATTCGACTCCTTATTCTATTGGCCCCATTAGTGACAACGGACGACCAAATCTTATTGAGTTTGGTGTTCCAGAGGAGGTTTTCAATGTAATCGGTTTGAGAAGTGACTCAACAGTTCCAGCCTGGGATCATTCTCAAGCTCTAGACAGGTTTTTAATGATACAGCCAGAGGGCGGGGTAGCGTCTAGTGAGTCATTAGCTTCACAAACAGATCTAGTAGTTGTTGAAAATTGGTTTGAAGAACTTCGTTCTTTAGCTCCATCAGAGATTAATTGAAGCGAGTGCTGCTTTTATGAAAATAGATTGGGAAAATTTTAAACAAAGCAACGTGGCGCGTATATTTATTGCTTACGCAGTTGTTGCATTTGCATTAATGCAGGTATTTGATTATTTGCTGCCAATAATAGAAGCGCCACTGTGGGTTGCTCAAACACTGACACTCCTACTATTTTTAGGCTTTCCTATCTCGTTGTTAGTTGGCTGGGTTACTCAGCGCCCAATAGTTACTGCTAAGTCAGGAAGCCAGTCTGCAGATTCTGGCTATGCGCACAGTTTGTCGCGCCAGAAACTTATATTAATTGGTTTGGGTTCGAGTGCTCTTTTTGGTTTTCTCGGTTTAATTTTAATGCCATACCTACTAGATCAGGCATCATTCGGCAGTCGAATCACCACAGATGAAAATATCGCTCAACAATCTTCTGTTAGAAGAGCAGTGCGAACGGAGTTAAATTTAGGTGCCACTGGTAGCCATGGGTTTTTTGGAATCAGGACAGAGGTAGCTTTATCTCCTGACGGAACGAAACTAGCTTATGTTGAATATAGTGGTGCAGGCGGGGACATCTATATAAGAGACTTATTGAGTTTAGATTCCACTAGACTGTTGGCCTCTACGTCAAACTTATTAAGTGGGAAAGTAAGTTTTTCAGAAGATGGTGAATGGATAGTCTATTTAGATGATCGTCGGTTAAATAGAGTGAGAGTTGAAGGCGGAGCACCCCAAGAGGTATCTCCTCAAGCCATATTTATTTCCGGATCAGAGGCAGCAGAGGACGCTTTTTATTTTACTAATACTACCGGTGGACTTGATAGATTGTCTCTGGCACAAGGTGGGCAAGTTGAAAACCTCATTACTGGGGGGGACAGTTATTGGTGGCCTCATTTGCTTCCAGGCCAAACCCATCTACTTATGACATCCGCGTCTGATGCTAACTCTATCGGCTCGACAGGTACGATTGAGCTTTTGGATTTGATGACCTTAGAGAGAGAGGTACTCTTGGAGAGTGCTTTTAATGCCAGGTATGTCGAATCTGGTCATATTATTTTTAGTAGAGATGCTTCAGTATGGGCAGTACCTTTTGATCTTTCCGTCATGCAGGTTGCAGGGGATCAAGTCCCTGTAATCCAAGGAGTAGAGACAGACCAGAGACGCGGTGCAGCCATTTATTCTGTCTCAAAAGGGGGTAGGTTGGTCTACTTACGGGGGACTGAGGTTGGTAGTGGTGCTGGAGGAATGGCCTTGGCTAGTATTAGTCGGGATGGGTCCGAGGTTAATCAAACTGATATGGATCTCGGATTGTATGGTAATTTCTCGCTATCACCTGATGAAAGGCAAGTGGCGTTGACTATATTTGAAAATCCTCTTGTATCTGATATCTGGTTGTGGGATTTAAATCGTAATATCCTTGGCAGGCGGACTTTTGAGGGAAAAGCTTCGAGGCCTATTTGGTCTGCAGACGGTCAAAGTATTATATATCGAGTCTTAGCAGTCGAGGATGATGATAACTCAGGAGGTATCTGGTCAATTCGGTCAAACGGTACTGCTCAGCCTGTTCCGATTTTTTTATCAGATAGAGTCACTTGGCCTCATGCAATTTCATCTGATAACGAACTTATTTTCACCATGAATACAGGGACAATATATGAAGCTTATAAATTGTCTCTCACTAGTAACGATGCTTCGTCACCTTCAGCAGAAGTTCAAGCCACAAGATTGGATCTTGCCCCTGAGCTTACAGCTTTTACGGCGCCAATCTTGTCTCCTGATAGTTTGTGGCTTGCTTACGGAAGTCAAGAGACTGGTGTGCCAGAGGTGTATGTTCGGCCTTGGCCGGACATTGATTCAGGAAAATGGCAAGTAAGTATTGGGGGAGGAGGGCTGCCCTACTGGAACAAAAACACGGACGAAATTTTGTATCAAACCCCGCAAGGATTAAGAGCTAGTGTTGTCTATAGAGAAGGGCAGGCTGACTCCGGCGGAAGACCAGGTTTCCTAGAACTTGATAGACCAGAGATGCTTGCGGGTCCACAAGTGTCTCAAACAGAGAATAGACTCAGAGCATGGGTCTACAGGTCTTCAGAAGACGATTTCCTTGCAGCAGTATCGCCTTTCATAGCTGAAGAGGAAAGCCCCGCCGAGGAAATATTAGCTACCCAAACCTTTTTGGTAGTTGTTGAAGATTGGTTTGATGAGCTTAGATCGCTTGCACCACCTGAATAAGAATAGACACGTCGGTTGCGTGTAGACGCTAGGTGATCTTCACCTGAAAGGAGCATCGTGATGAAATTTCAGTGGGAAACATTTAAACAGAGCAACGTGGCACGTATATTTATTGCTTACGCAGTTGTTGCATTTGGTTTAATGCAGGTGTTTGATTACCTATTGCCGATTATTGAAGCACCATTATGGGTGGCTCAAACCCTTACACTCCTCCTATTTTTAGGGTTTCCGATTTCATTATTAGTGGGATGGGTAACCCAGAGGCCGATGGTGACGAAAGAAACCGCTTCCATAGGCTCTGATACTCAGTACGCGCACGGTTTATCACGTCAGAAGCTCCTTTTGATCGGTTTAGGTTCGAGTGCAATTTTTGGCTTTCTAGGTCTTATTTTGATGCCTTATTTGTTAGATCAAGCCGCTTTTAATAATCCAGAGAATTCAAGCGCTAATGTCAATGTCGTCGAACAAGCTTCAATGACAAGAAGTGTTCGTTTTGAAATGAATCTTGGTTTTACTGGGCTGCATCCATTTTGGGGGTTTCGGACACATATAGCTTTGTCGCCGGATGGGACCAAACTAGCTTACATAGATCAAGAAGCTGACGAGGGCAGTCTTTATATCAGAGATTTGCTAAATCTTGATTCAGATAGAGTTCTTGCTACTTATGCGGGCTCTGGTGGTAGTGGTTTTCTTTCTTTTTCCTCTGACGGAGAATGGGTTATATATCTCGATAATAATATTCAAAAAAGAGTTAGGGTTGAAGGCGGTGCAGCCCAAGAAATTATAGGTAGTTCACACAATGCAGGTGGTTTTGCAAGTGAGCAAGCTCTATTTTTTACCGCGAGGGGAAGCGGTAATTTAATGCGGGTTTCAGTGGGGGGTGGAGAAGCAGAGTCAATTGCTAACACTCCAGGCGTAAGCTATTTTTGGCCCGCTTTATTGCCAGGCGGTACTCATTTGCTAGTTACTGCGGCAACCAACCCAAGATCTGTAGCTACAACAGGTCGGGTGGTGCTTATAGATTTAAATAGTTTAGAGGAAACCGTCTTAATAGAAAGCGCGTTTAATCCAAAATACGCAAATACCGGCCATATTACGTTCAGCAGAGATGCGTCAGTTTGGGCGGTGCCTTTTGACGTATCAAAGTTGGAGATAACAGGAGATCAAGTTCCTATTATTCTCGATGTGGAAACAGACCAACGAAGGGGTACAGCAGTTTATAGTTTCTCGGAAGATGGGCGTCTTGTTTATCTCCGTGGCGGAGCTGTTGGCAGCAATAGTGGCACCTATAGTTTAGTTAAGTTTGGCCGAAGTGGTGTTCCGGTTGAGGCAGATCTTCAGAGCCAACAATATGGTCATCTATCGCTTTCTCCCAACGAGCGACAAATGGCGTTGACTGTATACGATAGTGTAGATACTTCTGATATTTGGATTTGGGATTTAAATAGAGATATTTTGGGTAGGCGCACTTTTGAAGGGGATGCATCAAGATCTATATGGGGTCCTGATGGGCAAAATTTAATATATACGGTTTCTGATTCTGATCTTGCTGATCGTAATGGTTTGTGGACAGTTTCGGCAAATGGGAGTTCTCAGCCGAGTCAGCTCTTTCCTATCAATGAATTGACTTGGCCGCGAAGTATTTCTTTAGACAATAAATTACTATTCTCATTACATTCAGGCGCAGTTGGTGCATATATGTTAGACCTTGAGGAAGGAGGGGTGGCTTCTTTAGAGCGAGATGCTCTTCTACTTGATCTTGCGCCAAATATTGCAACAAATGTTCAGATGAATATTTCACCCAATGGGAATTGGGTAGCCTACAATAGTAATGAGACTGGAAGGCCCGAAGTTTACGTTAGGCCATTTCCTAATGTAGAGAATGGTAAGTGGCAGGCTAGTATTGGTGGTGGAATCGGTCCTCTTTGGAGCAGGGACGGAACAGAGATTTTCTATTGGTGGCGTGGTGAGCAATTCAGTGTTTCTTACTCAGAAGAAACACCCGATTTGGATGGTCGACCAAGTTTCTTAGAGTTCGAAAGGCCCGTCACTGTCGCCCAGGTACCGATCATTGGCGGTACAGGCATTTTTCCTTCTTGGGCTTATAGTAGTGACCGAGACGAGTTCATCGCGGTTATGGATAACGGAGCTCAGTTAGGAGGTACTGTGGAAGAAATTCTAGCCGAGCAAGTTAGCTTAATTGCAATTGAGGATTGGTTCAGTGAGCTCAGCTCTATGGCGCCAGAGAACTTGGAATAAAGAGCTAATTATCGAAATACACAGACCGTTCAACTTTTGTTATAGTTCGCCGTCGTTAAAATGTGACGTCTATCTGATTTAGGCTAGGTGGCAGAGTGGTTATGCAGCGGACTGCAACTCCGTGTACGCCGGTTCGATTCCGACCCTAGCCTCCATACATGAAGTAATAGATACCATAAATAATTGCCCGGGTGGTGAAATTGGTAGA
>PBNR01000013.1 GCA_002723195.1 Gammaproteobacteria bacterium | reverse complement strand
GACCCTGATCGGGTCAAAAATGAACTCTCTGCGATGGAAGTTATACCTGAGGACTGGGGTGGCGATATTCAATTCATCGAAGTTTCAGCTATAAGCGGTCAGGGTGTCGAAAACCTGATGGAGGCTATTCTTCTCCAAGCAGAGTTGCTTGAGCTGAAGGCCTATACTGATGTGCCGGGTCAGGGGGTTGTAATTGAATCAAAACTTGATAAAGGTCGCGGACCTGTGGCTTCTGTTCTTGTGCAAAATGGGACACTCAGTGCTGGCGATGTCGTGCTGGCCGGCCACGAATTTGGGAAAGTGCGCGCGTTAATCGATGAGAACAGCAAACAAGTAGAATCAGCTGGCCCCGCAATTCCGGTCGAAATACTGGGGCTAAACGGTGTGCCTGACGCTGGTGATGAATTTGTCGTGGTCCCAGATGAAAAACGGGCAAGGGACGTCGCTGAATTTAGACGTATGCGGTATAAGGACTCGCAGCAAGCAAAACAACAAACTAACATGTTGGAAAACATGTTTACTGGTATCGGAAGTGATGAAAAGAAATTATTCAACGTTATTCTGAAAGCCGATGTGCGAGGTTCTCTCGAAGCGATTACAGGATCATTGCAAAAACTTGGCACTGAAGAAGTTGAAGTAAACATTGTTGCTGCAGGAGTAGGAGGTATCTCAGAAAATGATGCCCACCTGGCTGTGACATCCACTGCCATGATAGTTGGGTTTAATGTCAGAGCCGACAAAGCTGCACGAGATATAATCGATAATGAGGGTTTACAGATGCGTTATTATAACGTTATCTATGATGTTATTGATGACGCGAAACAAGTTATGGGTGGAATGCTTGCCCCAGAAATCCGGGAGGAGATTGTGGGGGTTGCGGAAGTCAGAGATGTGTTTAATTCACCAAAGTTCGGCCAAATTGCCGGCAGTATGGTAATAGAAGGAACAGTCTATCGCAGCAAACCGATTCGTGTGCTTAGAGATAATGTGGTTATTTACGAAGGGGAATTGGAATCGTTGCGTCGATTTAAAGATGACACTACAGAGGTCAGGAACGGCATGGAATGCGGTATTGGTGTGCGTAATTACAACGATGTAAAAGTTGGTGACAAGATTGAGGTGTACGAGACAAGTGAAATTGCTAGAAGCCTCTAGGTAGGCTTGGAAAATGGATTATTCTCCAAGAGTTCAGCGAGTTGCAGATCAAATTCAGCGAGAGTTAGCAAGTTTAATTCAATTAGAGTTAAAAGATCCGCGCGTTGGAATGGTATCAATTACCGGGGTCGATATAAGTAAGGATTTAGCTTACGCCAAAGTATTCATAACGGTGCTTAATACTTTAAGCAATGATAGAGGGTTTAATAGCTCAACTTTGTCTGAACCAGGGGCATTAGACAAACTGGAGGTTGAAGAAAATTTAAAGGCGCTTAACAAAGCGTCGGGATTCCTGCGAACGATGCTGGCTAAACGACTGCGTATTCGATCAGTGCCAAAGTTGGAATTCCGTTATGACGGGAGTGCTGAACAAGGTCAGCATTTGTCTGCTTTGATAGACAACGCGTTGGAAGCAGATCGCAAGTCAAATTGGGACGAATAAGTCAGCTATGTTGGGCGAACTTTAGGAAACAATAGTGGTCAGAAGGAGTCGACACAGAGGAAGAAAGATCGATGGCATACTGGTGTTAGATAAAGCTGCNGGTTTGAGCTCAAATGCTGCTTTGCAAGAAGTTAAAAAGTTGTTTGCAGCTTCGAAAGCCGGGCATACGGGAAGCTTAGATCCATTGGCAACTGGTGTGTTGCCACTTTGTTTAGGTGAGGCAACCAAGGTTTCCCAATTTTTACTGGATGCAGATAAACATTATCGAACTAAAATCAAACTGGGAGAACGCACTGATAGCGGGGATAGCACTGGAGAGGTAATTGAAACTTGCACTGAATATTCAGTTAGTGGAGTAGAAATTGAAAACGCCTTGACTTCATTTCGGGGAGATATTGAGCAACTGCCACCAATGTATTCAGCTTTGAAAGTGAAAGGTGTGCCGCTATATAAGATGGCCAGGAAAGGTATCGAACTGGAGCGGGACAAGCGCAGAGTAACAGTATATGAAATCACTTTGCGNNATTTTTCCGATCCTATTTTAGAGCTGGATATTGCGTGTAGTAAAGGGACATATATTCGAACAATTGCCGATGATTTAGGCCANGCTCTAGGTTGTGGTGCACACATTATCCAACTTCGCCGCACCAGAGCAGGAGTTTTTAGCGAAGAAGACTGTGTCAATATAGGATATCTACAAAAAGTGAAGGAAGAATCAGGTTTGGACGCTATCGACGAGATATTAACTCCTATGGATCAGGCAATAAAAGAACTACCGGGGGTTAATCTCCCCAGTATTACCGCAAGCTATGTTAAAAACGGCCAAGCGGTAATTTTAAGACACTTGCCATGCGAAGGTTTGGTGAGATTGTACGAAGAAGAGCAGTTTATCGGCATCGGGATTATTGATGATGATGGGAAGGTTGCTCCGAGGCGTTTGGTTGTTTCTTAAGCCTAAAGCTTATGGAGCAAACAAATTAATTTTTAATCGAGGAGTAGCAGGTAACTATCAATATGCGTGGTTATTCTGTATTGAAAAGGATTTTTAACAGTAAAGTGGCACGAAGGTGATAAAAGTGCAGAAGCGGGTTAACTTATGGCATATTATGGAGATATTAGATGGCTTTATCAGCAGACAAAAAAGAATCAATCATTAAGGAATACGCGTTGGGAGATGGCGACACTGGCTCACCTGAAGTTCAGATTGCTCTGTTGACTGCTAACATTAATGAATTGCAAGCTCATTTCAAAGAGCACATTCACGACCACCATTCACGACGCGGTTTGATCCGCATGGTGAATAGCAGAAGAAAGTTGCTTGATTATCTGAAACGTAAGAACGTGGAGAGATATACATCCCTTATCAAGCGGCTAGGCTTGCGGCGGTAGGTTTATTTTAAATCGTGACATTTTACTGGGACTTTGCGCTCGACGTAGGAATCAAGCGCAGGTTTTGATTATTAGGAAAAAAATATGTTTAATCCAGTTAGTAAAACTTTCCAATATGGAAATCAAACTGTAACTCTAGAAACTGGTAAAGTTGCAAGACAAGCAACAGGTGCAGTGGTAGTCACCATGGGTGATAATCAAGTATTAGCTACTGTTGTCGGGAGAAAACAAGCCAATCCAGGGCAGGAATTTTTCCCTTTAACAGTTAACTATCAGGAAAAAACTTATGCTGTTGGCAAAATCCCTGGGGGGTTCTTCAAGCGGGAAGGCCGTCCTACAGAGAAAGAAACGCTGACCTCCAGGCTAATAGATCGACCAATAAGACCACTTTTCCCAAAAGGATTTATGAATGAAGTACAGGTTATTTGTACCGTTATTTCAGGAGGAAAGGACTCTGACCCCGACATAGCGTCATTAATAGGTGCGTCAGCGGCTTTGGCAATTTCTGGGATACCGTTTGCGGAGCCCATTGGTGCTGCTAGAGTTGGTTATAGTTCTGAGGTCGGCTATGTCTTAAACCCAAGTTATGCTGAAATGGAAAATTCGCTATTGGACATGGTTGTCGCGGGGACACAATCAGCTGTTTTGATGGTTGAGTCAGAAGCAAAGCAGCTTTCTGAAGACCAAATGTTAGGCGCAGTGCTTTATGGGCATCAAGAAATGCAAGCCGTCGTTAAAGCGATTCAAGAGCTAAAAACAGAAGCTGGTAAAGAAAGCTGGAATTGGGAGCCGCCGACCGAAAATACTGTTCTGAAAAATATTGTTGCTGAAAAATTTGGGTCAAGTGTAACTGATGCTTACCAAATATCTGAAAAGATGAAGCGATATGATGCAGTTGACGGCCTACGCAAACAAGCAATTGCTGAATTAGCAGACGAGGAAGAGGGGGTTAGCGAAGGAGAGGTAGTTGAAGTATTCGGTTCGTTAGAAAAAAGCACGGTACGAAACCGAATATTGGATGGAGCTTCTCGTATTGATGGCCGTGATACCAAAACTGTCCGAGCTATCAATGTTGAAGTCGGTGTTCTGTCAAAGGCCCATGGTTCAGCTCTTTTTACTCGCGGCGAAACGCAGGCGTTAGTGGTAACTACATTAGGTGCAGTTCGCGATGCACAACTTATTGAAGATCTCAGTGGAACGAAAAAAGACCCATTTATGCTTCATTATAATTTCCCTCCTTATTCGGTGGGTGAAGCTGGCTTTATGGGTGGGCCAAAACGTCGGGAGATTGGACATGGTCGATTAGCCAGGCGTGGCGTTGCCGCAGTTATGCCTTCTGAGGAAGATTTTCCTTACGCCATCCGCATCGTATCGGAGATCACTGAGTCTAATGGTTCATCTTCGATGGCTAGTGTATGTGGTAGCAGTTTGTCCATGATGGACGCTGGGGTTCCGGTATCTGCTCCTGTAGCTGGTATCGCGATGGGCCTNATAAAGGAAGGTGACCGTTTTGCTGTGCTAACTGATATTCTAGGCGATGAGGACCATTTGGGCGATATGGATTTCAAAGTCGCTGGGACTGCCGAAGGCGTGACTGCGTTGCAAATGGATATCAAGATTCAGGGCATAACCGAGGAAATTATGGAAATTGCCTTGGAACAGGCGCATGAAGCGCGGCAGCATATACTTAGTGAGATGAACAAAGTTATTTCTGTGCCGAGAGAATCAGTTTCCGAAAATGCGCCTGCCATGGCCACACTTAAAATTGATCCAGATAAGATTCGCGATGTTATTGGTAAAGGCGGCGCCGTTATTCGCGGAATAACGGAAGATACTGGAGCTTCCGTGGATATTGATGATGATGGCAATGTGCGTATTTATGGTGAAGATGCTGAATCCCGTGACGCCGCACTGGAAATGGTTAATGCGATAACCGCCGAAGCAGAGGTGGGTAAAGTTTATAATGGGAAAGTAGCTAGGATCGTAGACTTTGGAGCTTTTGTTACGATTTTACCTGGTAAAGATGGCTTGGTTCATATCTCTCAGATCTCGAAAGAACGGGTAGAAAATGTTAGCGAGTATCTGCAGGAAGGTCAGGACGTGCTGGTCAAGTGTATAGATCTTGACGCTCGCGGTCGCATAAAATTAAGCATAAAGGAAATTACCGAGGAGGAAAAAGCCTCATTTGTTGAGTAACTCCTTATGAAGCTTAAATAAATCTCGGCCAAATCTTGCATTTACTAGTTTGTCTATTGAGAGTGGCTGCTAATTTTTATGTCACGGGGATAGCGCTTTGGGTGGTGAAAGAAAATTTCGCCTTTCAAAAAAATCCAGTAAGATTGGCGGTGTTTACTAATAGTAACCACTAATGGTGTTTTGAGGTTGAAAAGAATTTGATAGGAAATATGCTGAAAAGACTTTTCCGAGGAGAATCAGGTATGTCTGCGCCCGAAAGAACATTTATATCCATGGCCCTAAGCTGGTTAGGGGCTTTTTTGGTGTTTACTCCTGTAGGTGCAATTGCGCAACCCGAGGAAATTACCTTCCATAAGGATATTGAGCCTATACTTCAGCGCAGTTGCCAGAATTGTCACCGCTTAGGTGGTGTAGGGCCCATGCCGCTGGTTACTTACGAAGAAGTCGCACCCTTTGCCGGATTAATTGAGTATAAAACGGGGCTGCGCGATCGCGCTGGTGCTATGCCTCCCTGGTACATGGAAAAAGATATCGGTATCCAGGATTACAAAAATGACCCGTCGTTAAGCGAAGAAGAAATTGTAACAATATCAACTTGGGCTCGAATTGGCACGCCGAAGGGTGATCCTGTCGATGCGCCTGAACCACTCGTTTTCGACGACTCGGTTAAATGGACAGCTGGCGAGCCAGATTTAATCGTAAGGACTAATTCTGTCACCAAGCTAGCCGGCACGCCAGACTGGTGGGGTGAGATTGATAGAGTGCCAGTAGGATTGGAAGAAGACCGTTACGTTAAGTCAGTAGAAATCGTTGAAGTTAATGATGTAAATAGCCAAACTGGTACTGGCCGTGACACTGTTGGTGGGCGATATATTTTCCATCATATGATTTGGAGTACAGCAGAACTCGATGAGGATGGGAATCGCGTTGACGATTCGGTAACGGGCTGGCCAGTGCACGAAGTGGGACGAAATCCAGACATTTTTGATCCTGATGGTGGGCGTCTGTTAAGAGCAGGGACTTACATTTATTCGGACTCCGTTCATTTACATTCAAATGGGCAAGATACAACCGGTCATTTGGAAATAGGGTTTCGTTTTCATCCCGAGGACTATGAGCCTAAATACGAGCGCGTAACATTAGGTCTGGGTAACGGCGTTGATATCAGTATTGCCGGTAATCAAAATAACCAAGAACTCCATGCCTATACTGTGCTTGAACAGCATACTAAGTTCATTACATTTGAACCTCATTTGCACGCCCCAGGAGAACGTATGTGCCTGGAAGCAATTTGGGGGTATACCGTAGAAACTTTGGCTTGCGTTGGTTACGACCATAACTGGGTTCGAGGCTATGCGTTCAAAGATCACGCTGCACCTTTGCTGCCTAAGGGTACGATTATGCACATTGTTGGCTACATGAATAATACCGAAACAAACCCCAATGTCCCTGATCCGAGAAATTGGCAGGGTTCCGGTAATCGTTCGGTAACCAATATGTTTATAGATTTGGGCATGCGAGTGAAGATGAATGAAGAGCAATTTTTTGATGAGATGGAAAATAGGCGGCAAACACTAAACCTCGGCCCTAATGATCACGTAATTGGTTGTCCGTTGTGTGGGGCTCCACTAGTTGCTCCTATGATAGAGGCCTCAGAAGCTTCTGAATAAAAGCAATGAATGCGTTAGCGGGAGAAGATTAATGAAGGCAAATTTATTAACAGGGAGCGAGGCAGTTTTTAATGCGGTTACCTTGGTGCTGGCAGCATTATTCTTGTTACAGAGTGCAACTGCTCAGACTTATACACGAGGTCGGCATGTAGAACCGGCCTTCGAAGGGTGGCGTCCAAATCCAGATGGCACTTTCAATATGATGTTTGGTTATATGAACGAGAATTGGGAAGAAGCTCCAGACATGCCTGTCGGAGAGAATAATAATTTTTCTCCCGGTGATGCCGATCGAGGTCAGCCGACACATTTTTTGCCACGCCGTAACCGTTTTACTTTTGAGGTTACAGTTCCTTCAGACTGGGGTGACCGAGAATTGGTTTGGACGCTCAATATAAATGGTGTTGAAAGGAAAGCATATGCAACACTGAAAGCCGATTACCTCGTAGACAATATGGTTATCGCATCAGAAACCGGCTCTTTGGGAGCTGGAACAAGCAGCCCGGAGTCTAGGGCTAATCTTCCTCCTATTGTTACGGTGCAAGGTGACAGCATACGCGTTGCGCGAGTCAATGAAACGTTGAATTTATCGACGCTGGTAACAGATGATGGTTTGCCCGAGCCAACTGATCCGGTTGAAGAAGCACGGCAATTTGCTGAATTTGCCGGTGGAGCATTAGCAGCAGCTTTTATAACTGAGGAGAATGTTAATCAGCGGCGGTTGATGAGTCCGCCAATTAAAGTCACAGTAAATAAAGTAAATGGCCTTTATTATTCGTGGAATAAGTGGCGCGGTCCAGGAAATGTGATCTTTGATCCTCCACAAGTAAAAGTTTGGGAAGATACTCGAACTAGTGCCAATTCCCCTTGGGGCGCATTATGGTTNCCTCCTTCTATTCCCGAGGATGGGATGTATAAGGTAAATGCAACCTTCAGCGCGCCGGGCGAATACATACTCTGGGGAAGGGCTGATGATGGTGGTCTGTATCACGATGCTTGGATTACAGTAAACGTTTCAGAATAGACGTTCTTAATAGCTGAAAAGAGAGTGCTGCTACCTTTTTTATATCAGTAGGCTGAAGAGTTTAAATCCTGAGAAGAAGAGTAGAAACCCAAATGGATAAATCTATAAAGCCTATATTACAAATACTTTTTTGTTTGGTATTTTATGGTTCAAATTTTCTGTCAGCTCAAGAAGATTTTGTTTTTTATTCTGAACTAGCACAAGAATGGTATGAAGGTGGAGATTATTTCAAATGGCAGTCAACTACTCAGAATAACGATAATCGGATCGTAGATGTTTTCTATCGTACTTGGGGTAATCCGCAAAACCCGCAGATTCTAATTATTCATGGATTTCCGAATTCCTCTTTTGATTTTTATGCATTAATTCCTCTTTTGGAAGATGACTATTACATTGCAGCTCTGGATTTCCCAGGTTCCGGGTTTTCAGGAAAACCTCTAAATGGTTTTTCTTATATGTTGGAAGATAATGGGAAGCTGGTAGATTACTTCGTTCGAGAAATTGTTAGATTTGATGATTTTGCTTTGCTAACTCATGATCGTGGTGTAAGCATCGGGTTATCTTTCTTAGGAGACTATATAGATAATTCTGATCCAGGCTACAAAATAAATTATCACTTTCTCTCTAACAGCGGTATGTTTCTGCCCCTAGCTAATCTGGTGCCCTTTCAGTTTGCCCTACTCGATCCAGAACGAGGACCAGGAATAATTGCCAATCGCAAAGCTGCGCCAAGACTTACTGAAGGTGATCCTGTTGCAGTAGCTTATTCCGACATATTTAAATTTAATGATGGCGACAGCGCTCTATTGCATGTGGGTAAATATTTATTGGAAAGAGCAGAGAATGAATTTCGTTGGCTAGACAATTTACCAAGAAGCCCAGTCCCAGTGGCTTATTTCTGGGGCTTACTTGATAACGTTAATCCTATTCGAATTCCAAACTATGTATGGTTGACATATCTCAACGATCGAGATGTTGAAAGCTCTTTTTGGGTGCTGCCCACAGCAGGGCACTATCCGCAGCGGGACAATCCTCTAGAGGTGGTTAAGATTATAAATCTGGNGCTAANCGGCGAGGTTCCTGATAGAGCTTCAGAAGATCAGTGGATGCGGAACTATAATTCCAGAAGGGACGCTGAAGACGCTGTTTTTGTTGGACATTCTAATGTGCGTAAGATGGAATTTCCGGGCGCCATTCAGTATTCCCCGGACGGGTATAATCAATAGCAACAGTTCAATTACATTGTTCGGCGATATTGACCACCGACCTCGAAAAAGGCGTCTGTAATTTGTCCTAGAGAACAATGGCGGACAGCTTTCATTAACTCTGCAAATATGTTTTCGTCGTTGCGAACAGCTTCTTTTAATCTTTGCAGCGAATCTTCGCAGTTATTTATATGTTGCGTTTTAAACTGGGTTAATCTTGCCAGCTGGCTTTGTTTCTCGTCCTCTGTAGATCTGGCAAGTTCTATCTCGAGTTCTTCGTTACTTTGCTCATTAAGGAAAGTGTTTACACCTACAATAGGTAAGCTTCCATCATGCTTGCGATGCTCATAGTACAAAGATTCTTCCTGAATTTTACCTCTCTGATATCCAGTTTCCATAGCTCCTAAAACGCCACCTCTTTCTGAAATATTTTCAAATTCTTGCAGTACGGCTTCTTCTACTAAGTCAGTAAGCTCTTCAATGATAAATGAGCCCTGGTTCGAGTTTTCGTTGATNGCTAATCCCCACTCTTTGTTAATAATCAGCTGGATTGCCATCGCGCGGCGCACTGACTCTTCTGTTGGGGTCGTAATTGCTTCGTCGTAAGCATTGGTGTGCAGGCTATTACAGTTGTCATAAACTGCGATGAGCGCCTGTAAGGTGGTTCGAATGTCATTAAAAGATATTTCTTGGGCGTGGAGTGAGCGGCCAGAAGTTTGGATATGATATTTTAGCTTCTGACTCCGGTCATTGGCGCCATATCGAAAGCGCATTGCTGTTGCCCAGATGCGCCGTGCTACCCGGCCCATGACGGTGTATTCAGGGTCCATGCCATTGGAAAAGAAGAAAGAAAGGTTATGTGCAAAGTCATCTACTTTCATGCCTCGGGCAANATATGCTTCAACGAAGGTAAAACCGTTAGCTAGGGTAAAAGCTAGTTGTGAAACGGGGTTTGCACCTGCTTCGGCGATGTGATAACCCGAGATGCTAACAGAATAGAAGTTTCTGACCTTGTTTTCGGTAAAATACTCTTGAATATCTCCCATGACTTTCAGGCTGAACTCCGTTGAGAAGATGCAGGTATTTTGGCCTTGATCTTCCTTCAAAATATCAGCTTGCACCGTTCCGCGCACATTTTCTAGGGTGTATGTCTTGATCTGTTGCCATTCATTTTCATTAGGCTGCCTTTTATTTTCAGTAACGAAAGTATTAACTCGTTGGTCAATAGCTGCGTTTAGATACATGGCAAGAATAGTTGGCGCGGGACCATTAATAGTCATGGAAACTGAAGTTGATGGATCACAGAGATCGAACCCATCATAGAGAACTTTAATATCATCTAAGGTGGCAATAGAAACTCCAGAGTTACCGACCTTTCCGTAGATGTCAGGTTGTTCCGCCGGATCGAAGCCGTATAGGGTGACTGAGTCAAATGCAGTTGAAAGTCGTTTTGCATTGGAATGCTCGGATAATTGCTTAAAACGGCGATTAGTTTTAAACGCGTCACCTTCGCCAGCAAACATACGGGTAGGGTCTTCAGAATCCCGCTTAAATTGGAATACTCCTCCGGTAAAAGGAAATCTACCTGGTATATTCTCCAGTAATAGCCATTTTAGCAATTCGCCATGGTCTTGGAATTGGGGAAGAGCGACTCTNGGTATATCATTGCCACACNGAGACCTTCGAGTCAGCGGTATTTTGATTTCTTGATCTCTGACTTTAACTGTATATTCTGCATCGGAATAAGACTTGCGAACCTCCGGCCAAGATTCCAGTAACCGTTTGGAATGATCATCTAGCTGGGTTTCTTTCTGTTTAATCAATGCGTCTATAGATGAGCTATCTTTGCTGGCGGCCTCCAGCATGGATTTGCTTGCCTTCAGTTGCTGGCAAGCTCTAGCTAGACTAACCTGTTTGGCCGCAGTGTTATGATAGTTTCTGACTTCTTCTGCAATCTCTGCTAAGTAGCGTTGCTGTTGAGCAGGAATAATCAGAGTCCTTNGAGTTGAAGACTTTACCGTTACATTTTTAAGTTGNCNTTCGAATTTTCTCAAGCCATGCTTTAGGAGTTCTNCTACCAATGCCTGATACAGAGCAGTAACACCATCGTCATTAAATTTTGATGCTATTGTTCCAAAAACTGGCATATCCTCCAGTGTTTGGCTGAAAGCTTCTCTGTTACGTTGCACCTGTTTTGATACATCTCTTAAGGCATCCTCGCTACCTTTACGATCAAATTTATTGACTGCAAGGACATCGGCGAAATCCAGCATATCAATTTTTTCTAACTGGCTTGCTGCTCCAAACTCTGCAGTCATGATATAGAGAGAGACATCGACGTAAGCGGTAATGCCAGAATCTCCTTGGCCTANTCCAGGTGTCTCTACAATGATTAAATCGAATCCAGAGATTTTGATTGCCGCCATAATTGCGTTCAGATTTTCCGGAACTTCTACCTTTGCATTGCGTGTTGCTAAAGACCGCATAAAAATATTTGGATGGTTGATCGCGTTCATGCGGATACGATCCCCAAGTAATGCCCCGCCAGTTTTTTTGCGTGTAGGGTCGATTGCCAAAACAGCAATATTTAAGGAATCATTTGTATCTTGACGAAAGCGAAGAATGATCTCATCTGTTGACGAGCTTTTGCCTGCACCGCCTGTACCTGTAATTCCCAGTACAGGAGTACTAGTTATTTTTGCGGCCTTTTCGATTAAGTTGCCCAGTTGATTCTCATCGTAGCTACCGCTTTCAATTGCAGTAATAACTCGAGTCAACATAATCCGATCTCCAGATTCGAGATCGCCAAAACAAGGCTTGGCATCTAATTTTGAAGTCGTTTCACATCTTGCCAGCATGTCATCTATCATGCCTTGCAAGCCGAGCTTCTGGCCGTCAGCAGGAGAGTAAATTTTCGTTACTCCATAATTGTGCAGTTCTTCTATTTCTTCTGGAATAATGACGCCNCCACCCCCGCCGAAAACTTTTATGTGGCTCGCTCCTAATTCCTTTAACTTATCGATTAGGTACTTGAAGTACTCAATGTGTCCGCCCTGGTAAGAACTAATTGCGATAGCGTCCACATCTTCCTGGACTGCGGCTTCGACGATTTCTTGCACTGATCTATTATGGGCGAGATGGATTACTTCGGCGCCGCTGCTTTGCAAAATACGCCGCATAATATTAATAGCAGCATCATGGCCGTCGAATAAACTGGCAGCGGTTAGAAAACGTTTCCAAGCACGATTTTCCGAATATGTAGGAGCTGCCGAATGCTCCTCGGCAGCTTGGCTGAAATCAACCACACTCATTAATATTTACCTGTTCCGAAGAAAGTCCTGAATTGCGGGGTGCTGATCATATCTTAGCTCATTTCAGCGCACTATGTCTTTTTACTAAGAGCGCCTTGTAGCGATTGTAAATCTAGGGCTTCTAGATGGGGTTTTGGGAGAGAAATTGGATCATGGCTGTGGCTACGACTGCGGGTTTTTCCAAGCCTATGGCGTGACCGGCATCTTCAACTTCGATGAGAGTGAGTCTTTCACCTAAACGCTCTTTCATCAGGCGGCCATTTTGGATAGGGGCGGTAAGGTCATCAACACCCATAATCATGAGTATCGGTCCGCTGCCGCCGTCGGCCCATTCTTCAAGCTTAGTATTCTGGCTCGCTTGTGTTTGAGAGGCTCTTGGTTCGGGCCAATAGGTCAGTTTCTCAACATAGCTGCGCACTATTACTTCGTCTGTTACGGGAGAGAACATCGTCCTTCGTGCCAGATTTACTTTTTCATTAACTGATAATTCTGAACTATCTAACAACCGAGCGAGTTCGCCCGCTTCGGTCAGCGCCGGAACGAGCCCGCCTGCTGCAATTAGTGTGAGGCTAGCCAGTCTATTCGGATAAACTGTCGCTAACATGCGTGAAGTTCGATTACCAAAAGCCCAGCCAGCCATGTGAAATTTTTCTATGTTAAGTTTATCTGCAATGGCAATTACATCTGCGGCCAAATCGTGAAGGGATAAGTTCTCGAGAGGTCCTGTTGATCCCTTGATACCTCGCTGGTTGATTCCGATAACCCGATATCCTGCTTCCGCAAGTATCGGGCCAATAAATTGATAGCGAGATACATCAGCACCGGAACCGGGCAACGCAAATATAGTTTCTAGTTCAGATTTTTCGTGACCCCAAATTTGTACTACGAATCGGGCATAGCCTACATCTAATACTTTTTCTGCAAAAGACGAATCGCTTGCATTGAGTGCCGGTAGGGTAGCCAGTAGTCCGAAAGCAAGCGCTAAACGTTTTAAAATGTGCATTACAATATCCTTAAATATTGCTTGATTTTATCATGTCAATAGTCAGTTTTAGTAGTAATCAATTGTTTTACAACTAATGCATTTGTATAGTAGATCTATGGATACATGGGTAGCTTTTACCTTGCTCGCCGTGGTTATGCAATCGATTCGAACTGCAGCGCAAAAGCAACTTACAAGTAATATTTCTGTTCAAGCAGCTACCTTAGTGCGCTTTCTTTTTGGAATTAAATTCGCACTAATCTATTTGGCTTTTGTCTGGCAAGTATATGAGCCGGGGAATTTCGAATTAGGACAAAGGTTTTTTCAGTCAGGTGCACTAGCTAGTATTTCTCAAATTCTGGCAACTGTTTTTTTAATTAAAGCTTTAACGCTAAAGAATTTTGCAGTGGGTACAGCACTAGCAAAAACGGAAGCAATTTTAACTGCTGTGTTGGGTGCTCTATTTTTCTCTGCAGCACTATCTGCTATAGGTTATCTATCCGTGGTTGTGGGGGTTGGTGGCGTTTTGATAGCCAGCAACTGGAAAATCACTTTATTAGATTTTAAAGATAACGAAAGCATTCGCTATGGATTGGCGGCTGGACTAGGTCTTGCTCTCGCTTCTCTCTGGGTTCGAGATGCATCTCTATCAATAGAGGCGCCCAGATTGTTTAGCGCGGCAATGGTCCTGGTCTACATGGTGGTGCTGCAATCGCTAATCTGTTTTGTTTGGATATATTTAAAGGAAAGAGAACAACTTAGTTTATTAAAGGAAAACCTGGGGGCCTGCACTTTTGTAGGGTTTACTAGTGTAGTTGGGTCAGTGGGGTGGTTTACAGCCATGAGTTTGCAGAATGCGGCATTGGTGAAGACGCTGGGGCAGACCGAATTTGTAGTAAGTTTACTAATCACCTATCTTTACTTTGGAGAAAAGATATCGACCAGGGAATACTTGGGAATTGCACTGATTGCTATTAGTGTAATCATTGTCCTTTTAGCCTCCTAAAATTGCTGATGGCTGAATGTCATACAAACTCATAGCTAAATTTTTTTACTTCAGAAGTACCAGCGAGTTAATGAAATGTAGTGTTTCTGCTGCCTTCTCAGCTAATTCCTCGTCGCTTGCGCTACTGACGGGGTGATCAATTATCGCGTATTGGAATCCTGGTGAACCCAGTACCTTGGCCATTAGGTCTGCTGCACTAATAAACTTATTGGTCATTACACCAACCGCTGGAGTTCCAAGTCGCTCACTACTAATCGCATCATGCAAACTGCACGAAGAGCAGCTGCCTCAGTCACCCAGGCCCGTGATAGCGAGATCCCAGGCTCGGGCCCGCTCGATAATATCGTCTTCTGCCGGAGCGCTGTAATTTGACTTTGTTTCCCAAATTACTTCAGCGACCTTCAATTTTTCGCGTAACTGTTGGTCAAGGTGGGTAAAAAAACCTTGCGTCCCTTCTTTCCCGTTGGAAATGAGCCCAACCGTCTTCCCTGCTAAAGTATCGATTCGCGGTGCTAGCTTAAAGTCCCGTGAGTCGTATTCGATAGTCGGATTTAATACGGTTAGTGCCATATGAGCTATTTTAAAATCCAGATTAAATTTCGCAATCTAGGCATGCGCCAATGGCTATCGTGACTGCCTGACTTTTGGTGCCCAGCCAAGGAGGAATGATAGCGCCAAAGCCGCCGGCAGGACCACCGGCTGCCACAACCAAGAGGTGCTCTGGAGAGGCAAGTGCACAGTATTCAATATCACCTTTGTCGCGGACCACCGAAGACTTGCCTACTTCAGCCCACTCCTGTCTTTTGATTCGGGCCTTTTCATAGAGGTAGTTCGCAATGTCGACTTTTGTCCAACCAGCTTCCTGCAATATGTCTCGATGTTGTTTTGGAATGACTAGGGCATAATTCCCAGCCCATATTGAATAATTCCGCATGTTTGCTTTCATCTCGGCCGCATAAGTATCCAGGATTTCCTCCGGTAATTTAGTCCATTCATTCATGATTTGCCTAGGAGAACTGGCGGCAAAAACAGTTACAGCTGAAACCTCTTTCGGTAGGCCCCTAGCTGCAGAGAGCGGATCCCATTCCGTGTTTTCTTCGTCTTCAGCTAGNCAATAACTAATTTTTCCAGGGTGTCCCAAGGTCGATCTATCGATCGCCCCAGGGCTTACATCTAACAGGTTAATTANGGCAAGACGAACCGCTCTTCCAATTACAGAAGTGGCTCGGTCGCTGCTGCCTAGCACATTAAATTCAGATTGGCAGTTGATNTCTTTTCTAATGGGGCCATTCAGTACAATGAAGATCGCAGGACCGCCGGTGCTTGCTGTGGTTCCATGTAACAAAAATTCTTCTTTTAGCATAGCCATCCATGCAGAAACCACAACTGGGAAATGTATGGGCAGACAACCTGCCATTACTGCGTTGATTGCAAGCTTTTCGGCTGTAATTGCGCGTTCACGAACAGGCTCTACACCAACTAACTGATCAGGCGTCATAAGTGCCCATTCTAGACAAGCTTGCACGGCATCAGGGGTCGGAGGCACTATTGGAAAGCCGTCGGTCCAGCCGTGACTGTGGTAGAACTCCTGGATTTCCTGGACACTTTCAAGTTCATGATATTCAGATTGCAGATTCATTGTCAGAGGTCTAGTAATATAAATCCTATAGATATCTTGCAAAATCGTAACAAGCTATTAATTCCACTATTCAACGACAACTCTGCCATTAATGGGTTGAACCGGTCGATTGTTTTCATTGGTGATTACATTTCTTAATGAGTCAACTTGCTCTTGAGAGATTTCAGCCGGAGTCTTGAGAATAATCCAAGTGAGACTTTCTAGGCAAGGTGGAGTAGTCAGAGAGCCTACATATCGGAAGTAATCCAAATTTTCAGGTAGAAAGGTTTCAGAATTCAGTGCGCTGATAAGAGTATTAGCTTGGCTTGCTTGTGGTAAAACCGACAAGGCATTATTAAGCTGTTTATTTTCGTTGCCAACTTCGTAAAGAATCGCAAGAATGAGAATTTTGCCTTCTGAATCGGTATGAATTAGTTGAGCCTCCATTCCNTAGCCCTGNCCGGTGATCTGGTGTTCACTAGGCGTGTGTAAATTAACTTGAGAGAGCTGGTACCGATTGATGCCTATAGCCAATTCGCTTCTAGGTTCGAAACTAATATGAACGCTATTTCCATTATTAGATACCTCGGCCCCATTATCTTGATACCTGATGACGAGTGGTTGCAGGTTTCCATTTAAGTTAGGAACTATATTTATGGGAGATTGCCGTTCGCCATTTGAACAATTTTNATATTCAGCAGCAATNCTGNCCCAGTTAGCGGGTCCGTTCTCACCTGAATAGCTCCATTCCTGAGCTTTAATACTAAAATTTAGNAGAANCGGTAAAATTNCNAGANTGAAAATATAAGAATTGAGCCGACCCANGTGTACTTACACCTCGTTGACTTNCGAAATAATTTAAGATCCCACTTAGTATAGTTCATACATATTACCGATTTTTGCGAAAAAGATAGAGTAATGTCTGCTATATTTGTTTTCAAAACACATAGCGAGTAAAACAATGAAAGAAAGGTACGGAGATATTAAAGTTACACAGTTTCCTGGCTTTGTAGTTCAATGCGAAATTGACCGTCCACCAAATAACTTTTTTGATCTAGACTTGATTAGAGACATGGCAGACTGTTTCGATGAGCTAGATGAGAATTCAAACTGTAGAGCGATCGTATTGTGTTCAAATGGAAAACATTTTTGCGCGGGTGCTAATTTTGGCACGGCGGATCATAAAGCAGAGGGGGATGTTCTAGCCGCTGAATCTGCAGAGCAGAGGAACCCAATATATCAAGAGGCAGTGCGGTTATTCGGAAACAAAAAACCAGTGATTGCTGCAGTTCAAGGGGCGGCCGTGGGTGGAGGCCTGGGAGTGGCCATGATGGCCGACTTCCGGGTGGTCTGTGAGAATACTCGCATGACCGCGAACTTCGTCAAGCTAGGTTTTACGCCAGGGTTTGGATTAACTCACACGCTTCCTCGGGCAATCGGTGTTCAAAAATCGCATCAGCTTTTTTATACAGGTCGCAGAATCAATGGAGAAACTGCTTTTCAATGGGGCGTTGGAGATATTTACTGCGGTGCCAACGAGATTCGAGACAAATCTTTGGAATTGGCAAGTGAAATTGCGGAGAATGCACCACTTGCCCTAATTTCCTTGAGAGAGCAGTTACGCAGCGGGTTACAGGATGCTGTTCAAAACGCCACTGATATCGAAGGAAAAGAACAGTTCCGACTGACGCAAACTAAAGACCATTTTGAAGGAATCAAAGCTGTTTCCGAAAAAAGGGTTGGGAATTTTATTGGGAAATAACAAGGCCAAAGGGGAATAATATTTATGCTTGAAGCTGATCAGGGTTCGCGTTTTGTAAGAGTGCTGGGTAAACGCGATGCCCTAGCACTGGCTTTCGGAGCTATGATTGGTTGGAGCTGGGTAGTACTTTCCTCAACCTGGGTAGAATCTGCTGGCACTATAGGCGCGATTGCCGCTTTCCTTATAGGTGGTGGAATTATGTTGGTTATTGGCCTGACCTATGCTGAGTTAGCTTCGGCACTGCCCTTTGCTGGAGGCGAGCATGTTTACAGTCATCGTGCTCTGGGGCCAGGTGCCTCTTTTATATGTACTTGGTCGATTATTCTCGGTTATGTATCTGTCGTAACCTTCGAGGCGGTTGCGTTGCCGACTGTGCTGGATTCTATTATTCCTGGTCTTGATAAGGTTCTCTTATGGCAAATAGCTGGATGGGATGTCTATTTAACCTGGGTTTTAACGGGTGTTGTCGGTGCAGTTATCATGACTTTATTGAATATTCGTGGAGTGCAGATGGCGGCCATTGTGCAATCAACCGTAGTCCTAGTGATTTTATTTGTAGGCTTAGCGTTTATTGGAGGGTCTTTCTTTAATGGGACTGCTCAGAACTTAGAACCTCTGTTCGTTGATGGATTTTCCGGAATTACATTAGTACTGGTAATGGTGCCGTTTATGTTTGTTGGCTTTGACACTATTCCGCAGGCAGCAGAAGAAATAGATCTGCCTTTTAAAGATATTGGTGCGGTGCTTATGTTGTCAGTGATGATGGCTATTGCTTGGTACNGCCTAATAGTTTTGGGCGTAAGTCTAATGATCGACGAGAGCAGTCTTGGTGATAGTGATGTTTTGGCGGCAGAAGCGAACTCTATCATCTATGGTGAATTTGGTCGGCTAGCTATGCTAGGTGCAGGACTAGCTGGAATAATTACAAGCTGGAATGCTTTTATCGTTGGCGGCAGCCGTGCGATATATGCATTAGCACGTTCTAATCTCCTGCCTGCATTTCTCGGTCATCTTCATCCTCGGTACCGCACGCCATATAATGCGATTTTATTAATCGGTGGCCTATCCATAATTGGCCCTTTTTTTGGTCGGCCAGTATTAGTTTGGTTAGTGGACGCAGGCGGGCTCGGAATAGTTATAGCTTACGCTATGGTCGCGTGGTCATTTTTGGTTCTTCGTAAGAAAGAACCAGAGCTGGCAAGACCCTATAAAGTTAGGCTAGGGAAAACTGTAGGAATAGTGGCATTAGTGCTTTCGGTTAGTTTGGTTTTTCTGTATCTGCCTGGAAGTCCTTCAGCTCTGCTATGGCCTCAAGAATGGGTAATCATAATTGGTTGGGCTTTATTGGGTGGCGTATTGTTTATAAGCGCGCAGAATAAAAACTTTACAGAAGAGAAAAGTAAATCGGAGAGGCTTTCTTAGATGGTAAATGTTGAAACAGGAACAGAAGAGTTACTCTGCTACATAGACGAGCGGGTCGCCACTCTAGTTCTCAATAAGCCTAAGAAGAAGAATGCATTGGGCGACATACTCACGCCCGCGCTAAGAAAAACGGTCCTATTACTTGAACAAGATCAGAGAGTTGGTTGTATCATAATTACTGGTGCTGGCGATGCTTTTTGCGCAGGTGGTGATGTTTCGGGAATGGGTTCCGCGCCTAAGCGAGATGCTCATGCACGAGAAGCTAGTGACCNAGAACGAATTGATAACCTTATAGAAAAACAAAAAACACTCACGCAGCGTATATATGAATTGGGCAAGATTACCATTGCCGCGCTGCCGGGAGCAGCCGCTGGAGCAGGATTGTCAATTGCGCTGGCTTGCGATCTTCGCATTGCTTCCGACAATGCATTTATAACAACCGCTTTTGGTAATATCGGTTTATCTGGGGACTATGGCGCCAGCTGGTTTTTACCCCGTTTGGTCGGTTTGGCGAAAGCAAAAGAATTATTCTACATAAGTGAAAGGGTTGACGCAGAAGAATGCGTGCGGCTCGGTATTTTTAACAGAGTCTTTGAGAAAGCGAACTTTAGAATAGAAGCTCAGCGCTATGCTGTTAAGATTGCAAATGGTCCGACAAATGCATTGAGTCGAATGAAACAAAACTTAAATAAGGGTTTGAGCCAGGACTTGGATGCTAGCCTGCGCCTTGAAGCGNAGCACCTTATAGCCAGTATGGCGGACCCTGAATCCAAAGAAGCGATTGCTGCTTTTCTAGAGAAGCGTCAAGCGGCTTTCCATTCTTAGCTGTGGTATTTTTGCAGGGCGGCGATGCGTTTTTCGATAGGCGGATGACTCATGAATAGCTCGGTCCACGCGCGTTTACCATTGATGCCGAAGGCAGTAAGCTGACCTTCTAGCTGACTTTGATGATTCGAATTCAAGCGTTGTAAAGCTGCGATCATTTTCTGACGACCTGCTAGGGATGCGCCGCCACTGTCTGCACGATATTCACGGTAACGTGAAAAGCTCATGACAATGACAGAGGCTAGGATACCAAAGATGGCCTGAAAAACCGTTACGGTCATGAAATAAACAAAGTAATTATTATTACCCCGATTCAGGGCATTAGCCACCAAGCGGGCAAAGAAATAAACGAATGTATTTAGAACCCCCTGAATCAAAGTTAAGGTAACCATATCTCCATTAGCGACGTGGCTCACTTCGTGGCCAAGCACAGCCTCTGCTTCATCATCGCTCATGTTGCGAAGCAATCCTGAACTTACGGCAATCAGAGCATTATTTTTACTAGCGCCTGTCGCGAAGGCGTTTATTTCTGGAGAGTCATAAATTGCTACTTCGGGCATCCCGATACCGGCCATTTCTGCTTGGCGGCGCACTGTGGCAACCAGCCAGCTTTCTTGCTGGGTCCGGGGACTCTCAATTACCTTAGCGCCGACGCTTCTTTTGGCCACCATTTTCGACATCAGTAAGGAGATAAATGATCCTCCCATACCAAATACAGCGCACATAAAAAGCAATCCGCTGTTGGAAGCCGAATCCAAACCTAGAATTGGCATGAGAATGCTAAGAACCACACCGAGAACGAGCAGGATAGCTAGGTTGGTTGCTAAGAACAGAAAGATGCGTTTCATTTTAGGCTCCGACTAGTGATTAGGAACTAAATAAAGTCATATATAGATTTGGGGGATTGTTGCAGGAAATTACAATAGGTTTGTCGTATGAAAATACGCTTAATTCATGGTTTTCACGAGTCTAAATATACTGGATGCTCGTTCTGAAACAAGGTGTTACAGCCTTGCTAAAACGCTTTTGCAAAGATTCTACTGCGCGTATACTCGGAGGTTCGTGTAAGCTTTGGATCAACTATATTGGTAATGAAAGTATAGGAAAAGCAAAAATAGAACAAGAATAGGAGTTTACCCATGGGTTCTAAGAAACAAAATCGAAGGGAATTTNTAAAGTCAGGTGCAGCAATAGCTGGAGGTGCAGCCATAGGTGCAGCATCAAAATCAGCGAGTGCACAGCTCGAAGGTCCAGAAGCTTATATCCACGGCTCAGATGATATGGTGGCTTATGGGTCGCGTTCCCGCTTTGTGAACTCAGCACGTATTCCTCATGGCGGCCGCCATTCCCCTGATCAATTTGGTCTTGATTTTCATATTGCTACACCGTTACAAGACCAATATGGGGTCATAACTCCTTCTTCACTGTTCTACATGGGTACGACCCGCGGTTCTTACTTGCCGGACATAGACCCAGAGAAACACCGATTGATGATCCACGGATTAGTAGACAATCCGTTGGTGTTTACTATGGATGAATTAAAACGTTTACCTTCCGTAACTCGTATGCACTTTGTCGAGTGTGCAGGTAACCGNGCAAATAGCAGGATGACTACCGTGCAAGAAACCCATGGTATGACAAGTAATGCAGAATGGACTGGTGTGCTACTTTCCACTTTGCTCGAAGAGGCCGGTGTTAAAGAAGGTGCTGAGTGGATTGTTGCCGAAGGGGTTGAAGAGGTGAAAGGCGCTTCAAGTATTCCTATGACTAAGGCTATGGATGACACTTTGCTCGCTTATGCAATGAATGGTGAACCAGTGCGTCCCCAGCAGGGCTTTCCGTTGCGAATGTTGGTGCCAGGATTTGAAGGGATTTTCAACGTTAAATGGCTGCGCCGTATAAAAGTTGTTGATCAATACTATATGACTTACAACGATTATGGGCATCTCACCCAAGATCCCGCTACTGCAGCATTGGGCTACCAGATTGGCCCGAAGTCGGTAATTGTTCATCCCTCTGGAGGTATGCAACTGCCCGGTAATGGTTATTACCAAGTTACCGGTCTAGCTTGGTCTGGGGGCGGTAAAGTGGATCGAGTGGAAGTTACAACTGATGGTGGTCAAACTTGGTTTGATGCAGAAATTCGCGGTGAGCCCCAACCTATGGCTCATACCTTATTTGCATTTGATTGGGAGTGGGATGGTTCAGAATGTGAACTTCAATCCCGTTGCATCGATGAACTGGGCCAGATTCAACCTTCACGCCAAGAGATCGGAGAATTTTGGAACACTCCTCCGGGAGAGCGTGTTCGAGTGCGTGGTCAGGATAATTCAATTCAACCTTGGCGAGTNCATGCCGACGGAAGCATCCACAATGCGATTATTTAGAATATTGCTTACGGCATTTATGCTATTGGGATTTGTTGTGCATGCGCAGTCGCCGACTAAGTATGGCGTAGGAAGGACCCCGACGGCAGAAGAGATTGCCGCATGGGATATCGCTATTGCTCCGACGGGGGAAGAACTTCCCGTTGGAAGCGGGACTGCAGATGTTGGCGCTCAGCTATTTTTTGAGAAGGGCTGTGCGGGTTGTCATGGCACTAATGGCACTGATGGAATAGCACCGCGGCTTGTGAAGAGGGATGTTGGTGTGTTGGAAAACCCTTGGGGTTATGGACGAATCTTACCGATTAGATCACCTTATGCGACCACAGTTTGGGATTATATTAATCGTGGNATGCCTCTTGGGGCGGAAGGAACGCTCACTCCTAACGAGGTTTATTCTTTAACCGCGTACTTACTATTTCTCAATGATGTGATTACAGACGACCAAATGGTCTTGAATCAAGATTCACTCCCTAAGATTAAAATGCCGAATGAAGAGAATTGGGCTCAGGTTCCTGATTGGTTTCCTAGACAACCAAGGCTGGAAGGTTATCCCTACTGAATCCTTCTTAAGAAAATTTATTGTTGGTTTGGTTAAAAAGAAGGCGTGAAGGTGTAGGGCTGGAAAACCATCCAATCGTCTGCATTGTTGGTGCGGATGATCAGTTGGTTATTTTGTAATTCGTAGCTTTCAGCTCGTTCCAAGTTCATGATGTAGCGATTAAATAATGAAGGCTGCACGCACAGTTTTCTTGTGGTCACCATTCCCGTAAGCTCTAATGAATCGCCTTCTAGCAACCATGTTGCCCCAGCTTGATTGCAGTCTGCTTCAATTTGTAATCTATTTTCCAAGCGAAAGCGGAGCAGATAATTCTCCGGATTTCTCGGAATGAATTCGGAGTCGTTAAACCCGTAAATAGTGACTAGCTGCCAGGAAGTGGTTTGCAAAGCATTTTCCTGAGCAGACAATGAAATTGAGCCGAAAGAAATAAAAATCAATATGCTGGTTAAATATTTTAGTGAATGTTCCATAAACAGAAATTTTAAAATCCCAGTTATTTAGGTCTTTGAATAATATCTGGCTGATTCCAGTGACCAGTTTATAATAAGCTTATAGCTTTTTAATAAACGAGATCACTGAAATACTCAGATAATCTTTACTAATTTGGCCGGGTTTTGTGTTGACAGTGAGCCAATAATTGTATGTTACGAAAGACTAAGTTAAACACTATATATAGTTCCATTCCATTCTAGGCTTTCCAGTGCCATTTCCCCTTCGCTTCTGATCTGCGTGCCATCGGAGATATTAATTAGCAGAGACGTCTTGGCAACATGCACATCTGGNGGGGTTTCCCAAGTGCCTTCGCCTTGTCCTACAACTGTACTGCCGTCATCTAGAAAAGCCTGTGCGACCCATTTTATTTTTCCACCCTCATTTAAACCGGATGGGGGAGTAGGGCCAAAAATAAGCGTCCCAAATACGGTGCCGAAACCGTCGGCTGTTCCCTCCCAATTTTGATGAATAGTTACATCTCCCGCTTCATTTGAGGTATAAGTATTACCCTTATACTGTAATGAATATTTACCCAACTCTTCTGACATTTTTGTCTCCTTTGCTAATAAATAAAAAATTAATAAGCCAAGACCTTATACCATATAAGTTATGACATAATTAATCGAGTTTTGAGAAGGGATAAACATGCTAAGAATTAATAATCTCAGTAAAACTTACAAAAATGGTGCAAAAGCGCTGGTAGGCGTCAATCTAGAAGTATCTGAGNGCATGTTCGGCTTACTGGGTCCAAACGGNGCAGGGAAATCGACTTTAATGCGCACGCTCGCGACCTTGCAGGACGCTGATGAAGGCTCGGTATTCCTTAACGAAATTGATATCCTCAACGATAAAGAATCTTTGCGCCGAGTACTGGGCTATTTGCCGCAGGAATTTGGTGCTTATCCACGCATTTCTGCCCAAAAAATGCTGGAGCACTTTGCTGTGCTTAAGGGTGTGACAAGCAAAAATGAACGAAAGGAAGTGGTCGATTATTTACTAAATCAGGTTAATCTGTGGGATTCACGTAAGATCTCCGTAAGCAACTATTCAGGAGGAATGAAACAACGGTTCGGTATCGCCCAGGCTCTTATAGGAGATCCGAAACTGCTTATCGTGGATGAACCCACTGCCGGATTGGATCCGGAAGAGCGGCGCCGATTCCACAATTTACTCGCTGATATAGGTGAAGAAACGGTTGTCATTCTTTCTACCCATATCGTTGACGATGTCAGCGACTTATGTTCCAACATGGCCATAATGGGTGATGGGAAAATTCTGCTAAATGGTCATCCGAATGCGTTGATTGATCAACTGAAGGGCTCTATCTACGCCAAAGTGGTTGATAGGAAAAAGCTACATGCATATGAGGAAAGTTACCAAGTGCTTTTTTCAACATTAGTTGGAGGGCGTATAAAAATTCATGTTCTGAGTGATCAGGATCCGGCAGATGGGTTTGAACCAGTGAAGGCCAGTTTAGAGGACGTTTATTTCTCAACCCTAAGGGAACATAAGATCAAAATCGTTGCATAAGCGCTGGCCTTGTCTGAAAGAGACTTATTAAAAATGTTTGCTCAAATTGTTAAATTCGAACTGAGTTATCATGCAAGACAGCCCCTAGTCTATGTCGTATCGATAGTTTTGTTTTTGCTTAGCTTTGGTGCCACTGTCTCTGACAATATTTCCGTTGGCGGAACTATCACTAACATCAATATAAACTCACCCTTTAATGTTATTATTGTACTGGCTAGTATTAGCTTTCTCACTTCCCTTGTTGCAGGTGTTGCCTANGCATCGAGCCCGGTATTAAGAGATTTTGATCAGAATACCGCTGAGTTTTTTTTAACGACACGAGTTAACAAATTTGACTATCTAATTGGTCGCTTTTGTGGTGCGCTTACTTTTTGTTTTATTGTTTATTTCGCCGCTGCATTCGGTATCTTCCTTGGTGAATTTATGCCATGGATAGACCCCGAACGCTTAGGGCCCTTGCGTCTTGATGCATACTGGTTCGCCACATGGGCGATAGCGATGCCTAATATCCTAATGATGGCGACACTGGTGTTTCTTATCGCCACTTTAACTCGCAGTCTGATGGCAAGTTTCACTGTATTGATTATGATATTAGTAATTCAGTCAGTAGTAGCATCCTTGGTAGATCCAGAAGATATTCGATTGTTGAGTTTGCTGGACCCATTCGGGCAAGCAGCGTTAGTTGATGTTACCCGCTACTGGACCCCGTTTGAGATGAACGAGCAGATAATGCCAATCACTGGCAATTTTTTGTACAACCGTCTCTTTGTGATTGTTATCTCGCTGCTATTTATTTTAATCACTTATCGTTTTTTTCCGTTTTCACTGGACGTTGTAGCCGACAAGAGTAAGTTAGAAAAATTAATCGCACTCTTTAAAAAAAGACCAAAAACTATTCGTTTTATTCCGGTTTTCAAAAAAAGAGTAAGGGTTTTTCAAAGATTTGATTTCCGAACTGAGTTGCAGCAATTCCTGTCTTTGATGCGTATTGAAACTTACAACATTATTGCTGGTAAGGCGTTTCTGATGATGCTACTGCTTGGTGTTTTTCAAGTTGGTGCGAATGCTTATTTCGGCTTGGGCGGCGTATACGGTACAGAAAACTATCCAACCACTGATACGATGGTTTTTATCATCAACGGCAGCTATACAATTCCTCTGATTGCAGTTTTAATCTTCTATTCGTCTGAGTTACTTATGCGTGAGCGTAACGTTCANGTGTCCGAAATAGTTGATTCTATGCCTTTCCCAAATTGGGTTGTAATTGGTGCAAAATTAGCAGGTCTAATGTTGGTGATCGGCGCAATGCTTTTAGTTGCAATATTGACAGCGATAATAGTACAAATTCTGAAGGGTTACTTTGATTTCAGTATATCTCACTACTTCTTTGGCCTTTTTTTATTTTTCCAATTCCCTATCTGGTTTACCTGTGTGCTAGCGGTATTTGCTCAGGTATTAACCGGTAATCGCTATATTGGAATGTTTATTGTCGTTTTATACTTTGCTTCTAGCATAATTCTGCCTCAGCTAGGTTTCGACCACAATCTTTACCTTTTTGCTACACCAGGAATTCCTTATTCCAAATTTACCGGTTATGGCCCTAACCTGAGTGCTTACATTTGGTTTTCAATTTATTGGTCATGTTTTTGTATTATTCTGCTAATCGCAATGCATTTGTTATGGCAGCGGGGTAGCGAGTACACAGGCCGATTTTCCTGGGGAAAAATAAAANCAAGGTTTACACCTACAGTTTCCGCAGTAAGCGCTATATCACTCATAGCATTTGTCGCAACAGGTCTTTTTATATTCTACAATACTAACATTCTGAATAAGTATCGTAGTGCGCTCGACTTGGAGGCCAGCCGCGCGGATTACGAGAAAAGCTATAAGCATTATGAGGATCTACTTTTTCCTGATATCACTGACATGTATGTGGAGGTGGATATTTATCCGGATAGTAGAGAGGCTCATATTGAAGGCAGATATACCCTTCAAAATAATTTTGATGAATCCATTTCGGAGTTACATTTCACTCTGTCACCCGCTATAACCTTGAAACATCTGAATATACCCGATTCTGAAAATACACTGCGTGATACGGATCTTGGTTATTTTATTTATGCGCTAGACAGCCCTCTGCGGGCGGGAGCGTCCTTCGACGTCGAATTTGTGGTCGACTGGCTAACTCCGGGATTTGTAAACGATTATCCTAATACCGGACTTCTAAGTAACGGCACCTTTTTTAATAACACGGAGGCCTTTCCATTAATTGGTTATTTCAAAGACGTTGAATTGCTTGATAACAGCCGTCGCCGTCGCCATGGTTTGCCGCCAGTAGAACGAGCAGCTAGTATAAATGACGAAAGTAAATACGATGAAGGATTTGGCGCTATTCGGCTCCGTTCAAGTTATGAAGCAATCGTTAGCACTACTTCTGAACAAATAGCAGTAACGCCTGGTTATTTGAAGCGAGAATGGGAAGAAAACGATCGGCGTTATTTTCATTATAAAATGGATGAACCAATCTGGCCTTTTGTTTCTTTTCTTTCAGCAGATTACGAAATAAAGGCAGGGAAATGGAATGAAATAGACATAGAGGTCTACTATAAGCACGAATACAATGTCGATCGTATGATAGAAGCCTCCCAGAAGTCTTTGGGTTATTTCTCTGAGAATTTTAGCCCCTATCAATATCGACAATATCGAATATTCGAATTTCCGCGTCAGAGAGGAACATTTGCTCAATCATTTCCAAACACGATTCCATTCTCAGAAAACATAGGGTTTCTGGCTGATATACGCGACCCTAAGGACATAGATTATGTGTTTTACGTAACTGCCCATGAACTAGCTCATCAGTGGTGGGGGCACCAGGTCTCAGGAGCAAATGTTCAAGGTAATGCCGTTATTCTGGAAACTTTGTCTCAATACTCTGCACTGATGATTATGGAGCAGGAATACGGCCCGGCTCATATGCAACGGTTCCTCAAGTATGAGTTGGATAACTATCTTAATAGCCGAGGCGCAGAAATATTAGAAGAGCTGCCACTGATGTTGGTGGAAAACCAAGGCTACATTCACTATCGCAAAGGTAGTCTTGTGCTTTACGCCCTAAAGGACTATTTGGGTGAACAAACCGTGAATAGAATATTAAATGAGTTTATTGAAGNATGGGCGTTCAAGGGCCCTCCTTACCCAACTACGAAAGACTTAATTGCTAAGTTCCGAGATAATGCCGGCCCAGAATTCCAACCAGTAATTACTGACTTGTTTGAGAAGATTGTCATCTTCGATATTCGTACTGAAAACAATACTTATAGGGAGCTATCGGATGGTGGCTTCGAAGTCACTATAAATGCGTTTACAAATAAATTCGAAGCTGATGGTCAAGGGAAAGAGGTACCGGTAGACGTAGACGCATTAATCGATGTGGCAGTATTGGGTAAAAAAGATGCAATAACAGAAGTCCCNGAAGTGCTTTACATGTCTAAGCATCGAATCGAATCAGAGAATATAACTATAACTGTCATCGTCGATAGGGAACCAGAGTCGGCTGGACTCGATCCTTTTCATAAACTTATTGACCGAAACCCTGAAGATAATGTTTCTCAATTAGAAAAGAAAGTGGAGTAGCCAGATCAGGAAAAATTCAGCTTTTTGGATGGGCTGTCTGGTTTTAAATCCGGCTCTGATTTGCAATATATCTAAGTTTAAAATTTTACTATGAATCTGTTTGATATTTAGGAGAGTGTATGGAACTTTTAAACTTTACTGCATTCGGCGAAGTAATTGCTGTTGTGGCGACTGTTGCGACCTTGGCATACTTGGCAATGCAGATTCGACTAAGTAATAAGTTGGCCGTTTCGGCCATTGAACACCAGTTGAACACGAGAGTTTATGATCGGCGATTCGAAACTGCTAGAGATGATCATTTTTGTGAGTTTTTATCTAAAGATTGGGGTTCTGAAAACTTGACGCGAATGGAAAAAACAAAAGTAGCGCAGTATGTAACCATGCTAATAATAGATGCCCGAGAAGTATTTTTTCAGGATAAGTTGGGGTTTGTCTCTGAGCATCTTTTACAGGCGAGGGTCGATGTTTTGAAGCGTGGAATCATGAATAACGATATATCCAAATCGGTGTGGTTTACTTATCGAAAGCTCGTTGACCCAGATTTTGCTTCGTTCTTTGAAAAAGAAATTTATCCGGATGGTTTGAGTCCAGAGGTAGAGTCGGCACATCCTCTCACTAAGCCAGGTAAAAAATTAGATCAACCGTAATATGAAAAACTTCCTGGTATCGATGCTCAACTCTATGCTGAAAATAGAGGTATGATTAGTATCAAACTGAAAACTTTTTATGGGAGCTTATGAATTTTATTAAAAGAAGGCGATAAGTAAATTAACAAGGCTCCGATTGAACTATTCTAACAATTTTTAATGAATACGAAAAACTTCTGAGCAGGAGTGTAAAAATGAGAGATTTTTTTACCCGGTCGCAAAGGGAATTACAAGACGAATTCGGAACTAGCGATCTTGCTGAGCGGATTGTGGATGCGGTCGTGACAGAAGAATTATCCGACCAGCAAGCCGAATTTATTCATTCCCGGAATATGTTTTATTTATCCACGATAGATGAGTCTGGCTATCCATCTTGTTCCTACAAGGGAGGAGATTTTGGTTTCATAAGAGTTGTCGATCCGCAGACAATAATTTTTCCAAACTACGATGGAAACGGGATGTTTGTATCAATGGGGAATATTCAAGCGCAAAAAAAAGTTGGGTTGTTATTCATTGATTTTCAGACCCCCCAAAGAGTTAGAGTGCGCGGTATTGCTGAATGTATCAGGCAAGGCGCTATGCTTGAAAGTTACCCTGGAGCTAATTTGGTGGTACAGATTACTGTAAGTCATGTCTGGGTGAATTGTCCTCGCTATGTTCATCGGATGCAAGCAAAAGAACAATCGCCTTATGTGCCTAAAGCAGACGGGACCATTCCACTTGCTTTATGGAAACGCGTCGATCTAGTTCAGGATGTTTTGACAGAAGAAGATCGGGCTGAGGCGATATCCTTAGGACTTCTCACTATTGAAGAATATGAGAATTATGTAGCTGTTGGTAAATTAGTGTGATGGGTTCTTCTTAGTCTATAAAGATAAAAAGTTGCTTTAATTTTGGCCCATAACCTTTGTCGTTGTTTCTTGCGAAAGCTTTTTTGATAGACCTGGATAATTCTTTAACGTTGTTCGCTTTGCCAATTTTCGGGAAGTCGAATTGGCACATCAACAGGAGGAAGAGGAGGGTTCCCGAGAATAGAGTCAGCTATTTTTTCCGCCACCATGATGACCGATGCGTTTATATTACCGTTAGGTAACGAAGGAAAAACCGATGCGTCAACTACGCGAAGATTATTTATGCCGTTTACGCGGCATGTTGGATCGACAACTGAGAACGGGTCCTGTGTGTTTCCCATGCGGCATGTTCCTGCAGGGTGGTAAGCACTTTCAGCATTTTTTTTGACCCATTCATCAATTTCTGAATCGGTTTGGACATCAATCCCTGGTTGTAATTCATCGCCACAATAGTCTTTCATTGCGGGCTTTGCCATTATTTCTCGAGTCAGGCGAATACACTGTCGCCAGGCTTGGATATCATCTANATGTTGGCAATAGTTGAATAGAATGCTTGGTGGGGTATTTGCTCCGGAATTNGTAAGATATACGCGCCCCCGGCTCTTTGGCTTATTTGGGCCAACATGAACTTGGAAGCCATGCCCAGTGATTGAAGGTGTTCCATCGTAACGCATTGCAGCTGGTAAGAAATGAAACTGAATGTCTGGGGACTTTAACCCGGGTTTGGAACGAATAAATGCGCAAGATTCGAAATGATTAGTGGCACCAAGACCATCCTTAAATAGAATCCATCTCGCTCCTATTAAAGCCTTACTGAATAGGTTAAGTTTCCTGTTTAAGCTTATTTGCTTTTTGCAATGAAATTGAAAATACACTTCTAGGTGATCCTGCAAATTTTCTCCTACTCCAGGAAGAAGGTGCACTGGTTCTATTCCTGCTGCGTTTAGAACTGACTGACTGCCGACTCCAGAACGTTGCAGTAATAAAGGTGAGGCAATGGCTCCAGCGGAAAGAATCACCTCTTTTTTTGCATGAGCCGAGAATATTTTTCCTGAAGTCTCGTATTTTATTCCTACTGCACGGCCTTTTTCGATAATAATCTTATTTACTAGGGCCTTGGTGATAATTTTGAGATTAGTACGATGAAGGACGGGTTCAAGATACGCGCGTGAGGTGGATTCTCTTACGCCATTTCGAACGTTCATATGCATTTGTCCAAAACCTTCTTGGAACTCGCCATTGTAATCGTTGGTTTCGGGATACCCTGCTTCGATGCCCGCATTGATAAACGCTCGGTACAAAGGATTGAGCTTCATCCCATTACCCGCGCTTACGCCTAAAGGACCGTCTCCTCCGCGGTAAGTATTCCCTCCTCCAGTCCAAGTCTCTGCACGCTTAAAGTAAGGCAGACAGTCTCTATAGCCCCACCCTTTTGCGCCTAGCGTTTGCCATTCCTCGAAGTCGTGTGGATTTCCGCGAACATAAACCATCCCGTTTATGGATGACGAGCCGCCTAGGCCTTTACCTCGGGGGCAGGAAATTCTTCTATCGTTTAAAGCTGGTTCAGGTTCAGAATGATAACCCCAGTTAAAACGAGGCATTGCCATTGGATAGGACAAAGCTGTGGGCATTTGGACGAGTATGTGTTTATCGCTACCTCCGGCCTCAACGAGTAAGACATTGTTTTTTGGGTTAGATGAAATTCTATTAGCTAAAACACACCCAGCGGATCCGGCGCCAACAATNACAAAGTCGAACTTGTCCATATACTTCGTTTTATCCTATTTACTTAGTGTTTCTAATAATTTTTTTTGATGAATAAAAATATACCTTACTATTACTGCGTAGAGACAGATAACGACTAAACCGATCCATTCAATTTCCAACGGAGTATATCTGTAAAGAAGAATTAAACTGAAGAGCAATATCCAGTGTATAGAGATATATCTAAATTTGCCTAAGCGCCCGACCGTTAGTTCTAGATTTTCAGTGTATAACCTAATTAAAGAATCTAAAGAGTTAATTACGAAAATAACACCGACGAATATCATTAGGTAGTTTATTACTGCAGTAATTTGTATTCCTTGCTCAAAAATCCCGAATAATACAGAAAACCACAAGGCGATAGGTATGGATGGAATTATCAATAATGCCAATAGCAGTTGCCAAACCTTTATTCCTCCTACGAAACGTGAAACAAACTGGCCTATCATTATACTCCAAGCGAACCACCAGAACAGATAAAACGCATGGTAGTCTGAGAAAGGTAATACGAAACGATGTACATTAGAGAAATACTCTCCAAGTTGCAGTAAGTTAGATGACAAACCATTTAAATCTAATTCTCCATAAATCCAAATAACCAAAATTAGACCAAAGAATAGCCAAGTCGACGATAGGCTGAGAATTTTGACATAACGTATGTCAGTGCTTGAAAGTACGGCGCTTAATAAAACTAGCGCTACCAACCCAAATTGAAGAAAAACAGATAAGCTTTCAAAATAGTCCGGCAAATAAGTTAAGAATAAATAACCCGTAAACGCACAGGTAGTTATCACGATGCTGTTATTAACGAGTTTTATCCATTTAATTTCAAATAGCTTCAACCGAGGCTCAATGGCACAAAAATAGAATGTGGTAAAGAAATAGAAGACCCAGATCAAAAACCCCCAAAAACCAAATTCGATAGCTAATGGATTCGTGAAACTATAAACCGTTTCTGTTGCATATATCGGAAACTCTGTAAGAGGGAATATGATAAGGCCTACATCCAAGCCAGAGGTAAACAAAATAGCGAAAAACGAAAAAAAACGGGTCGGCATTTTACCGATTAGGATAAGGTTGCCCCAACGAATAACGATTATGAGCGATGTGGCAAGGACGGCTACAACTGCGATAGCCAGAACTATTTCCATTACTTTCTCCAGTGAGAAACCAAAATATCAGAGTGCATGATTGCCTATCTGTGATTTAAGGCGGTCTGGCCATAAAATTTCACGTGTTTGTTAATATTTGTTAGAACTTTAAGGTTCCTTTCTTAATTGTCAGTGGGTGGGTTTCATGCGCTGAATGTGACGCTAAATTGAAATATAATCAACGAATAATAATTAGCGTAATTCATAGGCTCAATAACAGCATCAGAAAGAAACGATAAAGATTCTACCTCGATATTTTCATCCAGAGTCATTTTATTTTCGCAATACATATCAGGAGAATTGCTTGGAATGTTAGGACGCCCAGCAAGGTCAGATCTAGCCTAGTCGTGCCGGCTACGATGAAAGCAATTAGGCTAAGTAAACCATTAAGCAGCGCGTAAGGGAGTTGGGTGCGAAAGTGTTCAATTTGAGCACAATTAGCACCGGTGGAAGACAATATGGTGGTTTCAGAAATAGGCGAGCTGTGGTCGCCAAATAGTCCGCCAGAAAGTACTGCGCCCATGCATACATACAGGGGCGCGTTGACGGCGACGGTGGCGGGGATGACTAAGGGGAACATAATTGCAAAAGTTCCCCAAGAGGAGCCAATAGCAAAGCTGATAATTGCGGCCAGTAGGAAAACAACAGCAGCTAATAACCAGCCAGGAACCGCAGCCTGTGCGACACTCGAAACATAAGCAGAAGTACCTAACTCCCTACTAAGGTCAGATAATGCCCAGGCTAGTATAAGCGTCACTGCTACCGTTGTAATACCAGCCATGCCTTTCAGGTATATATCAATACTTTGCAGAACGGGTTTTACTCTCAGACTGCCCATTAGGGCGATGAGCAATGTTGCCGCGCTGAAATATGCAGTCGATAAGCTTGCGCGAAATGTTTCACCCGATACTTGCTGGACTGGAAATCCCAAAGGTAGTAATAAAAGACACAGTACCAATGCCATGCCACACAATGGCGCCCATACTAAGACCGGTTTGGCATTGGGATGAGCGAACGTTTTATTTGCGCTTGTCAGAGAATTATTCTCGATACTAGCTGAGAGTGTTCGACTCTGCGCAACGTGTTCCGCTTTTTCCATTGGGCCGAAATCGATTTTCAAAAATGCTAGCAGTGGGACTAACGCAATGGCGAGCCAGGCATAGAATTGGAAGGGGATAGTGCGGATAAATGCTGAGAATTCATTTTGCTCTAAATTAAGAGCTGTGAACTCTTGATTCATCAGGCTCATAATATATACACCCCAGCCAATGAATGGGATTAGGATGGCAACAGGTGATGCTGTTGAGTCGATAATAAACGCAAGCTTTTGTCGAGAAACTCCAAGTCGGTCAGTAAGTGGGCGAAATATTGGTCCAATTATTAGTGGCGTGCCGAGGTCCGAAAAGAAAATTGTTATTCCGCTAATCCAAGTAGCTAGTTGTGCCTGCACTTTGCTTTTTACCCAAGCATTAACGGACTTAGCGAATGCAGCACCTCCACCGCTGTGTTCCATTAGCGCGACAAACCCCCCAATCAAAGCAAGCAATACGAGTACGCCAGCGTTATAGGAATCGGTGAGTTCAGGAAGGATATGAGCAGTAATCATAGTGCTCAAACCGATCAGAGGGTTTACGCCATACAGCATAAGTACGCCAGTGAAAACACCGCTGAACAAGCCAATGATCACGTTGCGGGTATAAATTGATAGCGCCAGTGTGATGGCTATTGGTACCAGGGAGATTACGCTAGGGTCAGGCATATTTTAGATAAAAAGTTTAGCGAAAATTTCTTAAAGCTTTCTAGGGACTTTGCAACAGAAATACATATGTTCGTATTATCAGTATTACGATAGGTAACTGGTAGATATTTCTGCAATTTATATAGTTGTCATAGCGGCCCTAATTCAGCCCAAGAGGTATAGCTTTATTTGGGTTTAGACGGCGCAAGGTTAGTCACTTAGAATGCTTCACTTTATTCTGGCCGGTCGATAGAAGGCTTATTCGGCATCGCAATACACTATCTTGTCTGGTGGATGGCTTGTAAATGAAATGATCCGCCAGCCTTCATCTGTTATACCCAGAACATAGGATACGCCCCCGACCGATATAATGCTGTCGTCTGCTCGTGTTCGGGTGTTCGTGCCGCTGACAATTGCGGATCCTGAGCCGAAGACGCAGACATTCTTGGTTCTAAAAGTAGATTTATCCCAGCCTAGCTCGAGAAGTCCAGCGATAGCTGACGAGAAATATTCCAAATTTTCTTTTTCAGTCGATCTCACAGTAATGCCACTTGAGCTAGTTATGAACCAAGGCAGGGAAAATATTTCCGTCGATAGTGCTTCCTCATTCCTTTCATAGTAGAGACTATAGTAGTACTCAACGTGACTCTGTGTTTGTGCTTTTACGACAGCTTCCTCAGAGGGTTCAAGCTCCTGCCCGTAGGAAATTGCACTAAGCGCAACAAAAAGTAAGGGTGCAGTAGTGACAAAATTTTTCATAGCTTATTATCATATTTATTCTGTTGATGCATAAGCCTAGCATGTAATGCCTATAAGAAGTTAGAGTTCTTTGACTTCCCGAACAGTACAGTTTAGTAAGTTATCAAGTCGAATCTGCCCCATGTTTTCATGGGCAAGGCCCGTGGACTTTTATTAAACACCTATATTCATGAACGGTTCACAAAAATAGCCTTGGTTACTGCGAGATGGGCGCCTTCTAAAATGGCTACTTAAGCAGGGCCTCCATTTTCTCCAAAAGACCCGAAAGGTTGACCGGCTTGGTGTCAAAATCGTCGGCCCCAGCTGCCAATGCTCGGTTCTTATCTGCTTCAAGCGCATGGGCTGTAAGGGCAATAATAGGGATATTCTTAATTTCCTCATCGGCTTTAGCGTCCGCGGTTGCGGTCCATCCATCTTTAATAGGCAAGCCCATATCCATCAATACAATGTCAGGTCCCCAACTTCGCATTGCCGCAAGTCCTGCTTCTCCATTCTCAGCTATCTCGATTTCGTAACCCTTGCGAGATAATCTTCTAGAAAGCATATCCCTATTCATTTCATTATCTTCAACGATCAATACTTTTTTCATATTTAGAATCTCATTTTAAATAACTAGATATACAGTTGTTGGGCTAAAACAATAAGACTATCTTCGCTAGAGAGCTTGAATTCATCATTTTTATTGGGATTTATAATTATCTCGGGTTTAGATTCTCGAAAAAGTTTATACCCTATTACCGTTTCATTAAAACGTTGTGCTATTTCTACCATTCTGCCATGATTTATTTTTTCGTCGAGGTTCACATATTGCTCAACAGGTCGAAAGCCCATCTCTACGCCCCCTGCGTTTAATAATTCACGGTATATATTTTCTAAAAAAGGATTCCTTNCTACCTGAAGAAGTAAATTACTAATAAACTCAGTTGATATCACGGTATCGTTTACAGAAGAGTCTTGTAGAAGATCCGAGGTTTGTTTGTCCAAAATCTCAGCTACGACGGGTGGCAGTCTCTCGCTTAAATTTACTTGAATTAGATTTTTAATAAGAACCAGTAATAACACGGTTCTACTATCGGCATCTACTTTATATTCGGATTCATCTGCAAGCACAAAAATAGCGTCAAATTTTGTGATAGGTAAATTTTCTAGTAACCAGTTACCTTCTAGATCGAATTCCATTGGTTCTATGTGAGGCTGTGTCGCAAATATATCTTTAACTTCTTCAATGCCCTCTGACAACTGAGCGGATATCTCTAAACATGCCTTTTCTGCATCCTTGCACGCAAGGACAATCTCTAACCTATCCATTGTATGCTGGTTCATTTCTTTCACAATTTCAACAATATTTGGACTCATGGAAAAAATTAAAACTTTTTTAACATTTGGCCTTGTTGAAGAAAAACTTTGACGATCTTTTAATTCGGCTTCCGTTAACTCGGTATTAAATTCGTGAGTGCTTATGGCTAAAGAAGCAGAAGCATCACGAATGACGACAATTTCATCATCTCCAGCGAGGTCGAAATCAGGTTCTGGGTTCAGTATGGTTACTCTTTTCTTACCACTGCCTTCGTCTTTGAACCAGCTTATACCTATTGCCGTGCCATTCTCAAATCTGGCTGCAACGTCGCCAAAAGTTTCTCCATCAGAGTTTTCAACATTGACCAAATCTATCTTGATTTCTTCCTCTGAAAAAAGTTTCTGATATACGCGCGAGTATCCAGGATATCGAGCGCATTGAACTATTATCTTGCTAATAATTTGACCGCTTGAAACTATGGGGTATTTAGATTCGGATACTATGTTTGCGATTTTTAATTTTTCTGTATCTACTACCTCCGCTACTACGTTAGATTTTTCTGATTGAACTAGATTAGAATTGATTAACATTAAAGTTTTAATTGTTGTTACGTCGCTAAAAGAATTCTTCGTGCCATGTCCTTCAGCTAAAATTATGACATAAGCAGCTTTTTTTAGGGCTATTCTTCTTAGCTCTCCGGGTGATGCTATAGATCCCTGTAGAGGTATAATTTTCAATTTTCTTAAACTTCGACTATGTCTTCGCAATTCACTCCTTATAATTTCGGTGTCTGTTGCTGTTAGTATTACGACTCGCTCTTTTTGATCGAGTTTGGCGAGGCGCATAAGTATAGGAATAGCTTTACGATTCCACCCCAATATAAGGAAGTGGCCGGTTTCTTTGATAGTAGATGTGCCTTTTCTTGTTTCCTCAAATACTGATTGGATTGAACTTACGATGTAACCAATTAAGGCGCTTGTTATCACTAGGCCCATAATCGAGTTAAATAATGCAAAACCAATAACCAAAGGAGGGGCGCCGTAATTTTCTGATAAAGCCCCAGGATCCAAGATGTGTTTCATCGACCACCAAAGCGCATCGAAAAAGCCGCCATCTATTTCATTGCTAATGCCCTCAGCCCTCAAAGAGTCTGGAGAGAATAAACCAACGTAGTAGGCGCCCATTCCAAAGGAAACAACTAGACTAATCAATAGAAGTAGGAATAGGTATGGAAATATAGTACTTGTGGTTGACAGAACAAATATGAGGTATTTCAACCGCTGAAACATACGGTATCTTCTTTACGCTATTGTAGCTTCTATTAGTTCTTTTAGATCTTTTCGAGCATCAATTTTTGTTTTATCGACGATGCCGCTGCACTGGTTTTTTAATTTCGATACCATTACTTCATCTAGTTGCATTGCCGAATTTACAATAATTTCTGGAGGATTAACCAAATTAAGGTTCTCTAAATTTGCTAAAAATTCAAATCCATCCATGACAGGCATCGATAAATCCAGAATTACTAGATCAAAGCCCTGGTCGATCTTGGCGAGCCCTTCTGCGCCATTGTTAGCGGTATCAATATCAAAACCTATTGAAGATAGCATTCTAGAGGCTAGGTCTCGAGCCTCCTCTTGATCATCTATGATTAACGCTTTTTTGCCCTTAGTCTCCTCGGAAAAAATCTTCTCGATGTTCGTAAGTAGCTCGTCTTTTTCAACTGGCTTTTTCAAAAAAGCCTTTGCGCCCAGAGATTGCGTGGAATTATCGTCGTCGAGGGTGCTGACTACTATAACAGGGATATCTTTCAGCTGATTATCGGCCCTTAGTTCCTGTAATACTTTCCAGCCATCTTTCTCTGGCATGAGTATATCGAGGAGTATGACATTTGGAGCGATATTCTTGGCCTTCTCAATTCCTTCAGTCCCGCCTGTGGCGGATATAATTCTGAAGTTTTCACCGGTAAGTTTCCTTTTCACTATGTCGTGAAAGTAAGGATCATCGTCAATCATCAGGATGATGGGATAATCCGACGCATCTAATAGCTCTTGCTCATTTTGTTGAATCTCTGGTAAGTCAATTGACTCACTTTCTCGTATTTCTTTAGGTAAAACTATTGTGAAGATAGATCCCTTGCCAAGTTCGCTCTCTACCTTCAGTTCGCCCCCCATCATTTCTACAAGAACTTTTGTAATGGATAGCCCCAGTCCCGTGCCACCAAATTTTGAGGTTGTATCATCGCTAGCCTGTCTAAACTCTTCAAATACTTTTTCAAGTTGCTCTTCATTCATGCCTATACCGGTATCCCGAACTTGGAAAACAATTGATTCGTTACCGATTGTCTCCATAAGGTTTGCCGATATTGTTACTGTTCCGTTTTCAGTGAATTTGNATGCGTTACTGACTAGATTTAATAAACTTTGTCTTAATCGAGTCTCATCGGAGTACATATTCCCTAAATTTTCAGCTATAGAAAATTCAACTTTATTTGAGTTTTTCTCACCTAAAGGTATCGATACACTTTTTAGAACTTCCAATACCTCCGATACTTGAAACTCTGAGAGAAAGAGCTCTAGTCTCCCTGCTTCAATTTTTGAAATGTCTAGGATATCGTTAATTAAGTTAAGTAAGTGTGTTCCCGAGTCAGTTATACGTTTCAAATCAGAAGCCATAGATTCGACTCCTAAATCTTCGGCCTCTTCAAGCAGCAATTCGCTATAACCAATTATTGCATTTAGGGGCGTTCTAAGCTCATGACTCATATTGGCTAAAAATTTACTCTTGGCTTTATTTGCTTCGTTCGCTTCATCCCTAGCAGATTCCATTTCTTTTGTCCTGGCGGATATAAGGGCAGACACTTCATCAGACATTCTTTCAAATGCAACCGAGGTTAATTTGATTGAATTTTCATCGGTGTCATAACCACTAGAAGCAAGTTCTTCCATTTGTTCGATGTCTCTTAAGATCAGAGTTCGGGCCTCACCTTCCACTTGTGAGCCAAGTGTGCTCATTTTCTCGATTATGAGCTTATCCCTATCTTGTCTCGCTAACCGCCGACTCTCGCGTTCAGAGTCAAGAGCTAGAAGGCTTGATTTGTATACTTCTANNGCTGAAACTAGTTGTCCAATTTCGTCATCTTTTCTCGAGAAAAAACTATCCCTTGTTTCTATATTGACCTCTAAGTTTCCGTGGGTTAATTCATCCAGAACATATATTGCGCCACCCAAACGATCAAAAATCCTACGTTGTACGATGTAAATAATCAGAATTATTAAAAATACAGCAAGTAAGGAGAAAGCAATAACATTGATAGTTATGCCATCCGTTTCGTAGAGGATATCGCTCACATCTCTGGTCAAAAGCAGTCTGTGTGGAGAAATGTCATCGACAGATTGAAATAAAGGTACTAACGCCACGGCAGTTGCTTGGCGAGAAATTTCGCAATCTGCTCCATTTGTGTTGAAAAACTGCTGCAATCGGCACATTAGCCGTGCTCTCGCGTCAGTAACTGTTACGTTAAGAGCGGTTGGGTCTATAGTCAGTATCTCCTTTAATCTATCAGAGAGTCTAATTTCTGCTTCATTGCTCCTGTAGGCTGCCAAATCTTGGAGCTTGCCTATATCGCGCACCGATACCGATAAATTGAGTTCTTCGGCAGTCTGCTGCACTGCCCCTTCAACACTTTGGCCTACATTAACTAAAAATTGCGCTTCGCCTCCAACTCTTATAGGGAAGGAGTGTACCAAAGTGTAATTATCTTCTTCGGGGGTCGAGTGAACCATATAGCCAGACCAAGGTTGTCCCTCTGAACTTATTTGGCCATAAAGTTCAAATCTAGATCCTATCCCTAAAAAAGATGTCTCGTATATTGTTGAACAAGGATCATATTCCCTTGCAAATATCGACTTGTTGCATATTACAGATTCTAAATTGTTGGCTTGAACGATTTGGTAGAAGAGTATTTCTCTTCGTTGAAGGGAAGGGCCGAAGAAAATAGTCAAAAATCTTTGTGCTGCCTGCAGGTCTTCTGACTGAAGGCTTTGTATAAGCGGGTTTACTAACTCTCCAGTGCCAACAGCACTCAGGTTTAGTAAATAGCTGCCGGCAGAACCCACTCTTGAGGAATTAAGTGGATTAGGGTTTTCCGGCAACCAAAAATATTCACTATCTCCGCCTGTGCCAAAACTTTCAAGTCTCTCAAATTCTGAAGCAGCTAATCGTTCCCACGTATTGACATATGTTCCGTACTTAAGATCGGTTTCAGACTGCGCGACTACTGACGCCCTTTCACTGAGAAAAAACCAAACAACTGATGCTGAAGCAAGCGCCCCCGCAATCGAAAACAAGATTAGAAAAGTACGGATCTTCATCGTCAGTTATAACTCGTAGAACTATTCTTAGGATTTTGATTTACTGGATACGAGCCTCATCAACGATCTGCTCAACATCATTTATGAGATTGAAGCGTCCAGGANAGGTAGACGTAAATAGGACTCCCACTGATCGATCCACGGGGTCCATCCAAAAACCTGTATTGAAAGCTCCACCCCATCGATAAAAGTCTACAACTGAAGAATCATCAAGCTCTAAATCCATGCCAAAACCCGCGCCAAAGATTGAATTTTCCATTATTGGTGGATATTCAAATTGCTTGTATTCCGTCAGCATGAAATCTATAGAGGACTCAGAGATAACTCTTACACCTTTATACTCGCCGCCATTCATGATCATTGTCATAAAAATTAGATAATCTCTAGCAGACCCGTGAATGCCACCTCCTCCGGAGTCAAACTTATACCTTGAGTCTTCATGGGTCATGGCTGTCGGACAGTTATTAACGGGGCTGAGTTCGGCAAGTTTCCAGTCGATTTCAGAATCTTGAATTCTACCGATAGCAGACCTTCCTGGGCCGGCCTCACCATATATCATGGCCCAGTTATTGGCTAAATCGTCTGCCGATAAGGTAAAATCCATTTCTGTCATGCCTAAAGGCTCGAACAAAATCTCTTCTAGATATTCGCCCAATTTCTTATCCGTGATCACTTCAATTATTGCTCCGAGAATATCTGTGCTAATAGAATAATTGAAGGCTGACCCAGGCTGCGCTACCAACGGAAGTTGCGCAACGATCTCCAAGTTTTCATCACGTTCAAGACATTTATTTATAATTCTAAATTCGTCGTAAAGATCTGCTACATCACCTACACCAGTGACTGCCGTCCCATAAGTAAAGCCGGAAGTATGCGTAAGTAAATCTACTATTTCTACTTTGCGATTTGCTTCCTCTAGAACTTCTAGGCTGCCACCAGGTGCGACGAACATGTTCTCGAATTGAGGGAAAAACTCGCCTAAGGTACTGTTCAATGTCAGCCGCTCTTCTTCGATTAACCTCATAATAGCAACACTCACCAGAGGTTTAGTCATGGATGCTAAGGGGTATATGGTCTGAAGGTTGACCGCATTCCCGCTTCCAATTCTGCTGTCTCCTCGAACTGCTTCATAAAAAATCTGCCCATCTTTTGCTATAGCTATTACGTAATTCGGGATAAGACCTTCCTCGTAAAGAATATCGAAGTCTTCAGTTAAAGATTGGAGCTTAGCAGAATCATACCCGGCAGCTTCAGGTTCGACGTTAGAAAGGTCATTAGCTGATGCTAGTGTATTCATCATGAACGCTAATAAGAAGACGTTCAATTTTATGATGGAATTGAATTTCCATTTTAAAGCATTGTTACCCATAATCATTTTCGTTATCCCCTCTTNATTATCTTAACACTTTGCTNCTAAAAGGCAGGTGTTAGTANGCTAGTTTGTAGTTGATTCGGCCACAGTAGCAATATATAACCCGAACAGTTGTTTAACTTGTGCGTTTTTCGCAAGAAGTTCATTAAAAATGCTATCCATCGATTCAAACTCTTCATTAAGTTCGCTTATAAGTTGCCGCCTAGGTAGTAGTTCCTCAGACCCTTGGCGCCATGCTGTATGATTTTCTCGGATGGCTTCATCAAGAAAAAAAGGAGTACAAGATCTGTAAAAGTTAGAGCCATTTCTCGTTGCTCTTGAGCAAGATATTTCAAATTCAGATCTCTGATTGAATAAATTAAACGCTTCGTAAATTTGATACTCCATCTCTTCTAATTGCCGCCAGTTAGGGCGGTCAATTCTCTCTTCTTCGAATGCCAGTACTTCGCTTAGGCGCATAATAGGATTTTGCGCTTGNGCTGAAGAATTAAGTACAAGCATCAAAGCTAAATTTAGTTTGAGAATATATTTCATAAGATCTACATACAACTTNGAGAGTGAACCATTTGAATCTAACGCTCGAATCAATCCTAGTCCAAGCTGGCTTCATCGGCCAGGGCTTTCGTAGGGGTTAGTGGATAAATTGCCCTATTTAGAGGCTATATCGAGGCTAAGATTGAGTGATTATAAACACTAAAAGGTATCGAAGATACACTATAAGATATTGATTTTAATATATTATAAAGAAAGAGTTGAGCCTCGACTTTTCGAAAAACCTATTCACCAAAACGACACTATTTTTATTTACCCCTGAAGTTGTTAAGCAAAAAACCTTAATAATAGTCTCGTCAGAGCAAATCTCATCGCTTTTCCATTGCGGAATATGCTTACGGTTTCAAAGCGGATCGGCCGGAGCGAGGCTCTCAACTTCACGAAGCCAATTGTCTACAACGACTAAATTTGTCTGAGCTTGCAATATTTCATCTTCAGCATTGGTACCGGCTCCAATTGGTTCGATTATCAAAAAACGGTCTTGGGATTCGGAGTATTCCATTGCGGGGATGGTCGCAGGATTCCTCATGGACTGCCTCGCAAATATTTCCTGAGGCACACCGAAATTAATAGCGCCGGGCCTCCCATCTTCATTGGGTGCTCCAATTTCGTAACCAATGGAGTAGAGGCCTCCACCCATAGCCTCATAGAATAATTCGTTTTTACTTGGGTGCCATATTGGTTGCATCGATGCTGTTGTGCTCGCTTGCCACTTTCCATCATTTATATTTGGGAATGGCCGAATATATACTTGGTTCTCGCCAGTCTCAATACTCACATAGGCTAGCCAATTTCCGTCAGATGAGATTTGGCTTCCATGCCAAAGCGGAGGGTTCAGCGCAACAGGAAGTTCTGTGGCTACGACTTCCTGGCCGCCTGCCTCGCCTAAGCTAAGCTTATAGAGTTTCAATGGAGCACCCATTCCAAAAACTATTTCTCCATTCGGAGAAATGGTGGTTGGAATAGCTTTGGTGGATGTAGCTATCAAAGTTACTGGCTGCTCTGTACCATCTGAAGCCACCGCTCTGAGGCCTTCATTTGCATATGAATAAATCAGTTCACGCCCATCGGGACTCCAGATTGAATGTGAGCTCGTTCCTTCGAAAGTACGCCGACCTAGAGTTTTTCTATCCAAGTCCCAAACCCATATATCGGAACCACCATTGTCCGCGTATACGGTGATTGCGAGTTGTTCCTCACTAGGGGATAAGCTCATGTGTCCGAACGCTCGATCTTGCGTTTCTGTTTCAATAGCCTCATCCCTATCGACCCAAGTTATCTGATTCTGCCCGGAATTACCTCCTCTGTCGGTGCCTGTCAAATAGAATAGTCTTCCCTCTTGAGAAACTGAGTATGCAGCGTGGCCATATGAACTATTGGTTTCTATTCCCTGAATAACAGGTGCCTGTGGGCCGGTGATTTCCAGATTTTCTAAATCAAATGGAACTGCCCATAAAGATGCGTCTCTCACAAAAGCGATGTGTCCAGTCGGCAGATAGGTAGCGTTCGATGCAGTTTGAATCAAGGTTGTGATTTCCCCGGTTTCCAAGTCAAGCAGTTCTACATTTCCGATTCCCACCTGAGTGGCACTTTCCGATGATGTTATAAGTAAATGATCATTGCCTGGTAATACACGTGGCCAAGTGTAGGTGCGGGATGTCGAATCAGCAGAGGAGTTTTGCAATAACTGCGGTTGTCCGCCTGCTACCGGAAGGGAATACAATTGACCGTCAGCGGCGTTTGTAAAAATTATTTTTTCATCGAAAGATGCATAGCCACTGCGGGCGACAGTTATCTCGCTTGAAATAACTTGAAAGGCGCCACCTTCTACCCTGACTCTCGATAAGTTACCCGCATCAATGAAATGCAACCATTCATCATCTTGGGAAAAGAAAAGGAGTCCGCTCCCTTGTGTCGTGCTGACCCTTCCAAGTAATCTGGTAGCACTTGCAGAGGTTGTATCTTTGATGACAATCTCTTGAAAAGAGCCACCGACATTATTAACGTAAGCCAGACTTCTGCCATCATTTGAGATAGCAATATCCGTTCTAGTATTATGAAGAGTCCTCAAGCCAGTCGCACCGAGCATGATTGAAGCCCGATAGCCTCGATAATTTCTTAAGTCTGGTTCGGAGAGGTCGACAGCATCAGAATCGCCAGTGGCCGTATTAACAGGTCCCTCTCTAAACGCGTTTTGATCGAAAATAAATGGCATCAGATAAAAACCAAATAAACCCACAACTAGGCAGGCTACCGCGCCGATAGAAAGAAGGGTCTTTCTGGACGCCTTATTCGCGTAGTTTGCTGCAGAGCGGGCTTCTTGGTTATTTGCAGCCGTTGGCATTTTTTGAAAAGCCCATCCAGCTAATAGAGCGACTGGGAAGCCAAGAATAAGAAGGAAGGTGAGAGTTTGTGCAACCCATAACGGTGTTTCAAACGTTGGAAGAACCGCCTCAATAAGCTGTATCAGGACCCACGCAACCAAGCTGTAGCCAACCACAATTTTGGCTATGTTGCTTTGTTTGAACTTTTCCCATTGACTATTCATTTTTGCTCCCCAGCTTTCCCAAACCATGAAACTCCAAATCTCGCGTAGAATATTATCAGAATATGTATAAGTTACAGAAGGGTGCTATGGCCGTAAGTTGCGAGAATTGTTATGAATTAAATGGTGCAAGATTATAAATCAGGCAGCTGCGATGTTAGGATAGTTTAAGTAGCTAGAGCTAGCGCGAAACTAATGAGTATCTGAACTTAATTCAGCCATGACCGCAACAAATAAGGGACCTCACAGTGCTTTTAGTTTTGTTCTTTGTAGTCGAATACACCTTGTCAAAAAAGTAGATCCTTTCCCGTCTTTTTTTAAGGTAAAATAGTTGGTACGGCGCATTCAAAGTTGGGTTAAAATTTGGTTCGTGATTTAGGGTCGAAGGGTGTTTATGGACCTTATTGTTTTTGATTTAGATGGCACACTTTTAAATAGTACTTCTGAAATATCCCCGTTTACTAAAGAGACCCTCACTCTTTTAGGTGAGAAGGGGATAGCCTATACGTTAGCTACTGGTCGAACTATGCTATCCGCTGAAAGTATTTTGGAGGGAAACAATTTTGATTTGCCCCAAGCATATAACAATGGGGTAACTATATGGGATCCAAAGACTCAGAATCTGATCCTTGAGAACCTGCTTAGCGATGAAGAAATTTCAAAAATTATTGGGCTTGCGGATTCACAAGGCATTACCCCTTTTGTTCATGCTATCGATGATCAGTACTATTTTATTTATCATGCAGCTCCGGGCCATCAAGTAGAGAAAGAGCTAATTAGCACGCGCTACCGTAACGTCAAAGCTAAAATATTTCCAATAGAGGCTTTGCCCGCTAATGCTCAAGTTACTAATATTAGTATGATTGGCGTTGCAGAGGCGATTAAACCAATTTTAAGAGAGCTCAGAAAAGACCCTAATCTAATTGCTTATTCTGGTCCTGCCATTGAGGGAGATCAATATCGGTGGATGGATATTCTTCATAATAAAGCGAGCAAGGGGGCTGCTGTTGCCACTATAAAAAATTGGTTAGGAGCAACCCAAATAATTTGTTTTGGTGACAGTGAGAATGATCTTAGTCTGTTTCAACTTGCTGACGAGAGTTATGCCCCGGAGAACGCGAAAGACAATCTTAAAGAAGCCGCAAGTGCCGTAATTGGGCCGAATTATAAGGATGGGGTAGCTCATTTTTTACGTGAGCGCTTTTCTCTATAAAAAGTTACTGGTCGCTTCTTTCTAAACAAAATTTGTCTGGAATTAGTCTACCCCAATGGCTCCTGCGCCCGGCCGGCGGGGATCGGAATAACCGTAAAACAGACCATCTTGCCACATAACTGTTTGTAGACTGCCCATGCCCGCACTGCGTTGGCTGAAGTTGATGTTATGTCCTCTGTCTATAAGTCGAGAAACTGTATCTGGGCTAATACCACTTTCTATTTCAAGTACATCCGGTTTCCATTGATGATGGATACGTGGAGCAACAGCCGCGTCCGCAATATTCATTCCAAACTCAAGTACGTTCAATACCATCTGCATGTTGGCGCTAATGATTTTAGAGCCCCCAGGACTGCCGGTCATTAATATTGGCTTGCTGCCTTGTGATACTAGTACCGGTGACATTGAGCTGACTGGACGCCGATAAGGTCGAATAAGATTGTTTTCGCTGCCCATTAGCCCAAAGGCGTCAGGGATGTCTGACCGTAAGGTGAAATTACCCATGTTGTTGTTCATTAGGATGCCAGTTCCCTCAATTACGACTCCGGAACCGAACGAAAACATCAGCGTGTAAGTGTTACCGACCATATTGCCTTCGTCGTCTACCACCGAGTAATGTGTGGTTTCATCACTTTCGTATATTGCTAGGTTACCTGGTCCAATTTCATTGGAAGATAGTGCTCGATCCATAGAGATTTTAGAGGCGATGTCCCTGGCGTATTCCTTACTAATCAATATCTCGGTTGGGATCTCTACGAAGTCCGGATCACCCAGATATTTGCTCCGGTCAGCGTAAGAGAATTTCATCGCTTCTGCCATAACGTGCAAGGAATCAGAACTTTCTGGACCCATTTGTGCCAGAGGAAAGTTCTCTAGAATATTTAGCATTTGTATGACATGGGTGCCGCCGGAACTGGGGGCAGGCATGGCTTCGATGGTGTAGCCCCGATAAGTGCCTCGCACAGGTTCGCGTTCGACAACCTCATAGTTAGCCAAGTCGTCCATTGTGATTAGGCCATTGTGTGCTTCCATATCGGCCACGATTTTTTCAGCAATACTTCCTAAATAAAACGCATCGACGCCATGCTTTGCTATTTCTGATAGAGTCCAAGCCAGATCGGGCTGTTTGAACAGTTCGCCTACCTCGTAGTTTGAACCATCGGGCTTATAGAACTTGCGATGGCTAGCAGGGTTGTTCTTCAAGCGCTGGCTGCGAGCCAAATCGGCTGCCAAATCATAGGTCACCTCGATACCATCCCGGGCAAGGCGAATAGCAGGCTCCAGCACTTCAGCTAAGGTCATTGTGCCGTATTCAGAAACTATATGAGCTAGCCCAGCCACTGTACCCGGCACTGCTGATGACTTGTGAGAAAAGCGGTAGGTTTCGTCCGCTACTACGTTTCCACTGTCATCAAAAAACATTTCCTGAAAAGCATCGGAAGGTGCCGTTTCTCGAAAGTCGATGGCAATGGTTTTATTGAGATTTGCTACGTGCACCAACATGAATCCGCCACCACCAATATTGCCTGCCCTGGGAAGAGTTACAGCAAGGGCAAAACCAAGAGCGGCGCCAGCATCAATCGCATTTCCGCCGTTGGCTAGAATTGTTGCAGCAATTTCACTGGATAGATTATTGTGACTCGCGACCATGCCTGATTTTCCCATGACCGGATGATTAATCGCGCTNTATTCAAATAAAGGTTGCGATGAAGTCTCTTGAGCAGAATAAGTTGTGACATTTCCTAGTGTATAAATGCAGGCGATTATTAGTTGGAGGTATTTTTTTGGCATGACTCTTACCTTAATGCGGCAGCGAACGGGTAAAATAATTTACGACGGCATAAGTAATCAAGTTTTAATTTATTTAGTAAATATAATAATGCTATTGTGGACATTAAGAATTTACTTTGGAGGCGACTATGTCAGAAGCAATTGGCACATTTGAACTAGAACATGTAAGTAATACTTACTCTGTGAATGATCAAAATGAGGTTACGAATCAGAATAACTGGCGGGGAAGCGCCGAAGGATATGGTACGGTATATGGCACTTTGACATTTGGTCCCATACCTCTTGGGGATATGGATGAAAAACTAGAGGGTGGTCAGGTTAAGTGGGTCGGTCAAGGATTTTTGGAGGATGGGTCTTCCGTCGCGGCGGCAGGGAGCGGAACGTGGAAAAAGGATCCCAATGGGCACATCTGGCACACGGAGATGATCCTAGACTTGAATGATGGCTCTACGATCCGCAGTGTTGGTGAGCTTGCCTTGGAGACACTTAAGTTTACTGGAACCAACTACTCAGTATGACTTATAAATAGATGCGATGTTTTCCAGGGAGATAGATCTATCCAACTCATGCCTTGATGAAATGCATGGTAAATATTTGTCAATATACGAGTGTGGAGCCTTCTAGCCGAGGCTCTAGTATTTTCGGCCAAAAAGGGTGCTTATATGAGTCCATCGGTCACAGGTCAATTCGAACTAGGGAATTTTGCTTTACAGTCAAACGCAATTTTAGAAAATGCTTTCATCGGCTTTCGCTCCTATGGCTCACTTAATAATGCGCGAGATAATGTAATAGTATTCCCAACCTGGTACACCGGTACGAATGATCAGGTTGATCCCTATGTCGGCGTTGGCAAAGCGCTTGATCCGGAGAAATACTTCATAGTTGTTCCTGATATGTTTACTAACGGATTTTCAAGCTCACCTAGTAATACCCCTGACCCACATCATGCTCTAGATTTTCCCCTAGTCACTCCGTTCGATAATGTCGTTGCTCAAAGGCGATTGCTCGAAGAACACTTTGGTATCACTGCTGTAGAATTGATGGTCGGATTTTCAATGAGCGGTCAGCAAGCCTACCATTGGGCAGCTCTTCATTCGGATTTAGTACGCAGAGCCTGTTCGATTTGTGGTAGCGCTAGAACATCACCTCATAATNGGGCGATGCTACATGCATATAAGGCAGCGATGGAAGCTTCCTTCGAGTGGCGCGAAAAAAATTGCCAGCAGTGGGATCCAAAGGTTATGTCAGTCATTTCAAGCATAGGCGCTACGATGGCGATGTCTCAGGATTGGTACAGAGAGGGTTTGCACCTTACGGATGAAGTAAAAGATGTGGTTGATGTGATAGGAAATATAAAGAATCTCTTCCAATCGTGGGTACCCGCAAACCTTTATGCCCAAACCCTCACTTGGATGTCGGCGGACGTTTCCAAAAACTCTATTTTCAATAGTGATCTGGAGTCCGCACTTAGGGCGATAGACATACCATTTTTGATGTTGCCATGTGAAACCGACATGTATTTCCGTGTTGAGGATAATGAAGCTGAATTGCCATTCATTCCCTTGGGTAAGCTGAACATTATTCACTCAAAAAGCGGACATATGGCAGGACTGCCAGGATTTAGTCTCGAAGACGACGCGTTCATAAATGGGCAATTAACTGATTTTTTGCAGATTCCCTGCAGCAATTGAACAAGCAAGCGAAAATTGCAGACCCCCCTTTTTTTCGATGGGCCTATGGTTTCAAATTTTACAAAATTAAAACTAATGAAAGTAGGGTATATGTTTAGCAACAATATCCTCACGGCAATCCATAGGGAGAACGAAGATGGCAAAGTCGTTTAAGATAGGCGTACTGGTGATCGGCGTCCTCATAGTCGGGACACTCTTAATACTGCGTGTGACCGGGCTGGCACCGGGGCATCCCAGTGCTGAGGAATACGCCAACGCCGGCCGGTCGGCCAGGCCAGGATTATGGTTGACGGGAGAGGTTTTTCGAGAGGCGGTGAAGAATTGGGACTGGGTCAACCAGTTCAGTGACCCGTTTGGTGAGAACGCAACCGAGTTGGAGACTCGCACCTGGTACGGCATACCGCACTCCGTCACGGTCCTATTGGTTCCGCGCGGAGACAAACTCTATCTGCAGTCGAGTGCGCAAACATTCAGATTGGACAAAGAGTTCCCATATGGCAAGGCGTGGTGGAGAAACGTTGAGCGTGATCCTCGTGTGCGCCTGAAGATTGGTGAAAAGATCTACGAAATGACGGTCGTATTGATCCAAGACCGAGCCGAGGTTGCCCAATTGCGAGGGGGGAGAGACCCTATCGTGAAAGAAACAGATTCCGAAGGGAACGAATACATCTCCGAGGAGTGGCATTATTGGCGCGTTTTCCAGCGAAACGTGCCGGAATATTGAGTGGGTTGGCGGATTTAGGAGTGTAAGATGTTGCCCTTAGAAGGTATCCGCATTCTTGCGGTCGAGCATTATGCAGCCGGTCCTTACGGGACTTTGCAGTTGGCTGATTTGGGCGCCGAAGTAATTAAGATCGAGAGCCGTGCACATCAAGGTGACCCTATTCGACAGATGGGGCCAGGTGGTGATTTAGGTGAGCTGGATAGCTTATCTTTTCAGGCATTTAATCGGAATAAACGTTCACTGAGTCTCGACCTCAAGGCCGACAAAGGCAAGGAAGTACTTCACAAACTCGTGTCAACGTCAGATGCCTTGCTCTGCAATCTGCGCGGCGATCAGCCAGAAAAATTAGGGCTCACTTATAACCAGCTCAAAAGCAACAATGCAAAAATTGTTTGTGGCTTGATATCAGCGTACGGTCGCGATGGACCGCGACGGGACTGGCCCGGCTTTGATTATTTGATGCAGGCAGAAACCGGCTACCTTTACATGTCTGGTGAACCAGATGGCCCACCAACGCGCATGGGTTTGTCGCTTATCGATCACCTCTCTGGGCTTACTGCTTCCTTGGCTCTAGTGTCGTCGATTATGAAAGCACGGGAAACGGGAGAAGGCCGCGATATTGACGTTGCCTTATTCGATGTGGCGGTACATCAATTAAACTATGTCGGCGCTTGGTACCTGAACGATGGCATTGAAACGACCCGCTCTCCGCGCTCGGCCCATCCTAGCGTAACCCCTTCACAGTTATTCAAAACCCTTGATGGTTGGCTATTTATCATGGCGCAATCGGATCGATTTTGGAAAGTATTTTGTGAGCGAATCGGAGCAAATGAATTGGCAGTGAATGAGCGGTTCCAGACAGGACAAGCCCGACGGGAAAACCGGGATCTTTTAACGGAAATGCTGGACGCGCATTTATCGAACCAGACAACAGCGCATTGGATGGATGTATTAGGCGGCAATGTGCCGTGTGCGCCTGTATATGACATTGCTAAAGCGCTCGAAAATCCGTTTTTACTCAACCGAGACGGTATTGTCACCACCGAACACCCCAGCCGTCCTAATCTTAGGAATCTCCAAAGCCCAGTGCGAATGACCGACCCTATCCCAAACAAACCGGGGCCTACTTTGGGCGCCGACACTGAGGATATTTTGCGGGAACTGGGGTATGACGTTGCTACTATCGAAAACCTTCGCAAAAATTGTGTCACTTAACCCCTAAAATCTCCCCCACCTTAAGTTTTTCGGCGTTATAAACAGACGATGCAAAGAAATCAGCGGGGCGGCTGGGAATAGGCTAATCTAACGCACCGAACCACAAGCTTGAATAGTGACGTTAATAAACCAACGCGATATTACATAAGCGCCTTTTTCGAATAAAAATATTTTACTTGGTCTTAAAATCCTAATCATCAACAGATGGGATATGACCTTCGTTTTTACCTTCCATTTCCCAGCGACGCCAGCCTGCCAAAATTCCAGCTAATCCATGATTGCCTTCATGACATGCAAACTCGTAGATCCTATCATCCATGCGACGCATTGGTATTCTCGCGGACCAAGATGCTTCCCATGTATTTGGATCGTCGACGGTGAATTCATAGTTAATGGTATTTTCATCAAGCCAATTAAATCNCTCTTCGATTTTCATTTCCGGTGAAGTATTGCGCCAACCATAGTCAGGATAAAAACTCTGTGTGCTAATTATAAGTGTGTCACCTTCCCAGCGCGCAATGGAATGTCCTGTCCATTGAGAGAATGGTCTTTCATGTTCGTTAGCGAAAGGAATTATNCGTGCATGATGGACCATTTCAGTCATTATCATCACATAATCTTGAGTTTGAACTAATTGCATGTTGTTGTTATAGGAGCCGGAAACCATTGGTGGTCCGGATCGGTTGTTGATAATGCAACGATCATTCAGTGTTCGCGCTTCGGGTCCGGCGCTTTCTCTTCGAATTTGTTGAGTGTAGGCTGCACGCTCCCTGCCAATATTGCTAAGGGGTGGCAATCTCCCATTCGGAGGATCGTAAATCAACGAAGTACGATAATCGCCAACGGTTTCATTGCCACGCTCATACCAGAATTCATTGTAGGAAATCACGCCAGGAGGGTAACCAGCGCCACCGACAGAATCGATAATAAGATCCCTATTCTGGCGTCTATTCTCATACGCTGCCCATTCCTCAGCCTCCTCACGAGTTAGTGTTGCTTTGTCAGCCAGTTCCGAAGGCCGTTGCAGAGGAGTGATCGTGCGAAAAGTGTAAGTACCCTGAAGGTCTGGATGCCCATTTTCAGTGCGCGGTACTTCATTTTCTTGCGCTTGTGTGAATGAGCTAATAGAGGTGAGTGCAATTAGTAGAGTAACTTGCATTCTTTTCATGGTTTTCTCCAGCTGTTTTATTTCCTGTTAGTTTACCAAGCCCATAGGGAACCTTACTCCTATTTGCTTAAGTTTTGAAGCTGGATATGAACTGGTATAACGCCTATGGGAGCAGTGAATGGTTCTGCACCAGAGTAAGTCTTTAAACGGCCGAGTGATAACTCCAATTATGCTCAAGGAGTATGCACAAACGCTTAACCGTTCTCTCTTAGCAACTTGATTACATCAAGGTGCACCTTCCCGATATCAAATGCGTGCATACCTTTCTACTGATCGTCGTAGGTAGAATAGCCGCAGCTAATCATTATCGTATCTATCCCGATACATTAAAGGAGATAAGAAAAGAAAGTAGACTAGCTATGTTTGCCATGCCTTACAATACTTGCAACCCTATCTTAGCAATCTAAATGAAAATATGGGTCGATGCCGACGCTTGCCCCGTCGTGATCAAAGAAATCTTATTCCGCGCGGCAATACGCACACAAACTGCGGTCATCTTGATTGCGAACCAATCACTAAAAGTTCCGTCTTCTCCGTATATAAAATCGATCCAAGTTTTGAAAGGATTTGACGTGGCAGATAATGAGATTGTTCTGCAGTCACAAGCTGGTGATCTAGTAATTACGAGCGATATACCTTTAGCCGCCGATGTAATTGCAAAAGGGTCACTTGCGTTGTCGCCACGAGGGGAACTCTTCTCCAAGGACAACATTAAAGCTCGGCTTGATATGAGAGATTTTTTAGATACCATGAGAGCAAGCGGAGTAGATACTGGTGGTCCATCCGCTCTAACAGACAAAGACAACAAAAAATTCGCCGATAGTTTAGATAGAATTCTCACACAGAATATTCAGCTTAGGCAGTAATTACTGTTTATATAGAGGCAAACCCATCGCTTTCAATTGAAGGTTACCTTAACTTAATCAACGAGAACGGTTACAAAACAAATATGATCAAGGTAAGGAACGAGCTAGGAATTTAGATGGCAAATGATTGCGGTTTTCGCGACGCAATAGGGTGTTGCGCCGCTTACTATAGAGAAATGGTTAGCTTCGTATGAGCGCTGCTAATCAAGTAAAGCTCCATTTGGCCAAGCGGGGCCGGATTGCATTTGATCAATTGGCCGCAAGCCTTGATAGACGAATTTCTGTACACGTTTCCCCTCATAGGTTTCGGTCGTATAAAAATTTCCCTGACTGTCGGAGACAATGCTATGTGTACCATAGAACAAGCCTGGTTGCCGACCACCCTCACCAATCACATACATGACCTCCAATGTATCACGGTGCACAACATGAACTTTCATATTGGAACCGTCAGCTACGTAAATGAACTCTTGATCGTCGTCATGGGAAAAAGCGATGTCCCAAGTGGCTCCGGCTCCAACTGTCATAGGAGCGACCTGAGCTTCTTTAACAAAGGTACCGTCTGGTCGAAACACCTGGATCCTGTCCGCACCCCTATCACATACGTATAAGAGACCGTCTCTCGACGGCTCGGCACAATGAACTGGACCAACGAATTGCTGCGGCAAAGGTTCGCCAGGGGTGTATGTGACACGATCATCTGAGGGTCGGTTACCGTAAGCTCCCCAGTAGCGTTTGAAGGCGCCTGTAGCGACATCTACGACAGCTACCCGCTTATTGCCGTAGCCATCAGCAAAATAGGCCTCATTCGCATCAGGGTCTATTGCGATTTCGGCGACGCGGCTGAAATGAGCTGTGCTATTGCTGTCAATGGGCTCTCCGGGTAAACCAATTTCTCGCACAAACTGGCCATCGCGGGTAAATACTAGGACATGGGAGTCACCACCACCATTGCCACCGATCCAAATATTGCCGTCGGGTGCGATTTCAATACCGTGGTTTGATGCAGGCCAGGTGTAACCTTGTCCGGGGCCACCCCACGCATTAACGAGTGCTCCATTGGCATCAAATTCTAGAATTGGCGGGGCTGCTGTGCAGCAATCTGCTATTCCATTATCGATACCAATTTCCTGTGTAGCAAAATTACCATCATCATTTCGGTGCACAATGTAAACATGATCACGTGCATCTACAGCCACGCCGATAGTGCTTCCCAATATCCATTTATTGGGCAAGGGTTGGGGCCAGAACGGATCCACTTCAAAATGGGGTACCATCCGCCCATTGTTGGCAGCTGTAACTGATTCCTGCAAATGGTGTTGGGTAATACCAAGTGCTATAAATAATGAAAGGGCTAGAGTGGTGGTTATCAAAAAGCTTTTATTGCTTCGCATGGTTTGTCCCTTGTAACTAGATGGATAACTTGCGGTATATCACTTAGACAGTCGGTATTCAAGGAGGCTAACAAATTTCTTTTTACTGGTTCTGGTAGCAGTAATCCAGAGTCCTATATGCTTAGTCAGCAAAGGCTGGATTTATATCTTTTACGCGAGTACATTTCAAGATGAAGATCTGTTTTATAGTTATTCGTATCACACAAACCAAGAGTTCTTTGCTATTATTATCGGTCTTGTAAGACGTAAAGTTGGTATTGAGTATAAATCCTTATTTATTAAAGGGTATCCTGATTGATTTCTAAGGGGAAAAAATGAAAAGCATAATAGCTACACTAGGGTTCATAGTTTTTCTGAGTGGTTGCGAAAGTACGGACAATGATGGAATCCCAGCAATTCGAAGTCAACGGCAAGCCGACGCCTATAATGAGACGGTTAGCTCTCCAGGTGAAAGAATGGTCTGCGAACGAGAGAGGGTAATCGGTTCCAATATTCGTCGGTTAGTATGTATGACTGTAGCCCAACGGGAACGCCTGCAGCAGGAAACTCAGGAACTACTCGATAGAGGGCTCCTCGTTCAGTAGACGATAATAGCCGTCTAATTCTAGCGGCATAAGAACTCGTTAGATGAGCTTTTTATCGTTAATTCTAGAGTAGATCAATTTGTATTGATTGATATTCAACTAGACACCTCGGCCAGTGGGGTGTTAGCCAAATACAATGACATGTAATTGAAGATTGGTTTGGCGAATTATCTTCACTGCTCCGCCCAACTCCTGCTCGCATGGAAATTCTTAACCGGTTCCGGAAAACTGGAACTAAGGGTTGTCATTTAAAAGGCTTTATCCCTTCTACTTTTCTTATTAGCTGAGGAGTATTATGCCCAAATTGATAGTTAAGCTACGCCGAATCCGTTGGCTGCATAAGAACGCCGTTCATGTTTTCTAGAGCGATAAACCAGTCTTCAGTTGAATACCACTAGGATGTTATGGATGAAAATTGTGAAGGGGATAAGTTTGGGCCTTGGAGTTATTGTAGTGGTGTTGATTGGGCTCTACTTCTCCGGCTATGGCGGTGATTTAGCATTTAGGGCTTTTTTGGTCTACAGCCAACCAGCAAACGAGTTTGACGCCAATACTGCTGTGGCACAGCCGGATTACAGCGACACGGTAAATTGGGCTGCACTGCCCGAGGTAAACGATCCGGCGGATTTAGTGCCAGAGGGTGTTCGTCGAGATGAACAGGGTGAGCATCCAGTTGATGTGTTTTTTATTCATCCAACTGGTTTTATGAGGTCCAATACCTGGACTTCGCCTATGGATTTGTATTCAGGTACAGAAGAAAACACATTGTATATGATGGCAAACCAGGCCAGTGCCTTTAATGGTTGTTGCAATGTTTATGCGCCTAGATATCGAGAAGCGACCATAGTTTCCTATTTTGGAGAGTCCAATTTGCGCGACGACGTTTTGGGATTTGCTTACGAAGACGTAAGGCGGGCGTTCACTTATTTTATCGAGTACTACAACCAAAATCGGCCCTTTGTTATAGCTAGTCACAGTCAAGGCACTCACCACGCAATGCGACTTCTCAGAGAAATGGTGGATACAAGTGAATTGCGCGAGCGAATGGTCGCGGCCTATTTGGTTGGTGGTATCGTGTTGCCTGTGACTCACACTTCACTTAGTTCAATGGCGAATATTTCTGCCTGCACAGACTCGGAGCAGTTACGCTGTGTAGTGCATTGGGATACGCAGGCCGAAGGAACGCCCGCTGATTTGTTAGGTATGTCGCGTCCAGCAGATGCCCTTTGTACTAATCCACTTAGTTGGCAGGTCAATGAAAAAATGGTGANTGCTGAGCAGAATGCTGGTGCAGTTTTGCCAGAGGGAACTTTCAACGCGGCGATGGGCAAGGGAGAAGATACGCCAACTGGGCAGGCGTTCGAAGCTTTGCCTGCATCATTGGAGCAACATACTTGGGCGCAATGCAGAGATGGTTGGTTGTATGTGCAAGATCAAACAGGATCAGAATTTGATAAGGTAGGAGCAATGGATTTAAGCGGCAACTACCATCTGCTCGATTATTCATTGTTTTATATGAACATTCGGAACAATGCCAAGCTGCGCGCGAATCGATATATGGAACAGTTGCGTAAATGATTGATTCAGTTGGTGGTCACGAGGACTCGAGCCGGCGGATTATCCTAGTCGGCACTCTTCAAAAAAGCCTGCGGACATTTTTATTCTAAGCCGCTTGGGTCGTGTGCTAGGTTTGCGAATTTAGTCATTGTATCTTCTAGGTATTTATACGATGAATTATAGAAGTTAATGAGGCATTATAAGCGCTACTGCATTTTATGAGATATAAGCTATGTCGAAACATTCCGCACTAAATACTTTCGGTAGATCGGGGAATCCAGCATTTACTAAGAATTTTAATCACACGGGAGCTATTTCTCTGGAAGAACGGATGACTTTGGAGGGAGCTGTAAACAAAACAACATTCTTGCTTAGCCTTTGTTTTGCAGGGGCGTTTGTAGGGTGGAATATCCCAGCTTTGATGATGCCAGCTTTAATCATTGGTGTAATATTATCCTTTGTAACAATTTTTAGAAGTCCAGAAAAAGCAGGGTCTACAGCTCCTTTCTATGCTGCTTTTCAAGGAGTCGCTCTCGGAGGCATTACTGTTTTTGCTGAGATGCAATATCCTGGAATTGGGATTCAAGCCATAGGTTTAACCTTTGGAATTCTTGCTTCTCTCCTATTTTGCTACAAGACCNGAATAATAAAACCGACAGAAAATTTTAGGCTTATGATCTTTTCAGCAACCATGGGAATTGGTCTTTTATATCTTGTTAGCTTCGTTATGTCCTTTTTCGGATCTGGGATTGGCTTTATTCATTCCAATGGTTTATTTGGAATCGGGTTTTCTTTATTTGTAGTTGGAATTGCCGCATTAAACCTTGTTTTAGATTTTGACTTTATTGAAGAGGGCGCAGAACAAGGGCTTCCAAAGCACATGGAGTGGTATGGAGCATTCTCATTAATGGTAACTTTGGTTTGGTTATATATAGAGATTTTACGGTTATTGATGAAGCTTAGAAGCAGATAAAATGAATACACTTTTTTTCAGCCTTCTTGCTATTATTTCGCTTTTGATTTTTGTGCAGCTCGGAAAAATTAAAGCCTCAGAAAAACAGCTAAACCGAGATGATCGAATAAAGTGGGGGCGGAACAAGCAGCAAAGCTTTCGTGGCGATAGAAATAGCCCGGATTTTGTTGATAAAAAGGCTGAAAAAATTACTGATCAGTCAAAAGAATAACCTCCTCATTGAATTCAAAGTAATTAGTTAGCTGACTCTCATTTAATACACCTACTTTACTAATCAAATTGATAGCGGCTTTAATCTCTTGCTTTCTGGCTCGGACTTATAGTCTTTTTGCCCAAGTAGGAGTTCCAATAGGTATATACATACCATAAGCCCAATGATTTTCAGCAGGATTCAAAGTTATTTTAAATCTACTTTGAGNCCNCTGGCTTGATTGAGATAAGGTGAAATAGGTACCCGCCTACGCCCCCAGCAATAGCTTGAGCGATCATGCCAATAATGCTTCGAGTAGCGGCAATACCTGAAATTCCGAGTAGTAATTTCATAATTATGTGAATGGTTATTAGGCCGGTAGCGCCTGCAGCTACATATAAGACCATACGATGCTGCGGGACATATTTAATGATAAATGTTGCAACGGGCATTGCTACTAAATAACTTACCGCGATCACTGGTAGGTAAATACCGGTCATATTAGTGACATCATGTAACGCAGCTTCAAATCTTTGAGCAAGAGAGACATCGAAGTTCAAGGCTGTAACGCTGGCGATATTGCCTTGGCTGATAAAGATTGCGCCAAGCACATAGGCAGCAATTACTGCCGCAAAAAAACTACTCATGTTTCTTAAAATCGTATTGTGCATTTATACTACCTGCATATTTTTATAGTTTTGCTATGATGACTTGAATTTGTTTGGAGNGAAAGGGTAATGCGAGAAATACTTCTGGTCGCGTTAGTAGTCTCAACGATTATTAACGAGCCTCTGGGAACAGTATATGCCGCTGACTCGTCAGGCAATTCAATAGCTGTAGGTTACGACATCGAAATCGTTGCTGAGGGATTAGATTACCCTTGGTCCATCGCTTTCTTGCCGAACGGGGACTATCTCGTAGCTCTAAGAGGCGGTGAGGTTCGTCGCATTAGCGCAAACGGTGAGGTGGGAGAGCCTTTGACAGGTTTGCCGGCCACTTACGTGGCCAGCCAGGGCGGCTACTTCGACATAATGCTAGACCCAGACTTTNCATCTAACCAATCCATTTACCTCTCTTTTGCTTATGGTACTGCTGCGGAAAATGGCACTAGAATTATTAAAGGCATTTTGAATGATACGGAAGTTGAAAGTGTGGAAACTTTGTTTACCGTTTCTCCATTAAAAGACACGCCGGTTCACTACGGAGGTAAGATGATTTTCTTGCCGGACGGAACCTTGATGATGACTACCGGCGATGGTTTCGAGTATCGCGAGGCCGCACAGGATAAATTTAGTCTCTTGGGCAAGATTATACGTATAAACAAAGATGGCAGTGCGCCCAGTGATAATCCATTTGCCGATGGCAGTGAGGGAGATCCCAGGGTTTGGTCTTATGGCCATCGTAGCCCACAGGGCTTGGTGTTGGACGAGGCCACAGGCACTGTTTATATGCATGAGCATGGCGCACAAGGTGGTGACGAGCTAAATGCAGTTTTGCCTGCGCGCAACTATGGGTGGCCGGCGGTGACTAAGGGAATTAACTATTCTGGTGCTTATGTCTCACCACTGAAAATGGCCCCCGGAGTAGAAGAGCCTTTAACTTATTGGGTGCCAAGTATCGCACCTTCTGGACTGGCAATTTATAACGGTGCCGCATTTCCGCAGTGGCGAGGGGATCTCTTTGTAGGCGCGTTGCTAGATCAGGAAGTTCGTAAGTTGGAAATCGAATCGGGCAGTGTCGTGGAAGAGGCTTCCATTTTTACTGAGATTGGCGCACGAATCCGTGACATTCGTGTCGGTCCCGATGACTTTATATATATATTGACTGATAGTAACAGCGGCAAAGTGTTGAGGGTTATACCCGATTAAATCAGGGGGAAACGCCTCTGTACAAAAAGGGAAAGTTACGGTCGCCCCCTAAAAAAGCCTGAGATACACAGCATATGAAAAANTGATCAACGCTAAACATCTTGGTGAGTTATGGGCGTGACCAGATTCCTAACTCCCGGTGGGTCTAACGTCTCTGGAAATATGAATGCTGGGCTGANAAAACACACAGTCAGATATATTTCTGAGCCCAGAACGAGGAGCGATTCTAATGCATAGTACTTCGTCTAAACAAAAATCTATACGCCTCACGGTTTTGTGCCTTNTGGTAGCGATTAGCTCATGTTCAGAACCCTCAATGGAAGAGCTGAGTGATACAACCGAATCGCCCGCCTTAGAACCTGTTGTCGATTTGTCCCTGGCCAATGAAGTGCAGGTTCGATGGACTGACTACGGGATTCCTCATATAAAGTCGAACAGCTGGGAAGGACTTGGTTATGGTTTTGCCCATGCTATTGCTTCGAATACGATCTGTGTTTTGGCCAGAGAATTTGCGGTCGTGCGCGGTGAGCAGGCCAANTATTTTGGTGCCACTGAGGCCAATATCAATCAGGATGCTTTTCACCGGGCGTTGTTGAATCAAGATAAATTAGATGAGTATCTAGCTTATGGCTCTGATGACTCGAGAGCTATGGATGCGGGTTATGTGCGAGGATATAACGATTATATTGAGCGGCATCGCGGTTCTATGCCTGCATCCTGTAACAACGAGTCATGGATTACTCCAATAGATGAAAGTGACCTGGCACGTATTACTATCGGCGTTGGCGTTCGTTATGGTTTGGGGAGGGTGGTCAATGAGATAGCGTCATCTAGGCCTAGTATGGAATTGGCTCAGTTGCAAGCACTGGACCTTGAAATAGACAGCAACATGATTGGTAGTAACGCACTGGGTTTTGGGAGGGCGCTTACTGATAATGGTCGTGGCATATTGATGGGAAACCCCCATTATCCTTGGCACGGTTCGTCGAGATTTCATATGGCGCATCTAACCTATCCAGGAGTGCTAGACGTTATGGGTGTTGGGCTAATTACCACTTCTCGCATAGCCATAGGCTTCACAGAGCATGTTGCTTGGTCCCACACTGTTTCAACTGCTTTACGTTTTACAATGTTTCAGCTGGACTTAGTGCCAGGTAATGTAATGGCTTATCGCGTGGGAGAAGATGTTCATGAAATTGAAGCTATTGAAGTGGAAGTGGAAACATCCGATGGCTTAGTGACCAGAATCATACATATGACCCATCTTGGTCCAGTGGTGACCGGGCAGGGAATGCCCTGGACAGACGAGCATGTTTATGTAATGCGAGATGTGAATTATGAGAATTACCGCTCCGGGGACCAGTATCGGGACATCAGTCAAGCACGTAACGTGGAAGAATTGCGTATGGCATTGGCGGTACACCAAGGAGCAGCCTTTGTAAATACCGTTGCAGCAGATCGTGAGGGTAGTGCTCTATATGCTGATATGTCAGCGATTCCCAATGTTTCTGCCGATCTGTTGGAGCGCTGTGCGATTGATACAGGAAACCCTCGATTGATTACGCTAAACGGTTCGAACCCTAGCTGCAACTGGCAAACCGATCCAGGAGCAGCTTACCCTGGTTTGATGCCTCCAATCGAGCAGCCAAGCCTGATTACAGACACTTATGTCAGCAATAGTAATGATTCATATTGGTTGTCAAACCCTGAAAAACGACTTGAAGGATACTCACCAATTATCGGCAACGAACAGACCACGCGCTCTTTACGAACTCGTGCCGGGCTGGTTATGGTGGAGGAAATTATCGAAAGCGGAGAGAAATTTACTCAGGAAACAGTAAAGGACCTTCTGTTTAATCACCGTCATTATGGGGCGGAATTATTATTGGATGAAATTCTCGTCATCTGCGAAGGAAATAGAAATCTTGAAGAAGCTTGTGCGATCTTGGCCAGTTGGGATCGAAGGCAAGATATAGATAGTGTTGGTGCCCATATCTTTAATCAGTTCTGGGCAAACGCCCGCGGGCTCTCGCGTCACTTCGCTGTTCCTTTTGATCTAGATGATCCAGTGAACACGCCCGCTGGTCTCACTATCGAAAATGAAGAAACGCGAGCATTAATTATTTCTGCATTGGAAGCAGGTGTCACTTCTTTGCAGGAAGCTGGGATTCCTCTGGATGCTCCTTGGGGTGATGTACAGTTTGTTATCCGCAACGAAGAAAAGATTGGTGTCCCTGGAGGTGCTGGAGGGCAGGGTCTTTTCAGTGTGATCACTGCTCGCTTCAATCCAGTTAATGGCGGATACAATCCCATTACCCACGGCAATAGCTATGTTCAGAGTGTGACTTGGAACGAGGATGGCACGCCAGACGCTGATGCGATACTAACTTACTCGCAGTCGCCAGAACCTGATTCACCTCATTATTCTGACCAGACGAAATTGTACTCTGAGAGCAAATGGATCGACCTGCCTTTCACCGAAGGTCAAATACAGGCGCGATTAATAAAGGAGGAGATTCTCCAGTTTTAGATCAGGAGTAGAGTAGACGCACATAACTTATATAATCGACGACATGCAACTCTCCGCTTTCAACATTCTCCCAGACGTCATCAAGGCGTCCACCAAAATGGCATCCATTATTTCCCCCATAAAAATCCAGGCAGCATTTCGATGAAATCTTCTATGACAAATGAACGAACTCTTCTCCTCTTGCTGAGCTTGACCTATGTTGTTTTTCTGGCCTGGTATGATGGCTGGTGGATGTCGCCACTCACAGAGTCTGAGGTCGACGCCTATCTAGCGAACTTATCCGACGATAGTGAATTTGATGAGATTAGAGAACAAATGCGTCAGCTCGGCATTACCGATGACGGCGCAGAAATGTTCATGATGAATCTCAATGTTTATAAAGGTGGCGCTGGTGAAGAATCCACGGGGATTGAAGACTATGCATCCTATGGGCGAGGAACCATGCCACTGCTATTGTCCCGCGCCTCGCATCCAGTCTTTTATACGGTAGGTATCCAGACCCTGATGAGTCCACGCTATGAAGAACCCTGGCAGGAGGTTTTTTTGGTTCGATATCGATCGCGCCGAGATTTTATCTCGATGATCACATCAGACGCCTACCAGGGAAATTTACCCTATCGGACAGCCGGGATAAAATTCGGTGAGTTTTTCCCGACACGAAGCGTGTTTAGCATCGGCTCATTGAGGTTTGTCATCTTCTTCGCGCTGGCCGCTATTTATGGTCTGGCAACGCCTGTGATGAGACGGCTAACTAATCGTTAGGACCCCCAATTCTTTCCGCCACTATAGTGTTAGCCACCTCCGGGGTACCCCCGACTTTCCCGATTAGGTTTCACCGAGCATGCTACGTTTGTTAAACTTATGTAATTATCATTCAATTGGGAATAAGAGCTCGTTAGATAAACTTTTTATCTTTTAGAGGTGTCGAAATGAAAATTCAGTGGGAAAAGTTCAAACATCGAACTTTAACAAAAGTATTTCTTGGATATGCAGTAGTAGCTTGGGTTCTGATCCAAGTTATTGAAGCGGTCTTGCCCACTTTCGAAACGCCTCTTTGGGTCGCACAAACGATTACGTTCCTTCTAATATTAGGCTTCCCTATAGCAATATTGGTTGGTTGGGCTTCAGAAAAATTACCTATATCTTCGACAAGTTCCGCGGAGGAAACTACGCCGCAGTTGGCGCATGAGACGTCACGAAGAACTTTGGTTTGGATCGGGGTTGGCTCTTGCGTTGTCGTCGGTCTGTTTGGCTTCTATATGATGCCTTTTATTTTTGATCAAAATGCGTTTCAGTCTTCTGAAGGTGCTTTGACACCACCAGGAATCGCTTCTAATGCCGGTCGGCTCTCTAGTGTAAAGTATGAGATAGATGTTGGGGACACTGGGACTCGCGGGTGGGGTAGTCGATCAGATATTGCTATTTCATCAGACGGTAGGTATTTAGTTTTTACGGAATTTGATCGCCCTGATTTAAATCTTTGGATAAAAGACCTAAATAGTTTCGATGATTCGCGCTTGCTAGCTACGGCAGATATGAACTCGGAGACAGGCTACCCTGTTTTCTCAGAGGACGGTCAATGGATTTATTTTCACGATGATGGTGCTTTAGTTAGAGTCAGAAGAGAAGGAGGTACTCCTCAAGTGGTGATCCAAGGCTCTGTTGCACCAAGCGGTGTTGCTGTTCGCGGACAGACGGTTGTATTCAATGACGTTACGGATTCCCAGTTGAAGAAATTCGATATAAATACAGGCATTGCCGCACCTCTTTTCGGGGATAGTAACAATTCTCTTAACTATACGTGGCCGCAATTTTTACCTGATAGCAATAGGCTAATAGCGACCCGTGGATCAAGAACCCAATATGGTGACGCGAGTATAGATTTAATTGATTTGGATAACGGTGATATAAGAGTGGTTGCACCGGTGGGGTACAAAGGAAGATTTTTAGCTTCAGGCCATATAGTTTTTGTGAGAGGAGAGGCTCTATGGGCTCAACCTGTTGATCTTGACAATTTTCAAAATTCTGGTGATGCCGTTCCTATAGTCTTTGATCTTGAGGTATATGAGCAATTTGGAAACGCTGGTTACACGTTTTCTAATTATGGGCGGCTCGTTTATGTTTCTGGAGACCTAGTTGGAGGCAATTTTATAGACACGCCGCCCGTATTGGTTGATCGTTTGGGAAATGAGAGAGAAATAGAAATTGATAGCCAATACTTTCTTTGGCCTCAATTAGACCCTACTAATAATTTTTTAGCGTTAAATGGCCGGGCTACTGCCGAAAGTGGATTCGATATATGGCTATATGATTTCAATTCTCAAACTCTAGGTAGGAGAAGTTTCGATTCGCAGGGTAGTAGAGCGATATGGTCAATGGATGGCTCTAGATTGATTTACAGATGCGGCACAGGTGGAATTTGTTCAACTGCTGCTAATGGGACAGATACAGCAATTAGTCTAGCCGACGGTTTAGCACTTCCCACGCCCTATGCTCAGGTAGATGACTCAAAACTTCTTATTGGGATGGGAACTCCCCCAGAAATTTTTTTGATGGACTTCTCTAATGAGGCTGAAACTTTGCTTCAGAATCTGAATCTCAGTCCCTCGGCAAGCGGTGATGCTCGTTTGTCAAACGACAGTAATTGGATAGCATATGCTAGCGATGAAACTGGGCGTGAAGAAATATATGTTCGGCCTTACCCGGATGTAAATAGTGGCAAATGGCAGGTAAGTAGGCAAGGGGGAAGATTTCCGGTCTGGAATGGTTCAACTAATGAAATGTTTTGGTGGTCTGTAGACACAGGTGAAATCATGGCGGCTACATATCAGGTCGAAGAAGGGCCTTTAAATATAATCAGGTTTTCTAATCCGACTGGCTTATTTGAGTCTCGATATCGATTTTCAGTAAATTTTTATCCATACGATTATAATTCAAGTTCAAATGAATTTGTTTTTATTGGTTCTGACAGCAGCAATTCTGGGTCCGATATTCTCAATCAGCAAACAAAACTAAAGGTAATTGAAGATTGGTTTGGTGAAATACGTGCACTAGCCCCTGTTACTGTTACCCTTAACCAATAAAGAGAGGCCGATTGTAAAAAAATAGCATTAATCTTATTTTTTGCCAGCTTTGCTTCGGCTGCTCAAACCCTCATAAGATCAGAACCAGTTGGCATCAGAAACTTGTATAACAAATGTGTTGTAAGGGCGGTCTATAATTTTAGAGAATCTGTTTTCTCTCAGGAATTTAGGGAAATCACTCAATCTTTTACTGACGAATGTGCCAACCAATGAAAAAACTACTAACAACAATAACCCTGCTCTTTTTTTCTGTAGCTCCAGGCATAAAGAACAAGTTACTGAGAAATTCAACCTTAATTTTTGTTGGTTTAGCGACAGTCTCTTGTGCCTCGCAACCCTCTGATTGGATCGATGTGCCGTTGCGTGCAGGAGTCTTTTACCAACAGCAGCTTAATTTCAATTCTGATGTCATAGAAATCCCACTAAATGCCCAACAGGATTTAGAATATATGGTTAGCATGAAACAGAGAGGTTCTTTTAGTTACAATTGGAGAGTTGAGAATCTGTCCGATCCGAACCTTCTTTTGGCAGAATTTCATGGTCATACTATAAGAAGTAACGATGAGCCAGGTGAAGTCATGTTTTATAAAGAAAAAAGAGGAGATTCATCAGAGGGGTATCTTGTCGCACCATTCGATGGTATTCATGGTTGGTACTTTTCAAATGAAAGTTCTGATACCATAAACATTATTATTAATATCTCTGGTTTTCATTCACTAATAGATGAGTAATCGTCTATCCCAAAATAATGCTCTTTCAGGACTGCCCATTGAACAAACTACTAACAACAATAACCCTATTCTCTTTTAACTGCACGAAGTGAAATATAGGAACAAATTTCTTCATTGTAGTGGCCTATTGCAGGATCATTTAAAAACTGACATAAATGAAATATTTGAAATCATAGGGTCTATTAAGTGGCAACCTGAGTTCATATTTGAACGATCTGGTAACGATAATCTCAAACTTCAAACAGCATACAACGAAAGGTTTAAGACAGAGCTTGAGAACCGTGGCTGGGAAACTCAGCCTAAACTTAGTGAAAAACCGAGACTAATAGGTGACTTTAGGAAGAATTTAGTCTTTGGAGAAATTCAATTTGGAAATAGCGCTACTTTGTATCGAGACTTTTATAAATTTCAATACGGCGTTCAGAATGGCTTAGTATATTTGAATGTTTTAATAACTCCTGTTTCACCAGCAAAATTCTTCCCTACTAGACCTGATAGCGTGGCCAATATGGCGGAGTATGATTTGGCTTTAAGATATTTTGAGGAGCTTCCAATATCAGTACCTACTCTAGTAATTGGCTTAGAGCCGGATTCTCAATAGTTCCCACCCAACTACTTTCCACCCAAAACCTCTAAAAATTGTAGAGCCTCTGGTATATATAGATAGGGGGTGGCATGGGCTTCTGCCTATGGGGTCTTTAAAGCCCTTCAAAGTTCACTGGTGACCAAACAGTAGACCAAAAAAGTCCTTTAGCGGTGAACCGGGTTATAATAAGTTATTGATTTAATTGTGTCTGGAAAGTTGTTAGCTCCTAAAGTAGGTAATTAACCCACTCCGGGCGTACCATCTTTTAAAGCTAACCACTTGAAAGACTTAGAA
>PBNR01000012.1 GCA_002723195.1 Gammaproteobacteria bacterium | reverse complement strand
AATTAGCTTTTTCACATAAAAACGGTTTCGGCATTTGCCAGGCTTTAGCTGCTAAGGAAGTAATTGCCGATTTTCGCAGCCCAAATCTATTGAGGTTTGGCTTCTCTCCCCTCCATCTCCGATTCGAAGACATTTGGCAAAGTTGCACAGCTGTAAAAGAAGTTCTCGAGGAAGGCATGTACTTATTGCCAGATTTTAATAAGCACCTGAAAGTTACTTAACCACCTTCCCCATTCATTTAATTTTCTTAGTGATTAAGACTTATAGTCTTTCCACATTCAAGATAATTTATAGTTTACAGACGCCGCAGAATCTGCCCGAAATTTTGTTCAACCGGATAAGAACCTGCCGTCCATCCCAAACGCACGATTATCGTATCAAGTGAGGGAAAGACCATCACAAACTGCTGCCGATTACCGCTAGCATAGAAAGTGTCAGCAGGTAGTCCCTCAAACCGCATTTCTTCATCACCACCGTTTAACCACCACTGATAACCATACGCCTTTTCGTTTGAGGTATTATTAGGCGTTGTCGCCCTTCTGACCCAATCCTCAGAAACAATGCGCTGAGAGTTTATCATCCCTCTATTAAGCATTAGCTGACCGAGCCTAGCCCAGTCTCGTGCCGATGCGTAAAAATAAGAACTTCCTACAAATACCCCGCTGGCATCAGTTTCAAAAACCGCATGCTGGAAACCCATAGGCAGAAAAACCTTTTCTATAAAATCGTTGTAGGCTATTTGCATGGTTCCCAAAGCATCTTGATGCACTTTCGCTAACAGGATTGCTGTTCCGGAACTATAATTGAAAAAACTTCCTGGTTTATGTTTAGCTAATTTCTGCAATGCATAATTTGCCGCCGAAGGCTCTGTAAACAGCATCGCAGTTGCGTCATCGCCGGGATTGTACTCTTCCGAAAATTCCAAACCATCCGCCATATTCAGCATGTTTACTGTGGTAATCAGGGAACGCCCGTCACCCCACTCTAAAAACCCTGGAGGGCGATTCAAGTCAATTAGATTTCTATATTCGAGATTACCCAAAATTACGGCCATTAGGCTTTTCGCCATGGACCAGCCCAGCAAGGGCATTTTTGGTGAAGCTTCCTGGTCATATGTTTCTGCCACTATCCGGCCAGCGTTTACTACTAACAATGCTCTTGTATTAAGCCCTCTATTGTTATCGCTATCAACGATATTTTCTACTAGCCTCTGTAGTTCGTCATCAATGGTGTTTCCGCCGCTGCCTTGAGGCCAAGGAGACGTACTCAAGCTTGTATCTTGTGTAACTAATTCCCGACGTACGTTCACCCCAGGGTAATCAACTGCACACCCAATATGAGGTAGGGCTGTTGCAGTTTTTTCCTGAATCCCATACAACGAAGTAGTAACAGACTTATTTGCGTCGTCATAATCAATTGTTAAATGTTCAAAAAACCAATGGTATTGAACCAAATCACGAAAGGCCTGTTCTTTAGAATAGCCGCTCACATAATTCGCACTACAAAGCAGCTTCGAACCAATACCAGAAGCGACAGCAGGTCCATAAATAAGATAATTCAGTGGCAGTCCGACTAATGGCCCTACAAGAAAGATACTTCCAGACACAACCCCTGTAACCACAAATATAATTTTAAATAATTTCATTAATTTTAATTTAGGCCTTTGCCAAGAGGAAATAGAGACTCACTAACGTTAAACGTATCAATTTGATATTCATTGTTTAGGGCAATTTCGGTTCACATATGCGGCTGAAGAACCTTTCCACCCGTTAGAAAGAGTGCGAGACCCAGTGCTCCTGCACCTGCTGCAACAGCATACGGAAGCTGATAAAGGCTCCCATTTGCTGCATAAACAAAACCAAGCACTGCCGGTCCCATTGCAGTGCCCCAAGAAGACATTAGGTTGCTTACAGAAAATATACGCGCGTAATCTTTTACACCAAAAGCATCGGCTATTAATAAGGGCTGCAACATTAGCAAATTGCCTACGGTGGCTCCGAAAGAAGCAAGTCCGAAACACAACGTCCATACGCTGTAACCTCCCGAAAGTATGATTAAGGAAGCAGCCTGCAAAATCATCATTGCTATAGCAAACTTACGAATAGACATCTGATCGATAATCCAACCACCTATCAAACGCCCAATAATACTGAAGATCGGAAGTATTGCTACAGCGATAGCCGTTTGCGCTTCTGTTAGCTGTTCCCTCGCTAATCCATATTGGTGAGCTATGCCACCTACCTGTGCCGCCATTAAAAATATGTAGGCAAAGCTTACACCCCAGAAAAACTTACCTCTCCTTGCTTCTCTAAAAGTAACTCCGTCTTCGTCTTTTCTTGAAGGTACAAGAGCATCATTATCATTAACGGGTTCCGGCTCGACACCATCTATGTGAAGCCCCATAGACTCTGGACTCGTTCTCAAAAAGATCCATGCCACGGGTATAACACCAACTAGATACATAACACCGATAAGAGGTGATGCTATTTCAAACCCTAGTGATTCAACCATTAGCACTGATATAGGAGTCATAATTACACCACCTAGGGACAAGCCGGTGGAAGCAATAGAAAGCGCCATTGCTCTTCTCCTCTGAAACCATTTAGTGACAAGAGTCGTAGCAGGAATTAAAGAAGAAGCCGAAAAACCAGTGCCGAAAAATGCATAAACGAGGAACAGTTGCCAAACATTGGAAACATAGGCCAAAGCCACAAGGGACAAGAAGGAGATAACTGCGCCAGCCGTGATACAAAACCTTGGGTCATGATGTTCCACCCATTTGGCAACCCATAAGCCCATCACACCGCCCGCCAAAAAGAAAATTGAAACTGCCAAAGACGCGGTACTTACGTCGAATGCAGGCTTGGCGGCCAGCGCATTAAGATAAATTGCATGGTTATAAAAACTTAGCCCACTGGTAAAAGTCAGGAGGACGAGGATAGCGGCGACCACCTTCCATCCATAATAAATCTGATCTGTTTCCGAACTCCCCATACATCAACCCAAATTTGTTTTTTACCTTACCTAATTCACCCTGATTCGAATCAAAAAAGCATCCGGCGCATGTCCTAGAAGTATTCCAAACTCGACAGAAAATTCGGTTATTTATAACAATCCTGAGTAAACCATTTTGTAGAAGATATTAGTTGCCCAATCTCTCACGCTTCTTTAGTTCACTAACAAACCAGTGAATGCCATCATCTCTCCTTTCCCATTCCAAACCTTTCAGAACGCGAAAGGATGACAGCGCCCCTTTCCAAAGCTCCTGCCAACAACTAAGAACCAAGTCTCGATGATCACCTTCCAGACCTCTAACAATTCTAGGTGCAGAATGAATTAGCTTAACCCGGCGGCCATCTTCGCGGGAGGCTATTTCTAATACATCGCCCATACCTTTAAACATCCCCGTTAGGTACTCGACAGCAGAGTTTAGATCGCCGTCGTCCGTACCAATCATCTTTCTAGTCTCCTGAAAATACTGTAAACCTATCAGTCTCGCTGCGCGGCTGCCTAAGCGTTGCGCTTCTTCTTTGCCGAAAACCTCTGATAGTTCGACGAGAGAATTACAAATAAACTGAATCGCATAATTTCTATTAGCTTTCTCAAGTCGCTCATCGTCCCATAGATTAGAAGGTGGCACGGGCTGCTCATTTTCATGGTAAGGAGGCGGCATTTCATCTCTGGCAAAAACTAACCTTTGGTCTTCTTTAAGGTCATGTTGGTATTCCTTAAAATATCCACAGAATCCTATCTCTCCGGTCATATCTTCTGAGACACATACAAATCCCAGTCTAGGGTTATTCAATGAAATGCCATTATAGGCATACCAGCCCTTTAAAAATCCTCTGCAAATTTCATTAGGCACACCGCAAATCGTAGGCCCCTCGTACAACCATCGAGGATAACGAAAGCGCACCCAGGCTTTTTGTTCACTTTCATACATATATTCAACAGCGACACCACCAATTGCATTCGACATGACATGGTATTGTGCGCAAGCAACTGCATCTGAAAGATCATTCAGTCCGAGCTTTTCAAAACTGGACAAAAACTTCTGTTCATGTTGACGTCTAAACAATCGAAACGCCCATTTCTCTATTAACTCAGGCTCTTTATTAGCGGAGATAATTAATTGCAAACCTAACAAGTAAGCATGGTGCAAATAGGCTTGAGCGCGGACGTATTGGGAGTCACTCATTTAAGCGGAAAAGCACTTTAAGGAGAATTGTAATAAGTAAAATACCCTGTAAACATTTCATCCCAGCTATTCAGACCAAAAGTTAATTCTTTTTCTGAATCTGGGTTCGTCGGATTTGATATTGAATTGTCGAATGCACCAATAACATGTACTTTCGTGCCCGCGGGCAACAATTCTGGCTGGTCCAAGATATAGTGGGGTTGCCAACCATAATTATAAGCGGGAACACTAAATATCTCTCTTAATGAACCACCAGCTTCTTCAATAGCAAATTTCATTTTCTTGCCACGATAATTCATTCGCGCACGAACACCAGTCAAGACAACTTGCTCTTCAAACACATGCTCTGCATGCATTGCGTGGTTGTGCTCATTAGGCGGAAGGACAAACCTCGATGATACCGCTTGGACTAACTGTTCTTGCAAATTGTTTTCATCACTAAAGTACAAACCGAGCTCGGTCACATCAGTGGTACGCTGACCATTAGTGACATAATGAAACTGCATCGACAATCCATAGCCATTTGGAATAAAGACTCCAGTTCCGACTGGAAATTCTATTACATTTGATTTACCGGGCGCATAACCTGCTATGAACCTTCTTGCAACAGATAATTCATTACGCTCCGGCCCCCAAAAATCTTCGCCAGGTGCTGTAACAAAAGTCATTAGGTGATGGAGGACTGAAGCGTCGCCCGCACGATATTGAATAGCTCTAATCCATTTACTTTCTTCAAATGGCAACTCAACTTCATCATAGATATAGTCTAGCACCCCAGTTGGTGGCACATCATTGCTCGATCCGGTAACGATAAAATCTGGCTCGCCTAAAAGCCATTCCTGAGCGGCTTCTAGATCTATCATATTTGCATATTCTTCAAGTGGATCAGACTCACTAATGCCTTGTGGTGCTCCCGCGTCGATCCAGTGGATAATTTTCTGCATCTCTTCCGCCCCTAAATAGCGGGCATCATCAGAATGACCAATATTAGGATCCACTTGCATCGGAGGCATCCTTTTATTTAGGATTACCTCGCGAATCATGGGAGACCAGCCAAGCAACATGATGTAGCTGTCTATAGCAAAAGGTCCGACCCCGCCCCGACGATGACAATCCGCACATTTTTCTATAACGATAGGTGCTATATCATTAGCATAGTCTGGTGGTTCTTCCGTGAGCGCTTCGCGCATCGGGAAAGAGATGGTGCAGCCTTCATTGGGGTCTAAAACGGTATCATTAATTGCGCCATCAAGCACCGCATTGAGGGTGGCGCGAAATTCAGTTGAGACTTTGCCACCATAAAATAATGAAAGCCTTTCAGGGTTGAGCAGTCGAACATCGCCAGCATACTGGATACCAAGTGACTGAGAAACTAATTGTCCGTCGTCTTCTAGAACTGCTAATTCAATCCCATTATTATCAAACGCAGCGCGACCGATATCCCGCGAATCGAGGAGAACAAATTCGATTCCTTTTTCAGAAAATTCTCTGGCAATTGACTGATACTCCATTACAAGCGCACTCATATTTTCACAATTAGAATCGTAAGCCATAAGCGCTAAACCTTGGCGATGGCGATAGCGGCTCAGTTGATGGAACTCACCAAAATAATCTAACACCGCGAAGTCGCTTACCCTATCTAACGCAGCATAAGAGACACGAGTTAAAACTAGTGTAATAAGCAATACTATGGTTATTCTTGTTGCTTTCATGATAAAACTTTTGAAACGGGCTGTAACAAATTGTGAAACTCAACAACATATCGGCACCATCTGCACTACATCACAACTGGACGCGACGGTAATTGGCCGTTATCCTAGCGTTCCTGCTGAAGAAGATTCAACCTTTAAGAAAAACTTCATGGCAACCTTGAAAGATGAAGAGTATTTTCGGTGAAAAATGAATACATTTACACCGGTTTAATTGGAGAAGATTTCAATGGGAATTTCGACTAAATATACAGCCGCAACGCTAATGAGCCTTTTGTTCTCGGCGGCCTTAACAGTTCAAGCACAGTCGACAGACAACGCGCGTTTTCTGAGTTTAGCACCTCCTGGTGGAATGCCTATAATTCCCGTCATGGAAGGCTGGACGGCTAATCCTGACGGCACGACCAGCTATTCATTCGGCATTATCAATAGAAACGATGAGCCAATGAGCATTCCTATTGGTGAAGGCAACTACATGGATCCTGCCAAATTTGATGGAAATCAGCCTACATACTTCCCTGCCGGCAGGACAGTGGGAGCTTTCACCGTTACCGTTGCAGAAGACGAACGCGAAATCGACGTATGGTGGTACTTGAAGACCGGTGAAAATGAGCCACTTAAGGTACCTGGTCGACATGGTTCGTCTGCTTATGAGTTAGATTTCATATTGCCTCGTCCGCAAGGAGCATTACAGCCAATGGTTGGTATCGGCGAAGATGGCTCTCAGCGCTCTGGCTTATTTGCTCAGGTGGCAGACTATCCACGCAACCCAGCCCAAGTTGGAATTCCGGCGGAATTGATTGTAAATGCCACGGATCCTGCAGAGCGGGATCCAGAAGACCCTCGTTTCGAAGAGCCCATCCCTATGGGAACAGAATTCCAGTTGCACCAGGGGCCTATGGGAGGCACTGTTGAGTTTACCCGTCATCCTGAAACAGAAGTTCCAGAAAATCCTTATGACGAAGACGACCCTCGCTTTCGCTTTTTTCGGGAGCCCGCAGCTAATATGGCGCAGATCGAAGGGCCTTCAGGTGTAGCGAGAGTTTATGCGACTTTCTCTGAGCCAGGAGAATATCTCATTCGCACTAAGGTAGATGTTCATCGGGCGCCCGACAGCTCAAACGGCGACCAATGCTGCTGGAGCAATGTCTATCAAAGAGTCACAGTAGAATAAGACTTAATCGCTTCATAAAAAGGCCGGTCTAATTATCGGCCTTTTTTAATTGACAGCAAAAATATCGCGGCTGGGAGGCCTAAACAGCGAATTTTCGCGCCTTTAAGCTGTTGCAATTTGTTGCAAAGAATCAAAGAAATATTGAGTATTTAATGGACTTTTTAAGCCCTAAAAATTATTATTTTTCAGTTACTTGTACATAACTTTCTACTTAAGGAGAAAAGTATGAATTTAGTGCAAAAATTTGCATTCGGACTTGGCGCAATGGCCCTATCTGCGGGCGTTTTCGCTCAGGATGCAGAAATTACTTATAACACACACGTAGCTAAGATAATCAATGAAAATTGCGTGGTATGTCACCGAGAAGGTGGTATTGGCCCTATGCAGTTTGAAAACTTCGACCAAGTTCGTCCTTGGGCACCATTGATTCAGCTCAAGGTAGCAAATCGTGAAATGCCTCCCTACGCCTATGACCACGGTATTGGTATTCAGGATCTCAAAGGCGATTGGCGCCTAGCCCAGGAAGAGATAGAGACTATTACCCAGTGGGTTAATAGCGGTTCGCCTCTAGGGCCTGTGGATATTGTTCCGCCAGCTCCAATCCTTCCAGATCTAGATGCCTGGAACTTCGAACCAGAGCTTGGAGAGCCGGATTTAGTTATTGCTTCTATTCCCATTGATGTACCTGCTGGTGGAAATGACATGTGGCATAAGCACCATGTTCCAACTGGCCTTACAGAAAAGCGCTGCATTAAAGCAATGCAAGTTAAACCCCGCGATGATGCGCGTGCGGTGGTTCATCACTCTAATCCGACACTGGAAGTTTATAACGAAGAAACTGGTGAATACGACCGTTTCAGTCAGTTAACTGAATACGCTATGGGTAAATGGGGTGAGTTAATGCCAGAAGGTGTCTGCCGGGAAATGCCAGGTGACTCGCGCATATACTGGGACATCCACCTATTCCCTGGCGGCGTTGGCGCTACTGCACAAGGGGAAGCAATTACTGATAACGTAGTTGAAATGGGAATCTGGTTCCACGAAGAAGACTACGAANTTGCGGAAAGCCCTTATCGCCAAGACCTGCGTCTTTACGGTCTGCGCGAAGGGTATGAAAATGGCAACCTAATCGTTCCTCCGAACGGTTACGCTATGACTCAAGGTTTCCACTCTTTCGATCACCCAGTGCGCATTGATAGCTTCCAGCCCCATGGCCACCTGCGAATGAACGCTGCTTCTCTGGAAATTTTCTACCCAGAAACCGGGCGCACTGAGCAGATCAGCCAGATCTCCAACTGGAGCGCGACTTGGCACCACAGCCACATTTATGATGAAGACCTGGCCCCGCTAATTCCAACGGGAGCAGTACTAGTCATCAAGCAGTGGTATGACAACACTGCAAATAATCCTAACAACCCTGACCCTGATCAGTGGGTTTACGGCGGAAGCCGCACCGGAGACGAGATGTCTCACGCTTGGATCGCGGTGACACACTTTGACGAAGAAGGATTTGCTAAGGTGGTTGAGGAACGTAAAGAAAAAGAAGCACGCTCTATAGCTGGGCAAGATTAGTTTTTCCGCTCCGGGGAGATTAAGTAGGACGCTTCGCCCTAAAAGCTTCAACTTCAAGTAAAAAAGGCCGGAACAGCATAGTTCCGGCCTTTTTTACGTCTCGCATAAATACATCCTTATTTTTTCGGGTCATCGCTTGCAATGCCGGTCATAAACAACACTCTCCCCTCAAAACTCTCTATTACAATTCGTTTTAATTTTCTTCACAATTTCTGTTCCTTGAGAGTCCAAAAGCAGTAAAATGAACTTAACGAAACAGTTGCAAAACAGGAACATAACAATGAAATCAATGCGAAAAGTTCTAGCAGTGATGTGCTCTGCCCTCTACATAACAGGCTTTGTCCAGGCTCAAGATGCTGAAATCACCTATAACACGCATGTAGCGCAAATCATTAATGAAAATTGCGTGGTCTGCCACCGTGAAGGCGGCATAGGTCCTATGCAGTTCGAAAACTATGAGCAAGTCCGCCCTTGGGCTCCCTTAATTCAATTGAAAGTAGCCAGTCGCGAGATGCCTCCTTACGCTTATGATCATGGCATCGGTATTCAAGATCTCGAAGGCGACTGGCGCTTAGCTCAAGACGAGATCGATGCAGTTGTAAACTGGGTCAATAATGGTTCACCTCTCGGGCCAGAAGAAATAGTCCCGCCGGTTGCTGACTTACCTGATCTGGAAGCTTGGAATTTCGAAGATCAGTTCGGAGAGCCTAGCCTCGTAATTGCTTCTATCCCCATCGATATACCCGCTGGCGGCAACGATCTGTGGCACAAGCACTATGTTCCAACTGGCCTTACTGAAGGAAGATGTATTCGTGCCATGCAAGTCAAGCCACGAGGTGATGCCCGCGCAGTTGTCCACCATGCCAATCCTTCAATCGAAGTACTAAATGAAGAGACGGGTGAATATGAAGATTTCAGCCAATTGACCGAGTATGCCATGGGCAAGTGGGGCGAATTGATACCAGAAGAAGTATGTCGCCAGATGCCCCCAAATTCTCGCATCTTCTGGGACATTCATATGTATCCAGGTGGAGTTGGAGCAACAGCTCAAGGTCAAGCGGTTAAGGACAATGTGGTTGAAATGGGAATCTGGTTCCACGAAGACAACTTCGAAGAAATTAACCAGCCATACACCCAGGACCTGAAGGCGTATGTAGTGCGCGAAGGTTACGAAAACAACATGCTTATCGTACCTCCCAATGGTTATACGATGACTCAGGGTTTCCACTCTTTCGACCACCCTGTTCGAATCGATAGCTTTCAACCTCACGGTCACTTGCGCATGAATGCGGCGTCTCTTGAAATCTTCTATCCGGAAACTGGTCGCACTGAAGCCATTAGCCAGATTTCAAACTGGAGCGCAACTTGGCATCACAGCCATATCTATGAAGCAGATGTTGCACCCTTGGTTCCGACCGGTGCGGTGCTGGTGATTAAGCAGTGGTACGACANCACAGCAAATAACCCTAACAATCCAGATCCAGATCAATGGGTCTACGAAGGGAGCCGAACTGGAGATGAAATGTCTCACGCTTGGATAGCGGTTACCCATCTCGACGATGAAGGTTATGAGAAAATAGTCGCCGAAAGGGAAGAAAGAGAACAAAGGAGCCTAGCTGGGCAGGATTAGTTAGGCTTATTAAAGATATGCTCACCTAGGTGTAGTATGTTGGAATCAGGAGTTTTAATTAGCCGGACGACTAATATCGTCCGGCTTTTTTTAGATTGCAAAAAAGATTTCTGTTAAGAAAACTGATTTCGGTCGGTATTGTTCTAGAACAAGAAGACGTATACTGAACCCCCCCATTCATAAGAGGATGGAAATATGAAAAAACTAGAATCCGCCTTAGTTTTGCAAGCTGCGATTGTACTCTCCTGCTCGCTCAATGCCCAAAGCCAGGAAGTCACTTACAATAGTCATGTGGCGCAGATCATTAATGAGAATTGTGTCGTCTGCCACCGTGACGGGGGGATTGGCCCCATGCAGTTTGAGAATTACGATCAAGTTCGCCCATGGGCCCCTCTAATCCAACTCAAAGTTGCCAGCAGAGAGATGCCCCCTTACGCTTACGACCATGGAATCGGTATTCAGAATCTGGAAGGGGACTGGCGATTGAGCCAGGAAGAAATCGATACGGTTATTGACTGGGTTGCTCAAGGGTCTCCTTTAGGGGATATAGACATAGTTCCACCTACGCCAATATTACCAGATCCTAATGATTGGAATTTTGCTGGCGATCTTGGACAACCAGATTTGATTATCCCTTCAATACCAATGGATATTCCTGCTAATGGCAATGATTTATGGAGTCGCCATTACATGCCAATCGGATTAGAAGAAGATCGGTGCTTAAAAGCAGTCCAAGTCAAACCTCGGGGAGATGCAAAAGCTGTGGTCCATCACGCCAACTCTCGTATAAAGCTAAACACAGAAGAGGGTGATATCGAACATGTGAGCATGCTGACTGAATACGCTATGGGTAAATGGGGAGAACTTATTCCTAACGGGGTGTGCAGAAACATTCCAGCTAACTCATTTATCGAGTGGAACATCCACCTCTATCCTGGAGGGGTAGGTGCAATAGCAAAAGGTGATGTAATTAAAGATAACGTAGTAGAAATCGGCCTGTGGTTGCACGACGAAGAGTACGGGGAAACCGAGGCAAAGTATCAGCAAGACCTTAAGTCTTACCCACTACGAGAAGGTTACGAAAATGGTAATCTGATTGTTCCTCCGCATGGTTATACCATGACCCAGGGGTTCCATTCATTCGATCATCCTATTCGCATCGATAGCTTCCAACCACACGGGCATCTGCGCATGAATGCCGCCTCGTTAGAAATCTTTTACCCTGAAACTGGTCGTACTGAACAAATCAGCCAGATATCGAACTGGAGCGCTACTTGGCATCACAGCCACATTTACGAATCTGATGTAGCTCCGCTTGTTCCAGCAGGCGCAGTACTCGTAATCAAACAATGGTACGACAACACAGCAAACAACCCTAACAATCCAGATCCAGATCAATGGGTAGTTAACGGAAGTCGCACTGGAGACGAAATGTCTCATGCTTGGATTGCCATAACCCATTTGGACCAGGAAGGCTACGACCAGTTAATCGTTGAGCGCGAGGAAAGAGCGAATAAAGCATTAGCTGGAAACGACTAGTTGATCGCCCCAAGCAAAGCGCCAAATAAGCTCATATCTACAATAAAGTATAGATTGTAAAATATCGCTGGTAGAGCTCATTCTACCAGCACTTTTCGCTCTACGCCCTTTGATTGCGACCTCGGTGAAATGAACTGTTTTTTTACCCGCAAGCAAAAAAGGAGTAGACTAGATCGTCTGTTTCTGAAAAATAGAAGTAGTGTTGCTAACTCCATGCAAAATTGCTCCAAAAACTGGAGTTAAGTCAAAGCAGCATAAGGAGAGGAAAATGAGANCGAATAAAAAAATTACAATTGGGCTTTGTATTTCAATAATTTCCCTGTTTAGTTTTCAGACCCAATTATATGCACAGAGCAATTCCCATGAGCTGACTTACAATGGCCAAATTGGGCAAATCATCAATGAAAATTGTGTCGTATGTCATCAAGAAGGTGGCATCGGTCCAATGCAATTTGAAACCTATGATCAGGTTCGACCTTGGGCTCCCTTGATTTCTTACAAGGTAGCGACCAAGGAAATGCCCCCATATGCCTATGACGAGGGCATTGGGATTCAGCATCTAATAGGCGACTGGCGTTTAGAGCAGGAAGAAATCGACCAGATTGTTTCCTGGGTTGAACAAGGTGCTCCTCTCGGAGATCCCGACATTTCACCGCCTGCATATCAATTAAGGGACCCAAATGAGTGGAATTTCGCTGCGCAATTGGGACAGCCCGACTTAATTGTACCTTCTACTTCTTACGACATCCCTGCAAGTGGCAATGACTTGTGGAGTAACGAGTTTGTGGATCCAGGTATTACCGCAGACCGTTGCATCAAAGCTGTCCAGGTTAAACCAAGAGGCGATGCTGCAGCAGTTGTTCACCACGCTAATTCTTCAGTCTGGATAGAGGACGAAGAAGGCGAATTACAGCGGGAAGGCATGCTGACGGAATACGCTATGGGCAAATGGGGCGAAATGGTACCTGAAGGTGTCTGCCGCACAATCCCAGCTGGAGCTCAGATACAATGGAGCATCCACATGTATCCTGGGGGCGTTGGTGCCACAGCACAAGGGCAAATGATTGAAGACAACGTAGTGGAAATCGGTCTTTGGTTCCATGAAGAAGGATACGATGAAAGGGAAAGCATCTATAAGCAGGACTTAGCTTTGTATCGAATAGAACAGCAGGAAGACTTAATCATTCCCCCTAATGGTTACCAGATGACTCAAGGCTTTCATTCTTTTGATCATCCAATTCGATTAGATAGCTTTCAACCCCATGGCCATCTTCGAATGAATGCAGCTTCATTAGAAATTTTCTACCCTGAGACTGGCCGGACTGAAGCAATCAGCCAAATTTCAAACTGGAGTGCGACTTGGCACCACAGTCACATCTATGAACCGGATGTCGCTCCATTAATCCCGGCAGGCGCGGTTCTAGTATTAAAACAGTGGTACGACAACACTGCCGACAATCCAAATAACCCTGACCCAGATCAGTGGGTATACGGTGGCAGTCGCACTGGTGATGAAATGACCCATGCTTGGTTGGCTATTANCCACCTAGACGACGAGGGTTATGAAAAACTAGTAGCTGAACGTCGCGAAAGAGAGCAACGCTCAGTGGCCGGACAAGATTGAGGTTTTGCTTTCTGGCGCACCAGTAATATGGCGCTAATGGTAGGTCAAGAAAGAGGTCTTTTCTTATTACATATACCCTTAAATGCCAATAAATCGAGGGTCAGGAGGATCAAATCCTTTTGACCCTTTTTTGTCTGCTAAGGGCCAAGCCTTTCCCATGTCAGACTGCAGTTCATTTATGCTTAGTGACCTTGACGGTCAACCAACGAGAAGATTTATTATGAGCACCAGGCGCGAAGTACTTCAAGGAATGATAATTTCGATTGGTGGCGCTTCTCTACTTTCTGCTTGCGGTGGTATAGGTCAGGTAATTCCTTCTGATACCACAAACATGCGTTTCTTTACCCAAGAGGAACTACAATTAATTTCTCGAGTCGGCGATCTGCTCATCCCACGAACCGATACTCCTGGTTCATCGGATGTAAACGTCCCCGGCTTTCTCGATGGCTTGATGGCAGAGTGGGCGAATCTTGAAACTCAACGCAATCAGCATCAAAATCTTCAGGAGTTGGCCATACAATTAGGCGGAGATTTTTCTAACATCGACGATGCAAGCGCAGAAGCTCGACTGAATGCGCTCGATAGTCAAGCGTTTGATGGCCGCCCAACGCAATATGCCGCCTATCGCTCATGGAAAAGTCTTATTACACAAGCTTACTTCGCAACCGAAGAAGGCGCCTTATTAGAGCAGCAATGGATAGCCGTTCCCGGTCGTTGGGATCCTAGTGTAGAAATTTAATAAACAGTCTCTAAAAAGGGGAATAGGTTTTGACAGATTTTGATGCAATCGTAGTCGGGTCCGGAATGAGTGGTGGTTGGAGTGCGAAGGAATTATGCGAACGCGGCTTGAAGGTGCTTGTATTGGAGCGGGGGCCGGAAGTAATACCGGAAAGAGATTATGTCGACCAATTACCTCCCTGGCAGCAGAAAAATCTGGACCGAATCGCGGAAGACGAGATCGAAAAACACTATTTCCGACAGTACCCCGGCGTTGCCTATGCTGTTAAAGAGTCGAACAAGCATTTTTGGGTGAAAGACGATGAGCATCCGTATGAAACGGTTGAAGGCACTGAATATGACTGGCTGCGGGGCTACCATACGGCAGGTCGGTCAATCATGTGGAGTCGCCAATCTTACCGCATGGGACCTCAGGATTTCACTGCTAACAAAGAAGAGAGAGTAGCTATTGACTGGCCTGTCCGCTATGAGGAAATTAAACCTTGGTATGACTATGTGGAAGAGTTTGCTGGTATCGCGGGCAACCGTGATGGACTTAGACAACTGCCTGATGGCATTTATCAGCCGGCGTTTGAACTTACCGATGCCGAGAAAATGTTTAAAACCAAAGTGGANGCCTCATTCCCCGGCCGCAATGTAATACAAGCGCGGCTTGCTCACTTAACCAGTGTGACTGACACGCAAAGAGAGTTAGGAAGAACTAACTGTCAAGCTCAAAACCGTTGTCATTTTGGTTGCTCATTTAGAGCATATTTTTCCTCACTACACGCTACCCTGCCAGCAGCTGAACGCACCGGCAACATGACCATAGTAAATAACGCTATTGTGCAATCATTAGAATATGATTCAGATACAAATCGTATTAGCGGGGTCCGCATTGTCGATGCAAAAACCAATGAATACCGAACTTATAATTCACGTTTGGTTTTTTTAAACGCCTCGGCTATTGCATCAGCAATGATCCTTTTACAATCAGATTCCGCCGAATTTCCAAATGGGCTCGCTAATAGTTCAGATCAAGTAGGTCGAAACTTAATGGATCATATAAGCGGCGCCGGAGCCAACGGAATTATCCCCGGTTTCGAAAATAAAAAGGTGTTTGGCCGCCGTCCTGGGGGCATCTACATTCCACGGTACGCAAACATTACCGAAAACGATAAGCCTTATAGCCGCGGCTTTGGTTACCAAGGTAGTGCTTCTCCAGTTGGTAATGCTGGCGGACAGATCGCTGGCATAGGTAAATCATTTAAAGAGGCTCACAAGTTACCGGGCCCATGGCGGATCTCTATCGGCGCATTCGGAGAGCAGCTGCCTAATCCCAGCAACCGTGTCACCTTGCATCCACACAAAACCGATAAATGGGGCAATCCCCAGGCACTCTTCAATGTGAGTTATGGCGAGAATGAACACGTTATGTTGGAAGAAGCCCGCAAAGACGCTGTACTCATGTTAGAAGCGNCAGGATGCACCGACATCAACTCAAGTCCAGTAAATCTAACAGTTCCCGGTAATAGAATTCACGAGATGGGGAGTGCGCGCATGGGCGACGACCCCAGCAAATCTGTTCTAAATCGCTGGTGTCAGGCCCACGATGTTCCAAACTTGTTTATTACAGACGGAGCATTCATGACTTCTGCCGCCTGTCAAAACCCTTCCATTTCCTATATGGCATTTACCGCTCGCGCTTGCGATTATGCGGTTAAACTTTTAGAAGAGCAGATTATCTGAAAAGGGTTTGAATTTATCGGGGATCGGGGACAAAGTCTCAGCAATATAAAACGGGCACCTAAAGTGCCCGTTTTATATTGCATTATCAATTCTTAAGCTAAATATCAGTCTTCCGAGGAACTAATTAGGCGCCGACATGATCATCGCATGATTCATGCTCATCGCATCCCTAGTTCGGTTGCGCTCTGATTGAGATAATTCACCGATAGCCGGCCCACCTTGATTAAATATTCCACCGCGCAATGCATTAAGTAAATACTCCATTGTTTCTGCTACATACATATCTTCCGAGGTGTATTGTTCAACTATTTCATCAATTACGGTTTCACGATCCTGCAGATTTGGATAGGCAATAACATCCGCTAGTGCTGATTCGAGCATATTGAGGTTGTCGATTATCACAGCCGCCATAGGCGCCTGGCTATATAGTTGCGGAGAAATCGCCGGCACACTTGGCATTTCAGTTGGTGCCGGAAACATCGTCATACCTGTGTCAGAACCAACCTTGTTCCAGTACCGTTCTAATGTCATCGGGACGCGACCGGCAAACTGCGGATCAACCTGCCCGATGATAATAGCTTCAAGAGAGGCAAGTTGCAGCCATTGGTTAGAGTAAAGCAGTCCGCTTAATTTCGGATAACCCATACGGAACGCATCCGCATAGGGATGGTCGAGATAAAGTTCAGCTGATTTAGGTGAAGTTGAAACCGCATTTCCGGGACTAGACAGGTATTCCTGAATAGCATCATTTACTGAATTCTGTTTTTGATATAGGGAAGTCGATTCGTTGGCAAAAATATCCCACACAGCATTTTCAAAACTGCGACCACGAGCTAATACTATCCCCGCACGCTCTGTTAAGGCTTCAGCGTTCGTAAAGGCTTCACGAGCATCATCATCAGAATGAGATTCTCGTAAGGTTCCCCCCAGCATAATTCTCGCTTCGGTCTCCAAATCGCCGAAGTAACTGTCCATGTCCATGTTCATCTGCATGCCACCATGCCCGCCATGATCCATTTCTGCCATCATATCGAGATGCATCTTTAGTTCCATTCGGCCTTCCTGAGAATCAGGATTCTCGCTGATATTGGCAATAGCGTCATAAATACCTCCCTGGGTCACATCGAAGGCATTATAGAGAGTCGCTAAATCTGGGTGTCCACTACGCAGATTTGTAGATTGGCCCGAAGCATAAGTAGATATTAAGGTTCCAAATACCAAACCAAGACACACATTTGTGATGTTTTTGAACGGTGTATTCATTGCCTGAATCCCCGGAATTGCTAGAATTTTTCCAGCTAGAAGCATAAAAGCCCTCACCTACAATGTCCACTTAAATTCCTCCAGGTGGCTGTATATCGCGGCCTAAACCATTGAAAGAATGCAACAAATTGTGATTTACAGCACTCTAAAACAGTGTGGGAAAAGGCGTTACTAGAAGGGTTAAAACGGGCTCTAATCCTCAACAAAATGAAAATCTGCAGGACCTCTTCTGCTCACTAGAATAACCGCTTCGCTTTCACCCGCTGGAATATTCCAGGAATGATTCAACTTGCCCGGAATCAGAACATAGCTACCGACTTTTAAATCGTGTCTGACATCTCCCAACACGATGGTTAACTCGCCTTTGACAACCACAACATGTTCGTCATAGCTGTGCCAGTGAGTATCGAAATGCGTTCCCGCTGGAAACAGGGCATAGTAAGTAAGGCCACCACTGACTGGATCGACCCCCATTCTGGCGGTGCGCAATCCAAGTGGCGTGCCATTCCCCCCACCCGGCGGCCCCCACTCTACTTTGTCAAGATCAACGGCATAGGGTTGAGATTTTTCCTGTGCTTCAACATTGTTATTACCGTAGAGGGCCAAAGCAATCAAAGCGAGACCAATGACCAAATAGGATAAAGAAGAAATTTTAAGATTCATGAGTTAATTAAACCACTTCTTAATATTTCGAGCCAGTGGTCCCAACTACTTGGTTACTGGCAGCATACGATTTACCCTTAAGAAAAAGGCAAGTCCCTATATGTAAAAGTGGAATAGCTTACTTATAAAAAAAGAAACAGTCACTTGCTTAATTTCTTACAAATTTCAGATAAGTGTATCCCAATACTTTAAAGCGGCGTGCTGCGCCCCGACTCTTTGTAACTTTCTAGCAAAGTATTCAGCCGATTAACCACGTCGGGATACTCTGCGTAGACATTTTTTGTCTCACCGATATCGTTTTCCAAATCATAAAGCTGGATCAGTGGTTGCCCCTGGGCTAGAACTTGTTCCTGCGGAATATTTCCATAGCCTCCAGTGCTTCCGGTGAGTTCTAGCTTCCACCTCCCTTGTCTTACCGAAAAAGCACCATTGCCTGCAGTTGAAATGGTAGCTTGCCGTATAGGTGCATCAAGCTGTTCTCCAAGTAATGCAGGCAAGATGTTATAGCTATCTTCCCCAACACCAGCCGGCACTTCTAAGCCATTAATTGCAGCACAAGTTTTTAACAGATCAGTCAGGCAAATTGTTTCATCGGAACTTGTTCCAGCTTGGATCTGCGCAGGCCAGCGCGCTAAGAAAGGAATACGATGCCCTCCTTCAAATATGTCAGATTTATAACCACGGAAAACATAACTAGGAAAATGACCTTTGTCATTCATTTCTTCGACACCAATATAAGGCGCACACCCATTATCTGCTGTAAATATAACTAAGGTGTTTTCAGAAAGCCCATTGCGCTCAAGAGCATCTAGCACTTTGCCAATAGAATCATCAACTTCAATACAAAAATCGCCGTAAGGCCCCAGCTCACTTAAGCCTACATAGGATGGGGAGGGAACGATGGGTATGTGAGGAGCAGTTAATGACATACACATGAAAAAAGGTTTGTCATGCCCCTGTTGGTCGATCCAATCAACAGTGCGTTGAGTAATTATTGGCATCACTTCTTCGGCCACAAAGTCTTTATGGGAGGGACCCGTATTGTCGGCGTACCGGGCCGGACGATAATCGCGGGTTATAAATAGTAGATCTTGAGTCGTCGTGCATTCGCCAATAAATTGATCATCTTCAATCCAGATATAAGGATACATATCAAGTGAAGCAGGAATTCCATAAAAATAATCAAAACCGTTGGCTAAAGGACCATTTATAATAGGTGCGTTCCAGTCGATATCAGCCATGTAGGCACGACTATCTACTACCGCATGTTCGTCTTGAACAAACCCGCCGGCCCGGGTTTGCATATCCATACCAAGGTGCCATTTGCCTACACAGGCTGTATTATAACCTTGACTCTTGAGTAAAGACGCAACCGTCACCTGCTCGGGTTCAATTAGGTGCTTACTAAAACCCCAGCAAACGCCTCGGGTAATGCGAGTGCGCCAGCAATAGCGGCCCGTCAATATACCATAGCGGGTAGGCGTACAAAGTGCCGATGGGGAATGGGCATCAGAAAAATATCGTCCCTCAGCGCCAAGGCGATCTATATTTGGCGTCGGTATCTGTGAGTTCTCATTAAGATAGCTCACGTCGCCATATCCCATATCATCGGCGAGAATGAAAACCACGTTGGGGCGACTTTGAGCAGCTCCACTCTGGCTAAGAGCTGAAGGAATGGCCGCTGATGCAAGGGCTGCGCCTGTCCCCTTTAGAAATGTTCGCCGCTTAAATGGGGCCATAGTAATACCTTCGCTAAATGATGATGTTATTGTTTCTTTCTAAGCGTCATCTCTGCTTATTTGGTTGCAGTAAAAAATGCGCCACCCTAAGATTAACAATCCTTAAATTCCCTGCCAACACGGATAATTTCTAAAATCAATTCAAAACGTTTAATTCTACTTTAGTCTCTACTGTCATTAAATAGTGCCAGAGCGCAAAGATTAACTCATACGATGCTCGGGAATTCGTTGGACATTGCNGACTGCGCGTAAAAACCAAGAAAACATTAAAACGATTTGATAGGTAGATCGAAAAAAGCCTTAATACGCTTGATACTTAAGCTCAATAATAAATTGGAGATGGATATAGCAAACTTAAGCCCTTATGCTAGCATTGGAGTGATAGAAGCAAAGAGAGCAGAATGAATATAGCAGACAAACTGGCGGCACCTCAGATTAAGNACTTAGTCCCTTATCAGTCTGCTCGACGCGTAGGTGGAATTGGTAACAACTATCTCAACGCCAATGAATCTCCCTATGCGGCATATCAAATGCCGGCAGACGAAAGCTGGGAACGCTATCCTGATTTTTTGCCGACTGATTTAGCAACAAAATATGCACTCTACGCTGGCATTCCTGCTGATTTTGTCCTCACAACTCGAGGAGCAGACGAAGGTATCGATTTATTAATTCGTGCTTTCTGCGAACCAAAGCGAGATAGCATCGTTATTAGCCCTCCAACCTACGCAATGTATGAATTTATTGCGCAAGCACATATAGTTGGCGTAGAAGTCGCTTCACTTTCTCAAACTGACTTCCAATTAGACGTAGAAAGTTTTAAACGTATAACGACAAAACCAAAGCTTATTTTCCTTTGTAACCCTAATAATCCAACAGGAAATTTACTAAAAAAACAGGACTTAAGAGTCATAGTGGAGCAATATAGCGATGACGCCCTGGTAATCGTCGACGAAGCCTATATAGAGTTTTCACCTAATGATTCTTTGGCTCTGGACCTAGCATCGATGCCGAATTTGGTTTTGTTGCGTACATTGTCCAAAGCATTCAGCCTAGCAGCAGTCCGTATTGGGTTCGTACTAGCAAACCCAGATGTTATAGAGCTGCTTAAGAAACTAATTGCTCCCTACCCCATTCCTGATCCCTCTGCGCGCATCGCATTGAATACACTGAGTGATTCGGGTGTCTCTTATATGGAAGCACAGCGGGACCGAATTTTATTTACTAAAGAAGAGGCAACAAAAACGCTTAGAAAATTCTCTTGCGTCGAGAAAATTTATCCAAGTGTCACTAATTTTTTATTGATCGAATTTAAAAATAGCCACAAAGTCTTCGAATACCTAAAAGAACATGGCATTATTTTGCGAGATCAGTCTCATGCGCCGGGGTTACAGAACCATCTCCGTATTACCATAGGCGATGATTCTGATATGCAACAACTATTAGATTGTCTAACACTTGTGTAATAAACCATGTCTGAGTCGGCTAACAATACCTCTATCCAAAACTGGCTTCGCTTTGCACTACCATCTTCCATAGGAGTTTTGTTTTTCCTGACCCCAATTGTTATCGATGGACAGATAACTATTGGTATGGCCTATATTGGCGATATTTTTATTGATGGCTTCGGCGCTCAACTATCACAGCTAGCCGGCATATTTATTGTTAGCTCCGTTTTACTCTCTTTGCTTTTTGCTATTAGCGATAGAGCGAGGAAGAGATTCGGTTTCCTGTCAGTTCATCTAACCCTGCATCCTTTCTGGTTCACAATGCGATTCTTTGGTGCGATTGCTGCGATAGCCTTCTTGTTTCAGATCGGCCCGGAGTTTCTATCAGGAGCAGCTACCAGCGGTACCACTCTAGGTAACTTAATACCTATCACCATGACCTACCTTGGGATAGGGGCTGTATTTCTGCCACTGCTGGTAGATTTTGGTTTAATGGAACTTGTTGGGGTGGCGATGAGTCGGATATTTGATCGCGTATTTGGTCTTCCAGGACGATCCGCCATAGATGCAATGGCATCCTGGATGGGGTCTGGCCCAGTGGGCGTATTTATTACTTCTCAGCAGTATGAACGTGGTTTTTATACAGCTCGGGAAGCTGCTGTTATCTGCACAAACTTCTCTGTAGTGTCTGTTTCCTTCTCCCTGGTGGTGATCGAGTACATCGGACTCGGCCACCTTTTTCTTCCTTACTATGTTTCTATTATTGTCATCGGTTTTATTGCTGCTCTAATCACACCACGCCTGCCACCACTAAGAAATATTCCAGACAATTTTATCGATGGCTCGGCGGCGTCTGACGACCGTAAAATCGATCCTAGTTTACGCTTGTTACCGATAGCAATTAGCCAGGCCCTAAATCGCGCAGCTAATGCTCCCACACCCAGCGAACTGCTGAGACGAATAGGGCGTAACGTATCAGAAATTTGGTTGTCACTTATTCCGGTAGTAATGGGTCTTGGTACAACTGCTTTAATACTAGCGGAGTACACACCAGTTTTTGACTGGCTAGGAGCACCGATTGCTCCCATACTGAATTTATTTCAGCTAGAGGAAGCTCAGGCAGCTGCCCCTTTAATGTTAGTAGGTTTTACCGATATGTATTTACCGGCCCTAGTAGGTGTGAACATAAATAGCGAGCTTACACGCTTCGTTGTAGCTACGGTGTCCGTCACTCAACTTATTTATATGTCTGAGGTTGGCGCTCTAATAATTAAGTCAAGAATTCCTCTAGGCTTTCTAGACATCGCCAAAATATTTTTATTACGTACGGTTATTTGCTTTCCAATCGCAACGCTGATAGCCCACATTATTCTCTAAGCTAAAATGGGTGGCCAATCTCAGTGACGGGACCATGAGCCGCACGTTCTGAGTACCACACACCCCCGTCTTTAACAACTACATCAACGTAATCAAGTACTTCGATATTACGCAAAGGGTTACCATCTATAATAATTAGATCTGCCAGCTTGCCTACTTCAATGGTTCCCAGCTCTTCGATCTGATCTAGGATCTCCGCATTCGTTTTAGTTGCAGCAGAAATAACTTGAATAGGCGTCATTCCTGCATCAACCAAAGCAGACATTTCTCGCCACATAGCTTCGGTATGCATATTAAGCGGACTAGCAGCATCAGTGCCAACACCCATATAAGCACCAGCATCGATAAACTGGCTGGCAGATTTCTCAGCGTTACGAATCTCTCTGCCAATTTCAGTAAAGTAGGAATTGCGATGGAAATTTTCAAATGACCTTATGAACTCCTCGTAAAAATCTACCGGCATGTCTTTTTTGTATACAGGATCATAAAGCCTCTCCGGAAATTCCACGGTAGCGGGATAAACCCAGATGCGATGCGAGATTGTCTGCACGATGGGAATGCTCTTGTGTGCAATTTCTGAAACGAGACCGACATCGTAAGGCGGGTTGCGGGCAGAACCGACATGTTGAAATACATCGACGCCAGCGTTTATTGCGGCACGGATTGCATCAGGGTCATAAAGATGAGCATGTACTTTGACCCCTTCGGCATGAGCCGCATTCACGATAGCCCGGTAATCTGACTCCGTTAGTCCTACCCACGTCTTGATTACATCAGAACCGTTAGTAATCAATTCTCGTGTGCGCTGTGCAGCCTCTTCTGAAGAGCTTACGACGACCTGATATGCATCAGGAATTCCCGCCATTTCTATGCGGGTAATCCAAGGGCCGGAAATAGTTAAGCGAGGTCCAGGAATTTCACCGCGCCTAATCCGCTCCCGAAAATCTAAAATTTGAAAAGGTGCACCNAAATCTAGACCACTAGTTACACCCGCACGCATCATTTGCTTTGCAGCGATCGCCATTGCTTCCGGCAATCGTTCCATCTCATTTAGAAAAGCATAGTAGTCATCATATTCTCCATGGCCAATCAGGTCGATATGCATATGAGCGTCAATTAACCCAGGCATAACTGTTCGACCACCGGCATCAAGTATCACAGCATTACTTGGTACAGGCGTATTGTGTTGCTCACCGACAGCGGTAATCCTCCCCTCTTCAAAAACAACAACCGAATTATGAATAGGCTCAGCTTCGTAACCGTCGAGCAACATGCCTCCCACAATAGCCACGGGAACACCGGGTCTTAACGATTCCTGTGCTAATGGATGGCTTGTCGCAAAAAACGCAAACAGTATAGAAAAAGAAACCACAGGTAAGCGCATTAAAATAGCCCCGAGCTATTGAGCCAACTCATCATAGATAGCTTGAATCCGATCTGGCGAAAGAGGCCAATTTAAATCAGAAATATCTAAATCATCTACGATATCCTCTCGACTTCTCCCCATATTAATTTGCGCTCGTATTCGTGACACCATTTGTTCAAACTTGTCACGAAAGATTCGGATCTCAGGTTTACGCAACAAAGGGCCGTGGCCGGGAATTACCGTATCAAAATCCAGCGCTAGAATTTGATCCAGAGTAGCCACCCAATCGCTGGCGCAACCCCCGTTATCATAATCAATGAATGGGGCTAACGTACTACCGTCCATCCGCTCTCCCCAGATAAATAAGTCACCAGTGTGTATTGTGCGCTGATCGGTAAATAGAATAACTGAATCACCGTTTGTATGTCCGCACCCCAAATGGTATGCCTCCACCTCTGCGCCTCCCAAATGAATAGTTGTTTTGTCGTTATAAGTCATGCGTGGCGCACCTTCTGGCGAAGCACTTGGACCCTGGTTGCGTAGCATATTAATGCGTACGTTCTCGTGCCCAATCACCTGTGCAGTTGTTATGAAGGAGGCATTACTCCCAGCGTGGTCATAATGGTGATGGGTATTCAAAACGTAGCGAATAGGCTGGTCTGTAACACTTGCAACCTGCCGCACTATATCTTCATAACTATAAGAGTATTTGTTATCAACAATAACAACGCCTTCATCCGTTACTCTTATCGCCACATTTCCTCCAGATAAAGCACCATCGAATCCTGGCATTACGTACATACCTTGCTTCCCTGGCACGGGTCGAATTGTTAAACGCTCAAGTTGTTCAGGTGTTAAAGTCGGCCGCTGTTGTGCCATAGTCAAGCCAATACTTGTCAGCGCTAACAGTAGCAAGCCGACCAAACTGCCTTTTAAGATATTTTGATTCATCTTTATTTTCCTGAATAATTGGGAGCCGGACCTCCTTATGCCATTAGCACCTTAATGCGTCAATTACTATCTTAAAATATTGATTAGTACACAGAGAAAAAGCGAGAAAATACTGGTGCTAGGGTACAATCTGATAACCCATTTCAAACTCTCGAGCTTATGCCAAGAAAAAAAGCGACTGCACTTAAGGGAACCCTGAGCCTCTTAGATAGCAACCAACAGTCTTTCACTAANAAACAAATCGAATTACTAGTCGCTATTAGAGAATATGGCTCTATTACAGCTGCAGCCAAGCAAGTTGGGATCAGCTATAAAACTGCCTGGGATCGCATCGATGCTTTGAACAATCTATCCGATAAAGCACTGGTGGCAAGAACTGCAGGCGGCGCAACAGGCGGAGGCACGAAACTAACAAGTTTTGGAGAAGAAATTCTAAAAGGTTTTTCTCGGCTGCAGCAAGAACATGACACTTACATAAGGCGGCTGGGCACAAGCCTGCATTCAGTGAAAGACCTTTCAAGCTTTTTAAGGAGCACGACCTTGCACACTAGCGCAAGAAACCAATTTCGAGGGCAGATCGAGGCGATCACTCGCGGAGAGGTAAACACTGAAGTTGAGATTAAAATAAGCAAAGCAACACATATTGTTGCTCAGGTGACCAATGAGAGCGCAAAAAACATGAAATTTAGTAAAGGGGAATACGCTATAGCGTTAATTAAATCTTCATGGATAATTCTAAGCAAAGAATTGGAAGTTGCGACTAGCGCACGTAACAAACTGATTGGTGTAGTTACCAAAATCACAAAAGGGAAAGTAAATAGTGAGATAAATATCGATTTGGGAGACGGAAAAACCTTATGCAGTATGATAACCAATCGTAGTTCGAAATTACTCAAAATCAAGAAAGGGGACAAGATTTGTGCGTTATTTAAAGCCTCAAGTGTAATTCTTATGGCTGATTAACCTAGCGAAGAATTGCTACGCCCTTTATTTGTACCCAAACTTCCTTTCCAATTTCAATACCCAGTTGATATGCAGATCTTCTGGATAATCGAGCAATCACTTTCTCCTGTCCAACAATAAGACTAACCAACAGCATTGCTTTATCGCCGCCTCTTTGAATGTTATCCACCACCGCTAACAAACAATTGATAATACTGGTATCTTCTTGCGGGCTAAGTGTCAGGCTAACATCTCTCGCAAGTATTCGGACTCGAATTCGCGAACCTACCGCATCGCCATCATCTCTAACCCATAAGTTGCCACCACTAAAGTCTATACGCGACAAGTTCCATTCCTTATCTCGTTCTGCTACTTCAGCTTTTATAACTACACCGGCGTCTTCACCAAAACCAAGTGGCAGTTCAATATTAGAAAGCACGTCATTTAACGACCCGCTCGTGACCACCTGCCCTCGTTCTAATACAACCAAATAGTCAGCAAGTCGGGCCACTTCCTCGACAGAATGAGTGACATACAAGATGGGGATATCTGACGAATCGTGCAAGGATTCCAAGTAAGGTAATATTTCCTCCTTTCTTCTGACGTCCAACGAAGCAAGCGGCTCATCCATCAACAAAATTTCAGGTTCGATAACAAGCGCTCTTGCAATAGCGACACGCTGACGCTCTCCTCCAGATAGCCGCTCAGGATATTGCATTAACAAACCGTTCAACCCCATCAGGTCTATTATCTGCTGATAACTTTCCGTATTTAGGTGGTTTGATGTTCTATAAGTGCCGTAGAGAATATTTTTTTCAACACTCAAGTGTGGAAATAAACTGGGTTCCTGAAAAATATATCCTACCCTGCGCTTATGAGTAGGAATGGATGTAACAGACGAGTGCCATTTTATTCCTTTAACTATAACTTCAGCAGAGGGATCGTTTTCTAAACCCGCTATACAACGTAAAAGAGTAGTCTTACCCGACCCAGATTCCCCGAATACGGCTGTTACGCCTCTTCCTGGTAGATGTAAATTAATATTTAAGTTAAATGATCTGCCACCGTACTCAGGTAACTGGTGATCAATCTTCACATCAATTGTCGAACTTAACTCGTTCATTGGCTAAACCTCAAAAACTGCCAACGGGTTTTATTCTGAATACCATAGACTGATAACAACACCAAAAATGAAAAACAAATCATTAACAGAGCAAGTTGATTAGCCTGGTCGTAGGCTAACGCTTCAACATGATCATAAATCTGTACGGATACTACTTTCGTTTCTCCAGGAATATTGCCACCGATCATAAGGACTACTCCGAATTCGCCAATGGTATGAGCAAAACAAAGCACCGTTGCCGAAAAAAAACCAGGCTTCGACATAGGCAAAGCAACAGAAAAAAATCTGTCGATGGGGCTAGCGCCCAATGTTGCTGCAACTTCAAGCGGTCGGTTTCCAATAGCTTCGAATGCATTTTGCAACGGCTGAACCACAAAGGGCAGAGAATAAAAGAGGGAGCCCACGACCAATCCCGGATAGCTAAAGGCTAAAGTGCCCAAACCAAAGGACTGCGTAATCTGTCCAATCGGCCCATTGGGACCAAGCGCTAATAACAAATAAAACCCAAGTACCGTCGGCGGTAATACTAGTGGTAAAGCTATTAAAGCTCCGATCGGGCCTTTAAGCCAAGAGCCGGTTCTGGCTAGCCACCAAGCTATCGGAGCTCCAATTATTAATAATAATATCGTAACAGTCGTCGCAAGGCGTAAGGTGAGAAGTATTGCAGTAACGTCTGATTCACTGAATCCCATCATTCTAGTCTACATCGTAACCAAAAGATTGAATGATCTCTTTGCCATGATCGCTCTCCAAGAATTTTATAAAAGCGCTCGCAGCAGAATTGGAACTCGCTCTTTCCAGCAGAACTGCATCTTGTCTAATAGGCGCATAAAGATTGATCGGTACATCCCATGCCGAACCGGATACCAGATTATCATCGCGATAGACCTGCGAGGCGGCAACAAACCCGATGTCTGCATTACCTGTTGAGACGAACTGAAACGTCTGAGAAATATTCTCACCGCGAACTAGTTTAGGTTGTAAAATTTGCATCAAACCTAAGCTGTTAATAACTTCTTCAGCGGCAACTCCGTAAGGAGCTAGCCTGGAATTAGCAATAGCCAGCTTAGCAATACTATGAGATCGTAATATGATAGGCGCGCCTTGGATTATTTGCTCATCGCTCGACCAAAGTACTAGTCTGCCACGGGCATAAGTAAACAATGACTCAGGTATAGCAAGTCCATTTTCTACAAGAATAGCTGGCTTTTGCTGATCAGCAGACAAGAACACATCAAATGGTGCGCCATTTGTGATTTGAGCAAAAAGCCGACCAGATGAACCAAAANCCAGTCTGACGTCGTGGCCCGCCTCGATTTCAAATTCTTTTACGAGCTGGCTAGCGACCATAGTAAAATTGGAAGCCACCGCGGCCGTAGCTTCCTCTGCATAACTAGTGGTTCCAAGGCTAACAAAAGCTACGAAAGCCCATACCCTGAAAAAGCTCTTACGGTAAAAAAACATATCGTTATATAATAGTTTATATAACGATATGTCTCAAGCACGATTACTTAAATAGGATTAAAACGGTGGAGATTTAAACTCTAATTGGAACTTAAGATATAAAGGGGTTATTGGTTAAAAAGTATCGGTAATAGGTAAGTTATCTCTGCCAGATCAACTACGTGGATCCATGAGTAATTGATACCCCNTCTGAAAGACTAAAGGAGATAAAGCCATAGGACAATTGCCTCAATTTTAGCGCCTCCTCTATATCGCCCATTCCAGCCACGGCATTACTCTTAAAACCAAGCAAGTCTTTATTAGCTGGCTCAATTTCCCCTGCACGATCATACGCACTTAAAGCTTTATCAAATTCCTTGAAATACAAGTGGATGTCACCTAAATTGATNTAAAGCCTAAATTTGAAATTCTCATCCTGATTTGGACTGTTGGGCTGCCATGGGTCAAGCTCAACTGCTTTGCTAAAATCTCGAAGAGCACCAGGGTAATTGCCTAGCTTTTTTTCAACGATTCCTCGATTACTATAAGCTCGCACGTAGCCTCTATCCAATTCGATCGCTCTAGAATAGCTGCGCTTAGCATCTTCATTTCGCCCCATACTTTCTAGCAAATTTCCACGATTATTAAAGGCAACTGGAAACGAAGGCTGCAACCTGACTGCTTGGTTATATTTCTCTAAGGCTTCTTCATTTTTGCCAACGGCCTTCAAAGAATTTGCACAGTTAAAATAAGCAGCAGAATTATTTGAATTTAATATGATTGCCTTCTCAAGATGTGGANGCGCCTTTTCATGATGATTTTGATTTTGGAGCATAACACCCAAATTATTTTGAGCATCACCATTCCCCGGATCTAACTCAGTTGCTCTCCTAAAGCTATCAATTGCCTCGCTAGGCTGCCCTATCGAGCTAAGCAATAATCCGAGATCCAAATGAACACGCGGATATTTTGGGTTTTCTTTAATTGTGTCTTTAAACACCAGAAGTGCTTCTTCAGATTTTCCTTGAGCAGCCAATATCACACCAAGCATATTGGAAAGCTCCGCAGAACCTCGATAATTCTTTAGCAGATTTCTACAAAAATTTTCTGCTCCCAATAAATCCCCGTGATTATAAAGAGCATAAAGCCGATTTAATTCCGATGGATGAGGACTGCTGCTTACGTTGTCTGTCATTTTGTTACTAAGATAAAATTAAAAAATAAAAACCTAAATGAAACTAATGTTATTAATTACATTCCCCTAAATTACCGTTAATTCGAATACTTCTATTACAATTAATAAAGAAAAATGAACTATCTTTCAAATAAGAGTTGTTCATATTTTTAAAATTATACGATTCGATCGCGAGAGAGCTTGCAATAGAGTATCTGGTAACTAGTATAACCGAGCTGCCCGAAATTCGGCCGGGACCGTTGCTCTGCCAATGAGCCTTTCCCATGCATTAATATTCGAACAGGTGCTAGTCCGCATTGGGACAGATACCTAGACAACTCATCAAAACAATTTATCCTGCCCCTGAATTCTTCAAGATTGTTTCCCGCCCCGATCGTCATAATAAGATCTGCTTTTAAATCAATTACCTTAGCTACCATTCTGATGAAGTCTCCCCCGCCCTCAATCATGCGATGATCAAGTCTTAAACATGCTAATAAATTGCATTTGTTTAAACCGGATTCTTGTTGCAAAGCTTCTAATTCCTTCAGAGCTTTATCAGCATCGGTATTTAGAGCTAGCACTCTGTCAGTCTCTCGCTTATTCAAGCCATCAAAATGATCCTTGTATATGGGATCATTATCAACGAGCACCGTGTGTGCCGCCTGACTCTCCACAGCCTCGAAATAGAATTTAATACTATCACCTTCCTGCTTTTTAGTGATTCTAGGAATAAGATGGATTCCATAAAGGTCACGGTAGCCGTTACCTACCCCCAAGGAAATCTGGTAGGTTTCGCTAGCTGGCGTTGAGAGGAATCCCAATAATTTAAGCACCTGAATTACCCGCACAGTATCCACATTCTGGATAACATTTATTCCGTTAAGGACTTGTCTTTGCGACTCACTGTATTGATCAGGACTCGTGCCCTTTGGGATTTCAGCAACATTCATTATCCCTTCACTGCCTTTCTCAACTAGAGTACGAACAGCCTCACGATTGAGTTGTGAGGCGCCAATCTCCCATCCATTGAACAACTCAGAACAAGCCGCAATTTGAGCCTGACAGAAGAATTGCGCTAATTCCTTAGTGGGAACAGCAGCATCAATAATCCCATTGTTCTGCAGTAACGCCACCACGGCTTGTCTATGGTTTGGATCATTATGCAAGCGTTTCAAGTAGTTATAGTAGTCGTCAAACTGACTAATATATCTTTCAAAGCCCGGGCTCATTGCGATTGCCCCAAAAGCGTCAGCCTCAAGTGCGTAGGCTGAAGCAAGTTGCCGGCCTGAGAATAATGCCCATTCGTTCTGGCTCACTAAATTGTATTCCTCATAAATAGGACTAAATAACCCCTACCCCTACCAACTATGACTCGTCAGGAAAAGCATGTTTATCAAGGTTTCCGACTGCCAAGATTATCACTCAATCTTTGTAGCAGCACCCGCTCCACATTCTGAAGTTCTCGATAGATTACCCCTAGACATGAATTTCTTGTTCCCGAACAGAAGGGTTTCCTTTTATAATTATTAAGAAAATACCCCTAAAAAAGCTTGAGAGTGCGATATGAAAAAAATCCTCCTTGTAGTCTCCATAATATCACTATCTACTGTATCTTTAGCACAAGAAGGGGATAGATCCTCCACCGAAGACTCCGAGACCGAAGGTGCCATCGTTATTAGCGAGCTATCCAGACGCGAAGCAAGGGAGCAGATTATAAGGGTCGAAAACGACATTTATAGTTTTTACAACGAACGTAATGGAAACTCCGAACTGGATATTGAATGTCGTCAAGTTACCGTCACTGGCTCGCTCATTCCGCAGCGCGTGTGTGAACCCCTATTCTGGACAAAGGAACGCAATCGCCAGGTGCAGGGCCTAGTAGAGTCCTCAGGTGACTGGACGGGCATTGCCGAAATGGAAGATCTAGAAGGCGGACTAACCCAGGAGATAGAGGATATGAACCGAGTCTACGCCGAACTGATTGAGGCATATCCCGCTTTTGCTGAAGCACTTTTGATCCTTCAAGACCTAAAAGCACATTTGGAAGGATTGAACTAGATGCTGCTACGAAACTTCTAGGATTAACTAAACAAAATAACAAAAAAGCTTAACCAAAGTAATCGTATCGTTGACCATAGGCTTTTCCGATCATTATGCCTTAAACTCCATTGAAAGATGCTTTCTTTGGATTTCCTAGAGTGTAAAACTTAGGAGCGCGATTCTGGAACAGATTGACGATGACTATCGCACCTATTACTCAAACATTTTCAAGATTCGAAAGTGGTATAGCACATTAAAGACGTGAGAATAACGACAGTGAAACTTCTGCCCCTAAAAGCCACAGCCAGTATAATTCTGTATGCAGCGCTTTATTCATCCACAACCGTTGCCCAATCAAACGTCTGGACGGGACTAACTAGATCTCAATTTGACACCCCTGCACTAACACTAAGGATTCCCTGCGCAACCTTAAAAGACGCAAACGGAAATGCATTACTCGACTTCGCACCGGCTTATGCTCTTAACCTTCTGCTTTCTAGCGACGAGCCCGGACAGGAGCGGTTTCGTTTGGTTGAACCGATGGCAGAGCTTTTACAAGTTCCGGATAGCTGTCTCGACACATTGACCGTTTCAAACGACCTAAGCACCGCTACGTATACAACCAGCTCAGCAGAGATAGACAGCGATGCGGCGGTCTATCGAGACCGATTCTATACGCTGGAGTTAGAGGCGAACTTATTGCAAAGCCCTATTGAGTTTTCAGTAGTAGAAGCAAGTGGCAGAGACTATCGTAAGCCTATCTATACTGGCGAAAAGTATTTGGCCTTTATCGGCCCGCCGCCGTTTACTACCCAATTTATCTTCGATGATGATTTCCTAACCGAGGCTTTTAAAGCGTGGGCCGAAGGCTTGGCAGTATTTGAACCAGGGAGGGTTGAAACAAAATGCTTTTTCAATGACCCAGACAACTTATTAGAAGTATTTGAGGTTGTAGGGACTAACACTCGCTATAAACTAAAGCCGTCAGTCACTGCGGCAGATAACGGTAAAGAAATTTATACTGTCTGCACCGCATTCAATCACGATATCAATCGTCTTGAGAAATACACTCAGATATACACTTGGACTATTGCTATCTATTAGGTCCCTACTTTATAACTTTTCTCTCTTTAGATTTGGCGTTATTTCCGAAAACACTTCCGACAGGCATCACCTCCATGATGGGTAATTTCGTCCCATTGTTTCGCATCAAAAACCTTTAATAAACGCAAGGCAAAAAAAACGGCCTCTTCAGATGAAGAGGCCGCTCTTTTCTACTTTAGATCTAAGTTAATCTTAGAACTCTATTGAGATCCTTCCATAGAGCAGACGTCCACGCGGATCATATAGGATCGACTCCATACCAGCAAAGTCATTAACTCGCTGAGGTTGACGATCGAAGACGTTACGAGCGCCAAATGTCAGATCGACATTGGTACCCATAAAATCCAATCCTCGGTAGTTATAAGCAATGTCCGCTACTGTATACGCACGTAGCTTATCCCTTTCAGTAGGATCGAGTGGCGAGAAGAAAGGGAAGTAGCTAAAGAATGAGCTACTCCAGTTGTAACCGTCATACTGTAGCTCATCAGTATAGCGAGCAACCATAGAGGCACTGTGGTTACCATTTATCCAACCTAATCGGAAGTTAGCCTTCACTTCAGGCAATGGAGGCGCTTCACCCAAGAAGCGGTTTCTATTGCCAAGAGGCGAACTGACAGGGTCAGTTACGAACTTCTGATATTCCCAAAGGTCGATCTTGGTAGCATTCAGGTTCGCGGTAAAGGTACCAATATCTTCAAGGCCAACTAAGCCTAGATCAAACTGGTATCTGATCTTGAGGTCGTAAGCTTCCACGTTGTTTGCCGCCGCGTTGGACTGACCAACCGTAACCCGCATAATCTGTGTCGGGTCACCTGCAGCACGCTCAATACGAGGATCCTGACGGCCTGATGCTACCCAAGCTGTAAGTTCCTGTACAGTCGGCTCTCTACCACTGATTCCAGTCGCCTGAGACCAGTTATAGTAGTCGATGTCCAACAACTGCTGTGGGTCGATACTCACGATACGCTGCGTGAATTCGGTCTGGCTCCAGTCCAGATCGATTCTCAGGTTGTCGATTGGCTCTATGGTGAAACCCCAGCTCAATGTATCAGCTGTCTCCGGCTGGAGATAAGGGTTACCTGCCTGACAACGACGAGCATAGGCAAAGAAAGAGGACATTGGGTCGTCTAGGTTACTTAAGTTACAACGCTCTGGTGCGTTCAAGGCATTTAAGCTTGGCGCAATGAAAGCTGTTCCCTTAGTAGCACGAACTGTCAACCAATCCATCGGACTATAGGTTATACCAAACTTCGGATCCGTTGAGCTCTGACCAGTTGAGTAAGTCTCATCACGGGTAGCCATTGTGAGTTCAAGGTTGTCAAGGACAGGAACTGCCAACTCAACAAACCATGCATCAACGGTACGCGTTTCATTGGCTGGCACGTCTTGCTGGCCATTGTAAAGGTCGCCACTTTGATACAGCTGAGGAGGCACATAGTCGAAGCCGTTTCCTCGACGCTGAGCACCAATGGCCATACCAATTGGACCGCCAGGTAACTCGAAGTTACCCAAAGGCACTGTACCATTGAACACCAAATCATAGGTATGAAGACTCGAATCCGTGCGACTTCTAAGTAACTGAGTCGGGAACAAAGAATCCGCTACCTTTTGTGAGTTTGTGTGCGGGCGAAGTACGTTAGGGTTAACCGCCCAAGGACTGAAACACTCGTCTGCAGGCCCTAGGGTATCACAACTCAGGCCTTGAGAAATCATCGGGAAGCTCTGGTTATTGCTTCGGCCTAGCGTAGTTTCAGCAGAATACATAGCTGAGAAAACGCCTTCCCATCCTTCCAGGTAAGGTACCGTGAAGTTCGTATCGAAAGCTACACGGTAACTTCTTTCCCGATAGAATCCTGGGAAACTGCCGTTGCCGTTATGGCCCGAAGAAACTGGCTGGGACTTACCGAACGGACGCCATCCACTGAATTTCACATCTTCATTAAATGGAATACCATTTGGATCGAGTATCACCGTACCGCTAGCGTCTCGGTCTGGCAATGTGTCCCCATTGGCATCCTGCGCAAATAGCGGGTTGCCATTTCCATCCTTAGCTCGGAATGGGTTACCTGGCAATTCACCTCTCAGAACAGGCAGCTCATCAACACGACCACCAGGGTTGGCGGCTGAGTTCTGACCCTTATAGGTCAAGCTATTCCAATTAAGTTGAAGGTTAAAACTCAAGTCATCGCTGACTTCATAGTTGGCATTAGTGTAGAAAACACCCTGCTGATTCGCAGGATTAAGTTCCCACCACTGACCAAAGTCCATGTAACAGGTATTGTTCACGGGATGCAAATTGCCGTGAGGGTTGGGTCTGTCACCACGGGTTGGATCTGTCATCTGATCCACCGGAGTACAGCCTGGGTCACCTGTTCGAGCAGTTGCCCCAGTTAAAACACCATCCGCATCACGCTTAGGAACCGCGTACTGGCCTGGGTTACCTGATGATGAAAAGTTGAATCCAGCATTGTACAAGTGCGGACGATCTGACCATAGCAGATTGGAGTTATCTCTCCATTGACCGGCTACGACAAGATCAACCCCGCCAAGATCTCCACCCCAGATAGCGCTGTACATCTGCTCTGTATACGAGTCGCTCGCATCAGAATTTAGATTATAGAGCTCCATCTTGAAGCCGTCATAAGACTTGATCGGCACAAAGTTAACAACACCTGCCACCGCCGCTGAACCGTATAGAGCAGCAGCACCGTCCACCACGATATCAAGCCTTTGAATCGCGATCTGTGGCAGCATCTGGTTTACGTTACCATCAATCACACGCTTACCGTCGACCAAGTCGAGAGTAGCGCCGGCGCCGAGACCGCGAAGATTAATCGCAGTTTCACTCGCACCAGAGCCTGGTGTGATATTGGATGAAATCGACGAACCCTGATTGAAAGTCAGGTTGTGTATGACATCACCCATGTTTGGTGTACCTTCGGCAGCAATATCCTCAAGGGTAAGCTGAGTCAGGGGAGATGCAGATTGAAAGCCCTCGGTTCGCCGGATAAATGAACCGGTTACGATTACTTCCTCAATCTCGTCATCTTGTGCAAGCACTACCCCCGAAACCGGAAGGAGCGATAATGAAATCGCTGAGCAAAGCATTTTTTTATGAAAACCGGGGTGCCCGGTTTTTCGATTGACGTGCATATAAACTTCCTCTCTCTTGATTTTTTACTTCTAGTTTTTCATTGTTTTAGCATCGATGCTGCAAGATATTAGGAATGCAGCTATGAGTAGCATTGAGACCAGCATTTTCCTCATTTTCGGGGTATCTAGAATTGGAACCCAAACACGCTAAAACGCCAAGCCTTATAAGGCTCTCATAACAGGCATATAATCACCCGAGTGGATGTCAGTCAAGCCCTATTTAGGTGCGTAGCTCAAGTAAATACGGGACTAGCCGCTTAAATTAGCAAAAATTGTTACAAATGGTAACTTTCCTGCCGGGCTCATCCCCACATTATGCTTATTCGGGTGTTCCCACCCCAACCTAGGTGCATTGGGTTCAAATTCATATACACAAACCGACACGAAAAAGGAGCTGACAAAGTCCCCTTTCGCTAAAATGCAAAGCAATCTAAAAGCAAATCGGGATTAAGAAATCGTAAAAGATTACCCCTTCACGAGCATTTTCTCATGGGCCTGGAAATTCAATGAACAGCCGGTGATAAAATTGTCCACGTAATCGAGGTCTGATTGTGCAGCCTTAGCATTTTCTGCATCTGCAGAGTCTAAGTTTTCTTGCCGAGGAAAGATTCCCATGCCGGCCAACAAGCAAGTCCAGGATCTTTGGGAATAATACTGGCCGATGTTAAGGCGGGTCAGCGTAGCTTCTATGTCCTCGATTGCATACCAACACTCGATCATCTCTTTCAAATTGTTAGAGAGATTCTGATTCTCGCGATTATCTATCCAATATTGCGTGTCATTTCTAGAATTAGTCTTGTAATGCAAAACTATATAGTCGCGGATGCCTTCAAAATTTAAATTCATGCGGGTATTAAATTCTTCTCTATGTTGATTCGTGAACCCACCTTCTTCAAATGCTTTGGCAAACTCATCAATCGTCGAATAAACAAACTGCAGAGCTGTGGCTTCCAATGGCTCTATAAATCCCTGAGATAAACCTATCGCGACGCAATTGTTCCGCCAAGTTTCCTCAGAACGCCCGACTTTCATTTTAAGATGGCGTGCCTCAATATCGCTGTCTAGCAACCCTAAATGGGCCCTGAGTTCTTTTTCAGCCTCATCTGGGGCACAATACTTCGAACTGTAAACATAGCCATTGCCAAAACGGTTAGTCAGCGGAATTTTCCACACCCAGCCATATGAGAGTGCTGTAGAAATTGTTTCCGAGGGAATATTGGGCTCAATTTCCGTAGGTATTGCGATGGCAGAATCATTAAACAAGTTTTCCGCGAAACTCTGAAAAGGCACGTTTAAGGTTTTTTGTAGCAGTATTGAAGCAAACCCTGAGCAATCAACAAAAAAATCAGCTGATAAATTTTGACCGGTATTGAGCATTAAAAATTTAATATCACCATTTTCACCCTGCTCAACATTTTCAACGGTCGCTTCTATATGCTCGACTCCCAGCCCTTTCGCTTTTTCCCGGAGAAACTTACCTATCAAAACTGAATCAAAGTGGTAGCCATATTGAAAATGAAAGGGAAAGCTTTCCGCCGGTAGCGGCGCCAATCTTTTTTCGGTCAAATTAGCCATTAAAGAGAATCGGTTAGGATGGGCTAGGATATCAAGACCCTTTCTGCGAAGCGCCGAATATTTATAAAGGAAACCAAATGTTGCAAAATCAAGGCTCGTAGGGAAGGGGTGGAAATATCCTTCGTATCCATTCACTGTCGACCAATTATTAAAAGTAATCCCGTTCTTGTACGTCGCGTTGCATTCCGGCATCCATTCGGATTCACTTATACCCAGAGAATCGAAAAAAACTTTTAAGAGCGGTGTAGAGCCCTCTCCTACGCCAATAATACCTATATCAGGCGATTCAACTACGGTAATTTTGACGCCTAGATGTTGCCATTTTTGGTTTAGTAGATTGGCTGTCATCCAACCGGCGGTACCCCCACCTAGTATTACGATATTCTTTACGCTTGGTTTATCCATTGGCTCTTTGTAAATGAATTAAAAAAGGAATATTACAACTCTATCTGGCTTCGTGAGGAAAATGCATCCATCCAGTAATAATGTACTTTTCACCAGAATTCACAATGTTTCCGGCATGGGCGTGGGTCCATTCAGCAGGCCATATCAATGTTTTTCCTTTTTCGGGCTTAACCTCCATATTTTGATGAGTAAATATCGTTGTGCCCCCATCTTCAACATCATTTAAATAACTCATCCAAGCCAGAGCCCTAAAGGAATTTTGGATTGACGTTCTCTCACTATGAGGGAGTTTAAAATGACCACCTGGCAGATACTTTTGAATGTTAAACGACCCAATATCTGTGTTAGGCAGTATTGATCCTAAAAAAGGAAATTGCTCTGTGTAATCTTTATAGCATACAAACAAAAAATCTATATATCCTTTGATTATTTTGTACTCGTCTGTCTTTAGGTCTCGCGGATGGACCGCAATATCTATGGAACTTTTCGCTTCCAGGTCTACGCCGCCGGCTGATTTTCCGGCTTCGTGCTTTTCTTCATGACTCTCAAAGAAATTAACCAATTCATCACAAAGAGAATTTTGCTCTATATCCCAACAGCCAATAAAATGTGGGTCAGGGCCTTCTAAATTAATACGTTTCATCCTGCTGCCTTAAGTTCAGTTATATCTTGTATCCAAAGTTAGCAATTTTGCCAAGACTAACCAACGCGCAGGATTGGCTCGATACAACGAACCAAAGCAGTGTGATGATGGCCGCCCCCTTGTTCTGTATATTTTAGGCCAGAATAGGTTCGACTATTCTTCCGTGCACATCAGTTAAACGAAAATCCCTGCCCTGATAGTGGAAAGTCAGCCGAGTATGATCTACTCCTAACAAGTGTAATATGGTGGCATGGAGGTCGTGAACATGAACCGGATCTTTGACAATATTGTAAGAAAAGTCATCTGTTTCACCGTGAGTCACTCCAGGCTTAATTCCGCCACCCGCCATCCACATAGTGAAACAACGAGGATGATGGTCTCGGCCATATACTTCCTCAGTGAATTTACCCTGGCAGTATACGCTTCTTCCGAACTCGCCCCCCCATACCACTAAGGTGTCATCTAGTAGCCCACGTTCTTTGAGGTCTTGTACGAGCGCCGCCTGAGGTTGGTCAACGTCAAGTGCTTGATTCCTAATGCCTCCTGGTAGCCGAGTATGTTGATCCCAACCTCTATGAAACAATTGAATGAATCTGACATCGCGCTCGGCCAAGCGCCTCGCTAATAAACAGTTTCTTGCAAAGGAGCCAGGCTTCAAAACGTCGGGCCCATAACTATCCAGCGTTGCCTGGGATTCATCTGATAAGTCATTAAGTTCTGGTACCGAAGTCTGCATTCGATAAGCCATTTCATATTGAGAAATACGCGTATTGGTTTCTGGATCGCCATATTCTTCTTGGGTTAATTCATTCAACCTTGCCAGATCGTCCAAAAACCGACGGCGAGTCAAACTGTTAACACCTGGAGGGTTGGATAAATAAAGAACCGGGTCTCCACTCGCTAAAAATTTAACCCCCTGATGTTTGGTAGGCAAAAACCCACTGCCCCATAACCTGTCATACAGTGGTTGTCCGCCATTCCCACTGCCAATAGAAACCATCGCAACAAAGGCTGGCAGATCCTCATTCATGCTTCCAAGGCCATAATCCAGCCACGCACCAATGCTTGGACGCCCCGCTAACTGGGCACCAGTTTGAAAGAAGGTTATTCCTGGGTCATGGTTGATCGCTTCAGTATGCATTGTCTTGATGAAGGCTAAATCATCTACAATTTTTGCAGTATGAGGCATTAGCTCACTGACCCATGCCCCTGATTGCCCATGCTGTTCGAAACCATAAATAGAAGGAACCAGGGGAAAGCTCAGTTGCCCTGAAGTCATTGCCGTTACTCGTTGATTGCCCCGCACCGACGGCGGCAGATCTTCACCGACCATATCCTTTAGCTTAGGTTTGTAATCCCATAGCTCATGTTGAGACGGACCGCCGGACTGGAATAAATAAATAACGCGCTTGGCTTTCGGCGCAAAATGAGGCAAATCAACAAGCCCACCAGCAGACTTTCCAGATTGCGCTAAGCTATCCGTCGCCAACAATGAATTGAGGGCAGCCGCACCCAGACATGTGCTGCTGAGGCCTAGGAAACTGCGACGCGTTAATTGCCGCTTGAGACTCTCAACTGGATTCATAGCTTTAATCCCTCGTTATCGTTCCATCTAGATTCATGATTAAACTAGCAACCATTTGATAGGAAGCAAGTTCAGTTATATCAAGTGTTTCATCACGCCGAGATTCGCCCTCGCTGATTAACTCCAGGGCGGCCCCTCTATTGGTTCCGAAATTTTCCAGATGCCCGGAATAAGCGTCGTTCAATATCGATAGTACACTGGAATTTGGGAATCGAGCGGTAGCTAGACGATACATGTAACGCAAACTATCATCTACCGCTTCACCACGCTGCATTACTTTCTGCGCCAATGCTCTGGCAGCTTCGGTATAGGTCACATCATTCATCAAGTTTAAAGCTTGTAATGGCGTATTAGTTCGGGTCGGGGCAACAATGTGAGTTTCCCGCGTTGACGAATCAAAGGTAATCATCGCCGGCGCCGGTCTGGTTCGTTTCCAGAAAGTGTAGAGACTTCGTCTATACAAATCTTCACCCGTAGAGAGCCGATACTCCTGACCACGTTCCACGATATCATCCCACAATCCTTCAGGCTGATAAGGTCCAACGGATGGACCTCCAATCCTTTCGGTAAGCAGGCCGGAAATGGCAAGCGCCTGATCGCGAATCATTTGGGCAGGCAACCGCATGCGCGTCGCGCGAGCGAGAAGCCGGTTTTCCGGATCCATCTCTGCCATATCCACAGTGACTGCAGAAGATTGACGATAAGTAGCACTTGTCACAATTAAACGTTGCATTTCTTTTACGTCCCATCCAGATTCCATGAATGACAACGCTAACCAATCCAGTAATTCCGGATGGGAGGGAAATTCGCCTTGTGAACCAAAATTATCCGCAGTTTTAACCAATCCAGCGCCAAAATACATTTGCCAGAATCGATTCACAGTCACTCTGCTAGTTAATGGATTCTGTTCCTCCATTAGCCAATTTGCGAAACTCAAGCGATTTTTCTCTTCATCTCGCATCGGCGGAAGAATCGATGGAGTACCTGGAAAAACTTCTTCAGCAGGGGCGTCATATACTCCGCGATTTAAACGATAGGTCTTGCGCCGCGGAGTCATTTCTTCCATCACCATGACTGTCGGCAAACCATCAGAAAAAGCCTTTCTTTCTTGCTCCAATTCTTTCAGCCGATCATAAACAGCACGAATTTCGGGTGAGGCATACTGATTCAAGAAACTCAGACGTAACTTTTCTGATTGGGCTTTGGTGCGGGCTAATTTCTCGATCTGCGCAATCTCTGAAACGGTGTCTGCTGTGCCTACGACTGCAACTTCTTCAGGCGACAATACTCTGTCATAGATTCGAACATCGTCAATGTTGCCTTGAAAGTTTGGTTTGGAAGATCCGCTAGCACCTATTCGCAANGGATAACGNTGCGGCAAACGATTGCCCACCAGATTGAGCAATGCTTGAAGCTCTAAGGATTCGCCATCGACGTAAACACGCATGCCGCCCGGCGTTTTCGAGCCATCATAAGTGGCCGCAATATGTTGCCAACGATTAAGCTGAATTGCTTGAACTGTCTCTGCTGCAACCCCGTCATCCAAAACACGGGTTGAAAGATTTAAGCGAACCCTTCCTTCTTCAAGATAAATTCCCCANCCCACTTCACCTTGNTCTCCTTCAGTTGCGCGTGAAAAGATNACACCACTATCAGCAGTCGGGTAAATCCACGCCGACAAAGTGAATTCGTTTTCATAACCCAGATTCGGCGAATTACCCGCTGTGATATAACGCTTACCATCGAAACTCGCCGCCGCGCCTATTCGCCCGTCAACGAAATGCGGAAGGCCGTCATCCAGACTTGCATCCACAAGTTCACCCGCATGCACACCAGAAATATCTCCATCTAATGGATGATGCACAAGCAACCCATCTTTCAAATTCCAATCTACGTCTGCATCAATGTCACTAGAGCCGATTAATGCATCCTCCCACCGTTCTTGACCTTCGGTTATTGAGTCTTCCANTTCCGCAAAATCAATACGAGCTTGCGCCAGACGAATATCCAGTTGCTCCAAATCATCTTGTTGGGCAGGAGTTGGGGCAGCAATAAAAGGAGGTGAATTTACGTATTTAAAGCCTTTGCCCCGTTCATCAATATTATTAAAGAACGCGGAAAACTCATAAAACTCTTTCTGTTGCAAAGGGTCAAACTTGTGGTCATGACAGCGAGCACAACCCATCGTTAACCCGAGCCAAACCGTGGAAGTAGTAGCAACACGATCAACAGCATACTCGATCAAAAATTCTTCCGGGACGATGCCCCCTTCGGCATTCAGGCTGTGATTTCTGTTGAAGGCTGTAGCAATTCGCTGATCAAGAGTCGCATTCGGCAGCATGTCGCCGGCAAGTTGTTCAATAGTAAACTGATCGAACGGCATGTTGTCGTTATAAGCATTGATCACCCAGTCTCGCCACCGCCACATCGTTCGCTCACCATCAGTCTGGTAGCCATTCGTATCTGCGTAACGTGCAGCATCGAGCCAGTCTACGGCCATCCGCTCACCGTAACGAGGCGATTGCAATAATCTGTCCACCACTTTTTCATAAGCATCTGCTGAATCATCTGCCAAGAACGCATCGACTTCTTCTAGCGTGGGGGCAACTCCTGTGAGATCGAGGGTTACTCGTCTGATTAGTGTGGCTTTATCAGTTTCGACAGAAGGTTTAAGTCCTTCTGCATCAAGACGTGCTAAGACAAAATTATCGATTGGATTTCTAGGCCAACTGGAATCGCTTACCTCTGGCACGTCAGGCTGCTTTGGCGGAATAAAGGCCCAATGACCCTCCCAGTCCGCGCCTTGATTAATCCACAGCCGAATAGTTTCAACTTCATCTTCCGTTAACGCTTCTCGATCTCGCGGCATTCGGAAAGACTCAGCTTCCGCAGTAATGCGCTGAAACATTAAACTGCCTTCGGCGTTTCCGGGAATGACGACCGGGCCACCAAAGGCACCTCGGTCACCAGCGAAACCATCTGGTATATCCAATCGTAATCCCATCTGGCGATTATCATCATCGGGGCCATGACATTGAAAACAATTACGGGACAGGATCGGCCGAACTTCTCTAGCGAAAACCACCTGCCGCTCAGCCACCTGCTTCAACTCTTCTTGTTGGTTTTCTGTAAGATCTGCGCCCCATTCTGCCCCATCCGCTATCCATGCTCGCACTGTCTCTATTTGATCCTCTGACAAACTTCTGCCGCTGGAGGTAGGAGGCATGACCCGAATTCCATCTCCTACCGAGATGCGTTGAAAAATCAGACTGGCACCTGGATCACCGGGAACAATGTGGCTGCCTAGGAAATCACGCGTATCTAAACGCAAATTGAGCATACGGCGAGTTTCATCTGGACCATGACAATCCAAGCAGGTAGTAGCGAATATCGGCAGAATATCTTCTGTATAAGTAAGCGTATTGTTGACCTGACCATAACACTGAGCAGAAACAAATAGCGCTGTCAAAGTTAGCGCGATCTTATGCAAATTCCCTAATTTCATGTTTAGGAGGCGCTCCTATTTATTTTTCTAATTTTTAGGATCTTCGGTCCGAGCGGCGAGTGACAATGGTTTTTATCGACTCTTCAATAACTCTAATACCACAATATTGACATAACCAGAATATTCTCTAAAGATGTCCGCTTATAGTAAATTCAATACGCTCAAAAATCTAATGAAAACTTGCCCTTACGGAGGTCAAAATCCTCACTTAGCTGATTAGTTTCTGGCTACTAATTGTTAGCTCCAATGGTTCCAAATTCAAATATTGTGCGCGTTTTGTATTGTTCACCAGGGCGAAGCTCTGTGGACGGAAAATTTGGCTTGTTAGGGCTATCAGGGTAATGCTGTGTTTCCAAACAGAATGCGTCTCGACGGTCATAGATAGCGCCGTCTTTCCCAACCAAACTCCCGTTTAGAAAATTGCCCGTATAAAACTGAACCCCCGGTTGATCGGTATACACGTGCATAGTCCGGCCTGATTTTGGAGCATAAACTGAAGCTGCCAAAGAAACTTGTCCAGGGTGCTCGTGATTAATCACAAAATTGTGATCAAACCCCGAACCGAATTGAATTTGCTGATGTGCTGATTCGATATCTCTACCAATTCTTTTCGCCGTCCGGAAGTCCAGCGGAGAACCAGCCACATCCGCAATTTGGCCCGTAGGAATAGACTCATTATCCACGGGAGTATAAAGATCTGCATTAATAGTAATTTCATGATCAAGGACCGATCCAGTGTCGTGCCCTTCTAAATTAAAGTAAGCGTGATTGGTTAGATTAATAACTGTTGCTCGGTCTGTCGTTGCAAAATAGTCGATGATGAGCTGGTTTTGGTCGTTAAGAGTATATGTAACCGTCGTATCAACGCGACCTGGATAACCTTCTTCTCCATCAGGGCTGAAGGTTCTTAACGCGAGACGAGCTTCACTTTCATTAGACAAAATTTCCGTATCCCAGATTTTTTTATCGAAGCCAACAAGNCCCCCATGAATTGCGTTATCACCATTATTCCGGGCTAGCGAGTATTCAGTGCCGTCTATCGAAAACCGGGCATTAGCTATCCGATTGGCGTAGCGCCCAACAATTGCGCCCTGATAACCTGCGCCGTCCGCATAGGGTTGTGGAAGATCGAAACCAGTCGTCACATCCGCATAATTACCATCTGAGTCGGCGACGCTGAGGCTCACGATTGTCCCGCCAAGGTCCATAATTTCTGCGGTCATGCCTGCCTTGTTTCTCAAGACAAATAACTGCACTTCCCTGCCATCATTCAGAATTCCGAACAGTTCTACCGTAATTCGAGCAAAGCTTTCCTGAAACATACAACTCACACTAGTTGAAGCAATAAAAACAAAAGCAAGGATTTGGCCTAAGAGCTTCATTAAAAATTCCTGTTCGTTAGTTCAATCTTTTGCAAATAATGACATAAATTGACACTTTTTATTTTCAATGCCCAGAGCATTAGACTTTATAGCGTCCCTTCTTTCCCCAAGGTTTAACCATCACAAAAATGACTATTGAATGGACTCCTGCCAACAATAGATTTAAGCTCGGTGGGCTAAAACAATAATATTAGATCGGAGCAAGCATATGCGAATTTTCNCGGCACTCTTTTCACTCGTCGTATCCGGATTGATATCCATTACTGCCTACGGCCAAGTGCTCGCTAGCTTTAATGACGATGGGTTAACCTATGGCCATGTTCATTTGAATGTGTCCGATATGGATCGCAATATTCAGATCCTTGAAGATCATTTCGGTGGGCGCACTGTTAGGAAAGGCAGAAACGCGGATGGCGACCCCTTGCTGACAGCCATAGTTCTCAACAATACACTGGTAGCTCTTTCACCCAGNGACCCAAGCATGCCCTCAAGTCAAACGACTATGGATCACTTTGGCTTTAAGGTACGCAATATGGAAAAGTTCCTCGACAAATGGAGAGCTGACGGACTCCCTGTAACTACCGCTGAATGGGCGGCCGCCCTTCCCAACGAACCAAATGGGTTCACAGGTGAGACATTTGTAGGAGCGGAAGGGCAGATAAATGCCTTCATCGATTTTCCGAATGGAGCGCGGGTAGAACTCCAGGAAGATCAAGGTTTACAGCAAGAAGTAACTGGTTACCACATTCACTTCAACACGCCAGAACATGAGGAATTGCTAGCTTGGTACACCGAAGTATTTAATCTTGAAGTTCGGCCCAGAGGTGCGATTCAAACTACGACCAATGTGCCAGGCATGAATTTAAGTTTTGGCGGAGGAAGCTCGGACCGGTCGCCCACGCAGGGTACGGCCATCGATCACATTGGCTTCGAAATTGATGGGCTCGAAGAATTCTGCAGACGCCTGGAAGCTGCAGGAATTGAATTTCAGGTTCCGTATCGGGAAATTCCAGCTATCGACTTAAATATTGCCTATATCATAGACCCCAGAGGTGTTCGCATAGAGTTCACTGAAGGGTATGACGAGTATTAGTTCTTGATTTATAAGGCCCAAAATACGAAAGGCCGGAGCATAACTCCGGCCTTTTTGCGTTTGTATAGACAAAAATTTACAACTCCATAATTTCCACTTTACGAAAACGTAATTCCCCTCTGCCCCATTGCAAACCAATAGGGCCTTCAGCCATCTGACTATCTCTTACATCCACTGTTAACTCTCCATTTAGCTCAACCACTAGACGATCGCCGTCCGCAGTAATTTTATAAACATTCCATTTATCGCCAACCTTTGGATAGGGCTCTTCAACGGTTGCGACGTGGACAATGCCTCCCGTTCCATAGGAAAGATCTGGNCGCTGGTCAAATATATTTGCTTCGTAGCAATTACGATCCGTAATTCGAGTCGGTTCCTGACAACGCATATAAATACCGCTATTNGCATCATGGCTAGCCCAAAACTCAACACGAAGAACAAAATCACCGTAGCTTTCTTTAGTAACTAACCAGGAAGCACCGCTACCTTCGGTTGCGCGAATCGAAGAAGCATCGGTATGCCAATTTGCATCGCCAACTATATTGAAGTTGTCTATTCCTTCAGTGCCGTCGATAAGTGTTACCCACTCGCCGCTTTGAGCGAACGAGAAAAAAGCTAGCAAGGAAACAAATACCGGTATAACCAGGAATCGGATTGCCATTGAAAGAGAAATTATGTTTACCGCAGTCTTTATTCGAGCCATTAATACAACTCCCAAATCCAAAAAATATTGCTGATGCCAATTAAAGTATCACCCGGCTTAAGCAAGGTCTAACTATTTTTACAGGAAGATAGAACCCAGGTAACAGTAAGTATTAGTAAAAACTGAGCAGACGCTAATTTGAATCGATAATGCAAATCGGCCAAATTGCCCAGACCCTGAAACATTCCAGCAACACATGCCCTCGCGGCATTGAAATCGATTGTACTGCAGTGTTTGATTGATCTTTAATGGCCTAATCGATTGGTGGGCCAATCCAGCCTTCCTCGAACTGAACCCCAAGACTATTTAGATACATGGCCACCATATTATACTGGCCCACTGTAAAAACTGTTTCCATCATCTGTCGCTTGGTATAGCGAGCTGATAACGAATTCCAAGTGTTGTCGCTAAGTAATGCGTTTTCATGAAGCTCTTCAGCTGCTTTAAGTAAGGTTGCTTCCCACTCGCTCCATCTTGGATCGGAAGAACCTACTGTAATTTGTTTGAGTTCTTCTTCACTGATCCCAACCCCCAACGCTAAACCACGATGAGCAGCCCATTCATATGCTCCCTGATTTAAGTAGCCGATGCGCATAATTAATAATTCGCGATCACGAATTGGCAGGGTAGAGTCTTGTAATAGATAATCGGTAAATTGCAACCAGGCATTACAAAGCGCCGGGGCATTAGCGCAAGTTGACCATACTCCGAGCACCCTACCATCGCGCTCTCGGGGAGCTAGGATAGCCGCCTCTGCTGCAGTCCACGGTTTTTGAACCCGCTCGATTCTTGGCACATCAAGCGGAGGAGTTGCGGTCTGCTGTGAAAATACCGTAGAGTTCCAGAACGAAGCCAGACTCACAAGAGTGCAAGCAATTAAGCTGCCTTTCTTCAACTTGAACATCGATTTACCCTCCACTCCTCCGTCCTAACTTATTACTTAATTGATCGCCTTGATGACTTCTCGAGTTAAACCCCATCGATCGAAGCCCTGTCTGCCGTAATCCAAACCGCGTCGCACAATTACTAAATCATGTGTAGGTACAACAATCGTAAACTGGCCTCGATTTCCGGAGGTTGAATAAGCATTTTCAGGGACATCATCGCGATTATCAGGCACCAACCACCACTGGCCACCATACATGTTACCAATTTCCGCAGTTGCTGGCGCCGGCGTGCGCACAAAGTCGATCCAGTCTTCTGAAATGATTCTTTCACCGTTCCAGACGCCGTTTTGCAGATATAGCATACCGAATCGCGCCAGATCTCTTGCATTGGTATAAACCTGACTGCTAAGAACAAAATCGCCAAACCTATCAGTGCTAACCAGAGTATTGCGCATACCCAGCTTGTCTAACAAAGCTTTGCGCGGAAATTCAGCGTATTCTCTCTCGCCTCCCAAAGCAAGTTTCATGGCGTACACTCCCAGGAGCGTGTCATAGTTTTCGTAATCCCAGTAAGTTCCAGGTTCACGGATCAATCCGCGACTTCTGGCACCCTCAACCGAACTGGCGCCCGTCCAATAAGACATGCCGGAACCAGTTGCATACTCTAACCCGCGATTATCAATAGTTTCCAAGCCACTGCTCATATGTAAAACATTGCGCAAGGTAATTTCGTTTCTCGGATCGGTTTCTGGAGAACGATTGGCTGGCAACCAGTCGAAACCCAATGGCTCGTCCAATTGAAGTCTGCCATCATCAACCAACATGCCAATCAACGTTGAAGCGATACTCTTCGCTGTAGACCAGGTTCTAGTGCGGGTAGTCATATCAAAACCATCAGCGTAACGCTCATGGATAATCTGACCTTTATAAACTACTAACAGGCTAACTGTTTGCTGTTCATCAGATGGGCGGTCAAATGCCCAATTGGAAGCTGATTGCAGAGCGGATTCATCGACATTTACAGGCAAACTGCTATCTCCAATTAAGTCACCATCTGGCCATGGAATGCTTGCCGGATCACCGGGAGGATACGGAAGCGTTAGCTCAGGTAAACGGTCTATGTCATCTAAATCTTGATCGGGCGGCATGATTACACAGCCAATACCTTCTCTGAATGCAGCGCGCATGACAGGCACAGAGCCTGGAACTCCAATCTCCACCGCTTGTCTGTCCAAATCTATGCTGTAATCTCCTCCAGTAGGGTCGCCGATGGGTTCCCGAAAGAATTCCAACTCCCAGTCGTAAAGCTGCTCTACGCTTCTATTGGAAGTAAAAATACCATTGCACATAAAAATAGCTTGCTGTCCCCGGCGCACCATTTCACGTTGGTGTTGCCAGTAATCATAAGTCTCCTCTTGCTGTGCCACACTCGTCAGTGGAGTCAGTAAGAATATAGTAAGGAATGCGATAGCAAGGCGCTTCATGAGGGAATTTCTCCAATTTGTAAAAAAACACACTGTATTCTATTTTTAGGGGGTTGCGGAAGTAATTTCTGGGTTAGATACTTAAGGTCAGCGTTCGAGGAGCTTGGAAGCTTTGGACTATCCTCGATTGAATCAAGATTTCGATCTAAAAAGTCAGCAGCAACATCGTCTGAGTGGAGCAAATTAATTTGTTATCTAAATGGTACATTGAAGCTATGAAAAGAGTAGTAAAAATTATCTTACTTTGCAGTTTTGTTATTTCTGTTACAACAGCGTTCGCACAATTAAATTCAATAGAAGAAACGTCTTTCGCAGAAGTTACTGACGCTATGCTTATTGATCCTCCTGCTGAAGATTGGTTGATGTGGCGAAGAACGCAAAATGGATGGGGGTATAGTCCGCTAGACCAGATCGACAAATCAAACGTGACTGATCTCCGTATGATTTGGACTCGCGCACTAACGGAAGGGAGCCAAACCGGCACACCTCTTGCGTATAACGGCGTTTTATATATGCCTAATCCTAACGACGTAATTCAAGCAATTAATGCAGCAACAGGGGATTTAATTTGGGAACACCGCCGAGAGGTTCCTGAAGCCGCTAGGGAAAGCCTTGGATTTCTATCGACCAACAACAGAAACATTGCTATATGGCGAAATCTGATCATCGATACCTCCGTGGATGACCATATCTTTGCGCTCAATGCTGCTACAGGTGACCCTGTCTGGGAAACCAAGGTTCTTGATTACAACACCCATCCTGCAATTCAAGGGGCTGGGCCGATTATCGGAAATGGGAAAGTCTTCACCGGCAGGAGTTGTCGCCCTATTGCTGGTCCCGATGCATGCGTGATTACCGCGCATGATGCAGAAACAGGCGCTGAACTGTGGCGCCGACGGACCATTCCTGCTCCTGGTGAGCCAGGAGATGAAACTTGGGGTGATGTACCTTTCGAAGAGCGCAAACATGTAGGTGCCTGGATGCCACCCAGCTACGACCCTGAACTTAATACTGTCTTTATTGGAACCTCCGTGACCTCCCCAGCGCCAAAATTCTTGCTGGGTGGCGTCGAAAACCAGCACCTGTATCACAACTCAACACTGGCCCTTGATGGAAATACTGGAGAAATTAACTGGTATTACCAACATCTCAATGACAATTGGGATTTAGATCATCCATTTGAGCGATTATTGGTGAACACTGCGGTAACACCTGATCCCAACTCTGTCTCGTGGATTAACCCCAGCCTCACACCAGGTGAGCAACGCAAAGTAATGACAGGCATCCCTGGGAAGACCGGCTTAGTTTATACTTTAGACAGAGAGACCGGCGAGTTTCTGTGGGCTAGAGAGACTGTGTATCAAAATGTCATAGATAGCATTGATGGCTTATCGGGCGGTGTGACAATTAATCCTTCTTTGACCTTCAGAGAAATGGGCGAATTCGCCACAGTCTGCCCAAACATGCACGGCGGCAAGGATTGGGAAGCCGGAGCCTATAGCCCGCAAACGAACACCATGTACTATCCTTTGCGTAACATGTGTATGCCTACCCTAATAACAGACGATGCAAGCGCCTCACATCGAATTTACGCTATGAGTGTACGCCACGAAATTACGGAAGGTGAAAGCAATCTCGGAACTGTTTACGCCATATCGGCCGAAACAGGCAAGACTGCCTGGAAATACGAACAACGCGCAGCTACCGGCTCGTTAGTTGCGACTGGAGGCGGATTACTATTCGGCGGAGATACCAACGGCAGATTTAAAGCTTATGATCAAGCCACCGGTCAAGTGTTGTGGGAAGTTAATCTTGGCTCGCCGGTTACAGGCTATCCCATAACATTTAGCACTGGCGGCAAACAATACGTTGCTGTATCAACAGGGAGTGCAGCTACAACGGCAAGCTTCCTAAGCATCACTCCAGAATACAGGCCGACCTTTGCGAACAACTTGTTTGTATTTTCTTTGCCTTAGTCTTTATAGGTCGGCAATAAAAGAGTTACTGGCGATTGTTAGTAATTTCTATCTTGGAGAGTTCGTCTTCGTCTGATGTTAGCTCAGACTCCCCCGCCGGGAATCCATTCTTGGCCAGCAGATATGCTGTTAACGCAGCATACTGACCATTACTCAGACTGCCTGGCGCGTTTTGAGGCATACCATAGCGCATAGACGCATAGAGTTCCTGTAGGTTCTTACCCTCCCACTTGAATGCGAAACCAATACCTACTAACGAAGGAGACATATCCTGTCCTGTTAAGTCTTCCCGATGACAATCAGCACAATCTTTCAGATACACCGATTCGCCCCGAGTTGCCTGATCAGATGTATAGATTCCGGACCAAATAGAAGGTTCGGATTGAGCAGCAACCTCAACTAGGAAATTTGAAATACAAAGTATTCCAACCATTTTACACAACAAAAAGTGGGAATTTGACAGCCTCATACTCAACCTTTATAGGCTTGGTATTAATTTTGGTTTAGTTTACCCTCGCAATTTTAAGGCATTTGTTTCAACTAAGTATAGTTCGTTATGGAAAGCGATTCCCCATTTGTGGTGATTGCTCTGGGTTATTTATAACTGCATAAGACTAAACAAAGGAAATAATACAAGTTCAACCGAGATAAAGAGCAATTACCTAATTAGTAACCATTGGAAGAATACCAGTTTATGACCAAAGGAATCGCAAGCATTTTTATAGCGTTATTTTTTGCCCAAGGAAGTCTCTTAGCTGCTGAGCTTAAAACATTTGATGGCCACGCGTATGAACTAGTCAGCACTCCCATGACATGGTCTGAAGCAAAAAGCTTTGCTCAAGGTAAGGGAGGGGAACTCGTCCGGATCGACTCTTTCCAAGAGAATTATTTTGTAAAAAATTTAATGTCGCTAACAGAAACGAGCGCTGCAGATGGAGGTGGATCAAACTATATTTGGCTTGGGGCGAATGACATCGGGCAAGAAGATGAATGGGCTTGGTACGACAACACGGAACTAAACGCTAGTTCAATTTCCAGCAGGCCGCTTTGGGGCAATGGCGAAGGGCATGGAGCTGGCTTTAGTGAACCAGATAATTTCAATGGCTCTCAAGATTGTTTAGCTATGGGCGTAACTAGCTGGCCAAAAGCTAATCCGGGTTTTTATGGTACCGCGGGTCAATGGAATGACTTGAATTGTAATAACTCCCTGAGTTTTGCCATTGAATATGTCATAGATGCAACCTTTAGCGACAACACTCTCCGAATAGAACATCTTCAAGTGGGCGAAGAAACATATTGGGCAACTTTGGCTTTAAAAGAATGTGAAAACATCTGTTTCCAAATAACTAATGCTAATAAAACCAGCATTCCAATACCCGACAACTTTTACAGTCAATATGAAGAAAATACTTTAAAACTTGAAAGAGTGAATGTAGGCGAATCGGCTTACGATGTGGGGTTAGAGGTGTTAAATATTAACGATCTGACATTTCAGCTAAAGTCAGGCTATCTAACCGGATCGTTAAATTATGTGCCAACAGATACATGGGTTACCGCTGAGCCGGATGAATTAGGGTTAAAAACTTCAGAGATTCAAAAGGCTATCGACTACGCCTTTGCCGAAGGTCAAAATACTCAAGGATTGGTCATTCTGAGACATGGAGCAATTGTTGCCGAGAAATACGCAGACGGCTCTAACAAAGACAGTATTGCCACGTCTTGGTCTGTGGCAAAATCTTTCACTAGCGCATTGATTGGTATCGCAATCGATAAAGGCTTCATCTCTTCAGTCGATGTCCCGGCGGCCGGTTATGTGCCTGAATGGGCAGGGGATGATAGGAAAAACATAACTCTCAAAAACCTTTTACAGATGTCATCAGGACTCTATGAAGATGGTAATGATGGCGAGGTTATGTACGTCGGCCTGAAAGATAGCGACGGAAATTACGTGACGGACAGTAACGGAGTTATTCAACAAGTTAACAACCTTCAATATGCAATAAATCGAACAGTAAGCCCCGAAAGGGCTCATTGGCTAGGAGCTGGTTATAACTGGAATTACGCAAACGGAGATACCCAAATAATTGGGAGTATTCTTTTGCAAGCTGCTAACAAATCGTTTGGATCATTTGCGGAAGAATATTTATTCTCTAAAATCGGCATTTCAGCTGAGTGGTGGACAGACGCCTTTCATAACTATATGCCTTGGTGCTGTTTAGACATGACCACTAGGGATTTTGCAAAATTTGGGCTCTTATTTGCCAGAGACGGCAAATGGGGCTCTGAACAGATTATTTCACAAGATTGGGTAATCGAATCAACAGCGCCCACGGTCATAATTTTACCGTCAATGCAAACAGGTTATGGCTATCAATGGTGGCCAGACAGGTCGGGAGAATGGTATTTCGCCTTAGGCAGCAGAAGTCAGCTGATTTATGTCCACCCAGGCCTTGATATTGTGGTCGTAAGAAACAGCACTGTGGAATTTGTTGGGGACACGAAAAGTAGGCGCGACATTTCTTATCATTTAACGCAATTCCCAGCCAACTGGGGCAATGTAGAATTTTTCCAGTTCATTATCGATGCAGCAAAAATGAACTAGCAAATCGAAGGACTAAAAGGATTGATGCGGCCATTTTGAAAAAATAGCAGAGATAGAGCGCTCAAAGCTCAATGTAACGCTAGTCCCTGTCTTGTCGAGGGAAGAATTCAGAACCATCTTCGAAACGTATTTTCTGAAGATACAGGGTGAACTCCCTCCGCCCCTTCCGACCAGTAGCGGTGACCTGCGAGCCAACCTCTAAAACATCAAGTCTTACACCTTGACGATTTAGCGTAGTTCTCGATGTAGTCTCAATTAGCCAAAACTTTTCCTCGCCCCTATCATCGGTATTCTTTATCAAAATGGATGAATGAGGGTTAACAGATCTAACTCTTTCTATTGTTCCGCTTACCGAAATAACCTCTTGAGTAAAATTTGCTGCAGTAGAATGGTGGGCCTTGGAAATAATGGGCAAACAAAGTACAAAGACAAGCGACAAAATCAGTTTCTTCACACTTAGTCCTCCCTAATTGCATTCAATTCAAGAAACCAATCGTAATCAGGGTCTGTACAGTTATACAGCTCAATTTCAGCATTTTTAAGCCGGTTAAAAAAGTATTCCAGAACCAGGGGTTGTTCAAATAAAGTTGTGTCTTCGTAAGTATGTGTTATCTGAAGCCTATCGCCATTCACTTCGAATACTTCCCGAGTGACAGTGTCTGAACCCTGAGGGATACCTCTAGAAGTGCGAATATAGCCGTGGGCATGGTTCCTTGAAACAATAATTAGACTATCTCCCTCATACGATGCAAACGAAGACCCCATTTCTGCAAATTCGACACCTTCCAGATTCTTTGTGCTGGGCAATTCAGACATTACGGACTCATCGCCGATAGGAATTTCCCGCCTTAGGTCGAACAATTCATAACTAATCAGAATACGGTCTTCTTCCTGCTGGATCTGCACTCGTGAGCCTGGATTAGCCCACACTCGAGAAACACTAGCCGGGGTGCAAGATAAACTGGGGTCGTCTTCTAACAGATCATAGTCAGACCGAAGCCGCTCACCTCGATCAGTAAGGAGAATTTCACTCTCGGTCCCGGGACCATCTAGCACCCAGATACCATCTAGTTCAGAAGAACCAAGCAATAAGCCCGGAAATACGGCCAAAACCGTAAATATCAAGAATCTCATTTTTCTAACTATCCCGATTAATAGCTTTTCGCCTAAATAGCTGCGCAAGAAAACTTAAGTCTCAGCCGCTAGATTGCCTCATTTACCTTATGAAGGAAAGCTAAAAGGTTACACCGTTCGGTTTGAAGTTATTCTCTTCCAACAAATCGGTACACACACCCCGAAAACCCGGTATTGGCATGAACGGTGCTCTGAATTTTGGATGCTGTTAATGCTTTACGTCCGACGGAAAAGCGAGAGATAATGGCAAATATTACGAAATAGAGGTCAAACCTACTGGAGATGCAGTGATGGGTCAAAGCAGCGAGTACGAATTTTATGTTGGTAGTGAGTCAATTCTTGAAGGAGCATCCCTTGAAATTAATGGAACCGCCCGTATTGATGGAACTTTAATAGGAAAAGTTAAAGTCAAACATCTTATTGTCGGCAAGCCTGCAAAGGTGCAGGGTGATATTCAAAGCCATACAGCTGATATTGAAGGTACCGTCGAAGATAGCATTGAAGTAGAGGAAAAGCTTACTATCAGAAAGAGCGGACGCGTCAGAGGTAAAATTTCATACGGCTCTTTAGAAACCGAAGAAGGCGCGAAACTAATCGGAGAGGTTACCACTACCTGGGATACTGAATGGGACTCAGATAACGAAGAAGAAGAAAGTTCTGATAGGCTAAGCTCACTATTAAACTCTACGTTACACGAAGATAATGACGACACTGACCCTGATAACGATGAAATGCTCTAAATTACTTTTTCTTAATTTCACGGGACAGTAGCTTAAATAGTTAACGGAGGTGGGAAGGCGTACGATATAAAGAGATGAGATTCTTTGCGTTCCCTTTATTGGACTGGAGGCGGGGTAAATGACTTATCAAACTCAGGCTCTTAGAGATCTGGAAGGCCCCCTAGCAAGAGACCATTTTCGTAATAACAAAACTAATCAAATTGATCACCTTGGCTCAGTTCAAAAATCATCAAGCGTTTGCGTGAAAAAAATTGTATTCATTAATCCAAAAGGCGGTGTAGGTAAAAGCACATTGGCCTTATTAACCTCTATTGCATTGGCATCTCGTTCCCAGCGCGAAGTAGCGATGTTAGACCTAGATAGCCAAGCCACAAGCAGTAGGTCCTTGAAAAGATTCGAAAATGACCGTTTAAGAATATACGGCTCTTCGGAATTTATGCACGAAACCGGTATTATAAACAGCTGGGACATTGCCTCTTTCATTCCGGACAGTAAAAATGATACCACTCAATTTCTGGTGGTTGATACGCCAGCAAGTGTTGCTGTTGGAGATTATCCGTTTCTTTCAAGTTGCGATTTTATATTCGTTCCAACTTCCTGCTCGGACGCCGATGTCTTCGCCACTCAAGACTTTTTAAAACAGCTATTTAACAATGGAATTTCGGCGCACTCAATGAGACCTTCTCGGAAACCTTTTTTTGTGATGCTTCCCAATCAAGTTATTTCAAAAAAGGACGTCAGTGAAATGAGGATAGCATTCCAAAGTTTTCCTGTATTATTCGGAAAACCTTTAACCTTTTCGATGAAAATGCGAAAAGCCTTTAGGCCCGATTCTGATGATAAGAGTCTAATTAAGGTATTGAAGCACACCAGTAACTATTTCGATTGGATGAATGCACTTATAACAGAGAGCCTACCTCTACCCTCCAAAGTAAATAGCTTTTACCAGCTTTAATTGTCGATCCAAGAGGTTAATCATAAGTTTAGCTGCTGATACTTATTTAGTTCTCTCTAGACAATTTTGGTATTCATCTTTCCCTTATAAAATCGCATTAAGATAAATTCCTTTATTAAAATCAAGAC
>PBNR01000011.1 GCA_002723195.1 Gammaproteobacteria bacterium | reverse complement strand
TGCTGGATTAGTGCTATGTTAATTTTTGGCCCCTGTTTTGCCCTTATGGTAGAGTCATATGATTAGTTCGAGTATTGGTTTATGTCTGTAGAGATAAAAGGCAGTGTAGTAGCTATTGTTACTCCCATGCATAACGACGGTTCGTTGGATGTCTCGGCCTTTGATCGACTGGTGGAATGGCATGTTGAAGCGGGTACGAACGCTATAGTTGTGGTTGGTACTACGGGTGAATCGGCGACCTTAACTACAGACGAGCATTGTGATCAAGTGGCTCGCTGTGTTGAGGCCGCTAACAAGCGCGTTCCAGTCATCGCAGGCACAGGGTCAAACTCTACCGAAGAAGCTCTATATTTCACCAAATCAGCTAAGCAAAATGGTGCTGATGCTGTATTGCTAGTGACTCCTTATTACAACAAGCCTTCTCAAGAAGGTCTTTATCAACATTTTAAGATAATTGCCGAAACTGTTGATATACCTCAGATTCTCTACAATGTTCCAGGCCGCACTGCTTGCGATATGAAACTAGAAACTGTAGATCGCTTAGCTAATTTAGAAAATATTGTTGGCATTAAAGATGCGACCGGAGAAATTGCACGAGGGCACGAAATAGTCGATAGCTGTGGTGACCGGCTGTCAGTCTATAGTGGAGAAGATGCAATAAACCTTGCCTTGATGGAAGGGGGGGCTGTAGGCGCCATTTCTGTGACAGCAAATGTAGCACCTGAATTAATGGCTGAAATGTGCCGATATGCTTTGGCGGCGGACTTTGGGGCAGCAGCGGAAATAGATAATAAACTTGCTGGATTACACAAGACTTTATTTNTTGAAGCCAACCCGGTCCCTGTTAAGTGGGCGTTGGCAAAAATGGGTCTTGTTGAAGCAGGAATTCGTTTGCCGCTAATGGAACTTGACGCGAAGTATCACAGGCAAATGTCAGAAGCTTTAGAGCAAGCGGGCATTTTTCTCTCGGAAGCTGCTTGATGAAGGTGTTGAACTTGAAAACTAGGAATATATTGGGATTAGCTGTCTTAACTTTGCTTAATTCTTGCAATTATCTGCTGGGAGATGATGGCTTGTTCCCTAATAGGGATGATGATTATCTTGAGTCACGGACTTCACCTGCAATGGATATTCCTAACCAGTTGGACAGCTATACGCTTGATCAACTCTACGTGATACCGGAGCGCTTCTCTTCTCTAACGGCCTTAGAAGAAGTCCCGATGCCGCTCCCAATTGAAACTAGACGAAGAGAAGGGGTTGTTATTCAGGCATTGGCGGATCGTCGCTGGATTGTAATTGACGCTACTCCTGCCCAGGTTTGGCCGTTGGTTAGAGATTATTGGACTGAATTACAAATTATTCTAGATTACGAAGATCCAAGTAATGGTTTGATGGAAACCTCTTGGGTGGAAGTAGGAGGTAATGATGAAAAGCGGCATAAATATCAAATTACCATTGAACCTGGGATGCATTCAGGTTATTCAGAAATTTATATTTTGCATTACGAAAACCTAAACACTGAGCCGGTTCCACTGGCCGTGAGTTGGCCACAGCAGTCTAATTCTCCAGATTTGGAGAGACAAATCCAAACTTCCTTATCTCAATATTTGGCAGATCGTAATGATGTGTATCAGGCTTCTTCTGCCAGTTTATTGGCTGGGAGTATAGAAGCTGAGGCAAAAGCTAATCTAATCGAAGGTGAGTCCGGAGAACCGATGCTTGAGCTAAAGGTTGATTATAATCGTGCGTGGGTGCAAATTAGGCAAGCATTAGAAAATGCTGAGATTACGATTATAACTAGTGATAGAGATCAGTCCTTTTTTAATGTCGAATTTTCAGGTATTAAGGAGGAAGAGGGTTCGACCCTAATCAGCCGCTGGTTCGGGGGTGGAGACGAGGAAGTCGCAGAAGTAAAAGATTTTAGTATTCGCTTAATGCAAACCAATGACGTAATCAATGTGATTACTGAAGCTTTAGAATTTTCCGACGATTCTGTGCAGCTTACAGAAGAGCTATTGCAAGTAATAAACGAAAATTTAAGTTAGCGTATTCGCTAACAAATATACTCATTCATGGAATCAATTTCACTTATTGCTAACATCAGCTTGCTGATTATTTCTTTTGTGATTGTTGTTGTGCTATTGAGACAGTTGCAATCTGCAAAAGTCAAAGAGGCGACCTTTAATGAGAGGTTGCTTGCAAAAGAAGTGGAACTGAATTCTTTGCAAGGTAGGTCAATTGAACTCAATTTAGAAAATAACTCATTAAAAAATGAAATCCAGTCTTGTCGAGAAGAACTAGCGGCAGTTAAAACCAGTCTTGAGTTAGAAAGGAAACGGTTCGACGAAAAGGTCGCGCTACTTAATGAGTCTCGTGAGCAATTAGGCGCCTCTTTCAAGAATATTGCGAACGAAATATTTGATGATAAGTCTAGAAAGTTCACTGAAGCTAATAAAGAAACGCTTGGGGCCGTACTTGAACCTTTTCAAGATAAGATTAAGCAATTCGAGAAAAGAGTAGAAGAAACCTACGATAAAGAATCAAAAGAGCGCTTTTCACTTACGAAAGAAATCGAGAATTTACAAAAACTTAATGTCAGAATGAGCGAAGAAGCGGTAAATCTGACCAATGCTTTGAGGGGGGATAATAAAGCGCAGGGGTCATGGGGAGAATTTGTCTTGGAATCTATTTTGGAAAAATCAGGCTTGGTGAAAGGGAGGGAATATGAAGTACAAGTTGCCTTAAAAGATGAAGGAGGTGATAAAGCACGGCCTGATGTAGTTGTTTATCTACCTGAGTCAAGAGAAATTGTTATCGATTCTAAAGTATCATTGAAAGCATGGGACGCATATTGTGCTGCTGAAGAAGAACAAACCAAACAGCAAGCTCTTAAGCAACATATTACTTCAATCCGAAATCATGTGAAGCTTCTCTCTGATAAGGACTATCAGAATCTTAGTAACATAAATTCTCTAGATTATGTGTTCCTATTTATGCCGATAGAAGCTGCGTATTCTGTGGCATTGCAGGAAGAGTCTGACTTGTTTCAGTATGCATTCGAACGCAACATAATTTTCGTTGTGCCAACTACGTTGTTAACCTCTCTAAAAACTGTTCATAATTTATGGCGCTTGGCGCAACAGAATCAAAACGCAAAAGAAATCGCTGAGAAAGCTGGAGCCTTGTATGATAAATTTGTGGCCTTTGTTGATGATCTCGATGAGATAGGGGCGCGGATCGATACCAGTAAAAAAAGTTTCGAGAAAGCCAAGAGTAAATTGATTTCGGGTCGAGGCAATTTGATCAATCGCGCCGAGTTACTTAAGAATCTCGGTGCTAAAACTTCAAAAAAGCAAAAATCTCAAACTCTTACCGATGCTCTGGAAGAGGGTTCAGGCGGTTTAAGTGCCGATCAGTCGGAACTAAATCATGAAACCAAAGTTGAGCATTGATGTTAGCCCGCCAGCTCCACCATAAGTTTATGGACTCTATCCTTGATTTTCTGGAATGTGAGACTTCTGATAGTTGGGTAGAAGCTGCTCTTGAGCATCAAGACCAATTGCTTATCGATCACGCCAACTGTGAAAGAAAAGCTGCCGCTACAGCAATGCATTTTATGCACCGCAATACAGCGTACCCGGAGTTATTAACCAAAATGTCACAATTGGCGAGAGAAGAACTCCTTCACTTNCAACAAGTCGTGGAAATTATGGCAGCTAGGAAAATTCGATACGTCCGGCTCGGACCCTCTCGTTATGCCTCAGGGTTGAGGTCCATTTTCTCCACAAACACAAAACAACGCCTAGTAGACGCTTTGATAAGCGGTGCATTTATTGAGGCAAGATCATGCGAGAGGTTTGACAGATTGGCACCCGAATTAGATGCAGAACTAAGTCGCTTCTATACTGGGCTTTTAAAATCCGAGTCACGCCATTTCCAGGATTACTTATATCTAGCACAACTTTATTCTGATAATGATATTGCAATGAGAGTTGAAGAGTTCAGAAATCTAGAAAACAAATTAATTAGCTCACCGGATAACCATTTTCGTTTTCACAGCGGGCTGCCTCCTGGGTATTAATCGTTACATATTTGTGGTGCTGTTAGATTATCGCCTAAGCGTTCTTGTAATGCCTGAAGTTCATCGCAATCTATATTATTATTCCCCAGTAAATTTACTGAGCTTAGATTGGGAATATTAAAGAGCGGCCCAATATCGCTAATCTGATTGTTAACTAAATTTATTCCACTTAACGCAGTTAGATCTTCCAGAGGAGTGATGTTGCTTATATTATTGTTGCCTAAGTCGAGAAATCTTAGACTGGCGAGCTCGCTTATGTTCTCCAGGCTGCCAATTTCAGAATTTGCACAGGATAAAACAAGTAACTCTGCGGCCGTGTTGATATTTTGTTGTTGAATCGCAAGGTTTACACATCCTTGTAGGTCTGCATCGGCAACTTTTCCTACTGGCAATCTTCCTCCGGGATCGTAAACTGTCTGCTCGTTTATTGAGATAACGATTTCGTTAGAGCAGCGGCCTAATAGTAAAGCTACCAAGAGATTTATAAATATGTAACTTTTGTTGCCCATGTTTAATTATCTTCTTAGTTAAATTATTGTTTTTACAGACATTAGGCCGGCATATTGCGAAGCCGCTTCACTGGTAATTGATACATTTCCCGGGTAGTATGCCCAACTCGTTGCTTCGCGAAGATTCACCTAATTATGAGGGTTTAAGCAAGTAATTTTCCAATGAATTTAAGGAAATTGGTATGAAAAAATTCAAAGTATCTAGCCTAGTGCTTTTAGTGATCTTGTTGACGACTGTAACCGCGCGGTTATTCGCACAAGCAGACATAGACCTTGAAAACGAAGAGAACCGAATAGCTTATTCAATTGGCGTAAATATTGGGCAAAACCTAGTGGCGCAGCAAATTATTGAGGGTATAAATCTCGACTCCTTCGTCGCCGGTATGATGGATGCTGTTTCTGGAGACCCACGTCTTGATCAGGATAGCATGATGGNAGCCTTGCAAACTTATATGCAGCGTCAAGCAGATGCGGCACAGGCAGTTCTTAGCGAAGGCCTTGCCGCTAGTGAAGCCTATCTGGCAGAAAATGCTCAACGTGACGGAGTGATAACCATGGAGTCTGGTTTACAATACGAAATAATTGAGTCCGGGCCAGATGGGCCGTCTCCGACGACAAGTGATTCCGTGTTAGCACATTACCATGGTACTTTAACTGACGGCTCAGTATTTGATAGTTCTGTAGATAGAGGTGAGCCTGCTACTTTCGGCGTATCTCAAGTTATTGAAGGTTGGACCGAAGCTCTACAGGCAATGAAGGTCGGAGACAAATGGCGTCTTTTCATCCATCCTGATATGGCATATGGTGAAAGTTCTCCAACGCCAGCAATTCCTCCGAATTCTGCACTTATTTTTGAAGTTGAATTGTTGGAAATTCGATAAACATTCTAGCCTTTGGCAATAAGAACAATGGGTGGTCTTTCATTTAATGGTGAATTGTTGCAGTTTTTGCAACAGTCACCCACGCCGTTTCATGCAGTTTCGAATCTTGCCTTAAAACTAGAGGCTAACGGGTTTAGGCAACTAGACGAGAATGATCATTGGGTAATTGAGAAAGAAAGCAGTTACTTTGTTATACGTAATAATTCAGCGCTGGTTGCTTTTACTACGGGTCAAAAAGACCTTATCGCTAATGGGCTACGGCTAACTGGTGCCCATACTGATAGTCCTTGTTTAAAAATTAAACCGAAGCCAGAAATTCAGAAACACGGCTATCTGCAGCTTGGAGTTGAAGTATATGGCGGTGCTTTGTTGTTTCCCTGGTTTGATCGTGATCTGTCCATAGCAGGAAGGGTTGATTTTCAGACAAGAAAAGGTGAGTTAAGATCTAGTTTGATTGATTTTAAAGACCCGGTAGCTTTTATCCCAAGTCTTGCTATTCATTTAGACAGAACCGCTAATGATGGGCACAAAATCAATCGGCAGAAAGAGTTGCCACCAATTTGTCTTCAGTTGAGCAATAAATCCAAATTCAGTTTTGATGATCTTTTAGTAAAGATCCTGCGAAAAGAACCTGTAAATAAGGCTGTTGAAACTGTGCTTTCTCACGAATTATTCCTTTATGATACGCAAGCTCCTGGAATGATCGGGTTAAAAAAGGAATTCATTGCATCCGCTAGGCTGGATAATTTATTGAGTTGCTTCCTCGCTTGTAAAGCGTTGATCGATAGTAAGCCTAAGTACTCAAGCGTGCTGGTATGTAATGATCACGAGGAAGTTGGAAGCATTTCAGCTTCTGGTGCTCAAGGGCCTTTTCTGCGTTCAGTGCTTGAAAGATTCTTGCAGAGCTTTTCAAGCGAGAGTGATGCAATGGAGCGTACGATTCACCGATCTGATCTTTGGTCTATTGATAATGCGCACGGGGTTCATCCAAACTACAGTGAAAAACACGACGGCCAGCATTCACCTGAGCTTAACGCTGGCCCTGTTATTAAGATAAACGCGAATCAGCGTTATGCAAGTAATAGCCAGTCGATAGCTTTATTTAAGTCGCTCTGTAACGAGAATAAAATCCCTTGTCAGTCATTCGTTATGCGAAGCGATATGGCTTGCGGGTCAACTATTGGGCCAATTACAGCTGCTGAATTAGGGATTAAAACTGTTGATATTGGGGTTGCTAGCTTTGGTATGCATTCAATTCGAGAGTTAGCAGGCGCCAAGGACGCCAAAAATCTTTCTAAGGTTATTACCGCATTTTATAACCGTTAGCCTTGTTGTTTTTTTAGTGCTCGAATAATAAATCTCACTGGATTTAATTCATCTAGGATATTCTGATTTACGGGGAGTTGTTCGTTAAGAATAAGGCTAGTTATGATTTCCCCGCTTAACCCCGAGGTTGTTAATCCGTTTGACCCATGCGCAGCACTAATATAAAGACCAGGCCAATAGTTTTCCCTTGGTTCGGTGTCGATATACTCTTTCTTTGCATTTTTGCCAAGTTCTTTAAAATTTTGTCGGATTTTTGGGGTATTGGGTAGCGCTCCAACTAAAGGCATTCTATCAGGTGTGTTACTTCTTCTAGCGGTATATGAGCAATTTATCATATCACCTAGATAATCTGCTCTTGTAAAAAGCTGCTTAGCTAGTTCTAGATTGTTCTGGTCATCCTTGCATGATGAAGATAAGTCTGAGTTATCTCTGTAGCTAGCGGCTATTAAGTGGTTTACATTTTTTCCATCAGAATTTGGAAATACTGTTCGAGCCCCTGAGATAATGCTCCTTTGTTTAGCGCTAGACGCCGAGCCGTTGACGATTGATGTTTGTCCAGTGATGGTCTTGATCGGAATATCGTTACACTGTGCAAACAGGGTTATGCTCTGACTGTTTGCCAAAACAACATGTTCATAGCTATATATATCTCCTTTGCTGTCCCAAAGAAGCCATTTGTCATTTAACCTTCTTAGTTTGATAATGGCTCTGTTTAATAAAGGTTCGGATTGACTTAGCTCTAGCAGTGTTCTGCAGAGATTAGCTGGGACAACACATCCAGCCTTGGGGAAAAAAAATCCATTATTTTGATCTGGGTCGATTAATTGGCTGTCGGTAGCATCCTTCGCCGACTTAATTTCAGAATCGGGATAGAGTTTTTTAACTCTATTTGGATCTAAAGCGAGTTTTTTGTTTAAGGCTTTTTGTAGTTGAATAACGCCGCATTGCTCCCAGGAAAAGTTCGAAACTTGACTGAGTTGACTGAGTTGACGAAGAGCAAAAAGATAACTCTGGAAGAAAAATTCTGCTTCGGTACTTTGAGCTTGAAATAATCGTGGGCGTAATACAAACTGGGGGATATTAGTTACGTTGTCGGCGACTCTATTACCCGCTTCAAAAATTGTGGTTTTTATGCCTCGGCAGTGTAGGCTATAAGCTGCGCTGCAACCAGCAATCCCCGACCCTATAATAGCAGTTCCGCGATTTTTTGATCTGCTATGACTAATTGGAATCTTGTTCCAAACCTGAGAAATACTACTCTGTTTGTTGTTAATTGACTTATTGAGGGTGCCTGAAAGCGCATGTCTTTTATGCTTGAATCCAGCGCGTTTTTCAATCTTAAAGCCAAGTTCTTTCAATGCTCGACAGAAGTTCCCAGCGACACTATAACTTGCGAGAGTGGCAGAGTTGCGGCTGAGCCGAACTAGTTCGGTCAAAAATATTTTTTCCCATAGCTCAGTGTTATTTTTTGGTTTAAAGCCGTCGAGAAACCAGGCATCGATACCATTTCTCCGTTCGAGCTTCTTAATTCGCTGTGTTGCATCNCCGTAGTGTAAGTCAAGAATTACTGTTTCTTGCAGTATTATTCGATGGCTACCACAACATGCCGCGGGCAATGAATTAAAAAGTTGGTAACTAAAGGCTTGAAGTTCTGGCCAAAGTTTCAGAATACGTTGGTGAGAGTCATTATCGAGAGGGTATTTTTCAAAAGCAATGTAGTGCAACCTACCTTGAAATGGCTTTATTTNATTCCATAATTGCCAAGTTAGGAGGAAATTGAGCCCGGACCCAAAACCTATTTCGCCAATTGTGATTTGGTTATTTTTGCATTCTTTGAACCTATTGTGTAGGTCGTTACCATCGATAAATACATGGTGGCTTTCCCCAACTGGATCTGCTTCGGAAAAATAAATATCTCCAAATGTTTTGGAATAAGGATGGCCTGATTTCGACCAAGATAGTGGAGGATTGGTAAGCTTCATTGGGGTGGCTGTTCTTCAACGCGACAGGGTTCAGCCTTAGTATAATTGGCCAATTAAGACTACATACAGTAGCATTTTTGTTGTTAAGTTGCATAAAGCAATCAAACTAAATGCAATATAAATCTTTAGTTGTCTCAGTTTGCTACCGCAACCTGCATGGCTTTTTTGATACCGATTAGATTATTTAGTGGTAGGGAGCGGTTTGAACTTTAAATAGACGCAAAGTAACCGCTGGTATTGCCGCTTGGTTAAGGTAAAATGCGCGTTCTTTTAGGCCGCGTGGCAATTAATCAATGCTTGAAACTAATAATGAACTAAGTAAGTTGAAANGTTTGGCTAGCCGCACTGATAGTCTAAGGGGGTATCTTTGACTACCAGGTAAAGAAAGAGCGATTGGTTGAGATCGAACTCGAACTTGGAGACCCTGTTATTTGGGAAAATCCAGAATATGCTCAAGCATTGGGCAAAGAAAGATCTAATCTGGAAGCGATAGTTCATACTATCGATAGTCTGTATTCCGGCTTTAAAGAAGTTGAGGATTTACTTAAATTAGCAGTTGAGGAATCCGATGAAGAGCTTTATCTGGCTGTAAACAAAGACCTGCATGATCTAGCTGAACGACTTGAATCTTTAGAGTTTAGACGTATGTTTTCCGGTCAAATGGATGAAGCTAACGCCTATCTTGATATCCAAGCCGGTTCTGGTGGCACTGAAGCACAGGATTGGGCAGAAATGTTGCTTAGAATGTATTTACGCTGGGCTGAGAATAAAGGCTTCTCTGTTGAATTAATTGAAGTNTCTGGAGGTGAGGTAGCAGGTATTAAGAGTTCAACTATCCGCATTTGTGGTGAGTATGCATTCGGTTGGTTTCGTACAGAAACAGGAGTGCATAGATTGGTGCGGAAATCGCCCTTTGACTCGGGCAATCGCAGACACACCTCATTTGCTTCAGTATTTGTTTCGCCAGAGATCAATGAAGATATTGAGGTGGATCTGGATATGTCTCTAGTGAGAATTGATACTTATCGCTCCAGTGGAGCTGGAGGGCAACACGTTAATAAGACCGATTCGGCGGTGCGCCTTACTCATGAACCTTCAGGAATAGTTGTACAATGCCAAAGTCAGCGGTCTCAGCATAAGAATAAAGAGCTAGCAATAAAGCAGCTCAAAGCAAAACTTTACGAGTTAGAAGAATTAAAGAGAAAGGAAGAGGCCCAATCAGTCGAAGAGGCTAAAGCAGATATTGGCTGGGGCAGTCAGATTCGTTCTTATGTTTTGGATTCATCGAGAATTAAAGATTTACGAACTAATGTAGAGATGACAAATACTGACGCGGTTTTGGATGGAGATTTAGATAAACTCATTGAAGCAAGCCTTAAGGCAGGGCTGTAATTAACAAATATGAATGAAGAAAAACATAACGAGCAGGATACAAGCGAAGAAAATAAGCTAATTGCACAGCGCCGAGAGAAACTAATGGTTATTCGTGCGCAAAGGGAAGCTTATCCTAATAATTTTAATAGAGAATCGAGAACGACTGATCTAATTATTAACTATGGAGCAAAGGGAAAAGAAGAGTTGGAGAAATTGGCAATCCAAACTACGGTTGCCGGTCGTGTAATCCGCATACGAGGTCCGTTCGTAGTTATCGACGATGGCGCGGATAATATCCAGCTTTATATCAATAAGAAATCTCTTTCTGAAGAAATAGCTATTCAACTAAAGGCCCTAGATCTTGGTGATATTATTGGTGTTTATGGTGAGGTGTTTAAGACTGATAAAGGGGAGCTAACGATTCGTGCCGTTGAATTTCAGATGCTTGTGAAATCTCTAAGGCCGCTTCCTGATAAGCATAAAGGCTTGGCTGATACTGAGATGCGTTATAGACAACGTTATTTAGATCTAATCGTTAATAAAGATTCGCGCAAAGTTTTTGAAATTAGGTCGCAAATAATCAGGTTTATTCGCCGCTATTTCGAGGACTTGGGTTTCATGGAAGTTGAGACACCGATGATGCAAGTGATTCCTGGAGGTGCCTCGGCTAGACCATTTGTCACTCACCATAATGCATTGGATCAGGACATGTTTTTACGGGTGGCACCTGAGCTTTATTTGAAACGTTTAATAGTTGGTGGTTTCGAGAAGGTATTTGAACTGAATAGGAGCTTTAGAAACGAAGGGCTATCCACGCGACATAATCCGGAATTCACTATGCTGGAGTTTTATCAGGCCTATGCGCGCTACCATGAACTCCTGGAACTGACTGAAGACTTATTTCGTCGCATTGCTGCGGAAGTAATTGGTAGCACGAAAATCAGCTATCAAGGAGAACGTTATGATTTTGAAAAACCATTTTTACGTTTAACTGTACGTGAGGCGATTTTTAAATATTGTGAGCTAAATGAAGAGGATCTTTCATCAAAAGAAGCATTAATAGCAGCAGCTAATAAGTTAAACATAAATTTTGAAGAAAATTGGTCTGTCGGCAAGATTCTTATGGAAATATTTGAACAGAGGGTAGAGGGGCACTTACAACAGCCAACATTTATTACTGAATATCCTATTGAGGTATCACCGCTTGCTCGGCGAAAAGATGGGCAGCACGGAGTTACTGACCGCTTTGAATTAATTGTCGGTGGTAGGGAGTTAGCTAACGGGTTTTCTGAATTAAATGATCCAGAAGATCAAGCTGAAAGATTCAAAGAACAGGTAAGGCAGAAGGAATCGGGAGATAGAGAAGCTATGCATTATGATGGGGACTACGTAACAGCTTTAGAATATGGAATGCCGCCTACCGCCGGTGAAGGTATTGGGATAGATCGATTGGTGATGTTGTTTACTGACTCACCCTCAATTAAAGATGTCTTGTTGTTTCCTCATATGCGATCGCAGCAAGAAAGTGACTAAAAGTTTTATAAAATCCCCGCGAAAAGTAAAATTGGAAGTCTCTTGGAAGGCAGTTCTTTCTCATGAGTTTTCTGCTGACTATATGGTGAAACTCAGAAACTTTTTACTGCAGGAAAAACGTCTAGGAAAGAAAATTTTCCCTTCCGGCGGTGAAATATTTAAGGCTTTGGACTTTACACCGATTAAAAATACTAAAGTGGTGATACTTGGCCAGGATCCTTACCATGGAATAGGGCAGGCCCACGGTTTGTGTTTTTCAGTCAAGCCCGGAGTTGATATTCCTCCATCTTTATCGAATATTTATAAAGAATTGCAATCAGACGTGGATTTTATGCCACCTAGTCATGGTTGTCTTACTTCTTGGGCCATGCAAGGCGTTTTATTACTTAATTCTGTACTGACAGTAGAAGCACATAGAGCTGCCTCTCATCAAGGCAGGGGATGGGAGCGATTTACAGATAGGATAATTAGTTTGCTAAATAACGAAAAGCGAGGGCTAGTATTTTTGCTTTGGGGTAACTACGCGCAAAAAAAGGGGGCAATAATTGATCAAAGCAAACATCTTGTCCTTCAATCAGCTCATCCATCGCCTCTTTCTGCAAATAGAGGTTTTTTCGGTAACAATCATTTTTCTCAAGTAAACGATTATTTGGTTGCGCTGGGCGAGGAGCCTATAGATTGGCAACTACCTGAGCTATAGTTCCTATTTCAGCATCACAGTGTTAGAAAAGATGGCTATAATATTGCAACGTAAAACGTGTACGATCTTAAATGACTGAACAACATTGTGTAATAATAGGTGCTAGCCATGCAGGTGTTTCTCTAGCAATGCAGCTTCGAAGGGAGGGCTGGGAGGGAGAAATTAGCCTAATCAGTTCGGAGCGAGAATTACCTTACCAACGACCACCTCTTTCCAAAGAATACCTAGCGGGGGAAAAAGACTTAGACGACATTCTTTTGCGACCAGAAAAAATATTCACCGAAAATAGCATTAATTTGCGACTTGGATTAACGGCTTTGCAACTAAATACCAAAGAGAAACTGGTGAAATTAAGTGACGGTAATACATTGCAATACGGGAAATTAGCACTTTGTGTTGGGTCAATAGTTCGCGCTATCCCCTTTGGAAAAGCTTTAGATAATGTTTTTTACATTCGTACTGCTAATGATATATCCCGTATCAGACCGAGAATTAAAGAGGGTAAGAAAGCGGTGATAATTGGGGGGGGTTACATAGGTCTTGAAACTGCGGCAGTACTATGTAAATTGGGTTTAGAGGTAACTGTAATTGAAATGGCAGAGCGAATCTTGCAACGTGTGACTAGCGAGAAGATGTCTAACTATATACAGTCATTGCATAACAGAGAGGGAGTAAGCTTTCTAACATCCACTAAAATAGAAGGTATTGAAGGTAAAAAGGCCGCGGAAGCAGTGATTTGTCAAGATGGCACTACTTTATCTGCAGATTTAGTCATTGTTGGTGTTGGGGTTAGCCCTAATATAGGATTAGCTGAAGCGGCGGGCCTGAAAGTTGCCCAAGGAATAATCGTCAATGAATATTCACAAACCAGCGATGTAGATGTTTTTGCTGCGGGAGATTGTACGCTTCATCCTAACTCTACTTATGGTCGGATGGTTCGTTTAGAATCTGTTCAAAACGCAAATGAGCAGGCACGACATGCAGCTGCAAATATTTGTGGCAAACAGAAGGTATACCACGCAGTTCCTTGGTTCTGGTCTGATCAATTTAAAGCCAAGTTGCAAATAGTAGGTCTTAGTCAAGGTTTTGAAGAAACGATAGTCCGTGGCGATATGTCTTTAAAGAGTGATAATGGTTTTGCATTGTTTTACATACAACGGGGAAGGGTAATCGCCGCAGATTGCGTTAATAGGCCAAAGGAGTTTTTAGCTAGTAAACGGTTAGTAAAAGAGGGTTTGAGAATCCCGCACGAAGTTTTAGCCGACCAATCAATTGACCCGGCTAACTTGCCATCTTTTGCTATTTAGTCTTTGCCTTTATAGATACAACCGCTAGTGCAGGTCTCTTTAATTTCTATGGCGCAAAGTTTAGGCAATCCTGGTTTAAGCTTAGCCCAAACCCATCGGGCAATATTTTCACTTGTTGGATTTTCGAGCCCTTTAATATCATTTAAATAGAAATGATCCAATTGTTTTCGAATTGGCTTGAATGCCTTAGAGATTTCTGCATAGTCCATCACCCATCCACTATCTGGTGAAACTTTACCCGCAACAGTTATTATAATTTTAAAAGAATGGCCATGTAAGCGCGAACATTTATGCTCGCTAGGGACATTGGGTAAGGAGTGTGCTGCCTCAAAGTTAAATTCTTTGTAAATTTCCATCTCAGGTGCTGAGTGCCTTAAAAATTAAGTAAAATAGTACAAATTGCTCCATTTTATGTACAGTACCGTTGTCATAAAATACTGTCAAAAATAATGAAATATACGAGAAATAGAATCCTATGATCTTTAGGTTATTCAAGATAGTTTATAAACTTGTTTTGCAATTCCTATTTAAGACCAGAAGCTAAATATTTCACTAAAAAATCTTCGGTTTTTTGTGACTGGAAGTAAAGTGATTTGAATTGGTTGCCTGGGAGAATCGGATTAGACAGATTCTTGACAAAAATTTATGCTTTAAATATTGTTCGGTAATTAATTTTAAATAAGCATTGTTTATAATTTCTCAGTAATGAGTCGAGGTCCTATAGGTTACCGATTTCTTCATTATTTGGTGTTATAATTTTTAATTATTTGGCAAGTAAAAAACTGATCATAACCTTCTGCTAATTAGAGAGCGCTAATATTACAATTATTGACATAAGAGCTTAAGTAGGTAAAATTCGCGTTCTCCTGTTTCGGGTGGTTAGCTCAGTTGGGAGAGCGTCGCCCTTACAAGGCGAATGTCGGGGGTTCAAATCCCTCACCACCCACCATCTTTTATTGCTTGGAATCAAATAGTTAGCGAGTTTACCATGGGAAATGAGAAAAGATTTTTCCGGGATTTTTCGCCATTATGCGGGTTTAATGTTTGAAATAAATTTCATTGTAGGACCATCGCACCTATCTAGATAGAGCACTTCATTCGACTTCAAATTTTCTTCTTTCGAGCATAGTGCCTAAAGTTTAATAAACCGCAACACGAAACGATCGGTGTTTCTTTCCAAGCTTGGGTCAAATGGCCCTAGCGTATGATCGTCAGCGGGATTGTCTAACAGGTCGCTCACGCCAGTAAGTGCGAACCCCATCGATGTGATAGATTTGACGGCTTCAGCGAATGCGATGCGATGCAAAGTGGAATTGTCGGCTCCGACGGCTCCCTCATGATCTATTACGCCGAATATGCCACCTGGTTTTAGGACATCGAGAACTTGGGTGAAGCGATCGTGTGCTTCATCGGCGCTGCGATTGTAGACATCATGAAAATTGAGTGCTGTTAATGCAAAGTCAACAGAGTTAGGAGGTAGTTCGGACACTGGACCAATATGATGAGTTATATTTGAGCGCCTATCTAAACGATCAGTGATTAATTCAATATTGTTATCGACGCCGCGCCCCGGATTGTTTTGCATAATTACTTCACCGGAATTACCCACAGCGTAGGAAAGTACTTCACTATACCAGCCACCAATAGCAATTAAATCCATGGCAGTCATGCCTTCCGCAAGCCCTAAAAACTCCAGAACTTGCGGAGCCTTGCGGTTTTGGTCTCTCTCTAAATCTGCCGACGGACGATTGCTGTTTTGCATCGCGAACTCTAATTGAGCTGTGTCAAGCTGGGCTTGAACGTCGCCAAGGAAGCTTAGGACAGTAATTGTCATTAAAATATTTTTCACTTTCATAGCCCCTTTATTTCGATCAATGGGTTCTTTTGTTCCAAGAATACTATAAATATCCGCTATCTGGGATACTTTTGGGATACGGACTGCGTTTCTATAGTGCATTACCCTTAGTTAGATGAAATAGGAGTAGAGTGATTGTTGTTGCGGCTAGTGGCTTCGTTAATGACTGCATGGATTGGAGCGTCGCATTTCTTCTATTATTTCTCTAAACCCGGTCTGTACTAATGAGATGCGCCATTCATAAATATCTTTGTGCTCACATTTAAGAAGGTCATTCTTAGTCGCAAATAGCTTCGCTTCCCATAGTTCCTCTGTCATGAGGCCTGCGCTATATTGGAAATAGTCGTTTTCATGTAGAGTCCATTGAGCATTTAACATATTTCGTGAGCCTTTTTCTGCGTCTGAAAATAACTCATCATTCTCGTACTGATTAACCATCGCAGAATAAAAGTCTAAATTAGACTCTATATAGGCATTCGTCAGAGACATCAAAACATTCACTCTGTTGTTCATTTGCTCTGCTAGGGCAATTGTGTGCGCTTGTCGTAGTTCTAAGCCTACGAACACCAGCCCTGAAAACACTCCAATTAATCCTATAAATTGAAGCATAATGTTTGTGTCAATTTTTTTCACATCTGTATTCCTATAGTAATTAAAGAAAAACAGGATAGGGTTAAATTTAAAAGCATTTTATTCATAACGCCCAAATTTCCTCCACTCTTCCGATATCATCAATTTTGAAAATCTCAACGATATCTAAAACTGTTCCTTCTTTGTCAGAGATGTGCAGATAGCAAGTTACGGTAGACCCAAATTCAACTATATCTACCAACTCCTGCTTTGCCTCAATTTCAGCAAGCCATCCAAAAATCACTTCTTGAATTTCGGCAGGGCCTGAAACATCGAAATTCATGGAAGGGACATGCATTCTATAATTTTCTGTGCACGATACCTTAGACCATTCTTCATAACCTCCACTAGCATTTAACTTATAATGGCGTATAGCTTCAGCAGTAGGCGATAAATTCTTCATACTAGTTGCTCCTGATTATTTTTACGTTCGAGAAAATAACCTGATAACTTTCTTCACATTCATATGCAAAGATACTACAGACATCGGCGAATGAGGAAGATGAATATAAAAGATCAGATTCAGAACACGATTGGTAAAACTCGTGGTTAAAACTTAGGCTTCAACTGATGCCATAGAGAACTAAAGAGAACTAAAGAGAACTAAAGAGAACTAAAGAGAACTAAAGAGAACTAAAGAGAACCATAGAGGGCTTTAAACAACCAGGCGTAACCTATTGATATTATTGATACCGTAGAGTCTTTAGATGTCTAATAATTTCAGGTTGCTGATTTCGTGAAAATCCCTATAATACAGCCGCTTAGATGGTATTGAAGAATCTCTCTTGCAATGCGAATGTGATGTAATGGGTTCAAACCCATCACCATCCACCACGTAGCTTGTTGCGGACCGGTAGTTCAGCTGGTTAGAATGCCGGCCTGTCACGCCGGAGGTCGCGGGTTCGAGTCCCGTCCGGTCCGCCATTATTTTCTCGTCCTATTCGTAGCTTTTAAGTGCGCACAGCATTTACCTATAAATCAACTTCCTAATGTTTTATGAATTGCAACTCAGTCCGCCGGATATAGAATCAATTACGGCTGACTGGCTTAAATGCTCGGAAATTACAACTTTGCGTCTCGATTCGATGCATCCTGAATTGGGTGGTAATAAATGGTTTAAATTAAAGCTCAATCTTGAGGAAGCAACAAAACAAGGTAAAAGTACACTTTTAAGTTTTGGTGGTGCTTACTCAAATCATTTGCGTGCATTGGCGGCGGCGGGAAGCTTGTTTGGATTTAAGACCATAGGTTTGGTTCGAGGTGAGATTGTCACTCCGTTGAATCCTAGTTTAGCTTTTGCAGTTAGCCAAGGAATGGAATTAATACCGGTTTCTCGTAGTCAGTACAGACTTAAAAGTACTCCTAGCTTTCTAGAGCAATTGAGAATTATTCATGGCGATCCTTATATTATTCCAGAAGGAGGGAGTAATTTATTAGGGGTAAGAGGCTGTATGGATATAGCAAGCTATTTGCCTGAGCAAAAGGATGGCCAGAATAGAGTTTTAGTTCTGGCTTGCGGTACTGGGGCTACTATGGGCGGGTTGATAGCAGGGTTACAAAGTCACGCCATTAGTAACATTGAAGTTATAGGGATTTCTGTTTTAAAAGCACCCGGCTATATAGCGAGTGAGGTGGAAGGATATGTTGTGCAACTGATGAGAGAAACGAATATTGACAGCTTTTCATGGCAAGTGATTGACGAATTTCATTGTGGTGGTTACGGTAAAATCAGTTCGCAATTGGAAAGTTTCATGGTGGAATGGACTAGAACTATTAACGTTCCTATCGAAGGAGTTTACAGTGGGAAAATGTTTTGGGGTATAGAGCAGCTTTGTATGAAAGGATTAATCAAAGATGAGAGTGAGATAATTGCAATTCATACGGGAGGTCTTTATTAAATAACGCAGTGTGTATTGTAAAAAAATATCCCTCGAATCTGATTTCCTAACGAAATCTCGTCCATTGTGGTTGTTTATATTGTTACTCTACTAATGAGAGCTGCGAGATCTAGTGTTATAATGCTAATGCTAATTCTAGTGATTTTTGGGGCAGGAACTGTGCTTTTTTAGAGGGAAAGTACTGAGGTGGAAAATGTCTGAATTCAAATGTATAGGTTTAATCGGGCGGCCGGGCCACGATGGAGTTATTGAGTCACTGACGCGATTTATGCTTTATCTGCAATCAAAAGAAGTTTCTATCATGATGGATGATGTAACTTCGGAATTAGTTAGAAACAGCTCCGCGAAAGTGGTAACCAGAGCGCAACTAGGTGCAAACTGCGATTTACTTGTCGTAGTAGGTGGTGATGGGAGTATTTTAAATGCGGCAAAGCATGTTGTTTCAAAAGGTGTGCCCGTAATTGGAATTAATCGAGGTAAATTAGGTTTTCTAACCGATATCTTACCGGGCGAAATAGAGTCTCAGTTCGACGAAGTATTAGCCGGGAATTATACTGTTGAAAATAAGTTTCTATTGGATGTGAAGGTAAAAGCTAATGTAGAGAGTAATTTGCTAGGATTAGCCCTCAATGACGTTGTTCTACACCCGGGTAAAGCTGCACAAATGATTGAATTCGAATTGTTCATTAACGATCAGTTCGTCTATAGTCAAGAGTCTGATGGATTGATTGTAGCAACACCAACCGGTTCTACAGCTTATTCTTTGTCGGCGGGTGGGCCAATAACTCATCCAGATTTAAATGCGGTAGTATTGGTACCTATGTATCCTCACTCCTTAAACAGTCGGCCTATTGTGATTGATGGAGATTGTGAGATAAAAATTGTCGTAGCCGCAAAAGAATCTTTGCAGCCGCAAGTTAGTTGTGATGGTGAGGTTTGTTACACTGCTTCAGCTAGTGACGAGCTTTTTGTGACTAAAAACTCCAATCCTTTAAAACTTATTCATCCCCCTAATCATAGTTTTTACCAAGCTTGTCGCAGTAAGTTGGGGTGGGGCAGCCGCTTGGCGAGACCAGATGATTAAAGTCTTAAGTCTAAGCCTAGATATTGATCTGCTAGATTATAGTAAGCTCTTATACCGACAAGGTTTAAAACACCGTATTATAGAGGAATCCGGTGTGCAAAGTATTTATGTGGAAAATGATTCAGACGCAGATTATGTAAAACAATCCTTGCAAGATTATTTAGATAACAGAGGAACGTTGCAGAATAAAAGTCATAAAAACTATATTGCAGCTTCGCAGCTCAGAAACCTACCTCTTGTTTTGATTGCCGCGTATATTCGCAGCCCTGTAACATTGAGTTTGATCTCTGTTTCGGTCTTGGTTGGTATTATTACTTCCCTTGGCAGCGAAATAATTCGGTTTGATTATTTGTTTTATCCTCTAATTGCGTCGTCCGGACTGGCGGAGCTGCTTGCAGATATCAATAGTGTAAGAATAGCAATAGGCACACTTACGCCTGTATTTTTACATTTTGGTGAACTCCACTTAGTGTTTAATATGCTTTGGCTCTGGTATTTTGGCCGACAATTGGAAAGCCTTCAGCCAGTTTGGATGTTTTTATTTTTGCTAGTCGTTACTGCGTTTGTAAGCAATACAACGCAATATATGGTAATTGGTTACAACAATTTTGGCGGGATGTCTGGCGTAGTTTATGGACTGGTAGGTTATACCTGGGTTATTCATAGATTTATGCCAAGAAGTCACATTCTTATAAATACAAATATGTTTGTTTTTTTCGTGATAGCCCTATTTCTAATGGAAATTGTTGGCTCTTCGTGGATAGCTACTGCAGCTCATGTCGGGGGTCTAGTATGTGGTCTACTAATAGGTATAGCAGTGGCCATATATTATCGCACAGTATTGAAGCGCGATATTGTGGGGAAAATGATAAGGGAAGAAGCATAATAGCGTCGTATAAATGGATACTTTCATTGAGCAAAAACTTAGTGCAAAAAACTGATTCATTGGAAAATCTCCTCAATCAAATATCTTCGGAAATCTATGAGAAGATTAAGTCCGCAATTGAATTAGGGAAATGGGATGACGGTTCGAATTTGAGCAGAGATCAACTAGAGAATTGCATGCAATTGCTCATACTTTATGAAGCTAGGAAATTTCCAAAAAATTCGAGGACAGGCAGGAAGTTAAATAGCTGCAGCATAGACGAAGATCCTATATCAATTCAGAGTTTGGTAGGTGGTAAACAAAAATGAAGATGCTTGCTGGGGGTACATTACGAAAGATGAAAACTCGCTTAGAGTCCCCGGTCAGCTATAAGATGTCATTGGGTAGTGATGACATTCATCTTAATCCTTTGGTCAAAAAAAAAATAAAGCTCAAATATTTAGGCCGTATTTATTGTATACATTGCGGACGTAAATCAAATAAAAGTTTTAATCAAGGCTATTGTTATCCATGCTTTCAAAAACTTGCACAATGCGACTCTTGTATTATTCATCCTGAAAAATGTCACTTTGAACAAGGTACTTGCCGTGAACCTGTATGGGGTGAGAAGTATTGTATGCAGGATCACATCGTCTATTTAGCAAACTCTTCCGGGCTTAAGGTTGGTATTACAAGGGCGACTCAAATTCCTACTCGTTGGATAGATCAAGGGGCTGCCCAGGCTTTGGCCATAATTAGAGTAAGAAGCCGACTACAGTCAGGAATTTTAGAGACGATGTTTAAGCAAAAATTAAATGACAAAACAAATTGGCGGAATATGTTAAGGGGAGAACCTACCCCACTTGATATTGCAGCTGAAAGCCAGTTCTTGATAGAGGAATTTAAGTCAGAGATCGATGAAGTGAAAGATCGATTTGGTATTTTTTCGGTAAGTGTTCTGAATGGTATAAGGCCAGTTACTATAAAGTATCCAGTGGAAGAATATCCCAAAAATATTACTTCCTTTAATTTTGATAAAGAACCAGAAGTTCAAGGTAAATTGGTTGGAATAAAAGGTCAATATCTAATTTTTGATAGTGGTGTAATCAATCTTCGGCGTTTTTCTGGCTATGAAATAGAATTAAGTCATTAAACTAAAGCGGAATAAGCATTAATGAGTGACATACAGACAAGGACAACTTTTCTTAAGGATTATCGGCCTCCAGCATTTTTAATTGAAACTACGGATTTGGAGTTCAATCTTTATGAAGATTGCACTCGGGTTGTTTCACGCCTTCTCTTTAAGTTAAATGAGGATGAGGGTTCTATTTATGCAGATAGCTTGGTTCTGGATGGGCACAATTTAGAATNGGAGAAATTATATATTGAAGGTAAAGAGTTGTCAGACCAAGAATATTCGTTAAATAATGAAACGTTGACTATAAATTCGCTCAAAAATTTACTCGGTGGGCGTCCGATAACTTTTCGCTTGGAATGCCATACCTTAATCCAGCCTCAGAAAAATAGTGCTTTAGAAGGGCTGTATAAATCAAAAAAAATGTTCTGCACACAGTGTGAGGCTGAAGGCTTTAGACGAATTACCTATTACTTAGATCGGCCGGATGTCATGTCTTTATTCACTACGAAAATTACTGCGGAAAAATCTCGATATCCGATTTTACTTTCCAATGGTAACAAGGTCGCAAGTGGCGTTGTTGAAGGNAACCCTGCTCGCCATTGGGTGCGTTGGGAAGACCCATTTAAAAAGCCTTGTTATTTGTTTGCGTTAGTAGCAGGTGATTTGGTTAGCTTAGATGATAGCTTTGTAACGCGCAGCCATAGAGAAATACAATTACAAATATTTGTGGAAAATAAAGACCTCGATAAATGTGATCATGCCATGCTCTCACTAAAGAAAGNGATGAAATGGGATGAAGAAGTTTATGGTCGTGAATACGACCTGGACCATTTTATGATAGTAGCTGTTGATGATTTTAATATGGGTGCAATGGAGAATAAAGGGCTTAATATATTCAATACTTCTTGTGTTCTTGCTAACCCTAAAACTACTACTGATTTAGCTTTTCAAAGAGTTGAAGCTGTTGTCGCTCACGAATATTTTCATAATTGGTCGGGAAATAGAATTACTTGTCGTGATTGGTTTCAGCTAAGCCTTAAAGAAGGTTTTACCGTCTTTCGTGACTCTGAATTTTCAGCAGACATGGGTTCACGCACAGTTAAGCGTATAGAAGATGTTGCGTTTCTGAAAACAGTTCAGTTTGCTGAAGATGCAGGGCCTATGGCTCACTCTGTGCGACCTGATTCCTATATGGAAATCTCCAATTTTTATACCGTAACTATCTATGAAAAAGGTTCTGAGGTAGTGCGGATGATTCATCAAATTCTTGGGGAAGATAATTTTCGAAAAGGAACTGATTTATATTTTGATCGATATGACGGGCAGGCTGTTACTACGGAAGAATTTGTGCTGTCGATGGAGGAAGTCAGTGGCATTGATCTGCAACAGTTTCGTAATTGGTATAGTCAGGCAGGTACACCGATTCTCACTGTAACCGGTACTTATGATTCTATCAGCAAGACTTTTGCTCTTAACTTTGAACAAAAATGCCCGCCTACACCAGGACAAAAGGAGAAGAAACCTTTCTATATTCCAATACGCATCGGCTTATTGGACAAGCAGGGAAAGGAAATTGAACTAAGCATACAGGATAGACCTGACCTTGCTATCGGAAAAGATCTAGTTTTGCCATTAACTGACGCAAGCCAACACTTTATCTTTGAAAATATTAAAGAAGAACCTACGCCTTCCTTGCTGCGTAATTTTAGTGCGCCGGTCCGCATTAACTACCCCTATACAACAGAAGAATTATACTTCCTTGCAGTCCATGATACTGATGGTTTTAATAGGTGGAATGCGGTGCAGTTATTAGCAATCAATGTATTAGCTGAGTTGGAGGATGATCCTGCGAAAGAGGTCCCAGAAATTTTTGTTAAAACATTTATAGGTATAGCGGAAGATGCTTTAAGTCAAGGTACAGTTGATAAGGCTATGCTGGCACATTTATTAACGCTACCAACTGAGGGATTTTTAATTGAGCAGGCAAAAATCGCGAATGTGGACGCGATTCATGCAGCGCGGGAAAAGGTTGCCAATTATTTAGGTTTTCAACTCAAAGAATTATTTATTCGAATTTACCAAGAGAATAATGCGGTGGGGGTTTATCAGGTGGATTCTGCTTCAATAGCAAAACGTGCCCTTAAGAATTTGTCTCTAGGCTATTTGGTAAGAACAGATGATGAGATTTGGATAAGAAACTGTTTTGAACAGTTTAATTCGGCTACAAATATGACTGATCAATTAGCTGCGCTCAGATTCTTAAATAATAGCTGTGCAAAGATTTCGAAAAATCTGGGTCAGCAGGCTTTAGATGTATTTTATGAGCAATGGCAAGAGGAGCCATTGGTCGTGGACCAATGGTTTATGGTACAGGCGACTTGTCAAGCTACAGATGCAATTGAAAAAGTAAAAAAATTATTGAAGCATGAAGCTTTTGATATCATGAATCCGAACAAAGTACGATCATTAATCGGCGCTTTCTGCGCACAAAATTACATTAACTTCCATGCTGAAAATGGAGAGGGTTACGAATTTCTTGCGGATAGAGTTTTGGAGCTAGACAAGCTTAATCCACAGATTGCCGCTAGATTAATTGGACCTTTAACGAGATGGAAAAAATTTAACACAAATCGTCAAAAGTTAATGCATTCGCAGTTAAGGCGAGTTAAGTCTATTCCAGAAATTTCAAAAGATGTTTTTGAAGTGGTAGAAAAAAGTACGGCCTAAAACTTACGAATGCAGAAATATTTTTACGCATTCTGTTAAAAATCTAACTTTCTAAGCAACGTCTTGAATATTTGTCAAGGGGATATTCTTTGCCCGCTCAGAAGCTTCCATAAATTCATCAATCTGGTCAAAATTTAGGTATCGATAGATGTCATCAGTCATGGTATTAATACTAATCATATAATTCAGATATTCGTCCATAGTTGGAATTCTACCCATTACTGAGCAGATTACCGCTAACTCGGAAGACGCAAGGAATACGTTGGCGCCTTGTCCGAGACGATTCGGAAAGTTTCGAGTGGAGGTAGAAATAACCGTTGAATTAGCAGCTACCCGAGCTTGGTTGCCCATGCAAAGAGAACAGCCTGGCATTTCGGTTCTCGCCCCAGCAACACCGAAAATATTATAAATTCCTTCTTCCGTAAGTTGATGCTCATCCATCTTTGTCGGCGGTGCAATCCATAATCGAGTAGGTAGGGCGCCTTCCACCTGTTTTAAGACTTCAGCTGCTGCACGGAAGTGGCCGATATTAGTCATGCAGGATCCGATAAAAACTTCATCGATCTTTGTGCCCGAAACTGCAGATAAGGTTTTTATATCATCAGGATCATTTGGACATGCCAACAATGGTTCAGTAATCTCGTTCAAGTCGATTTCTATAATCTTGTGATACTCTGCATCCACATCGGGTTCCATGAGTACAGGGTTTTCTAGCCATTCTTCCATCCCCCGCGCTCTCCGTTCTAGCGTTCTTGCATCCTGGTAACCATTAGCGATCATCCACCGCAACAAAGTAATATTAGAGTTAAAGTATTCAATGATGGGTTCCTTGTTTAGGCGAATGGTGCAGCCACCAGCGGAACGTTCTGCCGAAGCGTCTGATATTTCAAACGCCTGTTCTACTTTTAGATTTGGCAGGCCTTCAATTTCCAGAATTCTGNCCGAGAAAATATTTTTCTTTCCCTTTTTATCTATTGTTAAATCGCCAGATTGAANAGCTGCATATGGAATGGCATTTACCAAATCTCTTAGCGTAATTCCTGGTTGCATCTCTCCTTTAAAACGGACAAGAACGGACTCAGGCATATCTAACGGCATAACACCTGTTGCTGCTGCAAAGGCGACCAGCCCTGAACCAGCAGGGAATGAAATACCTATTGGAAAACGTGTATGTGAGTCACCACCTGTACCAACGGAATCAGGCAAAAGCATGCGGTTTAACCAAGAGTGGATAATTCCATCACCTGGGCGAAGCGAAACGCCACCNCGAGTCTGGATGAAATCTGGCAGAGTATGCTGGGTTTCTATGTCGATTGGTTTTGGATACGCAGCAGTGTGANAAAAAGATTGCATTACTAAATCGGCAGAAAATCCAAGACACGCTAAATCTTTAAGTTCATCGCGGGTCATAGGGCCAGTCGTATCCTGGCTGCCGACAGTTGTCATTTTTGGCTCACAATAACTGCCTGGGCGAACACCTTCCAATCCGCAAGCCTTGCCGACCATTTTTTGCGCAAGAGTAAACCCTTTGCTGGATTCTTGGCCTTGTACAGGTGAACGAAAGATATCTGACGATCCAAGTCCTAACTCATCCCTTGCGCGTTGAGTTAGGCCGCGACCGATTATTAAAGGAATTCTGCCCCCAGCACGAACTTCATCTAACAAGACTTCTGTTTTCAGTTTGAACTCAGTAACTAATTCTCCAGAATCATGGTGAGTGATTTTGCCTTCATAAACGTTGATGTCGATTATATCCCCGGTGTTTAAAGTATCGACATCGCATTCGAAAGGGAGAGCTCCGGCATCTTCCATAGTATTAAAGAAAATTGGGGCTATTTTGCCACCGATGCAAATACCGCCGTCTCGTTTATTTGGAATGTGTGGTATATCGTCACCGATATACCAGAGCACTGAATTAGTTGCTGATTTTCTGGAAGATCCAGTGCCCATTACATCTCCTACCAGAGCCACGGGGAATCCGGTTTTCTTTAGTTCGAGAATCTGCTGCTCGGGATTATTGACTCCTTCCCTCGGATTCTTATACATCGCCTTCGCGTGCAATGGGATATCAGGGCNAGACCATGCGTCCTGAGCTGGTGATAAGTCATCGGTATTAGTTTCCCCTGGTATTTTAAAGATGACGACAGTTAAAGTCTGAGGGATTTCGGGTTTGCTGGTAAACCATTCTGCATTGGCCCAGGAGTTCAATACATGTTGGGCTTGTATATTTCCACATTTTGCTCTTTCGGCAACGTCGTGAAAGGCGTCAAACATTAAAAGGGTGTAACAAAGCTGATTTGCCGCGCTTTCCGCGAGTTCTTCGTCGTCTAATAATTCTACTAAAGTAGAGATATTGTAACCGCCCAGCATTGTGCCTAATAGTTTTACCGCTAGTTTTTTACTAATTAGTGGCGATGTTGTTTCGCCTTTTGCGACTGCCGCAAGAAACGCGGCTTTTACGTAAGCAGCTTCGTCCACACCGGGGGGGACTCTGTTTGACATAAGGTCTAGAATAAAATCTTCCTCGCCCGCCGGAGGATCTTTTATTAATTCGATTAGTCCAGCTACTTGTTCGGCCGATAGTGGTTTCGGGACAACTCCTAATTCAGCACGCTCGGCTACGTGTTTTCTATATTTCTCTAACACGAATGACTCCTTATAAATTTCGACCTGCAAGCTATTTTATAAAACGTAAAGGGTGCAACTCTAAGTGACAAGTTAGAGAACCCTTACTCGGTATCACTTACAGGTGGAATTTAGTAAGCAAGCTGCTTTTAAACTAAGTGAAATGAGTACAGGTAATACAAAGAAGTAACATTTCAATCTAGAAGCAGATGTTTAATACATGCGTGTATTCTATTGTAAAATCGAAAAAAAATCCAGTTACGAGTCTTCAATGCTTGGGTAGTTAGAGAGTTGGTGTTTTAGAAGTTTTCTTTGCTGTGCTAATCATCTAGACTACTAGAGTTTTTAGTAATGCTTCAGCTTGAACGTCTCCAATAGATAGAAGTTCCATAAATGAATAATTCAAAAACTCCCTGTATCGGAATTTGTTCTACAACATCTTTGGGCGATTCAGTTTGTAGGGGGTGTAAACGCTATTCTTTCGAGGTAATTAATTGGAATAGTTATGACGTAGAAAGTAAAAAAGCAGTTCTCAGCCGGATCGAGAAATTGATCTGTCAGATTCTTCAAAATAAGCTTCGGATTTTTTCTGTACCAAATTTGAAATTAAATCTCGAAAAAAGTAATGTTCCGTTTAATGAGGAACTATCGCCGTATTGTTGGTTACATAATTTACTGAAGAAGAATCATGGTCAAATAGATGATTTGAGAGAATTTGGAGCTTATGTATTACCGGAGTTTGAAAAATTTACACTTGAGGAATTAAGTGAAAATATCGAAAAAGAGTTGCTAATACTTTGTGAAGCTCACTTCGATCGCTACTACGAGGTTCCTCAAAGCAGTTCGGTGGACTTTTTATAAAAACTAGTGAGCAAAGGGTGCTGAGCAAAGCTCGGCTTCGTTGTTTTGGATTTCCACGTACCAAACCTTTTCATTCCAATCTCCCAAGACTATTCTTTTTCCTTCAGCAACTGAAGAGTGAGCGGTATCTAAGGCTACTTTATGGGTGGCTGGTCTATGCGTATGCCCGTGGATGATTATTGACTGCTGACTTCTTATAAATATGGAATCAACAGCACTTGCGTTAACATCCATTATATTATTCGGCTTTTGCATAGTGGCCAATTGACTCTGGCGCCGTGCTTCTCTCGCATAAGTGATACGTTCTTCGATAGTTTGTGCAAGAAAATTATCTTGCCAGTTGCTATTTCTCACCATACTTCGGAACTGTTGATAATCGACGTCATCCGTGCACAAAACGTCGCCATGAAGCAGCAACGCCGCAAAGTTTCCTGTCTTAAGTTTAAAGGGTTCCTCTATAATAGTAGCGCCAAATCGCTGCGTGTAGGAGTTGCCTATGAGGAAGTCTCGATTCCCATGCATTAGGTATATATTACTACCTGCATCCCTAAACTTTTTCAATGCATCCCCAATTTCCTCTGAAAGAGATGTTGTAACGTCATCTCCAATCCACACTTCAAATAGATCGCCTAGAATATAAAGCGAAGTACATTTTCTGTGGTTGGCCAACAAAAAATTTTTGAATGCGGCCGTTATGTCCGGTCTTTTTTCTTCTAGATGTAAATCTGAGATTAGTAAGATACGTTCTGACAATGTTAACTTTCTTTNACTTTTGTTGTTTCAATAATGATATCGTCTATGGGCACATCACGGTGACCTGCACTTAAGCCAGTTTCACAACCCCGTATTTTATCTACGACATCCATCCCATCAGTTACTCGACCAATTACTGCATACCCCCAGCCTTCATCAGACTTGTTACGATGATCTAGGAACAGATTATCTGCAACATTAATAAAAAACTGTGAAGTTGCCGAATGAGGATCCGATGTTCGTGCCATTGCTACAGTACCATTAATGTTAGATAGCCCATTATCAGCTTCATTTTTAATAGGTTCGCCACTCGTTTTTTGAGACATCCCTGGCTCAAACCCCCCTCCTTGAATCATAAAATTATCAATTACCCGATGGAAGATAGTGCCATCATAAAAGCCGTCTTTGGAGTACTGAAGGAGATTGGCTGCAGACCCTGGAGCCTTGTCGAAATCTAGTTCGATGGTAATCTGACCGAGGTTGGTGGAAAATATAATCATTGTTACCCCTGAGAGCGATTCCTCTATAAGTTTTTATTAATGCTGAGTGATATAGCGGTTATAATAAGGGTTTTGTGTGTCACTATAAAGCCTCAAAGATTTCTTTTAATTCTAACCTAATAGGCGCGAAGATTTAATTAATGACTGAGTCGGATAAAGAAAATAAACACCCTTTAGGTGCTCCTGCGTCCTCAAATTTTATCCGCAGTATCATTGCGCAAGATATTGCTTCTAATAAATATCAAGGCCGTGTTCATACGCGTTTTCCTCCTGAACCTAATGGATATTTACATATAGGCCATGCTAAATCGATTTGTTTGAATTTTCTGGTAGCGGCTGAAAATAATGGTTTCTGCAATTTACGTTTTGACGATACCAATCCGGCCAAAGAAAGTCAGGAATATGTTGATGCCATTAAAGATAATATAAAATGGTTGGGTTTTGAGTGGAATGGAGAGGCGCGTTATTCTTCTGGGTATTTTGAGCATCTTTATAGGTTTGCCATACAGTTAATCGAGAAAGGGTTGGCTTATGTAGACAGTTTGACCCCGGACCAAGCTCGTGAGTACCGCGGTACATTAACGAAGCCAGGAAAAAATAGTCCGGATCGGGACAGGTCTATAGAAGAAAACCGTGATTTATTTCTACGTATGCGGGCTAGGGAATTTAAAGATGGCGCCTATTCTTTGCGAGCGAAGATTGATATGGCTTCGCCCAATATTAATATGCGTGATCCCGTGATTTATCGAATTCGCCATATCGCACATCATCAGACTGCTGACCAATGGTGTATCTACCCAACCTATGACTATGCCCATTGTGTTTCTGATGCGATTGAAAACATTACTCATTCGTTATGCACCTTAGAATTTGAAGACCACCGCCCACTTTATGATTGGATTCTTCAAAATCTACAAATTGAGTCTTTGCAAGAGGTGAGCGATTTAAGTGGGAAAAATGTAAAGTATGTACTTCCGCAACAGACTGAGTTCGCAAAACTACGGCTTAATTATACAATGATGGGCAAGCGCAACTTAAAAGAGATAGTTGATAAAGGTATAGTATCTGGCTGGGATGNCCCTCGAATGCCGACTCTTGCTGGTATGCGTAGACGCGGGTTTACTGCAAATTCGATCCGGAACTTTTGCGAGAATGTTGGTATTAGTAAGTCTGAAAGTATCGTAGATGTGAGTATGTTGGAGCATGCTATTCGGGAAGATCTAGATAAGAGCGCACCTAGAGCCATGTGTGTTTTAAACCCATTGAAAGTTACTTTGAATAATTTAGTAACGAGCCATGAAGAAATTTTGAGGTTACGAAATCATCCTAAGGACGAATCAATGGGATGGAGAGAAGTTCCGTTTACTTCGGAAATCTATATTGATAGAGCGGATTTCAAAGAGGAGCCGCCTGCAGGATTTAAACGTTTGGTTCCGGGTGGAGAAGTTCGATTGAGGGGTGCATATGTCATTAAGTGTGTTGAGGTGGTCAAGACAGCAGGTGGAGAAGTTTTAGAACTTAAATGTGTAGTTGATAAAGAAACTCTCGGGAAAAAACCAGAGGGTAGAAAAGTAAAAGGCGTAATTCATTGGGTATCTGCGAAAGCTGGGATTCCTGTATCCGTTAGACTCTATGATCGCCTCTTTAACGTGGAAAACCCAGAGTCGAAAGATATTGTGGATTATCGTACGTTTTTAAACCCGGATTCATTAATTAGTATTTCAGGATGTTTAGCTGAACCGTCAATATTTAGTAAAGGGGCATCGCAAAAATTTCAGTTTGAGAGAGAAGGATATTTTTGTGTCGATAAAAAAGATAGCTCAAAGGATAATCNGGTTTTTAATCGCACTATCACCTTGCGTGACTCCTGGTCGGACTAAGAAAATAATTTAGATGTTGCAGATTTACAATAGCATGACCCAGACGAAAGAGGAATTTCGTCCAATAGAACCGGGTGAAGTGCGCCTCTATGTTTGCGGCCTGACGGTATATGATTACACTCATTTAGGACATGCGCGCATGCTCATAGCATTCGATGTCATTGTCCGTTATTTACGTGCGCGTGGATACGCAGTTACCTATGTTCGAAATATCACAGATATTGACGATAAAATACTACAACGTGCAGACGAAAATCAGGAATTATTCTCGGACTTAACTGCCCGCTTTATCGAGGCGATGCATGAAGATGAAAGAGCGCTAGCTATTGCCCCGCCGGNTTACGAGCCTCGCGCTACCGAACACATTGATCAAATTATCAATATGATCGAAGTTCTTATTGAGAAAGAATTTGCTTATCGTGCGGATAATGGTGATGTGTATTTTTCCGTAATGCGTTTCCCTGAGTACGGAAATCTTTCAAAAAAGAAAATGGATGAACTTTTAGATGGTGCTCGAATTGAAGTGGGTGAGTTAAAGAAAGANCCAAGAGACTTTGTGCTATGGAAATCATCGCCTGATGATGGAGTAGGTTGGGATTCTCCTTGGGGCTATGGTAGACCGGGTTGGCATATCGAGTGCTCTGCTATGTCTATGGCTACNTTAGGCCAGAACTTCGATATTCACGGAGGTGGGTCGGATCTACTTTTTCCACATCACGAAAACGAAATTGCTCAATCTCAGTGCGCCAATGACATGAAGTTTGCCAACCTTTGGATGCATAACGGACCACTACGAGTCGACAATGAAAAGATGTCTAAGTCTCTTGATAATTCCTTCACCGTAAGAGAAGTGCTTAAGCAGTATGATGCTGAAGTAATCCGTCATCTGTTAATCGCTAGTCATTACCGTAGTCCAATAAATTATTCTGAGCAGAGTCTCAAGCGGTCTGCTAAGGCATTAGAACGTTTCTATATAGCTTTAAAGGACTTAGATATAGNTGCTGCAAAGACTTTAACTAATAGCCGTTTTGAAAAAGCATTTTATTTAGCNATGGATGATGACTTTAATACGGCAGAAGCCTTTGGAGTCCTGTTTGAACTAGCAGGTGAAATTAACAAACAAAAACCAGAAAATAGTGTGCTTGCTAACCAACTCGGTAAAGTCTTAGTTAAATTGGGTGGAATTTTAGGAGTTCTACAGTCAAACCCAATAGACTTTTTGCAAAATGAACAATCGCTGGATCTCGATTATGCTGCTATAGATAACCTTGTTGCGGAACGGGAAAAAGCTCGAATAAACCAGAATTGGATTCGGGCTGATGAAATTCGCGAAAAATTGGCGGCNATGAAAATAGTTGTAGAAGATGANGGAGACGGCAGTAGTTGGCGTATCGAGAGATAACCTTTTTTGTGCTTATAGTGCTCTTCCGCAACATGGTAAGACCAATAATGATGGAAACTTAGTCGTTCTTTCGGTTTAAAGCCGTTACATAGTTTTTGAAAGGATAAATTAATGAGATACTAGCCGCCGATTGACTGGTTTAGATGACGCGAGTATTATGCCGTGCTTTTAAAATAGCGGCATGAAGAATCGGGGTATAGCGCAGTCTGGTAGCGCGCTTGCTTTGGGAGCAAGATGTCGGGAGTTCAAATCTCTCTACCCCGACCAATTTATAATTGTTTTCGAGAAACTTTCTCAATGGTGACTGTAGCTCAGTTGGTAGAGCCCCGGACTGTGACTCCGGTTGTCGTGGGTTCGAGCCCCATCAGTCACCCCATTTATTTATAATGTTTTAGCAATAAACTGCAGTTCTGGTTGTCTCGGGTCCGAATTCCAACTAATTTGTTTGCTTTGTGGACATGTTGGGGAGGGCCTTCGGAAGTTGCTAGGCAACCAATTTCTGAATGATGGGCAGGGCTAGGTCGATATAATTTCCCGCCGCGCGAATCGTGCAGAATACGGCGCTTTCTAGCGCCCGTAGCTCAACTGGATAGAGCACCGGCCTTCTAAGCCGGGGGTTGGAGGTTCGAGTCCTCCCGGGCGCACCATGTTTTTGCAATTTCGTAGACGACCGATAATTGACTAATTAATGGATAGTAGTATAGGCGCTAAAATATCATCACAAATCTACATAAAACAGTGATTTACTAAAGAAACTTTGAGTAAAGCCGACTATATAGGGTAGAAACATTAGAAGAGCGGCCTAGGCTAGGATTGAGTTCTTAGTGCTAGGCCTTTTTTATTGAGTACTTTAAGGGTTAATTGTCATCAAATCTCGGAATTAGGGTTAAATACTCTTCTGGAACGAAAATAATGTCGTCTTGACCTGACTTTCTCCATTTTTTGAAATTCACTATTTCGTATTTACCGGTACGTTTTGCTATAGAGCCGATTCTTTTTGCCTTGGAGCCGTCAGGAAGCCGCGTTTTAAAGCTTAATAATCTGTATTTTTCTGGTAATGAAGCAATTAGTTCTGTTTCGCTATTAAAACTGTGTTGTTTGCCATAGCTAATTTCACAAACTAAAACAGGGCGGTAATTGCATAAAGTTCTTTTAAGGCCATTAACGACCTTTCTCTCGACTCCTTCAACGTCGATTTTTATCAATTTAGGACACAGGTCAGCGTTTTTTTCAAAGTAATGGTCCCCTGGGGTTAGCTCTAGTTGGCCTATAGCCACATTACCTTTGCTTATTGTGTTTCGATCGAATGAGCCAACGCCCTGATTTCTCCCCATCGGGGCGTAGAATTGTAAAGACTCTAATCGGTCACTCAAGGCAAATTCGTTTAGAATAATATTATCAATTTCGTTGATATCTATGTGGTGTTTAAACTTTGTATTCACATTTGAAAAGGGTTCGAATGCAACTACATGTGGTACGATCTGGGACATAAAAAGAGAATGTTGGCCGATATTAGCTCCAATGTCGACGAATGTGGGTTTCTTCGGGTTATTTTCGGCGTTTTCTTTAGGTAAGTTACACCACATATCTCTGAGAAAGAATAGAAGGGGCTTTTCGAAGGCCCCATAAAATAGAATACTGGCTTCAATGCTATTGTTTAGATTCCCATCATATTTAAGCCCAAAAAATTCTGTACTGAAAGAGAAATTAGGAGTCATACCAGCTTTGCACAATTGCCGGTAAAGTAGCTTTCGCCAGGTGAGACTTATTCCTGCCGTTGGCCAAAATGTTCGGGCAAAGGCCTTAGCTATATTCACGTTGAACTTTTTCATCTGTTGGGATAATGAGTGGCAATGGTTTCAAGTTGGCTTTCAGATACAGTGGGTGTGCAGGATCTAAGTTTTGATTGAGCTTCAAACAATAGGGATCTGTCAGATATCTCAGAACATCGGCAGCTCTCTCTCTGAATTTTGTTAAGCAACCCCAGCAGGCTATAATTTTATCATTCCTTTCCTGCGCTGTTTTTATCCATTTATCATTTAAGTGTCCAATAGGTTCGGCAGCTGCTTTTAAATCTGCAGGATAAGTTGCCCTAAAAGCGAAAAGGTTTACCATCTCCATGGAATTGAACCCCCAGCTTTTGGCATAGCTCACGCATTTGCGAATAGTTGGATCATCTTTCTGGTGATCGGCCGTAGACGGATTTAGGCCTATAAATAGAACACGACCTCTACCGCTTAACCAAGTCCGTCGTAGACTATATCGGTAGTTTCGACAGGAGGAAAATTGAGCATCTAGTGAGACATATTTCATTTTGGATCACCGCCGTCTTAAGCATTTTATTAGCTTTGATTACGTCTATAGTAATTAATTTATTACAGTAATTAAAATTGCAATTACTATTTGCGTAGCATATGTCGCAGCAATGAATGTTAATTGAAGTCAGCAGTCTATCTTAGAGCCTTAAAGTTCGCAGATCTTTTGGGATGGAGGCGCTTATTACAGAATAGATTATTTGTAACAGTTGCGGATGCAATTTAGCTAGTTTAATGTGCTGGCGTCTCTTTCACATAAATACATAAAATTTGGAATAAAAATGCTTGCAATTATCGGCGGGACAGGGCTTTCCCAGATCGAAGTTTTTAAATCGGCGGGTTGTAAGAGAGTGAACACGCCTTTTTCAGACAAGCGAGTGGTCGTAGAGCTATATCAGTTCGAAAATCAAACCTTTGCATTTTTGCCAAGGCACGGAAAAGAGCATACTATCCCGCCCCATAAAATTAACTACCGTGCCAATATGTGGGCGCTACAAATGATTGGTGTGAGCAATATAATCGCAATCAATGCGGTAGGCGGGATTCACCCTGAATCGGGTCCAGGAAAATTTGTACTCCCAGATCAGGTCATTGACTACACTTATGGACGAGCTGCTACTTTTTTTGAAGAAGGATTGGAATTCGTGACGCATATAGATTTTACACAGCCGTTTTCGAATGAATTGCGTGAAAAGATTAGATCTGCGTTTGAGCAGAGTAATTCTCTCTCAGAGAGTACTAGATATTTATTAGGGCATGGCATTTACGGTGCCACGCAGGGACCGCGATTGGAAACTGCGGCTGAAATTAAGCGAATGCAGAAGGATGGCTGCGATGTCGTTGGTATGACGGGTATGCCAGAAGCCGCGTTGGCTAAGGAGCTAAAGGTAAATTATGCAATGCTTGCATTATCAGTGAATTGG